>CAZHOK010000079.1:4496-13067 GCA_964534115.1 uncultured Beijerinckia sp.
GGCGGACCCACCGACACGCAATTGCTGCAAGGAATAAGTCGCTGCGCCAGCGATGATGAGACAGCCCAAGACAACGGCAAGACCGAATGTGTTGAGCGCGCGCGCAATGGTCAATTTCATGACGACTCCTGTTGCCGCGAGGCAGAATAAATTTTTCAAACAGGATCGTTCTACAACCTAAGCGTTACTTTTTTGATGACACCCAAAGGGGGTTTTGTCTCACTGCGAAACAAACACATGAAAAACAAGAGTTTCATATCGTGTAGTAAATGAGCGGTTCAACTTGAAGTTGACCGATCCGAAAAAACAAAAGGCTCCCGCATTTTGCGGGAGCCTTCCGTTATGTCACATGAGGCGGGATTAATGCGCCAGCGGGTTGGGACGCAGCTGGAAATGGGCTGCCAGCGGGCGCGAGCCTTTGCCACCTTCGATCAGCCAGGGCGTGCGATCGCCATTCGCCGCCCAGATGCCGCGGCCTTTCCAGCCGGCATTGGGATCGTCAATGCGGCCATCGAGCCCCTTGGCATAAAAGCCCATCGGATAGGGCACGCGCAGCACAACCATTGTGCCGTCCTTTTTCATCGCGATCAGACCATCGTTGAGATTGCCGGTCGACACGGGCGTGTCTTCGCCAAGCCCGAATGTATTGTGCTGATCGACCCAGGTGTAATAGCTCGACTCGGCACTGTTATCGCCAATGCCTTCGAAGCCCGGCCCCGGATATTTGTGGAAGCTCCAACCCTCAGGGCAATGATTGCCGGTGGCTGTCGGTCCATTCAGCGGCCCCTTGCATTTGCGGCGATCAAAGCTGCCCAAATGGCCCGAGGCCAGCGACACCCAGACGACGCCCTGCTTGTCGATGTCGGCACCGCGCACGCCAAATCCCGGCGCAGGCACATTGTAGATTTCAGCCAGCGCCGTCTGTGAAGGATTGTCGCCGGGCACAACACGCACGACCGCACCCGGATTGGAGCGGAACGAGCCCCAGACAGAACCATCCGTATGCGGCATGACGGCATAAAAGCCGGCCACGATGCGTTTGTCCTTGGTGGGATCGACCGCCTGGTTGGGCTCGACATAATCGTCGCGCTGGCCATTGCCATTCGTGTCCAGAACGAGCGGCGTCCAGCCCTGCGCTCTTTGCGCATCGCCGGTTTCCAGCAGGATGCGCGTATTCAGCCAGCCGAGCACCTGGCCGCCGCCCGAGCCCCAGACCGTATTGTCCTTGTCATAACCGAAGTTCAGATGATGGGTCTGGAAACAGGTGGGATAGGCATTCCATTGTTTCGTCTTCGGATCGTACATGGCAATGCGCCGCTGCGAACGATCGAGCGGGAAGACTTTGGCTGAGGGATGATCCGAACCCTTTTTGCAGAAGTCCGGATTTTCGGCCGGTGCGCCGGTTGCCGCAAACCAGGCGCGACCGTCCTGATCGATCATGCCATTGTGATTGTTGGCGCGCGTATCCCAGATTTTCTCATCGCCCCAATAAGCAGATGGCTGCAGCGGATCTTTCGAGGCCGCATGGCCGGGCCCCAGCGCTTCAGGCGTACCGGGTGCAACGGTCATTTTCACCGTTGTGAATGTGTTGGTCTTCACATCCATGATCGGCATGTCATCGCCTGCATATTCAGGCGACCCATAGAGCGGGCCATAACCATTGACAGTCGGCTTGCGACGGTCTGACGAGATCAGATCGTGGAGATATTTTTTCTGATCATACCAGTCGCGCAAGGTGACAACGATATTGCGCTCATCGCCTTGCGGGCGCGGCGGCTTGGCCTTGGGCAATTCGCCATTGGCAATGCGATCGGTCCATTCACCGAAATATTTATACGGCACGCCGCCCAATTCGCCGGCGAGAATATTCGTCATGCTCTCGCCAGATTGGCCTGCCTGTGTGCGACGCACCCAGGCATCGGCACCCGTTTCGAATTTTCCAAAAGCGGCAGGAATCGTGCGCGTCGACAATTGCCCGAGCTGATGACATCCCACGCAGCCGTTGTTCTTCATCAGATTGAGCCAGTCGCTCTGACGGATTTTTTCAGGGATCGCGCCCTTGCCGCCAAATTGATCGGCGCCGGGAATGCCCAGCATCGAATACCAATAGATCGCCGGATAATAATGCGCCGCCGCTGCTTCGCTCGGCGCCGGCTTGGCGGCAATGGCAACCAGACGTCCGGGCTCCAATTGCTGCTTGTCGGAATCCACAAGCCCGTAGCCGCGCGCCCAGACATGATATTGGGCCTTGGGCAGATCGGGGATGACGAAACGTCCCTGATCGTCGGTGACGACAATCTTGATGTAACGCACCGGCAGATCGCGGGTCTCCGCTATGACCCAGACACCAGCTTCCGGCCCGTTCGGCCCACGCACGACGCCGCCAATATCGTCGGCGTCGATAGAGATCGATGGCATTTGCTGCGCCGACAAAGGGCCCCCGAGCCCAAGCGTCATCAATGCAGCGACGAATCCGGCAATCGGCCGGCGATCCGCAAGGCTCATATATTCCTCCCGCTCTTCACGTCTTCGTGCGTTCCGAGTGGGGGAAGGATAAGCCCGCCGGGGGGCGCCCGGCAATGCTCCTAAAGGCCCGTCCCGCAACAATGGAAGGGCCCGGCCCGGCTGAAACAAAGGTGCGGGCGGGCTGCCCGAAAAGGCTCAATAATTGATTTTTTAAATTTTTCTCTTATTTCGCATATGTATAGCCAGAGCTTAGGCAATGTCTTCTGTTGTCAAGCCAAGGCCCTGGGGCTAATTCTCCCAGCATCTTTCAGCCTTCTGGGATCATGCCTTCGGAAAGGGCACCCATTTTCATCCGCCCCAGCGAAAAGACCGCGTTTGCAATGGACCTGTCCTCGCCCCTTCGCATCGTCAGGGCCGCCTTCCAGACAACGACTCTGGTCGGCCTGGTGGCGCTGGTCACCGCCAATCTGGCGGTGAGTGCCTATCTTGCCGATCGCAAGCAGAAGACGCTGGAATATGCGCGGACCAATGCGCGCAATCTCAACACAGCCTTTGACCAATTCGTCGGCAGCGCGGTTCGCAATATCGACCAGTCACTGCTGATCGCACGCGCAGAGATCACGCGAGGCCCAGCTGGATTAAGTCTGGAAACACGGGGCCAGCGGGATTATTTCCCGAATGATTTTGCCATCGAACTCAACTTTATCGGCATCGACGGGATGGGGCGCCCATCAAACCCGCAGGCAGAACGCATCGACCCCAACCATCAAGACCATATCCGTATTCACCGCGAGAGAAACGGCGATGAGCTGTTCATCAGCAGGCCAATATTGGGGCCCGATCAGCGGTGGACCATTCAATTCACTCGCGGCGTTCGAGACAAGGATGGTGCGATTGCCGGGATTCTCATGGCGACGGTTCCAGCCGATCGACTGACTCGCATCTATGATTCCATCGATATAGGACAAAACGGGGCGCTCACGGTCTGGGGGAGAGATGGCATCATCCTGGCGCGGGCCGGCGTCAACCCGGAGACCATAGGTCGAGCCGTTCCCAATCCCGCATTTGAGAAGGCCGTACAAGGAGCGCACGAAGGAATTATTGAGCTGACGAGCGTGATTGATGGCGTCAGGCGTATCGTCAGCTTTCGTGTGTTAAATGATTATCCATTGATCACAACGCTTGCCATCAGTCGCGATGAGATTCTCCGCGATGTCGCTTTCAATGAGATCAAATTGCGCCGGCTGATGGTTTTCGTCAATTTCGTCTTGCTGGCGATTATCGGTCTCGGCACGATCGAAAAATATCGCCTGAATGCAGCCCGTGAGCGCTTGGCAGCACAGACCGACATGCTTGAAGAGGCACGCGACAGAGCTGAGGCAGCAAGTCGCACGAGGACGGCTTTCCTTGCCACGATGAGCCATGAAATACGAACGCCGCTCGGCAGCGTTTTGAGCATGATCGATCTGATCGGCGCCACAAATCTCGATCGGAGACAGGCGCGCTATATTTCGGTCACGCGGGAATCGGCAGAGCATCTGCTGCAATTGATCGATGATGTTCTGGATGTGACAAAACTCGATGCCGACCAGGTGCGTCTGGAATCGATTCCCTACGATGTGCAGCGTCAAATCCGCAGCGTCCTCGATATTGTCACCGTCAAGGCACAGGAAAAAAACCTGTCGATCGGATGCCTTATGGATCCTGACGTGCCGCGACAGATCATCGGCGACCCTGGCCGCCTGCGTCAGGTGCTTCTCAATCTGCTCGGCAATGCGATCAAATTCACGCCGAACGGACATGTTCTGCTCGAGGTTTCCTGCCGCAAAGAGGCTGGGGAAAATCGATTGTCCTTTCGTGTCGAGGATACGGGCATTGGCATAGCCCCTGAGAATATCGACCATTTATTCCGCGATTTTTCACAAATCGATTCGTCGATCTCGCGGCGCTTCGGTGGAACGGGGCTGGGGCTTTCCATCTCGCAAAAACTTGTCCAGCGCATGGGTGGCCGGATCGAGGTTGAAAGCAAAGCCGGGATCGGAAGTGCATTTTTCTTCAGCCTGCCGCTGGATTGCGCCGGCACACCGCCAATGCTCCAGCGCGAAAAGGCTTCGATTGCCATTATTTCGGCCTCCGCCTTCGATAGAGATGTGATCCGTCGCCAGATTGCGCCGGGTTACGCGGCGGTGGATTCCTTTGCATCGGTCGATGCCGCTCTCGATTGGTTCAAGACCTGCAACAAGGATTGGCGGCAGATTGCACTTCTCGATCCCTCACTCGCCGATCAGCTGGTATCGGGCGCGGGGGAGATTGAAATCTTTCTGCTGGCGACGAAACAGGAATGGCTTGCCTCCGACAATTCCGGCGCGCCAAGCTTTGCTGGAATTGTTCAAAAGCCTGTCTTCCTCGAGACGATGCGCAAGGAGATCGCTCTCGACAACACCGACATGGCTGCCATTCAGCAGCCTTTGTCCGGGCGACTTTCAGGCATGCGCATTCTTCTGGCCGACGATCATGCGACCAATCTGTTTGCACTGCGTTGCATGCTTGAGGGCATGGGCGCTCAGGTTTTATCCGTCACCAACGGAAAGGCAGCGGTTGAAAGGGTGCAGCAATCGCACATTGATCTGGTGCTCATGGATGTGATGATGCCGGACATGGACGGATTGGCAGCAACGCGCGCCATACGCGCTCTTGCATCGCCCGTGCGGGAGATTCCCATCATTGCGCTGACAGCGAGCGCCTTTGTTGAAGATCGCACAGCGGCCTTCGAAGCCGGTGTCAATGGTTTTGCCACCAAGCCGGTGACTGCCTTGGGCCTGATGGAGGCCATTCAATCCTGCAAGATCCAACCCCGGACAGACACAGGACCAACGTCCAGTCTCGACGAACGGGTGCTTGCACAATTACGCCGGGATCTGGGCGAGGCCCATATCGGCACTGCACTCGATCTGTTCAAAAAAGATGTGACCCATCGCTGCGACCGACTGCGCAAGGCTCTGGGCGAGCCTGCGACAATGCGCCAGGAAGCCCATGCGCTCAAAGGCAGTGCAGCAAGTTTCGGCTTTCTGCAGCTGGCCGAGGCGGCCGCGCGCGTTGAAGCCGCCGCCCGCAGCTCAGACCCCGCCTTGACCAAACTCGCCGAAAATCTGCTCGACGAGGCAGGGCGCGTTCCCGCGCTACTGGCATCCCATGAGAAAACCTGAAATGGGTTCTTCGGCCTGAAAAGCCAAAATTGAGCGTTTCCCTGTCAATTTATTTAAATAAAAAATCATATTAATCATCATATTACACCTATACTAACAAATGTAACAAATTTTGCGATCTTTTATCCTTCATAAGGGGGCTTGCTTCGATTCCGCGATGCAAGGAAGGGTTAATGTATCTTTTCCTGTTCACAGCTTTGGCTTTTGCCTGCGCCGGGTGCCTGTGCGCCCTTCTGGGCGATTTGCAGAACCGCATCTATGTCGGTCTGACGAGCTTTCTGGCCGTGAATACGATCATCTGGGGCAAGTTTATCTTTGCTCTTTTTTCATCTGCCGATCTCCTGACCTCGGCCAGCCTTTTCCTTCTGTCCCATCTGGTCACCGCCCTTGCCTATCTCGGCACGGTGTATTTTCTCGACACCCGGAGCGTGCAGGCACCCGCCGGCGCGCTTGTCGTCAATCGCGACTAAAATTCATCTGCTGAATCCGTGGAAGGAATGGCGCGCAGCGCGTCAATGCCGCCACCGACGGCCGCCCTGATCCAGCCTTCCACCTCGTCTGCCGACAGGGAAAATGTCACCAAGGCTGCCTCGAGCGACAGCTGGCCAGCACAAATCTCCTGGATCAGACGCGCCTTGCGATATCGCGTCCATCTCGCGCCTGTCTGCAATGGGGCGTCGCGAACAGGCAAAAGCTCGATGGCCTCGCGGTGGAGCCGCAGCAGCATCTGAATACGCAGCAAAGCGCGCCCCGTTGCATGTAAAGGCGGGCGCGACGCCGGATCTAAAGACGGACCATCCATGTCAGCAGGATAGATGTCCGTTCCTGCAAAGTGCTGCAGACATTCCAGCGGTCAATGAAACGATACAGGCAGGCGCTGATACTTATTCTCTAGCCTCAGACGCGCGCGGCAATGTCATTGATGACTGTCTCAAGACGCGAGGGAAGCACAGGTTTCATCAATGCATCATCGAAACCGGCTTTGCGCAATGCCTCCTGATCCTCAAGATCGGAATTGGCTGAAACGGCAATGATCTGCATCCGCTGGTCCGTGCCTTTTTCCATGGCGCGGATGCGTTGCGTCGCCGATGACCCATCCATTTCCGGCATTTGCAAATCCATCAGGACAAGATCGAATTTCTGCGCGGCAGCATATTCAACTGCTTTGCGACCATTCTCGACAGCGACAACGCGGTGGCCCCATTTTTCCAGCATGATGGTGAGGAGAATGCGATTGGGCGCGACATCCTCCGCAATCAATATGTCGAGCATGCGCTGGGGTTGCGCTTTCGGGCTCTCGCTGTCTTGCATCGGGATCGGCGCCTGCCAAACGTGGGGCGCAGGCAATTCGAAAATGAAACGCGAACCGGCGCCATAGGGCACTTTTTCGATGGACAACTTTCCGTTCATGGCCTTGACCAGCGTCTTGCAGATCGTCAGCCCCAACCCGGTGCCCTGGCTGGCGGCCGGCATGCGCCCACGCTCGAAGGGTTCGAAAATATAGGCGATCTCTTCGCTGGAAATGCCGCGGCCCGTATCTTCGACCACAAAGGACAGGATCGCCGTTTCCGGCCTGTAACTCACCAGCAAGCGAACAGCGCCGGCATCGGTATATTTCACCGCATTGGCAAGGAGGTTCAAAAGAACCTGCCGGATGCGCCCTGAATCTCCCTCCAGCATGGTTGGCGCATGTGGTGAGACAACAGACGAGATCGTCAAATTCTTGTTGCCGGAAATGGCTTTTGTCATCTGCAGCATATCATCGACCATCATGCGCAGATCGAAGGGCGCCGGCTCAATTTTGAACTTTCGCGCCTCATAAGAAGAATAGTCCAGAATATCGTTGATGAGCACCATGAGCTGCTGCGCCGCCGATGCCACAATGGCCGCATATTGACGCGATTCAGGTGTCAGACCTGTCAGCATCAATTGATGCGTTCCGCCAATAATCGCATTCATCGGCGTTCGCAATTCATGGCTGACATTGGATGCAAAACGCATTTTGGCTTCGGCAGCGACCAGCGCATCATTGCGCGCTGTTTCGAGCTGGCGCACAAGACGCGCCAAAAGCAGGGTTGCTGCAATCAGAATAATCGTCATGGAGCCCCCGATGGCGACAAAATTCACCGCCTCGCTCTCCCACTCGCGCAAGAGCGCGTCGCGTTGCGCTGAGACGCCGAGCGCAAGAGGCATGCGCGAACTGGTCTCCAGAGCAATCATTTGCGTGAATGCGCGTGTCGGGTGCCCTTCGCCCGAGATGAGCGCCGACCCTTGGCCTGTCGCTTTCAACTGGTGCAACAAGGAATCCGATTGCCTGAGCGATAATTCAGGCGTGCCGGAGGCCATTTCCACAAGCACCGCGCCATCGTTGCGCAGCAGAGAAATTCCAAGCCCTTCGGCGACGGAGGCATAAAAATCCGAAAAAAATTCAGGCCGGAATCCAACCTGCACAAGCCCCAGCATTTCGCCCGTCTCGCTGATGATTTTGCGCGAGAGATAAATGGTCCACTGTCCCGAAGCTCGCCCGATGACGGGCCTGCTGACGAAAATCCCGAGTTGCGGATTTGCTTTGTGAACCTGGAGATATTCGCGATCGGACAGATCGATCTGCGAGGCTGGGAATTGTCGCGACGTGTTCAGCAAAGCTCCATCGCTTGCCACAACACTGAGAGCATCGATCTGCGGCAGTCCACGCGCGGCTTCACGAAGGAGATCGAACATATAGCGCGAGCGAAATGCCCATTGCATGTCGGGGGCGTCGAGCGAACTATATTCATGCGCTTTATTGGCAACGCCCTGAAGCACCAGATCGGCAGCCGTGAAACTTTGATCGGCATGCGCCATCAACATGCGAGCGACCGAGGTCAGCCGGCTTTCCCATTCGCGCAGGGCGATTTCC
>CAZHOK010000079.1:13077-13522 GCA_964534115.1 uncultured Beijerinckia sp.
GTATGCGCCCATGATTTCCCGGCTCGACCAGATGCCCGCAACAGTGCCAAGCGCACTCAAGAAGGCGAGACAAAAGCCACACAGAATAATCAGCGACGGCCCGTGCAGGAGAAACGGGCGGCGGTGTCTCGACATGGTGCAAAGGTCCGATAGGATTGCGCTGTTGCCGACAGTTTATATGCTTATTTGTTTCAGTTTTTATGATATTTGAACGGCTAGACTGCGTTTGTTTCACCTCTTGGCCAATGGGGTACGGCATGGAGCCAGACATTACGCAGACCGACTTGCCGCTCGTCGATACAAGCCAGATCGCAGCCATCGAGGCCGCCATCGGCCGGGAGGCCCTGACGGGGCTGATCGCCGGCCTTTTGCGAGATTGCGAGGCTGGCCGACGCCGCCTGTCCGAACTGAAATCTGGCCAGATGCCCGATCAGCTTGCCCGGGA
>CAZHOK010000080.1:0-13398 GCA_964534115.1 uncultured Beijerinckia sp.
CCTATGGCATTTTCAGCCATCTCGATTGGGTGTCGAACGTTGGCTATCAATATCTGCACTTTCACTACAATCCAGCGCATATGATCGCGGTGACGTTCTTCTTCACCACGACTTTGGCGCTCGCCCTGCACGGGTCGCTGATTTTGTCGGCGTCAAACCCGCCAAAGGGTGAAGTGGTGAAAGCTGGCGAACATGAGAACACTTTCTTCCGCGACACGATCGGCTATTCGATCGGCGCACTGGGCATCCATCGCCTTGGCCTCTTTTTGGCCCTGTCGGCGGTTTTCTGGAGCGCTGTCTGCATCGTGATCAGCGGTCCCTTCTGGACAAGAAGTTGGACCGAGTGGTGGAGCTGGTGGCTCGATCTTCCGATCTGGGGCTGAGGGGAGGGTTCCGTGGACTATCAAAACATATTCACGCGCGTTCAAATACGCGGCCCCATCTACTGGGGCGCCGAAGCCAAGGATCAGGGCGGTCTGAAGCGGGGCGAAACCAGCTTCTTCAATTACTGGCTTGGCAAGATAGGCGATGCTCAGATTGGACCGATTTATCTCGGCTTCTCCGGTCTGCTGTCGTTGGTTTGTGGTCTCGTTGCTTTTGAGATCATCGGCCTCAACATGCTCGCCTCTGTCGACTGGAATCTGAAGGAATTCGTGCGGCAATTGTTCTGGCTGTCGCTGGAACCGCCGTCGCCGAAATATGGCCTTTCCATTCCGCCCCTGAATGAAGGGGGCTGGTGGCTGATGGCCGGCTTCTTCCTGACCGTGTCGATCCTGCTGTGGTGGGTTCGCATGTATCGGCGCGCACGCCAGCTTGGCATGGGCACGCATGTGGCCTGGGCCTTTGCTGCAGCCATCTGGCTCTATCTGGTTCTCGGCTTCTTCCGCCCGATCCTGATGGGCTCCTGGAGTGAGGCTGTGCCCTTCGGCATTTTCTCGCATCTTGATTGGACGGCGGCTTTCTCGATCCGCTACGGCAATCTTTTCTACAATCCCTTCCACGCACTTTCGATCGTCTTCCTGTATGGATCGGCGCTGCTCTTTGCGATGCATGCGGCGACCATTCTGGCTGTGAGCCGTTACGGCGGCGAGCGCGAGATCGAACAGATTGTCGATCGCGGCACAGCGACAGAACGTGCAGCTTTGTTCTGGCGCTGGACGATGGGCTTCAATGCGACGATGGAATCCATTCATCGCTGGGCCTGGTGGTTTGCCGTTCTCTGCCCATTGACGGGTGGCATCGGCATTCTGCTGACCGGAACTGCCGTGGATAATTGGTACCTCTGGGCTGTCGAACACGGTGTGGCCCCGCCATATCCGCCGACGGAACCGGCGGTTCTCGATCCTCTCAAGAGCGTTGGAGGAGCGCGATGAGCTTTTCTTTCAAGGATACGACCCGTAAGGGCCTGCTCCTGGGTGTGTTTCTTGCAGCCGGTCTTGTCGCCGGCTGCGAGCAGCCTCCGCAAGAGAGCACGCAGAACGGATATCGCGGCACAGGCATGTCGCAGATCCGCAGCCCTGAAAAGATCGAGCGGCTCTTGGTGGCCAATGCCATACCTGAAGCGCAGCCAGCGGCTGATGCCTCGGGCGATCTTGCTTCAAAAGCCTATCAGAATGTGCAGGTTCTCGGTCATCTCAGCGAAGGCCAGTTTCTGCGCATCATGACGGCCATCACCGAATGGGTGGCGCCTGAGCAGGGCTGTGGCTATTGCCACAATCTGGAAAATCTCGCCGACGATTCGATGTATACGAAAAAAGTCGCGCGCCGCATGCTCCAGATGACGACGCATATCAATGAAGACTGGAAGGCCCATGTCGGTGCAACCGGCGTGACCTGCTACACCTGTCACCGCGGCAATCCGGTTCCAGAAAACATCTGGTTCAAGGATCCAGGACATGTCGCGCGCGGTTCTGCCGCCGATCCGGGTGGCCAGAATTATCCGGCACTATCGACGGCACGTTCTTCTCTGCCGCGCGATCCATTTTCGGCCATGCTGCTTGGAAATACGGAAATCCGTGTTGCCAGCGCGCAATCCCTGCCGACAGATGCGCCGGGGATGACGATCCAGTCGACCGAAATGACCTATGCTCTGATGATGCATATGTCGAATGGGCTGGGTGTGAATTGCACCTTCTGTCACAATTCACGGTCCTTCTCGAGCTGGGAGGAATCCACACCTCAGCGTGTGACCGCGTGGCACGGCATCCGTATGGCACGCAACATCAACAAGGAATATCTGGATCCGTTGACGCCGGTCTATCCGGCCCACCGGCTCGGGCCTGAGGGCGATGCGGCGAAAGCCAATTGCGCCACCTGCCACCAGGGTGTGAACAAGCCGCTGAATGGCGTGAGCATGCTCAAGGATTATCTGGTTGAATTGGGGCGGCCGAAGAAATAGGCCGTTTGCCATCGACCAAAAAGAAACGCGGCCCTCGGGCCGCGTTTTTCGTTTCGGGGTCTTGTTCGTGCAGACCGGAGCGGGACTTTTCAGGAGCCGCGCGGCGAGCGTGCAAGACCCAGAATATGCCCGAGATCCTTGAAGAAGACGCGGATATGGGCCATCACATCGGTCTTAACCAAAGCCTTATTCATATAAGATTCCCAGGTCAGGCGTTGGACATCGGGATCGCGGCAGATTTTCACAAAGCGCTCACGGAACCGGTCGCTGCGATACCAGAATGTCTGCATAATCCACAGGATGAGGAAGATGCGCCCATGATCGCGCATGAATTTTTTGCGCGCACCCGCAAGCGCGCGGCCATCGCCCGTGCGCAAAGTTTCCATACAGGCCTCGCCCGCCAGACGTCCGCTCAGCATGGCGTAATAAATGCCTTCACCCGATGCGGGTGCAACGACACCGGCAGCATCGCCAGTCACGAGAACATCGCGACCATTATCCCATTTTTTGGCGGGATAAAGCGGCAGAGGCGCGCCCTCGCGCCGGCAGGTCGGTGCATCTTCGAGCCCGACATCCTTGCGTAATTCTGCGACAGCATTGCGCAGCGAAAAACCCTTGTGGGCAGATCCTGTCCCAATGCTGATCGTATCGCCATGCGGAAAAACCCAGCCGTAAAAATCGGGTGAGATTTTTCCCTGGTAATAGACATCGCATCGATTGGGTGCGATCGCCGCAGATTGTTCTGGCGTGCGGACAATCTCATGATAGGCGAAGACGAAGGGCGCCCGGCCCGAGGGGGGCAGGGCAGCGCGTGCAACCGCTGAATTGGCGCCATCTGCGCCAATGACGAGACGCGCCTGTGCAGTATCTTCTTTCCCGAATTTGTCACGCCATCTGATCAGGCAATGTCCATTCGCATCGCGATCGAAATGGTCGAACGTGCCGGTCACGCGTTTTGCGCCGGCGCTGGCTGCACGCTCGCGCAGCCATTCATCGAATTCATCGCGGTCGACCATGCCAACAAAGCCGCCTGTGTCGATGGGCATGTCGACCGATGTTCCCGACGGCGCCACCATGCGGGCGGAGCGAATTCTGGCTTTCAGAAGATGATCGGGAATGTCGAAATCGCGAATGAGCCGCGGAGGAATGGCACCGCCGCAGGGTTTGATTCTGCCGGCCCGATCCAGCAGCATGACCTTGCGTCCGGCGCGCGCCAGATCATGCGCAGCTGTTGCACCTGCAGGTCCGCCACCGACGACAATGACATCGAAAATTTCATTGCTCATCGTGCATGCTCCATATCGGCTGGGAAGCGTTCTTCTGCTGTGGCTTTTGTTCGCTCGCGCGCAACCGCCAAGGCGATTGCGGCGGAAACGAGGAAGAGAATGGCCTCACCGAAAAACACGCTTGTATAGGCATGTGCGGGCGAGCCGAAAAATTGTCGGGCAATATCGACTGCAAGCGTGCCGATGAAGCCGCCAAGCGCAAAGGCAAGGGCCTGCGATGCCCCCCACAATCCCATGCGCACGCCCTCGCGCGATGGATGTCCCGATCGCGCCATGGCCATCATCATGCCGATGGCAGCGATGGAAAAAATGCCGTTGGCCAGCCCGAGCAAAAAGACAGCCTGGCTGATGGGCCATTGCGGCCCCATAATTCCGCCCATGGCCACGGCGGCCATTGCAATGCCTGAGGCAATGCAGCCGCCGACCATACAGGCCTGCAGGAGAGCGGTTTCGCGGCGGCCGGCCAGATAGCCTGCAATCGCCACCAAAATCATGCCAACGAATACGCCGGCATGTTGCATCCCTCCCAATTGCGTCGACTGACCCGGTGTCATGTTGAAGACAAGGCCGGCGAAGGGTTCGAGGATGAGATCCTGCGCATTATAGGCAAACATGGAAACGAAAACGAACAGCGTGAAACGGCGCGTGCGTGGCTCCGACCAGACTTCGCGCAAGGCCAGACGGAAGGGTGTCTGGTCTTTCTGTTCGCGCAGAATGGCCGAAGTGCGTTTCTCAAGGCCGAGGATGGCGATCGTGCTGACGCTGAAAGCAATCAGCGAGACAATGCTTGAGACAAGGACGAGACGTTCGCCCGAAAATGGATCGAGCGCCTTGCCGGCGCTGATGGCGGTTATGGCAAAGCCGGCGATCATCATCGTCCAGACGATGGTGGCAGCAGGTGCACGGCGCGCGGGTGGCGCGCGTTCGGCAAGCAGTGTGAGCAAATTTGTTCCGGCAGCGCCAACGCCCATGCCGATCAACAGAAAGGCAAGCGTTGCAACGGCAAGGCCTGCGCGCAATTCGTCCTGCATCATGGCTGTGCCAACGGCTGCAAGCGCTCCGCCCAGCGCCAGAGCGGCCATGCCACCGATAATCCATGGCGTGCGGCGCCGTCCTCCGTCGGAACCATGTCCCCAGCGCGGACGCAAGACCTGCACGGCATAATGCAAAGTCATCAGCAGGCCCGGCACGAGTGCCGGCAGGCCGATCTCAATCACCATGACGCGGTTGAGCGTCGAGGTGGCAATCACGACAATCGCGCCGATGGATGTTTGCACGAGGCCGATGCGGACAATCTCGAACCAGGTGAGCGTGTGCGTTTGCGGCTCTGTGGTCATGGCGTCACTCCGGAGAGATTGCGCAAGGCAATGGCGGCAGCAGATGTGCCGGGAGTGCAGAGGCCGCACAGGACAGCCGGCATCGCCGCGCACCGGGCGAAGGGTGCGCGCCATTCGAGAGCTGTGGCGGAGACAGGAGCACTCATACCGGCAGCCTAGGCTGCGCGGTCATGAATGTCTACATTATGAGACAGTTTAAACTGTCAAGTGTCAGGAAATATCGTCCGCTTCCTCGGGATCTTCGTCGAGGTCGCCGATGCCGTAGCGCCGAAGCTTCCCATAAAGGCTCTGGCGGCTGAGGCCGAGCATTTGAGCGGCGGCGGCGCGATTGTCGCCCGTCAGCTTCAAGGCCGCTTCGATGCAGAGTTTTTCGGTGATTTCGGTCGTCTCGCGGATCAGGTCTTTCAGCGGTACGCGCCCGACCAGTTCGGACAATTGCTCTGCATGGCGGGTGCTGTCTGCTGTGGCCACCTGCGCCCCGCGCGACTGGCGCACCATGGTGCGCACCAAAAGCGCATGGGTGGGGCTTTCGCTGCCCTGCATGCAAACGCCCGATATTTCGACATCTTCCATATAGCCGAAATCCGAGCGCAGGGCGGTCGCGAAGTTTCTCATCGTGCCATGTTCGCGCAGATTGGCGAAAAGCACGTTGAGATCGACGCCCGAGCGGCCAAGCCAGCGATCGATCGATTGCCCCTTGGCCTGCGACAGGGCCGGAATCTGCGCCATTTCCAGAAAGGCCTGATTGGCATCGAGGATACAGCGATTTTGGTCGACCAGCAGCATGGCGTCGGGCATGGATTCGATGGCCCGCAGCATGTGCAGCTTGGACAGGGGCAAGCCGGTCCCGCCCGTCTCGGCGAAGGGTGTCAGGCGAACGAGCAATTGGGCCGAATCATCTTGCCGGATCAGCGAGGCTGAAAGCCAGCATTCGCGACGGTTGGCGAGGCGCACGCTGGAGGCCTCGATGCGGCCGATCGAACGAATGGCGGTGATCTGGGGTTCAATGGCGGTGCGCGTCTCGGCATCGAATATGTCCGCCAGCGGACGCGACACGAGTTTTCCGGTCGTTGTCTCAAGCAAAGCGGCGGCCGCAGGATTGGCATCGATGGTCTTCAGCGTATTGGCATCGGCAACCAGAACCGCTTCGCTGGCCATCTGGAAAAGAATCCGGAAGCGCGTTTCAGCGCTGCGCAGACGCAGGAATTCCTGCTCTGTCGTGCGTTGGGCCTCGACAAGGCGCTGCTGCATTTGCGAGAGCGAGCGCAGTTCTTGGCCAAGTGCTACAATGCGTCCGCTTTTCCCCATTTCGACTGACGAATAGCGCACCGGCAAATTGAGCCCGCCGGGCAGTCTGTGATTGATCTGCCGGGGGCGCGAGAAGCCGCCGCTTTTGGCCTCTTTCAGCAATTCCTCGACCTTGATGCGGCTCTCGATCGTGACAGTGTCGAGCCATTTGCAGCCGATCCATTGATCGGGTTTGGGCATGTCGGAATTGAGCGAGAGATCGCAGATCACGCCTTGTGCATCAATCACAAGCGTAATGTCCGCTGCCACCGCGAGCAGACGCGCCGCTATTTGCGCGGAGACCGACCCGATCGATTTTTCAGGTTCGGAAAATTGGGTCAATTGCGATCCTGTGCGACCGTCGTCGGTGGGGAGGGTGAGTGCTGGGCCGAAGCTTGGCAAAGCTTTAATCCGTCAAAAGCAGACACGAGTTCCTAGCTGCCAATTTTTCCGCCTTGAACACGGCATCGCGTCCGTCGTGTGCAGTTGCATCCGCACCAATCAGAACAGCAAGATCCGGTTTCTCCAGAAACAGACGTCCGCCGACAAGAATGCCTATGTCTTTGTTTCGAGAGGTTCTGCGGATATTTGCGACCAGTTTCTCCAATTTCAGGAGATATGCCTCGCAGCTGATGGAGAGTCCAGCCACTTCAAAGGGTTCCTGAGACAGCCGCGCGGTTAAATCATCAGCTTCCGCATGGGGAAGCGTGGTGACTTGCCAGCCCGCCTGATGAAGGAAGTGATCCACGATCATGAGGCCGAAATTGTGCTGTTCGCCAGGGGTGGGGGCGAGAAGGGCGCGCTTGGGCGGCCCGGCCGTCATCGGGCCATGGTCATTTAAACAGCTGATATCACGTCGTATTTTCTGTAAATAGCCCATTGCTATGGTGACGGCCGTGAAGTCGGTTTCGTCGCTTGTCCATTGGCGTCCGAGTTCCTCGGCCGCGCGGGGCAGGAGATCGAGCAGGAGAGATTCATTCCCGATGCCGCGTGTCCGCAGGCAGGCGATCGTCTGCGACATGCGGCTTTGGTCGCCCGCATTCACAATTTCGCAAAATTCGACGATGTCGCTTTCGGTGATCTGCATACCGATGCAGCTAGACATAATGTGCGCAGAAAGGCCATGGCCAAGCATGGTCTGCGTCTGCATTTTATTGCTCAGGATAACAGGGAAGAAGGCTTCCTGGCCCGAAAACGTCGTTTTCGAGCTGAAATCGTCCGAATTTGCGCTGGGGTCCGTCATTTGGCGTCTCCCCGCTTGCCTGGAGGGGAGAGGGTCTGGCCTTTTCGGCAATGGCAGAAGGGCCCGGGACCCAACGGCCGCGCCGCTGCTCCGCGTGAGGCAGGCTGTCTCATAACGGATCCCCTCCCGAGCCTCTGCAATACACCCTTTTATCACCCGGGTGTAAGTTTGCATAGACGTCAATTTAGATTGACACACTCCTCTGGCCTGCCTTAGCTTGGCGATGCAGACAAAGGGGGAGAGTAATGGCCGGACGATCGGAAACCGCCTCGGCCGGGCTCTATACGGCTCAGCAGCGCGAGCGCCGCGACAGATCGGCCTGGACCCTGGTCCAGGGCATTCTCGCCCCTTTGCAATTTGTCGTTTTTCTCGTCTCGGCCGGTCTGGTTCTGCGCTTTCTGGCGACCGGCGAAGGCTATGGCGCGGCCACCATCTCCATCGTGCTCAAGACCGGCGTGCTCTATGTGATCATGGTGACGGGTGCGATCTGGGAGAAAGATGTTTTCGGCCAATATCTTTTCGCCCCGGCCTTTTATTGGGAAGATATGGTCAGCATGCTCGTGCTGGCCTTGCATACGGCCTATCTGTTCGCGCTTTACACGCGTGCACTCGATCCGCGCGATGAAATGCTTCTCGCGCTTGCGGCCTATGTCACTTACGTCGTCAATGCAGCGCAATTTGTCATCAAGCTGCGTGCTGCGCGCCGCCAATCGTCATTCATTGAGGCAGCGCAATGAGTGGCTCTCTCGCCTCATGCAGCAGCCCGCCCGAACCGATTGTCCGGCAGGAGCGTGGACAGCGCGAAGTTTTCTGCGGGCTGACGGGAATCGTCTGGCTGCATCGCAAGATTCAGGATGCCTTTTTTCTCGTCGTGGGCTCGCGCACCTGCGCGCATCTCATTCAATCGGCGGCTGGCGTGATGATCTTTGCCGAGCCGCGTTTTGCGACTGCGATTATTGACGAGCGCGATCTTGCCGGTCTGGCCGATCTCGATGACGAGCTGGATCGCGTTGTAACGCGCCTGATCGAACGGCGTCCCGATATACGGATGCTTTTCCTTGTCGGCTCCTGCCCGTCGGAAGTCATCAAGCTTGATTTGTCCCGTGCCGCGCAGCGTCTTTCAAAACGCATGATGCCATCGGTGCGCGTGCTCTCTTATTCCGGCAGCGGTATCGAGACCACATTCACGCAAGGCGAGGATGCCTGTCTGGCAGCTCTTGTCGCCGATGCTCCGCGCGCAAGCGAACAGGAACCGGACACGCTGCTTGTTGTCGGCGCTCTGGCGGATGCGGTTGAAGACCAGTTCCGTCGCATGTTCGAGCAAATGGGCATTGCGCGCGTCGCTTTCCTGCCAGCGCGCCATGCTGCGGCCATGCCGGCCATCGGACCGAATGTAAAATTCCTTCTGGCCCAGCCGTTTCTGGGCGACACGGCCAAGGCTCTTGAAGCGGCGGGCGCGCGCCATCTTCCGGCTGCTTTCCCGCTGGGTGCCGAAGGCACGCAATTGTGGATGGCCGCAGCGGCAAAGGCTTTCGGCATTCGTGACAACGTCTTTGAAGAGGCCATTGTCAATGCGCGCCGGCGCGCTGAGGCAGGTCTGCAGCGTTATCGCTCAAAGCTCGAAGGCAAGAGCATTTTCTTCTTTCCCGATTCGCAGCTCGAAGTGCCGCTTGCGCGTTTCCTCTCGCGCGAATTGGGCATGGTGCCTGTTGAAATCGGCACGCCCTATCTGCATCGCCGCCATCTGGCCGATGAGCTCTCTCTGCTGCCCGCCGGCGTTTCGATTGTCGAGGGGCAGGATGTCGAGCGCCAGCTCGATCGCTGCCGCGAAGCGGCGCCCGATCTCTCGGTTTGCGGGCTTGGTCTGGCCAATCCGCTCGGGGCGGAGGGTTTTGCGACCAAATGGTCGATCGAACTCGTGTTCACGCCCATTCAGGGATTTGAACAGGCCGGCGATCTCGCCGAACTTTTTGCGCGGCCGCTGGCGCGGCGCGAGCTGCTGGAGGTCTGAACCATGCAGCTCACCGTCTGGACATATGAAGGCCCTCCCCATGTCGGCGCCATGCGCGTCTGCGCGGCGATGAAAAATGTCCATTACGTTCTGCATGCGCCTCAGGGCGATACTTATGCCGATCTCCTCTTCACGATGATCGAGCGGCGCGACAAGCGCCCGCCAGTGACCTACACCACGTTTCAGGCGCGCGATCTGGGCGGCGATACGGCGGAATTGTTCAAAAACGCCGCGCATGAGGCCTATCAGCGTTTCAAGCCGGACGCGCTCGTCGTTGGCTCCTCCTGCACAGCCGAACTCA
Organism: uncultured Beijerinckia sp.; assembly: GCA_964534115.1. GTDB lineage: Bacteria > Pseudomonadota > Alphaproteobacteria > Rhizobiales > Beijerinckiaceae > Terripilifer. The sequence goes on from CAZHOK010000080.1 coordinate 9,864, forward strand.
TCCAGGACGATCCCGGCGGCCTTGCCCAGGCGCTTGGTTTGCCTGTTCCCGTCATTCCGCTCGAATTGCCGGCCTATCAGCGCAAGGAAAATTGGGGCGCCGCAGAAACTTTTTATCGCATCGTGCGCACCTTGGCTGGCCCTTCTGCGCCCCCTCCGGGCGTCAAGCGCGAGCGTGCCGAGGGTGCGCGCCCGAAATGCAATATTCTCGGGCCGACGACCCTGGGCTTTCGTCATCGCGACGATCTGACCGAGATTCTCAATCTGGTCGGCGCGCTCGGCATTGAAGTCAATGTGGTGGCGCCGCTAGGTGCGACGCCCTCCGATATTGCGCGCATCGGCGATGCCGATTTCAACATTGTGCTTTATCCTGAAGTGGCAGGGTTGGCAGCCTCTTGGCTGTTGCGCACATTCGGTCAGAAATCGACACGCTCCATTCCGATTGGCGTTGGCGGCACACGCGATTTCATCGCCGAAGTTGCGGGCCTTGCCGGCATTGAAATTCCCGCTGCACTCGATGCGCGCGCACGCTTGCCCTGGTATTCCCGCTCGGTCGATTCGACCTATCTCACCGGCAAGCGCGTCTTCATTTTCGGCGATGCGACCCATGCCATTGGCGCCGCGCGTGTGGCATCCCGCGAGCTTGGGTTCAAAGTGGTTGGCCTTGGCACGTATAGTCGCGAATTTGCCCGCGAGATACGCGAGGCCGCAGCTCTTTACGATGTCGAGCCTTTCATCGGCGACGATTATCTCGAAGTTGAGGTCGCCATTGCGGCTGCGGCTCCCGAACTCGTGCTCGGCACGCAAATGGAACGCCATATCGCCAAAAGATTGCGCGTTCCCTGTGCGGTGATTTCCGCGCCGGTTCATGTGCAGGATTTTCCGGCGCGCTATTCGCCGCAGATGGGATTTGAGGGTGCGAATGTCCTGTTCGACACTTTCGTCCATCCGCTGATGATGGGGCTTGAGGAACATCTGATCGGCATGTTCCGCGGCGATTTCGAGTTTCGCGATGGAGCAACGCCTTCTCATTTGGGGCATGGCGGCGCTCATGAGGCCGAACCGCAGACGCCGACCGTGGCCGTCGTCGATGCGCAGGGCACATCGCTCGCCTGGACGCTCGATGCTGAAAAGGAGCTTCGCAAAATACCCTTCTTCGTGCGCGGTAAAGCACGGCGCAATACGGAAAAATATGCACTCGAGCGCGGGACAACCCGTATAGATGTGGAGACGCTCTATGAAGCCAAAGCGCATTTCGGCCGCTGAAAGCGTCCCCGTGCGCGTGGTGATCGTCACTCTTGACGATCATCTGGCGGGCACGGTTGCGCGCGCGCAAAGCCTGCTGCGCAGCGATCTGCCGGGGCTGACTTTGTCTCTTCATTCCGCCGCCCAATGGGGCGAGGATGCGGCCGCTCTCGCGCGCTGCAACGATGAAATTGCCAAGGCCGATATTGTGATCGCCACCATGCTGTTCATGGAAGATCATATTTCTGCCGTTCTGCCCGCACTCGAGGCGCGCCGCGAGACCTGCGATGCCATGGTGGTTTGCATGTCCTCAGGCGATGTCGCCAAACTGACGCGCATGGGCCGTTTCACCACGCATTCGACGGGCGGTCTTCGTTCCTTCCTGAAAAAACTTCGCGGCAAGACCGAGAAGTCGGGCGTTGCCGGCGCCAAGCAGATGAAAATGCTGCGCCGGATCCCGCGTCTGCTGAAATTCATTCCAGGCGCTGCGCAGGATGTGCGCGCCTATCTGCTGACGCTGCAATATTGGCTTGCCGGCTCGGACGAGAATATTGCCAATCTGATCCGCTCGCTGGTCAATCGCTATGCAGATGGCCCGCGCAAAATTCTGCGCGGTACGCTGAAAGTGGGCGAACCGATCGAATATCCCGAGGCCGGTGTCTATCATCCGCGCCTGCCGGGCCGCATTGCCGAAAACGCCCAGGCCTTGCGCCAGGTTTCGAAAGGAACGCGCGGCACGGTCGGTGTGCTGGTCATGCGGTCCTATCTGCTGGCCGGCAATTCATCCCATTACGATGGGGTGATTGCGGCACTCGAAGCGCGCGGCCTGTCTGTCATTCCGGCTTTTGCCAGCGGGCTCGATGCGCGCGCGGCCATTTCCCAGTTTTTTATGGATCGGGGACGCCCGGTGATCGATGCGCTCGTGTCGCTCACGGGTTTTTCGCTTGTCGGCGGTCCGGCCTATAATGATGCCGAGGCTGCGCAGGAATGCCTTGCCGGAATCGATGTTCCCTATATCGCCGCCCATCCGCTCGAATTCCAGACCGTGGAACAATGGTCGGCGTCCGATCGCGGTCTGATGCCGGTCGAGACAACGATTATGGTTGCGATCCCTGAGCTCGATGGCGCGACCGGGCCGATGGTTTTCGGCGGCAGATCGAGCGAGTCCGTTGTTGCAGGACGCGATATGCGCGCTGAGACCGAGCGCGCCGCCATGCTGGCCTCACGCGTTGAAAAGCTGATTGCCCTGCGTCAGCGCAAGCTCGATGAGCGCAAGCTTGGAATCGTTCTGTTCAACTTCCCGCCCAATGCCGGCAATGTTGGCACGGCCGCTTTTCTCGGCGTGTTCGAATCTCTGTTCAATACGCTGAAGGGGCTGAAGGCCGCCGGTTATGCGGTCGATCTGCCCAGCGATGTCGATGATCTGCGCAATCGCCTGCTCAAGGGCAATGCGGCGCAGAGCGGCGCACAGGCCAATGTCCATGTGCGGATTTCGGCCGACGATCACGTTCGTCGCGAGACCTATCTGGCCGAGATCGAATCGCAATGGGGACCGGCGCCGGGCCGCCAGCAAAGCGACGGCTCGTCGATTTTTGTCTTGGGCGCCCAGTTTGGAAATATTTTTGTCGGCGTTCAGCCGGGCTTTGGATATGAGGGCGACCCGATGCGCCTTCTCTTCGAAAAAGGCTTTGCACCGACCCATGCTTTCTCGGCTTTTTATCGCTGGCTGCGCGAGGATTTTGCAGCCGATGCCGTGCTGCATTTCGGCACGCATGGCGCGCTGGAATTCATGCCGGGGAAGCAAAGCGGCATGTCAGGCGCCTGCTGGCCCGACCGGCTGATTGCCGATCTGCCGAATTTCTATCTCTATTCCTCGAATAATCCCTCGGAAGGCACAATCGCCAAGCGCCGTGCCGCGGCGACGCTGATTTCCTATCTGACGCCGCCTGTGGCCCATGCCGGCCTCTACAAGGGGCTGGCGGAACTTAAAGCCTCGCTTGAAAGCTGGCGCGCGCTCTCGCCCGAAGCCATGTCGGATGCCGCGCGTCTGGCGCCCATCATTCAGGCACAGGCGGCTCATGTCGATCTGGCTCCGGCCGAGCCCGAATGGGAAGATGCACATTCGGCGATCGATCTGCTTCAGGCGCGCGTGCTCGAGCTCGAATATGCGCTGATCCCGCCTGGGCTCCACATTGTCGGCCAAGCGCCCGATCGCGAGCAGACAATCGATCTTTTGCTGTCAATGGCCGATGCTTTCCATGGTCTGAGCCCGGCGCGCGAGACCATCGGCC
>CAZHOK010000081.1:0-2627 GCA_964534115.1 uncultured Beijerinckia sp.
CTTCATCAATGCGGAAGGCGGGCGCGCCATCGGATTATGCGGCAAGGACGGCAATATGGTGCTGGCCCGCAAAGTGACCGACAGCGAAGTCGATCTCGGTTTTGTCGGCGAACCCGACAAGGTCGATGCCACGGTTCTGGACCAGGTGCTTGGGCGCGAGCTCATCCCCGTTCTCGCCCCCGTCGCCATGGGCGCAGATGGCGAGACCTATAATGTGAATGCCGACACATTTGCCGGCGCCATTGCCGGCGCGCTCAAGGCCAAGCGTCTTTTGTTCCTCACCGATGTGCCGGGCGTTCTCGACAAGAACAAGCAACTCATCAAGGAATTGAAGGTTGACGACATCCGCCGGCTCATTGCCGACGGAACCATCACAGGCGGCATGATTCCGAAGGTCGAGACCTGCATTTACGCGCTTGAACAGGGCGTGGAAGGCGTTGTCATTCTCGATGGCCAGACGCCCCATGCCGTGCTCGTCGAACTTCTGACCGATCATGGCGCCGGCACTCTGATCACGAGGTAAAGATCATTACGGGAAAGTCGCCAGATTTCGATCTCGGTACAAAGGTGGCTTTCCCGCTGCTGCCCTTGGAAACACGGGCACGTTTTGCCCATGTCGATACATGGGTCTTCGATCTCGACAATACGCTCTATCCGCCGTCCAGCGATCTGTGGCCGAAGATCGACCAGCGCATCACGCTTTTTATGGCGCATATGTTCGGGCTCGATGGCCTCTCCTCGCGCGCACTGCAAAAATATTATTATCAGCGCTATGGCACGACATTGCGCGGGCTGATGGAAGAACATGCCATTTCATCGGATGAATTTCTGCAATTCGTGCACGATATCGATCGCTCGTCGCTCGTACCCAACCACACGCTGGCACAAGCGATCACACAGCTTCCTGGCCGCAAGCTGATCCTCACCAATGGCTCGCGCGAACATGCCCTGCGCACGGCCGAGCGGCTTGGCATCCATGACATGTTCGAAGACATATTCGACATTGTCGCCGCCGATCTCGTGCCCAAGCCCGCAGCCGAAACCTACCAGCGCTTTTTCGACCGCCACGCTGTCGATCCCGCGCGCGCCGCCATGTTTGAAGATATTTCGCATAATCTTGCCGTGCCCCACGCGCGCGGCATGGTGACGACATTGGTCATTCCCAAACTCGGCGCAGATGATCATCGCGAACCTTGGGAAATCGCGGGCGCCCATGAGCCCCATGTCGAATTCGTGACCCATGATCTCGAGAGCTTCCTGGCTGGGCTCGCACGCGAGGCTTGACCCTGAATGAGGCGCTTACCCATTATGGGTGGGTGGACCCACCCGCCTGATTTGACAAAAGCACCTTTAAGGTTTATTCATTTTGCAAAAGCTCAAACCGTCTCACGATCTGGAGGCGTTTCAGGCGGCCTTTGCCCGCCATAGAACGGCCACAAGGACTGCATTGCTCAGCGCCGAAGAGATTGGCTATGCGCGAGCCGATATTGCTGCCGTCGTGCAGCGCCTGAAAGCGCGCGACTTCATCAAGTCAATGACAAGCTACAACGACCATCGTCAATGGCAGGATGTTTATGTTGTCAAAGATCGCGGCAAAACGATTTATTTGAAGTTCACCGACCATGTTTTGACCGAGTTCATTTTACTGTCCTTCAAGCGGAAATGAGCCATGCGCGACGATGTGAAATTTCCCTTTGGCAAAACCATGATTCATCCCGAAACAGGGGCTCTTTTGTCACGTCGTCGCCGCATGGAGACGGTGCATCACATGGGGCTGTCACGCACGGTTGAGGTCGAAGCCTATTGGCCGGAGGATGATGGCGATGGCGTTTTGACAGGCAATGACGCCGACCCACTGGAAGACGCTTTTCGTGAAATGCGCGCCGAATATGCCGCCAATATGCGGGCTTTGGCCAAGGACATGCGCCGCAAGACGAAGCTGACCCAGAAAGAGGCGAGCCAGATTCTCACCGGATCGCCCAATTCCTTCTCCAAATATGAGCGGGGCGAGGCTTTGCCCAGCTGGCCCACCGCCCTGTTGATGAAATTGATCGCAGAAGACCCTGCACTCATCGAAAAGATCCGCCGCGGGTGACAGGCCGCCGTCCGCTTGCTAGACAGCGGCACGATAAAACCGCTGTTTTTTGGCGGGAACCGCTTGAAGAGGACGTTTCATGTCGACTGCCGATCTCGCCAAGACCATCGAAGCCGCTTTCGAGGACCGCAACAATGTCAACGCCCAGACCAAGGGCGCCGTGCGCGATGCGGTGAACGAGGCTTTGAACCTGCTCGACACGGGCAAGGCCCGCGTCGCGGAGAAGATCGCCGGAAAGACCGGCCCGGAAAGCTGGGTCGTGCATCAATGGCTCAAGAAGGCCGTGCTGCTCTCCTTCCGCCTGAACGATATGGCGCCGATCTCGGGTGGCCCCGGCGGCGCCTTCTGGTGGGACAAAGTGCCCTCCAAATTCGATGGCTGGGGCGCCGCTGAGCATGCCGCTGCCGGCTTCCGCTCCGTGCCCAATTGCATCGTGCGCCGCTCGGCCTATATCGCGCCGGGCGTGGTGCTGTTGCCCTCTTTCGTCAATCTCGGCGCCTATGTCGGCGAGGGCACGATGGTCGACACCTGG
>CAZHOK010000081.1:2637-13387 GCA_964534115.1 uncultured Beijerinckia sp.
GCCACCGTGGGCAGCTGCGCGCAGATCGGCAAGAATGTGCATCTGTCGGGCGGCGTCGGCATTGGCGGCGTGCTGGAGCCCCTCCAGGCCAATCCGACGATCATCGAAGACAATTGCTTCATCGGTGCGCGCTCCGAAGTGGTGGAAGGCGTCATCGTCGGCGAAGGCGCGGTTCTCGCCATGGGCGTCTTCATTGGCGCCTCCACCAAAATCATCGACCGCGCAACGGGTCAGATTCACGTCGGCTATGTGCCGCCCTATTCGGTCGTCGTCTCCGGCAATCTGCCCGGCAAACCGCTGCCCGATGGCACGCCCGGCCCTTCGCTCTATTGCGCCGTGATCGTGAAAACGGTCGATGCGCAAACACGCTCCAAGACCGGCATCAACGAACTTTTGAGGGATTGATGGCCGCGATTCTTTCCAGCGAGGGTTTCCGCTTCCTGTTCCGCACGGACAAGGGCACGGTGTCGCGCGACGTCTGGTGGTTCGGCACGACACTGATCAGCACGATCGTTCTGTCTTTCCAGATCGTCTGGCTCCTGGTCTCTCCCTATGCGACGAGCGACCTGTCGCAGCGCGGCCTTTTCGATGCGGCAGCGCTGGGCGTCTACTCATTCCTGATCGTCTATGCTTTCGTCGCCTTTCTGAGCGGCGTGTGCTGGTACAATCTCTCGGCCAAGAGATTTCGCGATCGTGGACTGGCGCCTTCTTTTGCCGGCCTGCCAATGGTTCTGGCCCTGCTGGCGGGCGCCGCACATTGGCTGGCGCCACGAATGCCTGAAATGGTGCCTGCTTTCGTCCCCTCGACGCTCGACATCGCACTGGTTCTCGTGATCCTCTGGTGTGTCTTCGAACTGGGGCTGCGGCCTGCTGCAAAAGTGTCATGACGAGCGCGCTCGACATTGCCCGAGATTTGATCCGCTGCGCCTCGGTGACGCCGCGCGATGAAGGCGCGCTCGATGTTGTGGCGCGCCATTTGTCGGCTGCGGGCTTTCATGTGGAGCGCGTGCGCTTCACTGAGCCCGGCACGCCCGATATCGACAATCTCTATGCGCGCATCGGCACGGGCGCGCCCTGCCTGATGTTTGCCGGCCATACGGATGTTGTGCCGCCGGGCGATGTGGCGCAATGGCGCTTTCCGCCCTTTGCAGCGGAAGTTGCTGAGGGTCAGCTCTGGGGCCGCGGTGCGGTCGATATGAAGGGCGGACTTGCCGCCAGCATGGCAGCGGCCATGGCCCATGTGCGCGAATATGGCGTGAGCCGGGGCTCGATTGCTTTTCTCATCACCGGCGATGAAGAAGGCCCTGCCGTCAATGGAACGGTGAAATTGCTCGAATGGGCAAAAGCGCGCGGCGAGATTTTCGACCATTGCATTCTGGGTGAGCCCACCAATCCGGATGCGCTGGGTGACATGATCAAGATCGGCCGTCGTGGCTCGCTGACCGGACGCCTGAGCGTATATGGCAAGCAGGGCCATGTCGGCTATCCGCATCTGGCCGACAATCCGATTCCGCGCATGGTCCATATTCTTGCCGCTCTGAAAGCAGCACCACTTGACCATGGCACGCAGCATTTCGATGCCAGCAATCTCGAAGTGACGAGCGTCGATGTGGGAAATCCTGCGACCAATGTCATTCCCGCCACGGCGCGCGCCGTGTTCAACATTCGCTTCAACGATCGCTGGACGCCAGACAGTCTGCGCGCGGAAATCGAAAAGCGTGTGCGCGACGCCGAACCGCAGGCGCGCATCGACCTGACATTCGATCCGACCAATGCCGTCGCTTTTCTCACCTCGCCCGGCCCCTTTGTCGATCTGGTTGCAAAAGCAATCGAACAGGAGACGGGCCGCACACCCGCACTGTCGACAACAGGCGGCACCTCGGATGCGCGATTCATCCAGGCCTATTGCCCGGTGATCGAATTTGGCCTCGTCGGCCAGACGATGCATGCCGTCGATGAGCGCTGCCCGGTCGATGAGCTGGAGGCGCTGGCGCGGATCTACCGGCGCCTGATTGCCTCGTATTTCTCCTAAAAAAACAAATTATTGAAAGACACGTGTCGGCTTTGCCGACGAGCAGCCCATGGCGGCGTCACACCCTTGTGAAGCTGATGACGCCAAAAAACTCCGGCTCGCTGGTGAACTGCGACTAAAGTCGCGGCGTATCGCCAAGGCTCGTTCCGGAATTGTCCGATGATCCTCGCCGCTGACGAAATTGCACGCTCCCTTTGCGGCGCCTGGGATTTGCTCCACCGCCGCGCGACGGGATTGAGCCATTTCCGCTTCGATGAAGAAGCGTTCTGGCGTTCGTTCCGCGCGCCCTTGCTCGCGCTTCCTGTCGTCATCATCTGGCTGGCAGCCGAGCGGGCGCAATTGGGCCTGCTGGCGCCGGGCGCATCGCTGTTTGACGATCCCTGGCTCACCGCACGCACCATCTTCGAACTGGCGGCCTTGTGGCTGACCTTGCCCATGATCGCTATTTTGATTGGCCACAGGCGCGCCATTGCTGCGCGTCTTGTGCCTTTCATCATTGTCTGCAATTGGGGCAGCGTTCTGGCCGCCGCCATTCTCGCCGTGCCGGCTCTGCTTTATTCCATCGGCTGGGCGACACCGGAACTTGCGATTCTTTTTGGTTGTGCCGCCGCCCTCATGATCATTCAGATGCGCTGGTATATGGCACGTGTGACATTGGGTGTGACAGGCGGCGTTGCCGCACTGATGGCCTTGGTTGATGCGCTTGTTGGCATCGGCCTGCTGCGCCTCATGATCTAATAATCGACACCGATGAGATAAAGACCGCCGGCCGGCGCAACCATGCCGCAGCGTGTGCGGTCTTTTGACTCCAGAGCCTCGCGCAAATCGCGCGCGCGCCATTTGCCCGATCCCACATGTTCGATCGAGCCGACCATGGAGCGCACCTGGCGGTGCAGGAAGGAGCGCGCCGATGTGTAAATATGGATTTCCTCGCCAACGCGCGTGACATCCAGACGCTCGAGCGTGCGCACCGGGCTTTCCGCCTGGCAATCGGAATCGCGAAAGGTCGAGAAATCGAATTTGCCGACCATTTGCTGGGCCGCCTCATGCATGGCTTGCGCATCGAGCGGGCGCTTGACCAGCCAGGCGCGGCCCGCATCTATGGTGAGCGGCGCGCGACGATTGACGATGCGATAAAGATAATGCCGGCGCACGGCTGAAAAACGTGCATCGAAATCCTCGCTCACAAGGGATGCTGCGCGAATGGCAACAAGATGCGGACGCATATGTGCATTGACCGCATCGCGCAATTTATCCGGTCGCCATTCTTTCACGAGATTGACATGGGCGACTTGTGCGGTGGCATGAACGCCCGTATCGGTTCGGCCGGCGCCGCGGATCGTTGCTTTCTCGCCATCGATGGCGGTGAGCGCATCTTCAATGACCTGCTGCACGGCCAGACCGTTTTCCTGCCGCTGCCAGCCACAAAATTGCGTGCCGTCATATTCGATATCGAGGCGGTAGCGCTGCATCACTTGCCCGCCGGGAGAATAAAGCCCTTGGCAAGGCGCGCACCGCGCAAAAATTCATCCGCTTTCATCGGCGCTTTGCCGGCGCGCTGAATGTCGAGCATTTGCAGCGCGCCCTCGCCGCAGGCAATGGTGAGCGCATCGTCGATGATTGTGCCGGGCGCGCCTTTGCCATCGACAATGCGCGAACGCAGCACTTTGATGCGCTCTGGCCCCTTGCCGAGATCGACTTCGAAGAAAGCGCCCGGGAAAGGCGAGAGCCCGCGCACGTGATCGTGCAGACTTTTGGCATCGCGCATCCAGTCGATGCGCGCTTCTGCTTTTTCGATCTTGTGGGCGTAAGTCACGCCCTCTTCCGATTGCGGTGTGAATTGCAGCGAGTCGCGCGACAAAGCCGCCAGCGCACGCACCATCAGATCGGCGCCAATCATGCAGAGGCGATCGTGCAATTCGCCGGCATTCATCTCCGGCGAAATGGTCACGCGCTCGGCCATGCCGACAGGGCCTGTGTCGAGCCCCTCTTCCATGCGCATGACCATGACACCGCTCTGCGCATCGCCCGCCATAATGGCGCGCTGAATGGGCGCAGCGCCACGCCAGCGCGGCAGCAGCGAGGCATGAAGATTGAGGCAGCCCAAGGCAGGTGCATCGAGCACGGCTTTGGGCAGAATCAACCCATAGGCGACGACAACGGCAACATCGGCCTCATGGGCGGCAAAACGCGCGATCTCGTCTTCGCTGCGCAGGCTTTTCGGCGTGAAAACCGGAATGCCGAATTTTTCTGCGAGTGCGTGAACAGGCGATGGTTTCAGATCCATGCCACGCCCGGCAGGCTTTGGCGCGCGCGTATAGACCGCGACAATCTCGTGGCCCTGTCCCAAAATCTCCGTCATCACGGGAACGGCGAAATCGGGCGTGCCCATGAAAACAATCCGCATGGGATGCCTCAATCCTCGCGCTGGCGCGCGGCCTTGGCGAATTTCTTCACCACGCGCTCGCGCTTGAGGCGCGAAAGATAATCGATGAAGAGCACGCCGTTGAGATGGTCGATCTCGTGCTGGACGCAGGTGGCCAGCAATCCATCGGCCTCCATCTCCTGCACCTTGTTGTCACGGTCGAGGTAGCGCACGCGCACCTGTTTGGGCCGCTCCACATCTTCATAATATTCAGGAATGGACAGACAGCCCTCCTGATAGACATTCTTGTCCTCGGAAGACCAGACGATCACGGGATTGGCGAGGCAGAGCGGCTGTTTCGGCTCGTCTTCGCGCGCCACATCCATGACGAGCACGCGCTTGGCCACTGCAACCTGAATGGCGGCAAGGCCGATGCCGGGCGCGTCATACATGGTCTCGAGCATGTCATCCATGAGCTTGCGCACGGCCGCATCGACCGCCCCCACAGGCTCGGAGACGAGCCTCAGGCGCGGATCGGGCAATTCAATGATCGGCAATATGGCCATGGATGATGCTCGGACCTTTGATGAATATATGTCCGGCAGGAGATAAGCGCCGGCCCTGCCGGGGTCAATCGATCTGCGCTGTTCATCTTTCGTTCGCCCAGCGGCGCGAATCGCGCTAGGCTTGCGCCTATGGATCTCACTCTTCTTCTCCTCGGGCTCGCCTTTGCGGGCGTGACCCTGGCCATTGTGCTCCTCATCACACGTGCGCAGAGCCGGGCGCAGCTGTCGCAGGATGTGGCCACGGCGACGGCGGCCGAGCGCCAGCGCGAACTCGACGATAAAGTGGCCGAACTCAACCGGATCAATTCTGAGCTGGCCGGCCGCATGGGCGCGCTGCAGCAGCAATTGAATGAGCGCCATTCGGAACTCACCCGCACACTTGCCGAGCGGCTCGACAGCGTCAGCCAGCGCGTCGGCCAGGGGCTTGAGGCGACCGGCAACAAGACGGATGAAAAACTCGCCCAGCTTGGCGAACGCCTTGCCGTGATCGATGCTGCACAGGCGAAAATTTCCGGCCTGACGCAGGAAGTGGTTTCGCTGAAAGACATTCTCGCCAACAAGCAAAGCCGCGGCGCTTTCGGCCAGGGCCGGATGGAAGCCATTATTCGTGACGGCATGCCCCCCAATGCCTATGAATTCCAGGCAACGCTTTCAAACGGCAAGAGACCCGATTGCATCATTCGCCTGCCCGGCGACCCGCGCGCCATGGTCATCGACAGCAAATTTCCCCTTGAGGGTTTCAGCGCCTTGCGCGATGCGCGCGAAGAAGGCGCCCGCAAACAGGCGGAAGCGCGCGTGCGCAATGATGTGAGCAAACATATCAACGATGTGCGCACGAAATATCTGATTGCCGGCGAGACCCAGAATACGGCGCTGATTTTCGTGCCATCCGAATCTCTCTATGCCGATCTCGTCGAATTTTTCGACGATCTGGTGCAGAAAGCCCATCGCGAAAACATTATCATCGTCTCACCCTCGCTGCTGATGATGGCAGTGCAGGTGACGCAGACCTTGGTGCGCGATGCCAAAATGCGCGAACAGGCCGATCTCGTGCAACGCGAAGTGCGCGAATTGATGAAGGATGTGCGGCGGCTGGCTGAACGGACAGCCAAGCTCGACCAGCATTTCCGGCTGGTGACGAAGGATATTGAGGAGATCGGCACGTCGACCGGCAAGATTTCCAAACGCGGCGAGAAGATCGAGGCAGTGGAAATCGAAACCGACCGCCCGGCTGAAAATCCTCTGCTCACGGCTCCCTAGAAATCGGTTCTCTGCCGGATCGCAGCCGCCAGAGTTCCATCGTCGAGATAATCGAGCTCGCCGCCCACCGGCACGCCATGGGCAAGGCGTGTCACGCGGATATTCTGTGCGCTGAGCAGGTCCGTCACATAATGGGCCGTGGTCTGACCATCGACGGTTGCATTGACGGCCAGAATGACCTCGCGCACGCCATCGGCCTGCACACGATCGACCAGCGAAGCCAGATTGAGGTCTTTGGGGCCGATGCCATCGAGCGGTGACAAAGTTCCGCCAAGCACGTGATAGCGCGCACGAATGGCGCCGGCGCGCTCAAGCGCCCAGAGATCGGCCACTGTTTCCACCACAACAAGCACGGCGCCATCGCGTCGCTCATCGCGACAGATCGTGCAGGGCTCGCATGTATCGACATTGCCGCAGGCCGTGCATGTGATGATGCGCTCGCGCGCCACCTGCATGGCATCCGCCAGCGGCCCGAGCAATTCCTCGCGCTTGCGGATCAGATGCAGAGCGGCGCGGCGCGCCGAACGCGGCCCCAGCCCCGGCAATCGCGCCAGCAATTGGATGAGACGCTGGATTTCAGGACCGGCAACGCGTTCAGCCAAAAGATCGACCTCAGAAGGGGAGTTTCATGCCGGGCGGCAGCGGCAGACCGGCGGTGATCGCCTGCATTTTTTCAGCCACCATTGCCTCGCCCTTGCGGCGCGCATCCTCATGGGCGGTGACGATCAGATCCTCGACAATTTCCTTTTCGGATGGCTGCAGCAAAGACGCGTCAATATCGACGCCGCGCATCGCGCCCTTGGCCGTCATGGTGACGCGCACCATGCCACCGCCGGCCTGGCCCTCGACTGTGACATTTTCCAGCTCGGCCTGCAGATCCGCCATTTTCTGCTGCATGGCCTGCGCCTGCTTCATCAATCCGAACATGTCTTTCATCATCGGGCCTTTCAAAAATCCTCATCGTCGGTCACGTCGGAATCGACATAGACCACATCTTCGCTGCCCGGTGCAGCGGGACGGAAAGAGACCGGGGCTGGAACAATTTCTGGCTCAAGCGTGCGCACGGCGACAATTTCGGCGCCGGGAAAGCGTTCAAGCACGCTGCGCACCAGCGGCTCGGCGCGCACGCCGCGCATGCGCTCGGCGTCTTTCGCATCGCTCATTTCCTTGAGCGTGGGCGCGCCCTCTTCGTTGGACAAAGCGACAAGCCAGCGCTCGCCAGTCCATTCCTGCAGTTTGCGCATCAGTGCCTGCGCGATGGAAGGCGAAGCGCCCTGCGCCAAAGCGAATTCAAACGAGCCGTTTTCAATCCGGACCGGGCGCACGTCGCGCTCGAGCGCGACTTTCATCTGGATGTCGCGATTGCTCTGCGCCAGAGCGACCATGTCCTGAATGGACGAAATGCGCGGACCGGCATAAGCGCGCGGTGCATTTTGCGGCGCAGCCATGGCCGCCGGCGCACGCAGGGCCGAGCCCTGCGCCATGGCTGTCGCACCGCCGCTGCCACCGCCACCCCCCGACATGGGTGCAGGTGTGTTGCGCGCGGGCGCATCCTGCAGGCGTTTCAGCAGATCTTCGGGCGTCGGCAGATCGGAAGCATGGGCAAGACGCACAAGCACCATATCGGCGGCCGCCAGCGGCCGCGCCGATTGGCGCACATCGTGAATGCCCTTGCTGAGAATCTGCCAGGCGCGCGTGAGCACGGCGGGGCCGAGGACGGCAGCAAATTCACGCCCGCGCTTCAATTCATCGGGTGTGACCGCGCCATCGGGCTTGGTGTTGGGCGCCAGCCGCAAACGCGTGACGAAATGCACGAATTCGGCCAGATCGGTGAGAATGAGCGCCGGATCGGCACCCTGATCATATTGCTCTTTCAATCCATTCAGGGCGGTGGCGACATCGCCCTTCATGACATTTTCAAACAGATCGACAATGCCGGCGCGATCGGCAACGCCAAGCATGTCGCGGATCGTCTGCGCGCCAATCTCATCGGCGCTGGCGGACGAGCCATGGGCAATGGCCTGATCGAGCAGAGAGAGCGCATCGCGCACCGAGCCTTCGGCGGCGCGCGTTACAAGCGCCAGAGCCTCACGCGAGACGCCGACATTTTCCTTGGCGCAAATGCCGGCCAGATGATCGATCAGCACATCCGATTCGATGCGGCGCAGATCGAAACGCTGGCAGCGCGAGCGCACCGTCACGGGGACTTTTTCAATCTCGGTTGTGGCGAAGAGAAAACGCACATGCGGGGGCGGCTCTTCCAGCGTCTTCAAAAGGCCGTTGAATGCAGCCTTCGAGAGCATGTGCACTTCGTCGATAATATAGACTTTGCAGCGCGCCATGACCGGGCGATAGCGCGCGCTCTCAATGATCTCGCGAATATCGTCAATGCCGGTATGGGAGGCGGCATCCATTTCGATCACATCGACATGGCGGCTTTCGATGATCGCCTGGCAATGCACGCCAAGCTCGGGCATGTCGACGGTTGGCCGATCGATGCCCTTGTCGGGCACGGCATAATTGAAGGCGCGCGCCAGAATGCGCGCAGTCGTCGTTTTGCCGACGCCGCGCACGCCGGTCAAAATATAGGCCTGATGGATGCGGTCGAGCTTGAAAGCATTGGTGAGCGTTCTCACCATGGCTTCCTGGCCGATCAGATCCTCAAAACTGGAGGGGCGATATTTGCGCGCCAGCACACGATATTCGCCGGCAGACTCTTTGCGCACGGGCGCAGGGCCAAGATCGAGGCCGAGCGAGGGCGCATCGCCGTCCGGGCTTGAGGAGATCGGCGGAAGCGCATCATTCATGCTGGGGAGCCGGTTCACGACAACGCGCTCACGCGCGCTGGAAGAAAGTGGGAGGCTGGACAGAGACCCGCCCGGTCTCGTTAGGGCTGCTTCCTTCCGGACCTGACCCGGTTGGCGAGTGGTGCGTCCACCGCCAACCTCCCGAGCCTTATTTGGCAGTCCGGGGCTCGGGATGCAAGGGGCCGTGTGGGGATGGCTCGCTCCTGCGGCCATTGGCCGGCGATCGCCCTCAAGACGTCACTTCAGAATGATCAATGGGCTGGCCCATCAAGCTCCTGCTTTCGAATCGGGCTTCAGAGGCCTAAACTGCGCCCGATGGATCCACACGCTCACCTCTCCGACCCCTCCGCCCGCACGGGCTATGGCCTCAATCTGCTCGACCGTCTGGCCGGGCGGCGCGATGAGGCGGGACTTGTCGAGAGCCTGGGCGCCAAGCCCGGCACGCGGCATGTCGTCTTCAGCGGCGACATTCCCCTGCTGAAACAAACTCCCACAGGGCTCGATCCGTTTTTCCAGCCGGCCGAATTGAGCGGACTGGGAAGGCTGGGCGAAACCGCTTTGCTGGGCGAGGATGAAAAAGGCGCGGTTCTGGCCACGCTGATCAAGACGGCGGCGGCCGAGAGCGGCGAAAGCGCAACAGGCCCGCTGGCGCTCGATTTGCGCAGCCTTGCGGTGCAGGGCCTGCTCGCCCCGCCCCTGCTCGGCTTGATGGCCCAGGCCAAAAGCCTGCTGCACTGGCATTCGCGCCACCGCTTTTGCGCCCAATGCGGCGGATTGACGGAGCTGGCCGCCGCCGGATGGAAGCGGATTTGCCCCGCCTGTTCGGCCCAGCATTTCCCGCGCACCGATCCGGTCGCCATTATGCTTGTGGTGGATGGCGAACATTGCCTGCTCGGTCGCCAGGCACGGTTCAATCCGGGCATGTATTCGGCACTGGCGGGCTTTATCGAACCCGGCGAGACGATTGAGGCCGCGGTGCGGCGCGAAATCTTCGAGGAGGCGGGCGTGCGCGTCGGCGCGGTCGCCTATCATGCCTCGCAGCCCTGGCCCTTCCCGGCCACGCTGATGATCGGCTGCTTCGGCCAGGCCCTTTCGCGCGAGCTGGTGATCGACCATAGCGAGCTGGAGGATGCGCGCTGGTTCACCCGAACCGAAGTGCAGGCCATGTTTGCCGGACGCCATCCTCAGGCCTTTGTCACGCCCGCGCCCATTGCCATTGCCTGGCATTTGCTGCGCACCTTTGCCGAGGGCGGAGAGCCCGACTTTGGGCCGCGTTGACAAGGGGCCGCAGCTGACGTTGATGAACCCCGCATGACCAACCGCCGCATTCCCCTTGGCCACGGCCGGACGCTCGATTGCAGCGGCCGTACCCTCGTCATGGGCATTTTGAATGTCACGCCGGATTCCTTTTCCGACGGCGGTCATCATGATGAATTTGGGCGCGCGCTCGCCCACGGGCGCCAATTGGTGGCGCAGGGCGCCGATATTCTCGACATTGGCGGCGAATCGACACGACCCGGCTACACACCCGTTCCAGCCGATGCGGAAATCGAGCGGATCGAACCGATCATTGCGGCGCTCGCCGGCGAAATCGCCATCCCGATCTCGGTCGATACGATGAAGGCGAAAGTTGCCGACCGGGCCTTGGTGGCCGGCGCATCCATCGTCAACGATGTCTGGGGTTTTCAGGGCGATCCGGATATGGCGAAAGTGGTTGCCG
>CAZHOK010000082.1:0-13209 GCA_964534115.1 uncultured Beijerinckia sp.
CCTCCGTATGGCGGAATCAAAATCCGCTGCCTTACCGCTTGGCGACGCCCCAACGGCCTGCTGGCGATGAATCGCTGGGTGCAGGCGGGCGGACCATAATGGGGTGTGTGATCGGCCGCAACTTTTCTCCTGCGCCTTCATGACAAGCTGCGCCGAAGCCCCAGATGGGCCGCCGCCTTTTCCCTTGCCCGCCCTCACCCCCCTCGCTATAAGGCGGCTCACCAGTTCGGCGGGTTCTCCGCCTGATGTCGGAGTGTAGCGCAGCCTGGTAGCGCACCTCGTTCGGGACGAGGGGGTCGGAGGTTCGAATCCTCTCACTCCGACCATTTTCTCCCCTCTTTGGCCTCTCTCCCCTGCCCGGCCCTGCCGGGCGGCGCGCATTTGCGTGATTTGCCCTGCCCACCCGGCTGTGGTCAGATTTGGCCATAAAAAATAATCGGGGAGGGGGACATGCCTTTTGCTGGGCTTTCGCGCGGGGTGCCTGCGGCGCTTGCGGCTTTTCTGGTCTGTGCGCCGGCAATGGCCCAGAGCGAGCCGGATTTTTATGCCGGCAAAAATCTGCAGGTCGTGATCGGGGTCAGCGCGGGTGGCGGTTACGACACATGGGGTCGTCTTGTCGCACGCCATATTGTGCGCAAATTGCCGGGCAATCCGACAGCTGTGCCGCAAAACATGCCGGGTGCGGGTTCGATTACGGCCGGCAATCATCTTTTTAACGCTGCAGCGCGCGACGGCACGGTGATCGGCATTTTGAACCGCGATGCGCCGCTGGCCCCGCTTACCGGCTCGGCGGCTGCGCGTTTCGATGCCACGCGTTTTTCATGGATCGGCACGCCGACAGTCGAGACCAATGTCTGTTTTGTCTCGGCCAAGGCGTCCGCGCGCAGCATTGAGGATATCCGCAAGCGCGAGGTCATTCTCGGCGCGGTCGGTCCCGGCAGCGGCTCCTACAATTATCCCAAAGCGCTGGCTGGATTGCTCGATCTGAAGATCAAGCTGATCTCGGGCTTCCCCGGCTCGACCGATGTGCTGCTGGCGATGGAACGCGGCGAGGTCGATGGCATGTGCGAAAGCCTCGACTCGGTTGAATCGCGCAAGCCCGGCGCCATCAAGGCGAAGCAATTGCATGTCCTGTTTCAGGGCGGCATGGAGCCGAGCCCGGAATTGCCGGGCGTGCCCTTCATCCGCGATTTCGCGCGCAATGAGGACGAGCGCCAGGCGATCAAACTGCTCTATGCGGGCCAGGGCTTGGGCCGCCCCTTCATCGCCCCGCCGGATCTGGTGACAGGCCGTTTGGCGATTTTGCGCAAGGCATTTGACGAGACCATGAAAGATGCCGAATTCCTGGCCGAAGCGAAAAAGCTGCGGCTCGATGTCGAGCCCCGCACAGGCGCAGAACTCGAGGCGCTGGTGAAGGAACTCTATGGCGCACCCAAAGAGCTGATGCGCCGCCTGAGCGATCTGGTGCGCTGAATAAGCGTGGCTGCGCCGGGGTAGATTGCCCCGGCGGGAGGCGTATAAGGGGGCTTGCGACTTTTCTCCGCGAGACCGCATGCCCCAGAAGCAAGGCAAAACCACGCGCACCGATTCCATTGTCTTCCGGCTGACGCAGGACATTGTCTCGAAACGGATCGCGCCCGGCACGCCGCTCGATGAAACGCGGCTGGGCCAGCAATTCGGCGCCTCGCGCACGCCGATCCGCGAAGCGCTGCGCCAGCTTGCCGCCAGCGGCCTGATCGAATTGCGCCCCCACCGCGCCCCGCTTGTGGCCGCTGCCGATATTGTGCGCCTGCGCGACATGTTCGATGTCATGGCCGAACTGGAGGCGCTCTGCGCCCAGCGCTGTTGCACGCAAATGAGCACGGCCCAGCGCCATGCGCTCGAAGCCCATCATCGCGACATGGCCACCAGCGTGCGCGATGGCAATGTCGCAGCCTATCGCCAAGGCAATATGGCCTTCCATGCCCTGATCTATGACGGGACGAACAATGCCTATCTCAAACAGCTGGCTTTGATGACGCGCGAGCGCCTCGCACCCCATCGCGGCGTCCAGCTGGAGGCCCCTGCCCGCCTCGCCCGCTCCTATGCCGAGCATGAGGAGATCGTCACCGCCATTTTGCGCGGCGACCAGACAAGCGCAGCGAGCGCCATGCGCCAGCACCTCGCCATTACGCAGGAAACGCTGGACCGCATTGCTGCACAAAAATAAACGCCTGTTTTTTGAGCACATTTTTTGAACTGCATACAATTTTTGCCGCAATTCCAGCCCCCACCCACCCGGGCCAACCTCCCTACCGCTGATTTTCAAGGCTTTTCCTGCCGGCGAGGAGGGAAAAGGCGCTGGCATGCTCGTTGCGTAGGTCTGTCCTGAACAGGACGCCCAAGCATGACGGAACTCTCCTTCGATATTGCCAGCCTGCATGATTTCTATGCCGTGGGCGGAAGCCCAGAGCATGTCATCGCGCTCGCCCATGAGCGGCTGGCGGCTGCGGATGATTCCGGCATTTTCATCCATCTCGTGCCGGCGGCGCAGGCGCGGGCCGCGGCTCTGGCTCTGGGCACATTCGATCCGGTCGCCAAACCGCTTTGGGGCATCCCTTTCGCCGTCAAAGACAATATCGATGTCGCCGGCCTGCCGACGACCGCCGCGTGCCCGGATTTCGCCTATCGCCCCACAGAACACGCCCCCGTTGTCGCGCGCCTTCTCGAGGCGGGCGCCATCCTGATCGGCAAGACCAATCTCGACCAATTTGCCACCGGGCTTGTGGGCGTGCGCACGCCCTATCCGGCGCCGAAAAACCCCTTCGATCCAGAACGCGTGCCGGGCGGCTCAAGCTCGGGGTCGGCGGTTGCCGTGGCGCGGCGTTGCGTCAGCTTTTCGCTGGGCACGGATACAGCGGGCTCAGGCCGCGTGCCCGCCGGCCTCAACAATCTGGTCGGATTGAAACCCTCGCTGGGCGCCTTATCGACGCGCGGCCTATTGCCCGCCTGCCGGACGCTCGATTGCGTCTCCATTTTCGCGCTCAATGTCGCCGATGCGCGGCGCATCTTCGATCTCGTCGCGCATTTCGATGCGAAAGATCCCTATGCGCGCCCGCTTGTGGCGCATGAGGGAAAAATCCGCATGCTCGGCGTGCCGCGCCGGCAAGACCGTCTCTTCTTCGGCGATGAGGCGGCGGAAAAAGCTTTCGACAAAGCTTTGTCGGAGATTTCGCGCGCTGGCCTGCCGATGCGCGAGATCGACATGAGCGATTTCTTCGCCGTTGCGCAGCTGCTGTATGAAGGCCCCTGGGTGGCCGAGCGGCGCGCCGCCATCCGCGCCTTCATGGATGAAAAACCCGAAGCCCTGTTTCCCGTCACCCGCAAGATTCTCGCAAGCGCAGATCGTTTCAGCGCAACCGACATGTTCGAGGCGCTTTACAAGCTGCAGGCCCTGCGGCGGACAAGCGAAAAAATCTGGGACGAGATCGATGCGCTCATCGTCCCGACAGCGCCGATTGCACCAAGCGTTGCCGATCTTGAAGCCGATCCGATCGGCCCCAACAGCCGGCTCGGCACTTACACCAATTTCGTCAATCTGCTCGATCTCTGTGCGCTCGCCGTGCCCGGGCCCTTCCGCAGCGACGGCATGCCGGCCGGCACAACCTTGATTGCCCCGCGCGGTCACGACCGCGCTTTGACCGATCTGGGTGCGCGGATTTTCAGCGGAACCGGCGGATATGACGCGCATCAAGGGAGCAAGGCGGCATGAATATCGCGACAACAGACGAAAAAATCGAAATCGTCGTCGTCGGCGCGCATCTCTCGGGCATGCCGCTCAATCATGAATTGACGACGCGCGGCGGTGTCTTTGCGCGCAAAGCCAAAACTGAAAATTCCTATCGCTTCTTTGCTCTTGCCGGTGGCCCGCCCAAACGCCCCGGTCTTTTGCGCATTGCATCGGGCGAAGGCCACGCCATTGAAACGGAAGTCTGGGCTTTGCCGCCCGCAGGCTTTGGCGATTTCGTCGCCTCCATTCCAGCGCCGCTTGGCATTGGCACAATTCTGCTGGCTGACGGAACGCGGCCGAAAGGTTTTCTGGTCGAACCCGAAGGGCTCGCAGGAGCGCAAGACATTTCTGAATTTGGCGGCTGGCGCGCTTACGTCACCGCTTTGGTTGCGGATGTCACGCCGTGACAGCCGTTTTGAAGTTTGCTGAGGGGAGATGAACATGCTGACACGTCGTAATGCATTGACCATCGCTGGCGCAGGACTTGGTGCGATTGCCATGCCCGGCATTTTGCGCGCGCAGGCACCACGCACCGTGAAAATGGGTTCGCTTCGGCTCATCCATTCCATGACGCCGCATTTCTATTCGAAATTCGCGCCCGACAATCTGAAGATTGAAATCATCACCTTCGATTCGCCCACCGACGGCAAAAATGCCGTTGTCACGCGCTCGGTCGATTTCGGCGGCTTCGGCATTGCTGCTGCCATTCTGGGTGCCGCGGCCGGTGAGCCCGTCGTTGTTGTCGGCGGTTTCTGCAATCGCGGCATGGGCATTATCGCCAAGGCCGGCAA
Organism: uncultured Beijerinckia sp.; assembly: GCA_964534115.1. Taxonomy (GTDB): domain Bacteria; phylum Pseudomonadota; class Alphaproteobacteria; order Rhizobiales; family Beijerinckiaceae; genus Terripilifer. The sequence goes on from CAZHOK010000082.1 coordinate 4,561, forward strand.
TGACATTAAATCGGTGAAAGATCTGCGCGGCAAGAAAGTCGGCATCTGGCCGGGCTCGACGCAGGAAGTCTTCGTCATGGAGCGCATGCGCATGGAAGGTCTGACCATGCGCGACATCACATCCGTGCGCGTGCCGTTCGGCGAAATGCACGCCATGCTCGTGCGCGGCGAAATCGACGCCTATGTCGGGGCTGAACCCGGCCCCGGCCTGTCGCTCTCCTCGGGCGCCGGACAGCTGGTCGAATATCCCTATGGAACGGCCATGGGCGGACTGAACATGATTTTCGCGACATCCGAAGATGTGGTGAAAAAAGATCCGGAGCTGGTCAAGACCATGCTCACGATCCACAAAAAGGCCTCCGAATATATGATGGCCAACAAGGCGGAAGTCGCCGAAATGACGGTGAAGATTCTCGGCGCCAACAAAGCGGCGGTGGAGAATGCGCTGGCCGCCAATAATGTCGAATATATCTGGAAGCTCGATGACACTGTGCTCGGACAGGCGCGCGCCTATGCCAACCAGATGCTCGAATTGAAGCAGATCCGTGCATTGCCGGGCGCAAATTTCCTCAATCCGGCATTCTCGAAGGCTATCGCCTGACAAATATCTGCGTCGGCGCGCAAAATCGTGCGCCGACGCCCTCCACAAGGCGCGCCTGATGACGATGATGGAAACAAAAAGCATGTCCGCTCCCCAGCAAGACACACTCGCGCCCAAGCGGCCGTCAGCGCTCGACGCGGCTGCGCTCCTTCAGCGCGGCAAAGCTTTCGTCTATGCGCTGATCGTGCCGGCCGCGCTGCTTGCCTTCTGGCATATTGCCACCACCAATCGCTGGACGCGCCTCATTCCCACGCCTGCAGAGACGGCCGAATATATGGTCGATTTCGCCATTGGCGGTATTTACGACGATGCTTTCTCGGCCACGCTGCTGACCCATCTCTGGGCTTCGATGAGCCGCGTCTATGGCGGCTTTGCCCTGGCGGCGCTGGCCGCCTTGCCGCTTGGCATTTTGATCGGCCGCGTGCCCTTCGCGCGCATGACGCTCGATCCTTTTTTCCAGCTCATGCGCCCCATTCCCGTCACCGCCTGGCTGCCGCTGTCGATGATCCTGTTCGGTCTGGGTTCGCGCTCGGCCTTTGCGCTGGTTTTTCTCGGCGCTTTCTATCCGATCCTGCTCAACACGATTTTCGGCGTCAAAAATGTCGATCCGAAATTGTTCGAAGCTGCATCCATGCTGGGTTGCCGCGGCAAGGCGCAATTCTATCGCGTCGTTCTGCCTGCCGCTCTGCCCTCGATCTTCACCGGCCTGCGGCTGGGATTGGGACTGGCGTGGTTTGTCATTGTCGTGGGCGAAATGACCGGCGTGCCCAAGGGGCTTGGCGCCATCATCATGGATGGGCGCACCTTGTCGCGCACCGAACTGGTTATCTGCGGCATGATCGTGATCGGTATTGCCGGTTATATTTCCGACCGCATCATTCTTGCCATTGGCAATCGCTTCCTGCGCTGGAGCCCGAACCATGCTGGCTAATAGCACCACACCCATTCTCGAGATCAAAAATGTCTCGAAAGAATTCATGCTGCAGGGCCAGGCGATCCATGCGCTGTCCAATGCCAATCTGACGATTCACAAGGGCGAATTCGTCTGCCTGATCGGCGCATCGGGCTGCGGAAAATCAACTCTCTTGCGCATTATGGCAGGCTTTGAGGCACCAACGAGCGGCGAAGCGCTCATGTGGGGCATGCCGGTGGAAGAGCCCGATCCGCGCCGCGGCATGGTGTTCCAGGATTATGCTTTGTTTCCCTGGCTGAGTGTGCGGGAAAATATCGGCTTCGGCCCGCGCTCACAGGGACGCCCGAAAGCAGAAGTCCGCGATACTTGCGAGCGTTTCATCGACATGGTGGGCTTGCGCAAATTTGCCGATGCCTATCCGCATCAATTGTCTGGCGGCATGCGCCAGCGCGTCGCCATTGCGCGCGTTCTGGCCAATGATGCCGAAGTCGTTTTGATGGACGAGCCCTTCGGCGCGCTCGATGCCATGACGCGCGAACGTCTGCAGGAAGAATTGCTGGAAATCTGGCAGCGCACGAAACTCACCGTCGTCTTCGTCACGCATGCGATTGAAGAAGCCATCTATCTTGCCGACCGCATTGTCGTGATGTCGCCGGGTCCGGGGCGGATCGAGAGCGACAATCATATTGAATTGATGCGCCCACGCGACATGACATCGCCGGAGTTCAACGAGATCCGCCGCATGCTCTCGGCCCGCCTGCACAGTCATCATTCCAAAAAGGCTGCCTGATGCGCCCCGAGCAAAGACTGGCCTATGGCGCACCGGCCGATCGACCGAAACTTGCCCCGCCCAACGGCAAAAGGCTGATCGTCTGGCCCGTGGTCAATGTTGAAAACTGGCTGATCGACAATCCCATGCCGCGCCAGGTGCTGGTTGCGCCCACAGGGGCTGTGCTGCAGCCAGATCTCGCCAATTGGGGCTGGCATGAATACGGCATGCGCGTCGGCTTCTGGCGTCTGCATGAAGCATTGGCAAAGCGCCACATCAAAGCAACGCTTTCGATCAACGGTTCAGTCTGCGACGCCTATCCGCGCGTTGCAGGCGCCGCACTGGATTCCGATTGGGATTTCATGGGCCATGGCCATGTGCAAGTGCCGACCCATCGCGTCGCTGACGAGCCCGCCATGATCCGCCAGACGATCGAGCGCATTCGCGCTTTCACCGGAAAAGATTGCATCGGCTGGCTTGGACCGGGACTGACGGAAACGCTCGATTCACCCGATCACCTTGCTGCTGCCGGCATTCGCTATACGGCTGATTGGGTCGTCGACGATCTGCCCTGCAAGCTCGCGACACAACACGGCCCGCTCTACACTCTGCCCTATACGGTCGAGCTCAACGATATTTCCGTCAACATGATCCAGCATCATGGAGCCGCTGAATTGCGCGAACGCGCGCGCCGCACGGCCGACCGTCTGGCCGGCGAGGCCGAGGCGGCGCAAAGCGTGAAAATCATGTGCATTGCCGTGCATTGCTATATTTCGGGCGTGCCCCATCGCATCGATTCATTCGAGACGATGATGGATGAATTGCAGGCCCGCAGCGATGTCGCCTTCATGCGCGGCTGCGACATTCTCGACTGGTACCTCGCCCAGGAAGGCTGAAGCCCCCGCCCCAGCCCTTTAGGGGGTGGGATCTGGCAGGCCGGAGCACAAAAACGCGTCAGCGCGACCTTTTGCAGCTTGACCGCCGGGCGGGCCGATGCTGAGAGAGACCCATGCGCATGATGGGTCATATCCTCCTGACGATGATGCGGCGGGGCCTGCCGGCTCTCGCCGTCTATGCGCTTTTGCTGCAGGCCTTTCTGGTCGGGGCCGCGCCGGCTCGCGCATTCGACCCTGCCTCGGCCCCGCTTTGCGCCGAGGCCATGGAAAATGGCGCGCCAGCCCACGGGCCCATCCATCATGGCGACGCCGATTGCCTGTGCCTTGCCTCCTGCCACTCGGCCCATGCCAAGGCGCTGGCCAATGGCGCAGCCGCACCCCAAATTCATGCGCCCGATGACGGCGGCGCAATCCTTGCCGCACCGCTTGTCTTTGCATCGGCAAAAGATCGTCAACGCCTCGGACCCGGCGCCCGTGCGCCACCGCGTGGCTGATCGTTTTTTTCACGATCGCTTCACGCATTCGAGGACATCACCATGAAACACGTTTTGATCGCGGCTGCGGCCGCCTGTTTTGCATCATCCGCTTTTGCTCACGTCACGCTGGAGCGCCAGGAGGCCAATGCCGGCCAGGCCTATAAGGGCGTTCTGCGGGTCGGCCACGGTTGCGAAGGCACGCCGACCACAAGCATCAATGTTGAAATTCCTGAGGGCATTGTCGCGGTGAAAGCCATGCCGAAGGTCGGCTGGAAACTGGCAACCGAGCAGGGCTCTTACGCTCAATCCGTGCAGGTTCACGGCAAGCCGCTTGCCTCCGGCGTGCGGCGGATCGTCTGGTCGGGTGGCGCTTTGCCCGACGATCAATATGACGAATTCACTTTCGTCGCGCAGATCGCACCTGATGTTGCCGGCCCGGTCCATTTCCCGGTCGTGCAGAGCTGCGAAAAGGGCGAGCATCGCTGGGTGGAAATTCCCCAAACAGGCCAAAGCCGCAGCGATCTGCGCGCACCAGCCGCCGTTTTGCGCGTTGCCGCCAGCGAGCGCCCAGCCGCGCAGCACGGTTCTTTGCGCATTGAAAATGCTTGGTCGCGCGCAACGCCCGGTGGGGCCAGCGTGGGTGCGGGCTATCTGACCATCCGCAATACCGGGACAACGCCTGAGCGCCTGCTGGGCGGGACAACCGACATTGCCCAGCGCATCGAAGTGCATGAAATGTCGATGGACAATGGCGTGATGAAAATGCGCGCGCTCGCCCGCGGCATTGAAATTCCCGCCGGCGGCTCGGTCGAGCTCAAGCCCGGCGGCTTTCATCTCATGTTCATGGGCCTGAAGAGCGGATTGAAGGAAGGCGCGTCATTCCCGGCGACCTTGCAATTCGAAAAAGCCGGCAATGTGCAGGTGCAATTCTCCGTTCAGGGCATGGGCGCATCCTCAGGCGCTCCCGCCGGCGGCGGTCATGGGCACCACCGCCACTGATCAGCGACCCTTGAAAGACGGCGCGCGTTTTTCGGCAAAGGCGCGCCGTCCCTCTGCATAATCCTCGCTGGCAAAACAGGCTGCAACCGCCTCATTCGCCTGTCTGGGATCACGCTCAGCTTCCGGCTTTGCAATTTCGCGAAAAGCCAGCGCCATGGCCTTTAATGTCAGCGGCGCATGGGCGGCCATGCGCGCGAGATAGGCAGCACTTTCCGCCTCAAATTGCGCGAGCGGAAAAACATGCGTGGCAACGCCAAGGCGCAAAGCCTCCTGCGCATCGAAAGTGCGGGCTGAATAGAGAATGTCGGCAGATGCGCCAAGACCGATGCGTCGCACCATGAAATCAATATTGGGATAGGCATAGCCGAGGCCCAGTTTCGCGGCCGGAATGCAAAAACGCCCAGCGTCGGCCGCCATGCGCAAATCGCAGGAGAGCGCCAAAGCCAGCCCGCCGCCATAGCAAATGCCGCGAATCCGCGCGAGCGTCGGCTTTGGTCCAGAAGAGAGAGCAGCAAGCCCCGCGCGCACAGCTCTTTCATAGGCATCCGCACCCTCGGCATCCGATCTTTTCTCGCCGAATTGCGAAATATCCGCCCCTGCGCAAAAGGCGCGCTCCCCCGCGCCCTCGATGCAGATGACACGCACCTCATCATCAGCGATGGCGCGGGCAACAAGATCGGGCAGAGCCGACCACATATCGAAACTCAAAGCATTGAGCCGCGCCGGCTGGTTCAGCACAAGGCGCGCAATGCCGCCCTCGACCCGATAATCCACACGCGCCTCGCCCATACAGGATTCCTCCACCAACCGCCGGCCCTGACCTGACGTTAAATATCCTCCGGAGGGCCGCAAGACGAGATGCGGCTAACCATCGCGTGAAGCTGGACCTTCCGGCCTTGCGGCGGGGTCGGGGGCTGGGCTAGGGAAAGGCGTCCCGAACGCCCCTCCCCCAAAAGGCGTAGAAGGACGCATGGAGGAAATTTCCGATGACCACCCGTTTCAAGATCGTGCTCGGTGCGGCCGCTCTTTCCGCCGGGCTTGCCGCAGGGTCCGGCGCCGCCCAGGCGCAGGCCGATTTCTACAAGGACAAGACGATCAATATTTACGTCGGCTATTCGACCGGCGGTGGCTATGACGTCTATGCGCGGACGCTGTCACGCTTCCTCGGCCGCCATATTCCGGGCAATCCGACCGTCATCGTCACCAATATGCCCGGCGCCGGCAGCCTGCGCGCCGCCAATTGGATCTATAATGTCGCCCCCAAGGACGGCACGGTCTTCGGCACGGTCGCCCGCGGCGCCGCCGTCGACCCGCTGTTCGGCCTGCCGGGCACGCAATTTGATGCCACCAAATATACCTGGATCGGCTCGGCCAATGACGAAGTCTCGGTCTGCGTCTCCTGGCACACGTCGCAGGTAAAAACCTTTGACGACCTCCTGACCAAGGAAATGATCGTCGGCGGCACCGGCGGCAGCGCCGATACCGACCAGTTCCCGAAAGTCATCAACGGCGTTCTGGGCACGAAAATGAAGGTCATCGCCGGCTATCCGGGCGGCAATGACATCAATCTCGCCATGGAACGCGGCGAAGTGCAGGGCCGCTGCGGCTGGTCCTGGTCGTCGGTGAAATCGACGCAGCCCGAATGGATCCGCGACAAGAAGGTCAATGTGCTCCTCCAGCTCTCGATGGAAAAGCACGAAGACCTGCCGAACATTCCCTCCGTGATCGAAAAGGCCAAGACCGAGGAAGACCGCCAGATCCTCCAGCTCGTCTTCGCCCGCCAGATCATGGGCCGCCCCTTCATGGGCCCCCCGGGCATTCCGGCCGATCGCGCCGCCATCCTGCGCAAGGGCTTTATGGACGCGCTCAAGGACAAGGAATTGCTCGCCGAGGCCGACAAGGCCAAACTCGAGATCACGCCGGTCGATGGCGCGACCATCCAGAAACTGGTCGAAGATTCCTACAAGGTCTCGCCTGCCGTCGCGAAACGGGCTGGCGAACTGCTCAAGTAAGAGTAAAGTTCAAGGCGCGGCCCAAAGCCGCGCCTTTTCAATCCGCTGAACCGTCAACAAGAAACAACCATCCGAGGGGAGAGACATGGGCCGTAATACAGACGACAAGGTCCGCGGCTGGCAGTCCGACATTATTGTCGACCTGATCAAGCGCTACGATTTCGAATATATCTCGATGAACCCCGGCGCTTCTTTCCGCGGATTGCACGATTCGATCGTCAATTACGGCAAGGAAGACCCGCCCATGCTGCTGTGCCAGCATGAAGAGATCGCCGTCCAGATCGCCCACGGCTATGCCAAAGCCTCCGGCAAGCCGATGGCCGTCATCCTGCACAATCTCGTCGGCCTTCTGCATGCGACCATGGCGATTTATTACGCCTATATCGACCGCGTGCCGATTTTCATCATGGGCGCCACCGGCCCGATGGATGAAGGCAAGCGCCGCCCGCATATCGACTGGACGCATACGGCCCTCGTGCAGGGCAATGCGATCCGCGATTATGTGAAATGGGATTATCAGCCCTATTCCATCGATGGCGTGCCGGAGAGTTTCGCCCGCGCCTATTCGGTGATGACGACCGAGCCGCAGGGCCCGATCTACATGTGCTATGATGCAGGGCTTCAGGAAGCCAAGCTCGAGCGCGAGATTCCGCTGCCGCCCGTTGCCTCCGTGGCAACGCCGTCGCCGATGATGCCCGATCCGCGCGCCATTGAGGCGATTGCCGACCGGCTTCTGGCCTCCGACATGCCTTTGCTGATGCCCGAATATGTGGGCCGCCGCGAAGGTGGTTTTGAAGCCATGGTGAAACTGGCGGAAACGGCCGGCGCCGGCGTGTGGGATATCAACAATGCGTTGAACTTCCCCAACAAGCATCCGCTTTGCGTGTCGCTCGACAAGGGCGCGCTGAAAAATGTCGATCTCGTCGTCGGGCTCGATTGCAAGGATGTCGAAAAAGCCACGCGCGAATTGAATTCGACCACCCGCGAAATCCAGCCCGTCGTCGCACCCAATTGCGACTGGGTGGAAATGGGCTTTGCCGAAATCAACATGAGCAAATGGTCCATGGACTATTGCCGCATGCAGCCCTGCTCGGTGCGCGCTTTGGGCGATACAGCGCTCGGCATTCCAGCTCTGACCGACATGCTGGAGAAAAAAATCTCCAGCAATTCCGCGCTCAAAGACAAGATCGAAAAGCGCAAGGCAATCATCGGCAAGCGCCACAATGAGACCTGGGCCAAGTGGCAGGAAGAGGCAAAGGCCGATTGGGATGCTGCGCCCATGACCGTGCCGCGCCTGTCTCACGAGGTCTGGGAAGTCATCAAGAATGAGGATTGGGTTCTCACCGCCAATACGCTGAAGAACCAGGTCCGCAAGCAATGGGATTTCGACAAGTCCTATCGCCACCCCGGCGTCGAGCTTGGCACATCCACGCAGATCGGCATGTCAATTGGCGTTGCCTTGGCGCACAAGAAGCATGGCCGCATCGTTGTCGATCTGCAGCCCGATGGCGATCTGATGTTCGATGCGGGTGCGCTCTGGGTTGCGGCAAAGTACGAAATCCCGATGCTCATCGTGATGTACAACAACCGCGCCTATTACAACGATTGGGAACACCAGATCCGCATGGCGCGCCTGCGCGGCACGGATGAGGACAAGGCCCATATCGGTATGGATCTCTTTGGACCCGAGCCCGACTTTGCCGGACTTGCACGCTCCATGGGCGTGTGGGGCGAAGGCCCGATCGAAGACCCCAAGGATGTCCGCGGCGCGCTCCTGCGCGCGCTGGAAGTCGTGAAAAGCGGCAAGCCCGCGCTCGTCGACACGATCACGCGCCACAGGTGATGTGATTCAGAGGCGACGCGGAAATCCATCTGGCACCAGCCAAAGATGGATTGCCGCGTCGCTTCGCTCCTCGCAATGGCGGGGCGCGAAACCCTCTCCCAGAGGGAGAGGGTGCCTGCGTGAGCAGGCGGGTGAGGGGT
>CAZHOK010000083.1:0-13026 GCA_964534115.1 uncultured Beijerinckia sp.
TTCTCCCCGGTCATCTCCCTGCCGAGGCACGCGCCCGCGGTGCCATCCGCGTGTCGTTTCACGCGGCAGGCGGGCGCTCCTGCCTGAGCGGACTTTATGAGGGGGGAGGCCTGCGCCTGCGCTTTCCGCGCAATGCGCAAAGCTGCGAGGCTGTGCTGGTCAATACGGGTGGGGGAATCATTGGCGGCGACCGTGCCGAACTCGCCTTTACCGCGCAAGCAAAAGCCGATGTCACCCTGACCACGCAATCGGCCGAAAAAATCTATCGGGCACAAAACATCCCTGCGCATGTTTCGCTCGATCTCGTGGCACATGAAAATGCCCGGCTGGAATGGCTGCCGCAGGAAACCATTCTTTTCAACGGCGCCAGATTAAAACGCTCCTTCACGCTCGATGCGCATGGAAGTGCACGCGTAACCTTGCTTGAGGCCACCATTTTCGGTCGGCTCGCCATGGGCGAAGAGAATATTTCCGGAGCGCTCGCCGATCGCTGGCGTCTGCGCCGGGATGGAAAACTCGTCTTTGCCGAAGATCTCAGACTTGAAGGCGAGATCGGCCAGATGCTCGATCGCAAGGCTTGCGGAGCAGGCGCGCGCGCAAGTGCTTTGCTCATTCATCTCGCGCCCGATGCAGAGGGGCTGCTTGAGCCCTTGCGCGAGGCGCTGACCGCAGCCGAATGCGCGCATGGCGCCAGCGCCTGGAACGGAATTCTGGCTGTGCGCCTGCTTTCGCCCGCGCCGGAAAAAATGCGTGCGGCATTGACAAAAATTCTGGAAATCCTGCGCGGGCGGCCTGCTCCGCGCGTCTGGCAATAAAGCGGAGAAACGGCATGAATCTCACACCGCGCGAGAAAGACAAATTGCTGATCGCGCTCGCCGCCATGGTGGCGCGCAACCGGCTGGCGCGTGGCGTCAAGCTCAATCATCCCGAGGCCATTGCGCTGATCACGGATTTTGTCGTTGAGGGTGCGCGCGATGGACGCTCTGTCGCAGAGCTGATGGAAGCGGGCGCGCATGTCGTCACACCCGATATGGTGATGGACGGCATTGCCGAGATGATCCACGATATTCAGATCGAGGCAACTTTTCCCGACGGCACCAAACTCGTCACCGTGCATGAACCCATTCGCGGCTCCGCCTCGAAAGATGTGCCCGGTGCAGTCATGGCAGGCGCCGGCGATGTGCTGATGAACGAGGGCCGCGCCACCATCACGTTGAAAGTCGCCAATACAGGCGACCGCCCCATTCAGGTGGGCAGCCATTATCATTTCTTCGAGACCAATGCGGCGCTCGATTTCGACCGCGCCAAGGCGCGCGGCATGCGGCTCGATATTCCAGCCGGCACTGCCGTGCGCTTCGAGCCGGGACAGGCGCGCGAGGTGCAATTGGTCGAACTCGCCGGCGACAGGGAAGTCTACGGCTTCCGCGGCGCGATCATGGGCAAGCTGTGAGAGGGAAAAGCTTGATCGATGCGCCCTTTTTGCCTTACAATAATTGAAAATGTAAGGAGAGCATTTTATGAGCGCCGCAACCGTGACGAGCAAGGGACAGGTCACCCTGCCCGCCGACATCCGCCGGGAATTCGATCTGCAAGCTGGCGACCGGCTCGTGTTCTTTCGCGCTTTGTCGGGCGACCTTCGCTGTCACATCAGCCGGAAGCGCGCTGGTGCCGGGCGAGGCTCGATCAAGGCCAAGAGCGGACCGATTGACCGCAATGCGATCGGTCAAGCGGTTGCCGATGGCGTCGCGGAGCGCGTGGGACCGAAGAACAAGCGGAGCAAGAGGTGATCGGCATCGATACCAACGTTCTGCTCCGCTATTTCCTTGCCGATGACACGGCGCAACACCGGCTAGCGTCACAGCTGATCGACGAAACCTGTTCGTCTGCTGAGCCCGCCTTCGTTTCTGAGATCGTGGTCGTTGAAGCGGTATGGTTCCTGACCAAGAAATTGCGGCGTCCCAAGAGTGAAGTCGTCGGCGCATTGTTCGATATCGTTGACCATGCGCATTTGCGGCTGCGAGATGAAAGCGCCTTTATCGCAGCGACGAATGCTTACGCTGAAGGAAGCGGCGACTTCGCGGAATATCTGATCGCGGCGACCAATGCCGCATGCGACGCCAATCCAACATTCACCTTCGACAAGCGCGCCGCCAAAGACGGCAAGCTATGCCTCCTAGCTGAGGATTGAAATCCTACCCGAAAGGCTGCTCCATGACCACCAAACTCTCCCGCTCTGCCTATGCAGACATGTTTGGCCCGACAAAGGGCGACAAAGTGCGGCTGGCCGACACAGCGCTCGTCATTGAGGTCGAAAAAGATTTCACCATCTATGGCGAAGAGGTGAAATTCGGCGGCGGCAAGGTGATCCGCGATGGCATGGGCCAGTCGCAAATGTCACGCGCTGAGGGCGCGATGGACACGGTCATCACCAATGCTGTCGTCATCGACCATTGGGGCATTGTGAAATGCGATGTGGGCCTGCGCGATGGGCGCATTGCCAAACTCGGCAAAGCGGGCAATCCCGAAATCCAGCCGGGCGTCGATATTGTCATTGGACCCGGCACGGAGATTATCGCGGGCGAGGGCAAGATTCTCACCGCCGGCGGTTTCGACACGCATATTCATTTCATCTGCCCGCAGCAGATCGAGGAGGCCCTGATGTCGGGCATTACCTCCATGCTGGGTGGTGGAACGGGGCCTGCCACAGGGACTTTTGCAACCACCTGCACGCCCGGACCCTGGCATATTGCGCGCATGATCGAGGCGGCTGACGCCTTTCCGATGAATCTCGGCTTTGCCGCCAAGGGCAATGCGGCCACGCCCAAGGGTCTCATCGAGCAGATCGCGGCGGGCGCCTGCGCGATGAAACTTCATGAAGACTGGGGCACGACCCCCGCTGCCATCGACAATTGTCTCTCGGTTGCCGACGACACCGATGTGCAGGTGATGCTGCACAGCGACACGCTGAACGAGTCGGGCTTTGTCGAAGACACGATCAAGGCCTTCAAGGGCCGTACCATCCATGCCTTCCACACCGAAGGCGCAGGCGGCGGCCATGCGCCCGACATTATGCGCGTCGCCGGGCTTGAAAATGTTCTGCCCTCTTCAACCAATCCAACGCGGCCGTTCACGAAAAACACGCTGGACGAACATCTCGACATGCTGATGGTCTGCCACCATCTCGATTCTTCCATCCCCGAAGATCTCGCTTTTGCTGAGAGCCGCATCCGCAAGGAGACAATTGCAGCAGAAGATATTCTGCACGATCTCGGCGCGCTCTCGATGATGAGTTCGGATTCGCAGGCCATGGGCCGCGTCGGCGAAGTCATCATCCGCACCTGGCAGACAGCCGACAAAATGAAGCGCCAGCGCGGCGCCTTGCCCGAAGAGAGCGGCGACAATGACAATGCGCGCGTGAAACGCTATATCGCGAAATATACGATCAACCCCGCCATTGCCCATGGCGTCTCGCGCCATATCGGTTCGGTGGAAGCCGGCAAACTCGCCGATCTCGTGCTCTGGACTCCCGCTTTCTTCGGCGTGAAGCCCGATCTCATCATCAAGGGCGGCATGATTGCAGCAGCGCCCATGGGCGATCCCAATGCTTCGATCCCGACGCCGCAACCCGTTCATTACCGGCCGATGTTTGGCAGCTACGGTGGCGCAATTGCGCAGACCTCGCTGACCTTCGTCTCGCAATTGTCCATCGACAAGGGGCTTGCCGCGCAATTGCGCATATCAAAGCCGCTTGTTGCTGTCGCCAATGTGCGCTCCGGCATTTCAAAGAAAAGCATGGTGCATAATGGCGCCACGCCCAATCTGAAAATCGATCCCGAAACCTATGCGGTGACGGCCGACGGCGTTTTGCTGACCTGCCAGCCGGCGGATGTCCTGCCGATGGCGCAACGCTATTTCATGTTCTGAAAGGTCAATGATGATCCGCGCCGGAAAAATTCTCGCTCAAGCCGCAGGCACGAACGCCTGCGCCGATACTGTGCTGCTCGATTCCACCGAGCGGCATCGCCGCCGTGCGACCATGACCTGCGTGCGCGGGCTGGAATTTCTGCTCGATCTGCCTGAGGCCATCATGCTGCGCACGGGCGATGCGATCATGCTGGATGACGGGCGGCTGGTGGAAGTGCTCGGCAAGCCGGAACCGCTTGCGGAAATTCGCGTGCGCGATCCGCTGCAACTGGCCCATGTCGCCTGGCATCTGGGCAATCGCCACCTGCCGGTGCAGATTTTCGAGACGAAAATCCGCATCCGCCGCGATCATGTGATCGAAGATATGGTGCGCGGGCTTGGCGCCAAAGTGGCTTTGATCGAAGCTGCTTTCGACCCCGAAGGCGGCGCTTATGCGCAACCCGAAACCCATGCGCATGATCACGGCCATCAGCATCAGCATGGCCACGCGCACAAGCATGGCGAGGGTTGCGGCTGCGACCACGACCATCATCACCATGGGCACAAACATGACTGAGACGCCCCTGGCGATCTTGCCGCTGTCTGTCTGGCTGTCGCCGGCGTTTCCTGTCGGCGCCTTCGCCTATAGCCATGGGCTCGAATGGGCAGTTGAAAGCGGCGCGGTCCATTCTGCCGACACTTTGCGCGACTGGGCCCATGATCTTCTGGCCCATGGCTCGGCGCGCAATGATGCGGTTCTTCTGGCTGAAGCCTGGCGCGCCGGGCGCGATCCGGCTCGCCTGCAAGAGGTGCATGAGCTTGCGCTGGCGCTCGCACCCTCGCGCGAAAGATTGCTCGAGACCAAACAGCAGGGTGCCGCTTTTGTCACGGCCATTCGCGCCGCCTGGCCCTGCGAGACGCTCGCCCTTTTCGATGGCGATGTCGCCTATCCGGTGGCGCTTGGCGCAACGGCAGCCGGCCACAACCTGCCGCTGCTTGCGACCCTCGAACATTTTCTTCTGGCCTTTGCCGCCAATCTCATCTCGGCCGCCGTGCGCCTTGGCCCTATCGGCCAGACGGATGGGCAGCGCATCACGGCAGCACTTCTGCCTGTCATTCGCGAGACCGCGCATTTTGCGCACAATTCCACGCTGGACGATCTCGGCTCGGCAACACTTGCCTCCGATCTCGCCTCCTTGCAGCATGAAACCCAATATTCGAGGCTCTTCCGCTCATGACCATTTCACCCAACGGACCTCTTCGCGTCGGCATCGGGGGCCCTGTGGGCTCCGGCAAAACGGCGCTCATGGAACAACTCTGCAAGGCTTTGCGCGACACTTACGATATCGCCGCCATTACCAACGACATTTACACGAAAGAAGATGCGCGCCTCCTCACCGTGGCCGGCGCGCTTGTGCCCGAGCGAATCATGGGAGTGGAAACAGGCGGCTGCCCACACACCGCCATTCGCGAGGATGCATCCGCCAATCTGGCTGCTGTCGCCGAAATGGGGAAAAAATTTCCCGGCCTCGAAATCATCCTGATCGAATCGGGCGGGGACAATCTGGCGGCAACTTTCTCGCCTGAGCTGGCCGATGTCACCATTTACGTGATCGATGTCTCGGGCGGCGAAAAGATTCCGCGCAAAGGCGGGCCGGGCATTACGCGCTCGGATTTGCTCGTCATCAACAAAATCGATCTGGCGCCTTATGTCGGGGCGTCGCTCGACATCATGGATGCGGATACAAAACGCATGCGTGGCGAGCGCCCCTATGTCTTTTCCAACATGAAAACAGGGCACGGTTTGCAGACGATCATGAATTTCATCGCCAAGCGCGGCGGCTTGGCCGTGCGCGCGCCGGTGACAGCAAACTGAAACGCCGGCATTGGGAGGCGCCTCGCTCTTGGCAAGGAGGGCGTCGGTTGCGTGCAAGCGCCCATCCGGGGCATGATGGCGGCCTGAGGAGAATCCCATGCCGTCCAAGCTCGACCAGCTCAAATCAATGACCACAATTGTCGCCGATACGGGCGATATGGGAGCGATCAGCGCCTTCAAGCCGACCGATTGCACGACCAATCCGACGCTGATTTTGAAGGCGGCGCAAATGGACGCCTACCGCCATCTGGTGGATGAGGCGATTGAATGGGGCCGCAGCCATCGCGCGGTCACAAGCCAGGTCACCGACCGTCTGGCTGTGAATTTCGGCGCGGAACTTGCCCGTATCGTCCCCGGCCGCGTCTCGACGGAAGTCGATGCCGATCTGTCCTTCGACGTGGAAGGCATGGTGAGCAAGGCACGCGCCATTATCGCCGATTATGAAGCGCGCGGCGTCGGGCGCGAGCGCGTGCTGATCAAACTGGCCTCGACATGGGAAGGGATCCGCGCCTGCGAAATCCTCCAGCGCGAAGGCATTGACTGCAACATGACGCTGCTTTTCTGCCTTGCGCAGGCGGTGGCCTGTGCGGAGGCCGGCGCGTTTCTGATCTCGCCCTTTGTCGGGCGCATTCTCGACTGGCATGTCAAAAGTGCCGGTCGCAATTTCGGCCCCGAAGAAGATCCCGGCGTCCTCTCGGTGCGCAATATCTATGCTTACTACAAGGCCCATGGCATTCGCACCGTCGTCATGGGTGCATCTTTCCGATCCATCGGCGAGATTGAGGCGCTCGCCGGCTGTGACCGCCTGACGATTGCGCCCGCCCTTCTCGACGAACTCGCCAAGGATCAGGGACAATTGGCGCGCAGGCTCGACCCTGCCGGCGCTGCGGCCAAGGCCCCGGCAAAAATGTCGCTCGATGAAAAGACATTCCGTTTTCTGCTGAATGAAGACGCCATGGCGACGGAAAAACTGGCGGAAGGCATTCGTCTCTTCACCAAGGATCTGCGCTCTCTGCGCGACATGGTGGGCACGCGCGTGGTGCAATCGATTGCGGCCGATCAAGTCGGTCCTTTGCCTTAAGAGCCGGGCGCCGACATGGCGGATACATCCACGCTGACGCATTTCAAGGACGCGCTTGTCTTTCTTGGAACAGCAGCCGTCGTCGTTCCCTTGTTCCGTCGGCTGCGTGTCAGCCCGGTCATCGGCTTCATTGGTGCGGGCATTTTGCTTGGGCCTTTTTGCCTCGGGCGACTCGCCGAACAATATCCGGTGCTGAAACCTTTCACCTTCGGCGCTGCAGAAGAAATGCATCTCTTCGCCGAACTGGGTGTCGTCTTTCTTCTTTTCATGATCGGGCTCGAATTATCCTTCGAACGCCTGTCGAGAATGCGCAAGATTGTTTTCGGACTTGGCGCAGCACAGGTTGCATCCTGCAGCATTGTCATCGGCCTCGCGGCCTGGCTGATGGGTGAAAGCGCCGCATCTGCCAGCGTGATCGGTGCCGCACTCGCCCTGTCATCGACGGCCATCGTCATACCGGTCCTGCTGGAGCGCAAGCGCATGCGTGCGGCAGCGGGACGAGCCTCTTTCTCGGTCCTGCTGTTTCAGGATCTGATGGTTGCACCCTTTCTGTTCATGATCGCCATGCTTGGCGCACGCGAATTTGCCGGTGTCAGCGCAAGCCTTCTCTACACGCTTTTGCCTGCCATCCTTGGCATGGTCGCCATTGTCGGTCTTGGCCGCCTCATTCTTCGCCCGCTGTTCCGCCAGGTCGCCTATGCGCGCTCGCCTGAATTTTTCATGGCCGCCTGCCTGCTGGTCGTGATCGGCACAAGCGTGATTGCTGCAGTCAGCGGCCTGCCCATGACGCTTGGTGCCTTTATGGCAGGATTGCTGCTGGCCGAGACGGAATATCGCCGCCAGATCGAAGTGACGATCGAACCGTTCAAAGGGCTTCTACTGGGCCTCTTTTTCGTCTCCATCGGCGTCGGACTCGATATCGGGCGCATCCTCTCCGATCCTGTTCACCTGTTCGCACTGGCGCTTGGCATCATTGTTCTGAAGGCTTTGCTGATTTACGGCGTTGCGCGGCTCTTTGGCGTCGCGGGACATGTTGCACGCGAAGTCTCATTGCTGCTTGGACCTGGCGGCGAATTCGGCTTCGTCATGCTGGGTGCGGCCATGGCGACGGGCATTGTCACGCGCGAAAGCGGTGGCGCATTGATGATTGCCGTCACGCTCACAATGCTCGCCATTCCCATGCTGGGCGCATTGGCTGCAAAAATCGCCCCGCCCAATCCCGAGGCCGATACGCATGGATTGCGCGATCTGGCCCCGCCACCCGACAGCGGCGAGGCTCCCGTGCTGATTGCCGGTTTTGGGCGTGTCGGCAAACTCGTCAGCGAATTGCTGAGCGCGCATGACATTCCATTCGTCGCAGTCGATGGCGATGCGCGTCTTGTCACGGCTGAGCGGCGCAGCGGCGCCATGATTTATTGGGGCAATGCCAGCGATCCTGAATTGCTGCGAAGGCTCGGCATTTCGCGTGCGCGCGGCCTTGTCGTGACGATGGACAATCCGCAAGCCGTCGAGCGCGTCGTTGCCGCCGCACGCAGCCAGCGCGACGATCTCGTCATTGTTGCGCGTGCACGCGATGCACTGCACGCCAAGCATTTGTATGAACTGGGGGCCTCCGACGCCATCCCGGAGACCATCGAGGCAAGCCTGCAATTATCCGAGAGCCTGCTCGTCGATATTGGTGTGCCGATGGGGCTTGTGATCACATCCATCCATGAAAAGCGGGATGAATTCCGTCACATTCTGCAAGTCGGCCAGGCGGAACAAAAACCGCGCCGCGCCATTCGGGCATCAAAGCGTGCCGACATCGGGAACGATGACGGCACGCCTTAGACGTTTTTAATTTCCTTCGGCCGGATAGGCCTTGCGGACCTTTTCGAGCAGTTCCGGCGACATATCGACCACGCTGGCGATGAGTTTCTGAACCTCTTCGCCTGTCATCGGGCCCATGCTCATGCCCATCCTGTTCAGATCGGCAATGAGGGCAGGATCCTTTGTGGCTGCGTCAAAAGCACGGCGCAGGGCCTGAACGCGATCGGCGGGCACGCCCGGCGTCGTGAAGAAGGATGTGCCAATCTCGCTCGCCGACATGATGGCGGTAAGAATCTGCTTCTTCTCCGGCGTGTCGGCGACTTCAATGGCGGTCGGCACATTCGGCAATTCAGGCAGACGCTGCAGGCCGAACTGGGCCAGAATATTGATGCTGCCGTCTTTGAGCCATGCAGGCTTGGCGGCGCGCACAGCCTCAAAAGCCGTCGAATGGCCTTCGACTTCCCCGCGCTCCAGCGCCAGCATGGCCTCGTTCGAACCCCTGTAACCCATCACAAGCTTGAACTTGGTGCCAAGCACATTGTTCAGCGTCAGCGGATAGACTGAAACCGTCGAGCCCGCGCCCGTGCCGCTGAGTGTCGATTCGATCTTCATCGCATCTTCGATCGTCTTCACCGGCGAGGTCTTCCAGGTGAAGACCATGTTCACGAGCGGACCGAGACGGCCGATCCAGATCAGTTCGGAGGTTTTGAAACGGACGCCCTTGTTGCCGAGCTTTTCATCCAGCGCCATTGTCGGCGAGCCGAGCCCGAGCACCGTGCCATCCTTGGGCGATGTATTGTAGATCGTATTGACGGCGAGGAAGGATCCCGCGCCCGGCATGTTGCGGGCAATCACATTCGGAGAGCCGGGAATGTGCCGGCCAATGTGCTGGGCAACCAGACGGGAATATGTGTCATTGCTGCCCCCGGTGGGATAGCCAATGATGAGCTCAACGTTTTTTCCTTTGTAGAAATCGGCAGGCGATTGCGCCTGGGCGACACCGGCCAGAAGGGCCGTCGCTGCACCGGCCAGAAAAACGCTCTTGAGCATATTCATTCATCCCTCCCCTTGGCCGCCCGCGCGGCAGAACGAAAGTTTCGCCGTGCCTCTGGGCACAACGCTTTGTTGATCTTATTCGATAGTCGATCAGACTGCACGAATCTACCCCGTATTCAATGGTTTGCGCAGGATCAAACCTGCGAGAGCCAAGCTCTCCGGCCCACCGCACTCATCGCTTGCGAAGGGCGCGCTCCGGCGTCATCCTTGTTCCATGGCAATCAATCCGAAACCCGGCTTCGAACATGGCGCGCTCGCAAGTCTGAACCTGCGGTCGCGCGAGATTTTCCGCAGCATCGTCGACAGCTATCTGGCCACGGGCGAGCCCGTCGGTTCGCGACATTTGTCGCGTCTGCTGCCGATCACCCTGTCCCCGGCCTCTGTGCGCAATGTGATGCAGGATCTGGAGGAATTGGGCCTTGTTTATGCCCCCCATACGAGCGCCGGCCGATTGCCGACGGAGCTGGGCCTGCGCTTTTTCGTCGATGCCATGCTGGAATTTGGCGCCCCGTCCGATGAGGAACGCCAGAAAATCGAGGCTGAGGTCAGGGCGGCCTCGCAGGAGCGCACCTTCGAGGGCGTCCTGACGGAAGCCTCCAGCCTGCTCTCAGGGCTCACCCGCGGCGCGGGCGTTGTTTTGACGACGAAAGAAAACGTAACGCTGAAACATATTGAATTCGTTCGGCTCGATGCCGACCGGGCGCTGGCTGTGCTGGTCTCCGAAGACGGGACTGTCGAGAACAGAATCCTGCCCATTCCCCCCGGTCTGCCGGCCTCGGCCCTTGTCGAAGCCAGCAATTATCTCAATGCGCGGCTGCGGGGCCGCACGATCGGCGATGTGCGGGCCGAAATCGAGGCAGCGCGCCAGCAGGCGGAATCCGAACTCGACCAGCTGACCGCCCGGCTCGTGGATGCAGGGCTTGCCAGCTGGGCCGGACTCAAAGGCGAAAGCCAGCAACTGATCGTGCGCGGCCAGGCCAATCTTCTGGATGATCTGAAGGCGGCCGAGGATCTGGAGCGCATCCGCCTCCTGTTTTCCGACCTGGAGACCAAAAAAGACGTGATCGACCTGTTGCAGCGGGCGGAGACCGGCGAGGGCGTGCGCATTTTCATCGGCTCGGAAAACAAGCTTTTTTCGCTCTCAGGCTCCTCCATGATCGCCGCCCCTTTCCGCGACGGCTCCCAACGCATAGTGGGCGTGCTCGGCGTGATCGGCCCGACCCGGCTCAATTATGCCCGGATCGTGCCCATGGTGGATTACACGGCCAAGGTCGTGGGGAGGTTGATGCAGGGGCGGTAAGGCACATTTTTGATTGATTTTGTAGTCTATAGGATACATAATGTTTGAGGTTCTTCGCACGCCTCAATTTGGGGCTTGGGTTGCAGCTCTTCGTGATGAAACAGCTCAGGCACTTGTCGCATCGCGCATTGACCGGCTGGCGGCAGGCTCTTTTGGCGATGTGAAATCGGTCGGCTCAGGCGCGATGGAAGCGCGCATTCATCACGGACCGGGATACCGGCTTTATTTTACGCGGCGGGGCCGCGAACTGATCTTGATGCTGGCGGGCGGAGACAAGTCCTCTCAACGCCGCGACATTGAGGCAGCGATCAAGATCCGCTCTGAGATCATGGGGGCAGAAAAATGACCATCGAACTCAAAAAATGGGACAGTTCGCAATATCTGACGAGCCCTGAAGCGGTTTCCGTCTATTTGAACGATATTTTGAATGACCCCGCTGCATCCAAAGATCCTGGACTTCTTGCCCATGCGCTTGGCACCATCGCTCGCGCCAAAGGCATGACTGAAATCGCCCGCGAAACGGGCCTGTCGCGTGAAAGCCTCTACAAAGCCCTGTCGGAAGAGGGCAATCCGAGTTTTGCAACGGTGATGAAAGTCCTCCAGGCGCTGTCCATCGAGCTGCGGGCCAAAGCCAAGGGCGGTCCCGAAGCGGCATAGGGCCACGCTCCCCCGTAAAGCCCCCGGCGCGCCTTGGAAAACCGGCCCCGGCCTGCTATCTCCCGACCATGGCAACCCATCCAATCGACAACATCCGCAATTTCTCCATCGTCGCTCATATCGACCACGGCAAGTCGACCCTTGCCGACCGGTTGATCCAGACAACGGGGACCATGGCCGACCGCGACATGGTCGAGCAGGTCCTCGACTCGATGGATATCGAGCGAGAACGCGGAATCACGATCAAAGCCCAGACCGTGCGCCTCGAATACAAGGCCAAGGATGGCAAGACCTATATTCTGAACCTGATGGACACGCCCGGCCACGTCGATTTCGCTTACGAAGTCTCGCGCTCGCTGGCCGCGTGCGAAGGGTCGCTGCTCGTCGACGAAGCCTCGCAGGGCGTGGAAGCGCAGACGCTCGCCAATGTCTATCAGGCGATCGATGTGGGCCATGAAATCGTGCCCGTGCTCAACAAGATCGACCTGCCCGCCGCAGAGCCCGACCGCATCAAGGAACAGATCGAAGATGTGATCGGCATCGATGCGTCGGAGGCTGTGCCGATCTCGGCCAAGACCGGCATTGGCATCGATCTCGTGCTCGAAGCCATTGTGCAAAAATTGCCGCCGCCCAAGGGCGATGAGACCGCACCGCTCAAGGCCATGCTGGTCGATTCCTATTATGACGCCTATCTCGGCGTCGTCGTCATCGTGCGCGTGATCGACGGCACGATGAAGAAGGGCCAGAAGATCAAGATGATGGGCACGGACGCCCATTACATCATCGACAAGATCGGCGTGTTCCGTCCAAAAATGCAGGACGTGACGGAACTCGGCCCCGGCGAAGTTGGATTCATCACCGCCCAGATCAAACAGGTCGCCGATACACGCGTCGGCGATACGATCACCGATGAAAAGCGCGGCTGCACGCAAGCCCTGCCGGGCTTCAAGCCGGCTCAGCCCGTCGTCTTCTGCGGCCTCTTCCCGGTCGATGCAGCAGACTTCGACGATCTGCGCGCGGCCATGGGCAAATTGCGCCTGAATGATGCGAGCTTCTCCTATGAAATGGAAAGTTCTGCCGCGCTCGGCTTCGGTTTCCGCTGCGGATTCCTGGGCCTTCTGCATCTGGAAATCATTCAGGAGCGTCTCGCGCGCGAGTTCAATCTCGATCTCATCGCCACGGCGCCCTCCGTCGTCTATGAGATTGCACTGACAGACGGCACCGAGATCGAATTGCACAATCCTGCCGACATGCCGGATGTGATGAAAATTGCGGAAATCCGCGAACCCTTGATCCGCGCCACCATTCTGACGCCCGACGATTATCTCGGCTCGGTTCTGAAAC
>CAZHOK010000084.1:0-12606 GCA_964534115.1 uncultured Beijerinckia sp.
CTTCATCGGCAGCAGGCCTGCGCGCGGCATTTTCTTGCGGGCGAGCTTGCGGGCGCGGCGCACGGCCTCAGCCTTCTCGCGGGCGCGCTTCTCGGAGGGCTTCTCGTAATGGCCGCGGAGCTTCATTTCGCGGAAAATACCCTCACGCTGCATCTTCTTTTTGAGCGCCTTGAGGGCCTGGTCGACGTTATTGTCGCGAACGAGAACTTGCACCAGCAGATCCTGTCTTGAGAGGCCTCGCCCGAGAGCGAGAACAGCCGAAATGGAAAAAGGATGCGCGGCGAGGACGCGGCGCATCTCAACGTGGGGCCGGAATTAGCAGAAGCCTGCGCCCCTGTCCAGCCGGGGCGGAGCGCCGGAGGGGCATTTTCGCACAGGCTCTCAGCCTTCCGGCAAAACCCGGGTCCAATGGCCCATTTTTCGGCCGGCCCTCGCCTCATGCTTGCCGTAGAGGTGAAGGGCCACGCCCGGTTCCCGCAGCAGCTCCGGCCAGGCATCGGCCTGCGCGCCGATCAGATTGCCCATTTCGATCCGGCCGTGGCGGCGTGGCGAGCCCAAAGGCCAGCCGCAAATGGCGCGCACATGCTGTTCGAATTGCGAGGTCGCCGCCCCATCGATGGTCCAATGGCCGGAATTATGGACGCGCGGGGCAATTTCATTGATGACGATCCGGTCGGAGCCATTTTCCTCCACCAGAAACATTTCCACCGTGATGACACCGACATAGTCCAGAGCCGCGGCAATTTTCCCCGTCGTCTCGATGGCTGCCGCCGCGGTTGTTTCGCTCACCTGCGCCGGCACAAGGGTGCGCGAGAGAATGTGGTGTTCATGTTCGTTTTCGCAGACATCGAAAGCGGCGAAAGAGCCATCGACAGCGCGGGCGCCGACAACGGAAATCTCGCGTGCGAAGGACACAAAGCCCTCCAGCACACAGGCTTGTTCGCCCAACGATCTGAAGGCGGCGCCGGCATCGTCGCCCGCCCGGATGATCGCCTGGCCCTTGCCGTCATAGCCAAAGCGACGGGTCTTCAGCACTGCCGGACGCCCGACCGTTGTGAGTGCGGCTTCCAGGCTGGCGACATCATCGACACGGGCAAAGGGCGCAGTGGGAATGCCGAGGCCGTTGAGAAAGGTTTTTTCGTCCCAGCGGTCCTGCGTGATGGCCAGCGCGCGGGCGCCCGGGCGCACAGGGCGGCGCGCGGCCAGAAAAGCAGCGGTGGGGGCCGGCACATTTTCAAATTCATAGGACACGACGCCCACGGAATCGGCGAAAGCGGCCAGGGCCTTCTCATCCTCATAGGCGGCCAGCGTGAAAGTGGCGCAAACGTCGAAAGCCGGGCCGGGATCGGGGCCATAAATATGGGTTTTCAGCCCGAGGCGGGCGGCAGCCATGGCGATCATCCGGCCGAGCTGGCCCGAGCCCAGAATGCCGATCGTATCGCCGGGCTGGAGGGCCGACTGGCTCATGTCGCGGGCGTCCCGGTGTCATCGACCGGTCTTTCGGCCACCGAGGCGGTCTGCTCGGCGCGGAATTTTTCCAGCCGGGCGGCCAGCGCCGGGTCGTGCAAAGCAAGAACGGCAGCGGCCAGCAGGGCCGCATTGGCCGCCCCGGCCTTGCCGATGGCCAGAGTGCCGACAGGAATGCCGGCCGGCATCTGGACGATCGAGAGGAGCGAATCCTGTCCCGACAGGGCCTTGGATTCGACCGGTACGCCGAAGACGGGCAAGGGGGTCATGGAGGCAGCCATGCCCGGCAGGTGGGCGGCGCCGCCGGCTCCCGCAATAATCACCTGAAAGCCTGAGGCTTTCGCGCCTTTGGCGAAAGCAACGAGCCGGTCGGGGGTGCGATGGGCCGAGACGATTTTTGCCTCATAGGCAATGCCAAGCCGGTCGAGCATGTCGGCTGCATGGCGCATGGTCGCCCAGTCGGACTGGCTGCCCATGATGATGGCGACTGGTGTGCTGGCCATTTGGCTCGGCTCCTTCGAAAAGAAGCGGCCTGAGATAGACGAAGCCGAGCACAAGGGCAAGTTGAACCTGTTTTTTCTCCGCTCCAAGGGGAGGGGAGCGCCTCAGGCGATAATGTCGGGCGTCAGCAGGTCGTCGAGGAAGGTGAGCCGGTCGCGGAGCACCAGTTTGCGCTTTTTCAGCCGCTGGATCTGCAATTGATCGCTTTTGCCGACTTCTTCGAGCGCATCGATGGCGGCATCGAGATCGCGATGTTCCTCGCGCAAACGGCTTGCCTCGGCCTCGAAAGCGGCGCGTTCCTCATCCGTCAACTTGTTGGCCATGCGCCGAAACTTCCAGCCGAACATGGGGCCGAAGGCCCCTGCGTCAATTGCTGACCATCATGCTCTGTCCCTTGTGCTCAGGCAAGAGAAAGCGCGGGCTCCATGCCCTTGCGGCAATTGCTGCTCTGCCGCATCGAACAAAAGCATTTTATCGAGCCTTGCCGATCTTTGGCCTTGCCAGTCTTTTGTTTCGTGCCAGACTTCGATCCACGTCAGCAATCTCGAAAGGATTTGCCCGATGTCGATGCAAAACCATCTCGCGGAACTCGAGCGGCGTCACCGTGCACTCGAAAAAAAGATCGCGACGGAAAAGCTTCATCCCTCCGCAGACGATCTCCAGCTCGCTGAATTGAAGCGCCGAAAACTGGTGCTGAAAGACGAGATCGAGAAATTGCGGGCGCGCCAGTCCAGGCAGCTCGTCCATTGATCTGATTTTTCGGCGTCCGATGGCGCATGACGATGACGCGGGGCTTAAAAGCCAAGGCCGCGCGCACCGTCATGCATGAGTTTCAGGCCGAGCAGAAATGTGACGCTGGTGACGATCAGATAGAAGCGCGCCGCCGAGACCCGTTTCACCATCCATATGCCGAGCAGAGTGGCGACAATGGCGAGCGGAAGCAGCGTTGCCGAAGTGGTCAGATTGCCGCCCGAGACCTGCCCGAGCCAGATGAAGATCAGAAACTTGATCCAGTTGAGAATGAAAAACAAAGCCGTCGAACTTGCGGCATAAATGGCAGGCGGCAGACGCAAGCCCACCGTATAGGCCTGAAAGGGCACGCCCCCCGCATTGGCAATAAAGGACGTAAAACCGCAGATCGATCCCCAGAACAGACCGGGCAGCAGGCGCGCTTCTCCCGGCGCCTGACCGGCAGGCTTGCGGCGCAGCCAGTGGTTCAGAACGAAAATGACCGCAATGGCGCCAACAATGACCTGCACCATGGAATCCGAAACGCGGCTTGCCAGAAATGTGGCGATGATGGTGCCGATGAGTGCGCCGGGCAGGAAAAACATCAGAACGCGCCGGTTCCACATTTTGCGATAGGCAAAGAGCGACACCACATCCTGCACCATCAGGATCGGCAGGATGATGGCTGCCGCCTGCAGCGGTGGGATGGTCAGCGCCATCAGCGGCAGGGCCGCCATGCCAAGTCCCGAAAAGCCACCCTTGGAGAGGCCAAGCAGGACCACGGCCGGGAAGGCGACAAGGTAGAATGTCCAGTCGGTGATCATTGCGTGCTGAACATCCTGTGACTTGCGCCGTCCGGCTAGGTCTAAGAGCTAATGGTGCGACCGTTGCCATGTTGTCCGGCCGGCCGCAAGAAGAGGGTCGTTTGGCGGGCCGTCATGGCCTGCATGTCGCCCCCGGGGAGGGATGAATGAGTTCTTACGCCGAAGTCTATGGCTCGTGGCAAAAAGACCCGGCTGCATTCTGGGCGGATGCAGCCAAGGCTATCGACTGGATCGAGCCGCCGCAGAAAATTTTCGATGCGACGCAGGGCCCCTATGGGCGCTGGTTCCCGGATGCGATCTGCAACACCTGCCACAATGCCATCGATCGCCATGTGGCGGGCGGGCGCGCCGACCAGACAGCCATCATCTACGATTCCCCCGTTGCCCATTCCAAGCGCAAGATCACCTATGCGCAATTGCTCGATGAGGTGAGCGCCCTCGCTGCCGTGCTGCAGGATTTCGGCATTGAAAAAGGCGATCGCGTCATCGTCTACATGCCGATGATCCCCGAAGCTGTCATGGCCATGTATGCCTGCGCGCGCATCGGTGCGATTCATTCCGTCGTCTTCGGCGGATTCGCCGCCAAGGAACTGGCCACACGCATCGACGATGCAAAGCCCAAACTCGTGCTCACGGCCTCCTGCGGCATTGAGCCCGGCCGTGTGGTTGCCTACAAGCCCCTGCTCGACGAGGCGATCCGTCTGTCAACGTCGCGGCCGCAAAATGTCATTGTCTTTGCGCGCGAACAGGCGAAAGCCGAAATGGTCGCAGGCCGCGATCACGATTGGACCTCGCTGGTCGAGGCCGCAAAATCTGCCGGCAAACGGGCAGCCTGTGTGCCGGTGAAAGCAACCGATCCGCTCTACATTCTCTACACGTCAGGCACGACCGGAATTCCCAAAGGCGTGGTGCGCGACAATGGCGGCCATATGGTGGCGCTCGCCTGGACGATGAAAAATCTCTACGGCGTCAATCCCGGCGAAGTGTTCTGGTCGGCCTCAGATGTCGGCTGGGTGGTGGGACATTCCTATATTGTCTATGCGCCGTTGCTGCATGGCGCGACGACCATCGTCTATGAAGGAAAGCCAATCGGCACGCCCGATGCAGGCGCCTTCTGGCGCGTGATCGAAGAATATGGCGCGGTTGCGCTTTTCACGGCACCGACTGCTTTTCGTGCGATCCGCAAGGAGGATCCGGACGCGAAATTTTTGGCAAAATTTTCGACCAAAACGTTGCGCACGCTTTTCCTCGCCGGAGAGCGCGCCGATCCCGATACGGTTGCCTGGGCTGAAAAAGTTTTGGGCGTTCCTGTCGTCGATCATTGGTGGCAGACGGAAACCGGCTGGGGCATTGTCGGCAATCCGGTGGGCCTTGGCCTGTTGCCGATCAAGCACGGTTCTCCCACCGTTCCCATGCCCGGTTACGATGTGCAGATCGTCGATGAGGCGGCCAAGCCCGTGCCCAACGGACAGATGGGGTCCATCGTCATCAAATTGCCGCTGCCACCCGGCTGCCTGCCGACGCTCTGGCAAAACGACAAGCGCATGAGCGAAAGCTATCTCGCAGATTTTCCGGGCTTCTACAAAACCGCCGATGCCGGATTCAAGGATGAGAATGGCTATCTCTTCATCATGGGCCGCACCGATGACATTATCAATGTCGCGGGCCATCGTCTGTCGACCGGCGGCATGGAAGAAGTTCTGGCGTCCCATCCCGCTGTTGCCGAATGCGCCGTGATCGGCATCAAGGAAGAACTCAAGGGCGAACAGCCCTGCGGCTTTATCGTGCTGAAGTCAGGCGTGACGCAATCGCCGCTCGAGGTTGAAAAAGAAATCGTGCAACTCGTGCGCGACAAGATCGGCCCGGTGGCCGCTTTCAAAATTGCGATCACGGTCAATCGTCTGCCAAAAACGCGCTCAGGCAAAATCCTGCGCGGCACAATGAAGAAAATCGCCGACAAGGATGAATGGTCAACGCCTGCCACCATCGACGATCCAGCAATTCTCGACGAGATTGCCGCGGCGCTGCAGACCAAGGGCATTTAGCGCGATCTCATCCCCCTCCCCCTTGAGGGGAGGGGGATGAGACATCACCCCTTTGCTGCCTCATCGCGCAATTCGCGGCGCAGAATTTTGCCGACATTGGTTTTGGGCAGGCTGTCGCGGAAGATGATCTGGCGTGGAATTTTATAGCCCGTCAGTTTCTCACGGCACCAGGCGCGCAATTCTTCTTCCGATGCGCCGCCTTCGCGTGTCACGACAAAGGCGCGCACGGCTTCGCCCGAATGTTCGTCCGGCACGCCGACGACGGCCGCTTCCATGACTTGCGGATGGCTGCTGAGCACTTCCTCGACTTCATTGGGATAGACGTTGAAGCCCGAGACGAGGATCATGTCCTTGATGCGGTCGACAATGCGCACCATGCCGTCTTCGCCGACATAGCCGACATCGCCGCTGCGGAAATAGCCATCGGCGGTGAAGGCTTTTTTCGTTTCCTCTTCCGCATTCCAATAGCCCTTCATCACCTGCGGGCCCTTGATGCAGATTTCGCCGGCTTCGCCGAGCGCCACTTCTTCGCCCGCCGCATTGCGGATCGAAATATCGGTTGAAGAGACCGGATAGCCGATGGCGCCGGTGAATTCCTCAATGTCGAGGCGGTTGACGCAAGCCACCGGCGAGGTCTCCGACAGGCCATAGCCTTCGACCAGCGGACGCCCGGTGACGGATTTCCATTTCTTGGCAACGGCAGCCTGCGTCGCCATGCCGCCGCTGATGGCAATCGACAGGCGCGAGAAATCGACTTCGGCGAAATCCTTGCGTGAGGCAAGTGCATTGGCGAGCGTATTGACGACGACAATCATCGTCATGCGCGATTTCTTGATCGTCTTCACAAAGGCGCCGAAATCGCGCGGATTGGGAATGAGAATCTGGCAGCCGCCGATCTTCGCCATGAAGAGGCAGCAGGCGGTCAAGGCCAGAATGTGATAGAGCGGCAAAGCCGTCACCATCACATGATCGTCGCGCTCGCCGGCGAAAGAGCGCAGCCAGGCATCGCACTGGTTCACATTGGCGATAATGTTGCGATGGAGCAGGATGGCGCCCTTCGCGCGTCCCGTCGTGCCGCCTGTATATTGCAGGAAGGCCATATCGTCGGGCGACACTTCGACGGGGGTGAATTTTCCCTGCTGGCAGAAGAACAGATAATTGGAGAAGGGTAGCGTCGCGGGCAATTTATAGCGTTTCACATTGCGCTTGATATAGCGCGAAACGAAATTGATCAGCGTGCCTTTCGCGCCGAGCAGATCGCCGGGAGAAACGACAATCGCCATTTCCGCCGTAAGGTCGGCGAGCGCCTCCTGCACGGTATGCGCAAAATTTTCCAGCACGAAGAGAACGCGTGCGCCCGAATCATTGACCTGATGGGTCAGTTCGCGCGCCGTATAGAGCGGGTTGATATTCACCACCGTATAGCCGCCCAGCAGAATGCCGAAGAGGACAGCCGGATAGGCCATGACATTGGGCATCATAATGGCGACGCGGTCGCCTTTCTGCAGGCCGAAACGCTGCAGGCCGGTGGCAATTTCTTCCGCGCGTTTGATCAATTCGGCATAGGTCAGACGAACGCCGAAACTCTCGACTGCGGGGCGGTCGGGATAGGCTTGCACGGCATGGCGGAGAATGTCGACGATCGTTTCCGGCGACGCCTCATCGATCCTGGCCGGCACGCCTTGCGGATAATGCGCAAGCCATGGCCTGATCGTTGCTGTCTGCTGCTCAACCATGAATTTCCCCCGTAGGCCCGGCCGCAATTCAGTGCGGCCCGCGCCGGCGGAGAATTACACTGGCGGACGCTGGCTGCAATCGCTGGCTGCAGGCCAGGCCCATCACGGCTGCGTTAGTTTCACTCGTCGGTTTTGAGCGCTTTCAGCTTGCCGAAGACAGCATCGACATCGATGGCTTCTTCCTGTTCGCGGCGCGGTGCAGCGACCGAGCCGAACACATCTTCCTGGGTTGCAGGGCCACGCGGCGCAGTTGTAATTTCGGCAGGAACGAGCGTCGCGCCCTGATCGTCGGCCTGCGCCGGACGGTCTTTGGACGCACGGTTCACTTCAAGATCGAGATCGAGCTGCGAGCACAGGCCGAGTGTGACGGGATCCATCGGCGCAAGCGCTGCCGAATTCCAATGCGTCCGCTCGCGGATCGCCTGCAATGTCGTCTTCGTCGTGCCGACGAGGCGCATGATCTGCGCATCTTTCAATTCAGGATGGTTGCGCAAAAGCCAGAGAATGGCGTTCGGGCGGTCCTGACGGCGCGACAGCGGCGTGTAGCGCGGGCCGCGCGCTTTCTTGACTTCCGGCAGAACGACTTTCGATTTCGCCAGCGTCAGGCGATAATCTTCATCTTTCTCGCCTTTGGCGATTTCTTCGCGCGTGAGCTGGCCCGAGGTGATCGGATCATGGCCCTTGATGCCGGCGGCAACTTCGCCATCGGCAATGCCCTTCACTTCCAGCGGGTGCAATTTGCAGAATTCGGCGATCTGATCGAAGGTGAGCGAGGTGTTTTCCACCAGCCACACGGCCGTGGCCTTGGGCATCAGCGGGGCATTGCTCATCGGTCTCTCCTGTTCGCGCGTCCGGTCGCGCGGAAATTCAGACATGCGCCATCGGGCTCCGGCCCGGCCGAGGCAGAGCCTCACATCGCATATCCATGACGGGTATGGGTCAAATATAGGGGCGGATGGCCGCCAAAGCAATCGGCTTGCCGATTTTCGCTCAAATGCTTGGCAAAATTGACCGATCCGCTCCCGGCCTCAGACGGTCAGGACGATTTTGCCGATATGGGCCGAGCTTTCCATCAGCGCATGGGCGCGGGCGGCCTCCTCCAGCGGGAAAGTGGCGTGGATGATCGGCTTGCAGCGACCTTGAGCGAAGAGCGGCCAGACCTTGTCTTCCAGCTCACGGGCAATGATCGCCTTTTGCGCCGGGGTGCGCGGGCGCAGGGTCGAGCCGGTATGGGTCAGGCGTTTGGCGCTGATGGCCCGCATGTCGAGCTGGGGGATTTTATACCCCTGCATGAAGGCGATCTGGACGATCCTGCCCTCCACCGCTGCCGCCTCATAATTGCGCTGGACATAATCGCCCCCGACCATATCGAGGATCACATCTGCGCCTTTTCCCCCGGTGATGGCCTTCACCTGCGCGACGAAATCCTGCGTCCGGTAATCGATGGCGTGATCGGCTCCCAGCGCCAGGCAGGCGTCGCATTTTTCTTGCGAGCCCGCCGTGACGATGACTTGCGCGCCAAAAGCCTTGGCCAGCATGATGGCGGTCGTGCCAATGCCGGAGGAGCCGCCATGGACGAGCAAAGTCTCGCCCGGCTGCAAATGGCCGCGCTGGAAGACATTGGTCCAGACGGTGAAAAAGGTCTCTGGCACGGCCGCCGCCTCGATCATCGAAAAGCCGGCCGGCACGGGCAAGGCATTGCTCTCATGGGCGGTGCAATGGCTGGCATAGCCGCCCCCCGGCACGAGGGCACAGACCCTGTCGCCGATCTTCCAGCGCGTCACCTTCGATCCGCAGGCGAGGATTTCGCCGGCAATCTCGAGGCCCGGAATATCCTGCGGCGCGCCGGCGGGTGCTGGATATTTACCTTGGCGCTGGGAGACATCGGGGCGGTTCACTCCGGCGGCTGCAACACCGACCAGAATCTCCTCCTCGCCCAGGGCCGGCAGCGGGCGCATCTGCGGTGCCAGAACGTCCGGGCCGCCCGGCTGTTCGATGACAATGGCCTTCATGTCCTTCGGCAGGGTGCTCATGTCGCATCTCCGGATCGCTCGCGCAGCTTTTTAGCACAGGCGCGCGATGGCGCCATGGAAGCAAGCCTTGTCCCGCGCTAATCTGGGCCTTCAAAATCCGACTGCGACGGAGCCCCGAGATGGCTATGCCTGAAGACGATGATCCTTTTGCGCCGCGCCGCCCCAAAAAGCCGGCGATGCATGAGATCGGCCAGTCGATCGACACATTGACGGCCGATGAACTCACCGAGCGGATCGGGCTGCTCCAGAGCGAGATCGAGCGGCTCGAGACGGCGCGCATGGCCCGCGAGGCCTCGCGCCGCGCAGCCGACGCTTTCTTCAAATCCTAGCCGCCGGAGGCGCTCCGGTAACTTGACGCTAAGTCATGGGATTTCAGTCTCTTGGCTAAAGTGGCGTTAAGGTTAACAAGAGCTTGCCGAGGCAATGCGCGCGCTTTCCGGCTAGTTTCTCTCCGTCCCGAAACAGGTCTCGGGGGGAGGTCCCATCCATGTTGCGCAAGGCTCAGGCATCGACCCGGAATATGGTTTTCTTTGGCGATGCTTTGGCGCATTCGGAGACGTTCAAGCTCCTGTTTCGCGAAGGCATGCTCCTCGTTGAGGAGGCGGCTGCCTATCTCGACGGGCCGGGGCGACGCGAATCTGCGATTTTGCTGCGCAGCGATGCTTTGGCCTATGCGTCGGAGAGCATGCGGCTGACGACGCGGCTGATGCAGCTCGCCTCCTGGCTCCTGCTGCAGCGGGCGGTCAATGAGGGCGAATTGAGCCCGGCCCAGGCGCGCACCGACAAGCACAGAGTGTCTTTGTCCCGGCAGGATCTGGCCAGCTCGCCGGAGGCTTTTGCCCGCCTGCCACAGCGCCTGCAGGAGCTCACCCTGCAATCCCAGCGCCTGCATGAGCGCATCATCCATTTCGACCGGCTGCTGGATTCAGGTGCGCAGCCCTCGCCCGCTACCCCCGCCGTGCTCGATCAGATCGCCAGTTTGCAGGCGGCTTTCGGCGCCCGCCATTAATCGGGCAAGGCTCCTCCCGCAAAACGAAAAAACCCCGGCGCGAGCCGGGGTTTTTCTTTGAGAGCCAGAGGCTTACTTCTTGCCGAGGCTGATGCCGCCGAAGCGCGAATTGAACTTCGACAGACGGCCGCCGCGGTCCATGAGCTGCTGGGAGCCGCCGGTGCAGGCCGGATGTGTATTGGGATCGATGTCGAGGTTCAGCGTGTCGCCGTCCTTGCCATAGGTCGACCGGGTCATGTACTCGGTGCCATTGGTCATGACGACCTTGATCCAGTGGTAGTGGGGATGTGTATCGGCCTTCATCGTCTCGATTCCTCGAAAGTGTGAGCGGAAACGCGCCGGAGCGATAACGCAGCCGCCAAAAATGCTTCCCGATTTCGGGGTTGCGCCCCTATAACGCAGGCAGAAGCCCGACACAAGCCGCACCAGACGAGTTTGCTCCAGCATGTCAGAGCCGAAGATCGCCGAAAGACCCAAAACATCGCTGCGGGCGCTGATCCCCCTCATTCCCTATGCGCGCCGCTACCGGGGCCGGATTCTGGCCGCCCTGGCGGCCCTGACGGCCGCCTCGGGCGCGACCCTGACCGTGCCGCTGGCGGTGAAGGGGATGATCGACCATGGTTTCTCGGCCGAGAGCGAAGGCGTCATCAATTATTATTTCGGCGCCATGATCGTTGTTGTGGCCATTCTCGCGATTGCTTCGGCCACGCGTTATTTCCTCGTCATGACAATCGGCGAGCGTGTCGTGGCCGATCTGCGCGCCGATCTTTTCGCGCATCTGACGCGACTGGATTCAGCTTTCTACGATCAGGCGCGCATTGGCGAATTGGTATCGCGTCTCACCGCCGATACGACGCAGATGAAATCGGCCTTCGGCGCTTCCGCCTCTGTCGCCTTGCGCAATTTTTTCATGTTCATCGGCGCCATTGCGATGATGGTTGTGACCAGCCCCAAATTGTCGGGCCTTGTGCTGATCGCCATTCCCTTCATCGTTCTGCCGCTTGTTGCCTCAGGGCGCAGCGTGCGGGCGCGCTCGCGCGTGGCACAGGATACTCTGGCCGATGCAACAGCCTTTGCAGCCGAAAATCTCGGTGCCGTGCGCACCATGCAGGCTTTCGTTGCCGAGCGTAACACGGTCTCGCGTTTCGTCGTTGCGGTCGAACAGGCCTATCGCGCCGCGCGCGATGCCACGGCCGCGCGTTCGCTGCTCACAGCAGTTGCCATATTTCTGGCTTTCTCCAGCGTCATCGGCGTGCTCTGGCTGGGCGCGCAGGATGTGCTCGCCGGGCGCATCAGCGCCGGCCTCCTGTCGCAATTCGTGCTCTATGCCGTTTTTGCGGCCGGGGCGCTGGGGGAATTGTCGCAAGTGTGGAGCGAGATTTCGTCTGCGGCCGGTGCTGCCGGTCGCATTGCTGAAATTCTTGGCGTAAAACCCACGATTGTCGTGCCCGAAAAACCGGTCGCCATGCCCAAGCCGCCGCGCGGCGAAGTCTTTTTCGACAATGTGACTTTCGCCTATCCGACGCGCGCCGATGCGCCCGCGTTGAATGGGCTTTCTTTCCGCGTCGCGCCGGGCGAAACCATCGCCATTGTCGGCCCCTCGGGAGCCGGCAAATCGACGGTCTTCCAATTGCTGATGCGTTTTTACGATCCGACTTCGGGCCATGTGCGGGTCGATGGAATCGATCTGCGCGCCACCGATCCGGCGCAATTGCGGGCGCGTCTTGCGCTGGTGCCGCAAGATCCGGTGATTTTCGGCGCCAGCATTGCCGAACACATTCGCTATGGCCGGCCCGATGCGAGCATGGATGACGTGCGCAGGGCAGCCGAGCGCGCGGCAGCCTCCGAATTTATCGCGTCACTTGAGGGCGGTTATGAAGCCCTTGTGGGAGAGCGCGGCGTGACGCTTTCGGGCGGCCAGCGCCAGCGCCTCGCCATTGCCCGCGCCATTTTGAAAGATGCGCCGATCCTGCTGCTCGATGAGGCAACATCCGCGCTCGATGCCGAAAATGAAGTGCTCGTGCAGGCAGCGCTGGAAAATATCATGCAGGACCGCACGACGCTCGTCATCGCCCATCGTCTGGCCACCATCTTGAAGGCCGACCGCATTCTTGTGATGGATGAGGGCGGCATTGTCGAGGAAGGCACGCATGCCGAACTCGTCGCCAAAGGCGGCCTCTACGCCCGCCTCGCACGTCTGCAATTCGAGACCGGCAAAGCGCAGGTAGAGGCGGTGTGATGCCACCCTCTCCCAGAGGGAGA
>CAZHOK010000085.1:0-611 GCA_964534115.1 uncultured Beijerinckia sp.
TCGAAGGCGACGACGGCACGGTGATCGAGAAGGAAGTCTTCAAATTCCCGGGCTCGGGCGTTGCCATGTCGATGTACAATCTCGACGAGTCGATCCGCGACTTTGCACGTGCGTCTTTCAACTACGGACTTGCGCGCAAATATCCGGTCTATCTGTCGACCAAGAACACAATCCTGAAAGCCTATGACGGGCGCTTCAAGGATATTTTCCAGGACATCTTCGACACCGAATTTGCGTCGCAGTTCAAGACGCTCGGCCTGACCTACGAGCATCGCCTGATCGACGACAGGGTCGCGTCCTGCCTGAAATGGTCGGGCGGGTATGTCGGGGCGTGGCGACGTGCAGTCGGATACGGCAGCACAGGGCTTTGGCTCGCTGGGTCTCATGACCTCGGTGCTGATGACGCCAGACGGCATGACAGTGGAAGCAGAAGCCGCGCATGGCACGGTGACGCGCCATTATCGCGAGCATCAGAAGGGCAAGGAAACCTCGACCAATTCCATGGCCTCGATCTTCGCCTGGACCCGTGGCCTCGCCCATCGCGCCAAGCTCGACAATAATGACGCTTTGATGAAATTCTCGACGACGCTCGAGAAGGTCTGCGTCGATAC
>CAZHOK010000085.1:621-12592 GCA_964534115.1 uncultured Beijerinckia sp.
GACCACCGGCTTCCTCGACAAGATCGACGAAAACCTCAAAAAGGCGATGGGCGTCTAAGCCTCTCGATTTTGTGAGATTTCCAAGGCCGCGCCCAAGGGTGCGGCCTTTTCTTTTGTCAGCCTGCGATTCGCCGACCGTCACGCCGCGACAGCCAAGCCCCCGCTCGCCCGAGCCGCCAAAATGGCGGCCCGAGGCCCGATCTGCCTAAGCTTCATGCAGTTTGTGCCGCCATTCACAGGCCTGACTTGCGCGATTGTGTCGCAACGCGCCCCCCGATATAAGGGCCTCGCAATGAGTCAGGGGAGACTTCTGGCATGGCGGCAGAATCTGGCGTGATCGACAACGGCTACAAGCCGTCCGACGATGAGCCATTCATGAACGAACGTCAGCGGGAATATTTCCGTCGCAAACTGCTGCAATGGAAAGATGAGATTCTCCGCGAAAGCCGCGAGACGCTCAACGCGCTGCAAACTGAAAATGAAAATCATCCCGACATTGCCGATCGCGCATCGTCGGAAACCGATCGCGCCATTGAATTGCGCGCCCGCGACCGTCAACGCAAGCTGATTGCCAAAATCGATGCCGCTTTGTCGCGCATCGACGATGGCACTTACGGCTATTGCGAAGAAACCGGCGAACCCATTGCACTCAAGCGGCTCGATGCGCGCCCGATTGCAACGCTCTCTGTCGAAGCGCAGGAACGCCACGAGCGGCGCGAAAAAGTCTATCGCGACGATTGAGGGCGTTTACCTCGATGGAATCAAAAACGCGGCCCAATGGCCGCGTTTTTTATGAGCGCCATGCGATCAGCTTTTCTTGGGCGGATCCTGCGGACGTCCCAGGAGCTTGGCCATTTCTTCCTCAAGCGAATCGATATTGACCGCAAAGCGCGGGATCTCTTTGCTCAACTGGTCGGCGCGCGGCGGCGGTGGGCGCGTGGCTTCCACCAATGTTTCCGATGGCGGCGGCGCAGGCGACGGCACAATGGGCGGTGGGCTGCTGATCTCACCCGTTGCCTCTGAGGCCGGCGGCGGCGGTGGTGTCAAAGGCGCAATGCCCGGCTCGATGGCGGGTGCCGGCATCGGGCCCAAAGGCGGGCGCGGCGGCGAAGCCGGTCGCAGCGGCGGCGGCATGGCGCCCGCCGGACGCGAAGCAGCCAGCGACGACAATCCAGACGGACGCGACGGCGCAGACGGCGCCGGGCGGGCTGCAAGAGGCGGTTTGACCGATGCAGCCTCAGGCTCGATGGCCGGGCGCAGGGGTGGGGGCGCCATGGGCGGCGGCGGCGGCTCGACGGGTGTTTTCACCTCCACAGCTGGCGCGCGCGCGATTTCGCTCCCCGTCAGCGGGGCAGACGGCTCGCGCCGTTCGGCGCCGGCCGGCTGGGCGCGCACAATGGCCTGTTCGATCACCAGATCGTTCGGCCCGCCAATCATGATCAGATGTTCGACATTGTCGCGCCGGATGATGACAAGCTGGCGATGGCGGTCGAGATCGAAGGAATCGACGAGCCCGAGCCGGGGCGGACGCGATCCGCGCCCGGCATTGCGGCGAATGCCGCTGCCCACGACCCGCCAGGCATAGAAAGCAATCGCGACCAGAAAGCCAAGGCCAATGGCAACGGCCAGAAAGCCGCCGATTTTCGCGTCTGCGAACAGATTGCTCCAAAAGGACATGCGTGCTCCGATGGAGACGGCGGCCGGACAGGCCGCTGCGCCAAGTCAGCCTCTTAACATAAATTAACCCTGTCGCGGACAACAGGGTTAGGAGATGGTTAATGCCTTGGCCAGACGCCATATACCCTGCATTCCAACAGGCATCGGGCGAGGACGCTGCGGCAGGGCGCGCAGCGCGATTGCAATGCCATGGCTCCCGTCCCATCCTGCGCACGAATCGCTTATGAGCGGGCGGGCTTGCAGCCAGCCAGGGATCGGGACGAAGCCATGACAGAAACGCCCGTGCCGGCGTCCATCGACCGGACCGAAAGAACAGGGAGCCCGGGACTGGTTCTTCTGCTCGCGGCTGTGCTTGTCGGTGCGGCGGCCTCTTTTTCGTTTCTGCCGCAGGATCAGGCCGGACGGCTCACCATTGGCCTTCTGGCTTTTCTCGCCATTGTCGGCGTGGTCGGCATGTTCGCCTATGCTTTGGGCTTTCTGCAGCCGGCGGGACAATCGGCGCGCAACGATGTCACGAAGATTCTCGCCGACACATCGCCCGAAGGCCTGCTGATCACTGAGGGCGATGCGCAGATCGTCTATGCCAATGAAGCCTATATGACATTGTCCGGCGCGCGCGATCTGGCCGATCTGCGCACGGTGGAGAGATTGTTTTCCGGCACGCCCGATGTGTCTGAATCCATCTACCGGCTTGCGCAAGCTGCGCGCGAGGGCAAACGGGGCGCGGAAGAATTGCGTCTGTCGCCGCCGCTCTCGGGCGAGGGACAGGTCGGCTGGTATCGCATTCGCGTGCGCCCCATCGAGCGCGCCGACAATCGCCGCGCCACTTTGTGGAGCGTCGCCGATGTGACGCGCGAACGCGCGCGGCACGAAAATGTTTTCCAGGAATTGCAGCATGCGATCGATTTTCTCGATCATGCGCCGGCGGGCTTTTTCTCGGCCGAGGCCGATGGCTCGCTCACCTATATCAATGCAACGCTGGCCGGCTGGCTCGATTACGATCTCGCGCAAGTGGGCTCGGGCGGATTGCGGCTTGTCGATATTGTGGCCGGCGATGGCGCAGCGCTTCTGTCTGCGACATCGGGCGCGGCTGGCGAAGTGCGCACCGAACAATTCGATGTCGATCTGAAACGTCGCAACGGCCAGCTTCTGCCCGTGCGCCTGCTCCATCGCATCGCTTTCGCGCATGATCGCACGCCCGGCCCCTCGCGCACTTTGGTGATCAATCGCGCGCCGGGCGAAGAGCGCGGCGAAGATCTGCGCGCCGCCGAAGTGCGCTTTGCGCGCTTCTTCAACCAGACACCCATGGCCATTGCTGCAGTGGATGAGACCGGC
This sequence comes from uncultured Beijerinckia sp., assembly GCA_964534115.1. Taxonomy (GTDB): domain Bacteria; phylum Pseudomonadota; class Alphaproteobacteria; order Rhizobiales; family Beijerinckiaceae; genus Terripilifer. The sequence continues at coordinate 3,634 of CAZHOK010000085.1, forward strand.
CGCATCATGCGCGCCAATGCGGCTTTTGCGAAACTCTGCCCGCAGGCGCATGAAACGCGCGATCTCTATGCCGGCGTTGCCGAGCGCGAACATGAGCAATTGCGCACGGCACTCGCCGCCGCCATTGCGGGCAAGAGCGAAATTGTGCCGGTGGATGCAACGCTTGCCGGCGACAAGCCAAGCTCGGCGCGTTTCTTCGTCTCAACGGCCGAAGATATGGGCGATGGCACGCGCGCCAATATTTATGCGCTCGACATTACCGAACAGCGTGCCCTGCAGGACAATTTTGCCCAAGCGCAAAAAATGCAGGCCATCGGCCAGCTCGCCGGCGGCATTGCCCATGACTTCAACAATGTGCTGACCGCCATTATCGGCTATTCCGATCTTCTGCTGGCCAATCATCGGCCGACCGATCCGTCCTTCCAGGATATTGTGCAGATCAAGCAGAATGCCAATCGTGCGGCCGCGCTGACGCGCCAGCTCTTGGCCTTCTCGCGCCGCCAGACTTTGCGCCCCGAAGTTCTCGCGCTGGGCGATGTGCTCGCCGATCTGCAAATGCTGCTGCGCCGCCTTGTCGGCGAAAAGATCGATCTCGATCTCAAACACGGGCGCGATCTGTGGCTGGTGCGCGCCGATATCCACCAGCTCGAACAGGTCTTCGTCAATCTCGTCGTCAATGCACGCGACGCCATGCCTGACGGCGGCAAGATTCAATTGCGCACACGCAATGTGACGGCCTCCGAATGCGCCGCCTTCCGCGAGCCCACACTCGTGCCCGCCGATTATGTCGTGATCGAAGTGGAAGACAGCGGGACCGGCATTGCCCCCGATGTCATGGACAAGATTTTCGAGCCCTTCTTCACCACCAAGGAAGTCGGCAAGGGAACCGGGCTTGGCCTGTCCATGGTCTATGGCATTGTCAAACAGACCGGCGGCTGGGTTTTTGTGAATTCCGAACTCGGCCGCGGCACGATTTTCCGCATCTTCCTGCCCCGCCATCTGGCCCAGCCCGAAGAACAGGTGAAGCCGCAGGCCACCAAAGCCCCCATTGCCGATCTCACCGGACACGGCACGATCCTGCTCGTCGAAGACGAAGAGGCCGTGCGCGCCTTTGGCGCCCGCGCCCTCATCTCGCGCGGCTATACGGTGCTGGAGGCCAGTTCGGGCCTTGAGGCGCTGGAGGTCGTGGCGGCCAATGCCGGCCAGATCGATCTCATCGTTTCCGATGTCGTCATGCCGGAAATGGACGGGCCGACCATGTTCGGCGAATTGCGCAAGCGCGGCGTGACGGCGAAAGTGATTTTCGTCTCCGGCTATGCCGAAGACGCTTTCGCCAAAAACCTGCCCGAAGGCCAGGATTTCGGCTTCCTGCCCAAACCCTTCTCGCTCAAACAGCTGGTCGAGGCGGTGAAGGGCGCGGTGGGGTAATTCGCTCGTCATTGCGAGGAGCATGAGCTCCGAAGCAATCCATCTTCCCGCCCGCGAGAACGCCCCCACCCGGTCGCCCGATGGATTGCCGCGTCGGCCTGCGGCCTCCTCGCAATGACGAAGGGAAAGGCGGCATCTCTTCGCTCGTCATTGCGAGGAGCAAAGCGACGAAGCAATCCAGAGCCTCACGCGCGGCTCTGGATTGCTTCGCTGCGCTCGCAATGACGACGCGTGAATTCGCTCACCCCGCCATGCGCCAATCGCGTGCGGCTTCGCGGGAGACTTCGAAACGTCCCACGAGTTCGGCAAGCTCGCGCGCCTCGGTCGCCAGATTGCGGCTGACTTCTGTCATTTCTTCTGCCATGGCGGCGTTCTGGCGTGTGGCGTGGTCCATTTGGTTGGCGGAGGAATTGATCTCGGCCAGACGCGCGGCCTGATCGCGGGCCGCGCCTGCAATGCGTGAGACGAGCGCGTCGATTTCGCCGACTTTTCCGGCCATGCGATGGAGCGCAGCGCCCGTTTCGCCCACAAGGCTCACGCCCATATCGACCTGCTGGGTCGAGGCGGAAATGAGTCCCTTGATCTCTTTCGCCGATTCCGCCGAGCGCTGCGCCAGTGCGCGCACTTCCTGCGCCACAACGGCAAAGCCGCGCCCGGCATCGCCCGCGCGCGCGGCCTCAACGCCGGCATTGAGCGCCAGAAGCGAAGTCTGAAAAGCGATCTCGTCAATCACGCCGATGATTTTCGACACTTCATTGGCCGATTGATGGATGGCGCTCATCGCCTCCACCGCGCGCGCTACGACATCGCCGGATGTTCCCGCCTCATCGCGCACCGAGCCCACGGCGGCGCGCGCATCGGCGGCACCCTGCGCCGTGGTGCGGAAAGTGCTCGTCATATCCTGCAAGGCAGCGACCACCTGCTCGAGACTTGCCGCCTGCGACGACGTGCGCTGCGCCAATTCATCGGTCGAGGACGAAATCTCACCCGTGCCAAGCCGGGTATTTTCAGAAGCGCGCGCAATGGTGCGCACCACATCCTCAAGTTTGAGAATGGCGCCGTTGAAATCATCGCGCAGCTTGCGATATTCGGCCGGAAAATCGGCCGCAATGCGAAAGGCAAGATTGCCGGCCGACAATTCTTCCAGAGCCTGACCAAGCGACGCCACAACGGCACGCCGCTCTTCCTCCTGCAGGCGCAAGGCAGCTTCATGACGCGCACGCTCCTCATCGGCAGCATCGCGCGCCTTGCGCGCCTCCACTTCCGATTGGCGCCCCTGCATTTCCTCTCGAAAGATTTTGAGGGCGCGCGCCATGCGGCCAATCTCATCGTCATTTTTCAGATCGGGAACTTTCGTGGAAAGATCGCCGCCCGCCAGACGATCGAGTGCCGAGGTGATTTTTTCAATCGGGCCGACAATGCTGGTTTGCGCCAGAATGGCAATGGTCACCGCAAAGGCGAGCCCCAGGGCCAGAAGCCCCGCCATAACATATTTTGCCAAATCCGCATCTGCCTTGGCCTCGGCCGCATCGCTGGCGGCTGCCTTGGTGACGCTGTCGGAGACTTCCTCCATCGCCGTTTCAAGCTCTTTGAACAATTCGGCAAAGCGCGACAATTGCCCCTTGGCAGCATCTGCATCAAGGCCCGCCAGAGCAATGATCTCGCGCGCCCCTTTGACATAATCCTGCAAGGGAATCTTCACCTTGGCGAGAAGTCCGCGCGTTTCAGAGGGCAAATTCGCCGCTTCATTCTCGGTGATCAGCTTTTCGAATTCCGCCTTGTGCTCCTGAAATTCCTTCTCCGCATCTTCCAGCGTCAGCCCGCTATCGGGATCAGCGGCAATGATGGCAGCATAGACATCGCCGCGCAAAGCATCATGCATCATATCCGCACCCATATGGGTCCGCATGATATGCCCTGAATCGACTGCCCGATCGATACCGGAAGAGAGCTTGAGCGCGACCCACATGCCGATGCCAGACGACAAAGCGCAAAGCATGAGAACCGACAGCGCGGCAATGAGAGTTTTCCGCTTAATGGTCAGAGCCGGCATGATGATCACTCAAAAATGAAGAAAGCAATGAACGAAGGTTGTCATGCAAAGATTGAACAATGATGAATTGTGCAATCAGAATTGCGTCTTTTGATCCAGAACAAGGCGAAAGATCATGCGTTAGACAGGATGACGCAAGGATATCCGTTGCGTCATTTCGTCTGGAGGGAATGCATGATCGAGGGAATGAAGAGTCTCTACGTCGTTTCGCTCGCCCCGACCGAGAGCGGTCAGGCGCGATCGAATGTATTGCCCTTCGCCATTTCTCTGGCGCAACAGGCACGCGCGCATCTGACGATTGAAATGGCGGCTATGCGCATCATCGTGCCCAGCGCAGGCCCAAGCGCAACCATCAGCGGGCTGGTGGCAACGGAAAACCGCAGACTTTTGGGACTTGCGCAGGAAGATGCACGTCAGGCCCATGCCGATGCAAGCGCAGCCGGCGTTCCAGCCACAGCTGAGCCTGTGCATATGGCCTATTCGGATTTTGTCGCCCGCATGCCGCACCGTGCGCGCGTCCATGATCTGACCATCCTCTCGAGCGGTGCAAGCCTGATGGAAGTTGGTCGCGGTTTCATTGAGACCGCGCTTTTTGAAGGTGCGCATCCTGTTCTCATCGCGCCGCCCGGTTGCAGCACCTTCACCTGCCGCAAGGTGATTATTGCCTGGGACGGAAGCATGATGGCCGCCCGCGCCGTCACCGGCGCTTTGCCGCTCCTGCGCATTGCAGATCAGGTTGAAGTTGTGAGTGTGCAAGGCGAGAAAGACCTGTCACGCGCCATACCCGGAACCGACGTCGCCGAATATCTCTCGCACCACAATGTGAAAGTCACGCTGAAGGATTTGACCGTCGGATCGGGCGGCGTGGCACAGACGTTGCGCGAGCAGATGCAGATGATGCATGCCGATCTTCTGGTCATGGGCTCATATAAACATTCGCGCCTGCGCGAATGGGTTTTGGGCGGCGTCACGGCCTCGCTGCTGGAGGAATGCGAAACGCCGCTCTTGATGGCCCATTGAGGCTTTGGCTCAATCCTGCAAGGCGGCGAGCAGATCGGTCGCCGCCTTCATATCGAGCCAGCGACGCTCGCGCCGCGCCAGAGCCTCGGCATCGGCGCCCCAGATGCGCATTTGAAAATCTTCATCCGCATGGGCAGCGGCCCAGGCCTCCTGCCCATTCATGCGCCCATGGGCGACAGCCAGCGCGATCAGGGCAGAGCCCGACAGCGTCGTCATCACATGCACACAGGCGAGCGCCAGAACGCCGTCGATCTTTTCAACGCTGCTGCGCACCGCCGCAATCGCATGATCGGGCTGGGTCGCAAACATCACGCCTTCTGCAAGAACAAGGCGCGCGCCCAATTGCTCGCGGGCAAATTCGAGCACGGGATCCCACAGAAAAGCCTGCGCCTGCACAAGCCCCTCGGGCTCGGCAGCGCGATAGCAAACGAGATCTGAGGACGCATATTTCACAATCTCATCGCGCACCGCATTCATCTCGCGGGCCACGCCATCAAGCGCTGAATTGACAATGCGCGTCACCGGCATTGTGGCGGGATCGATCAATTCGCTCTGCCGTTCCCATTCATCGGCGACAAGTCGAGCCGCTTTTCCATTCGGCATTTGCAGGGCATTTCGCCCGGGCGTGAGCGCCGGCTTTCCATCGAGCAGCAGAGCATGCCCGCCCTCGCGATGCTCGACATGGGCTTGGGTATAAAATCTTTTGGGCAGAGTCTTTTTCTGATCGCGCCGCGCCATTTCCACCGGATCGATGGCCTCGCCATGTGTCGGCAGCAGGTCTTTGAAAAGGTCTTCGCGCATGTTGGCCATCTAGTCCTGGAAAAAATTCTGTTCGAGCAGGCGCGTCAATTGGGCAAAATCATCCACCAGATGTTCCGCCCCGCCCTCGATGAGGCGAGCTGTTGGATGATAGCCCCAGGTCACACCGATGCGACGGACACCTGCGGCGCGACCCATGGCCATATCGAATTCGGTATCGCCGACAATCACCGCATCCTGCGGCGCAGTCCCTGTTTGCGCAAGAGCCGCCAGGATCATGGAAGGATCGGGTTTTGAGGGATGAAGGTCGGATGTCTGCACGCTGGCGAAAAGATGATGCCAGTTCTGTTCATCGAACAAATGGCGCACGCCCTTCTGCGATTTGCCGGTGGCAATGCCAAGCCTTGCATCCTTGCGCTGCGCCAGCGTCTCCACGGTTTCGCTAGCGCCGGGATAGAGCCTGTCGCCAAAAGCCGGATCAAGCCGCATGTCCTGCCAGGCTGCACGATAGCCGGCAGCAAGCTCTTCGGCCGGACCGCCCGGCACAAGCACTTCAAAAGCGCGCACCAGCGACAGGCCGACAATGGAGAGCATGGTCTCGCGTGCCGGCGGCACAAGACCAAGCGCCGTGAAAGCGCGCGTCTGCGCCTCGACGATAAAATTCTGACTGTCGACGAGCGTCCCGTCGACATCGAAAATGACGAGTTTCATCTGTTCCTTCTCCCTGAGGGAGAAGGTGGACGCGAAGCGGCCGGATGAGGGGCTAGGCTATCGCGACCCGGCAGAGGGCGCCCGCTCATCAGTCGAGCTTCGGCAATTCTTCCGCCCCTTCAGGGCAGGCCATTTCGACAGCATTCATCGTCATGGCGAGCAGGCTGTAATAGCCGTTGAGCGCGGAGAGATCGATAATGCCCTTGTCGCCGAAAAGCTTGTGCGCGCGCGCATAAGTCTCATTCGTGACCCGGCGCTTGACCATCAGCTCGCTGGAAAAATCATAGATTGCGGCCTGTTCCTCGCTCATGCCCTCGGGCCGGCGGCCGTGTCGGATCGCATCGATGATCGCCTCGCTGACGCCCTGCTTTTTGGCAATGGGCATGTGGATGAACCATTCATAATCATTCGACCAGATGCGCGCGACGACGAGAATGGCAAATTCCGACAAGGCGCCCGACAAAGAGCAATCATAGCGCAGGAAAGCGCCCAGATATTGCGCGCGCTTCAGCACTTCGGGGCTGCGCAGCAGAATATCGAAGGGCCCGGCGAGCTTGACGCCGCGCGTCTGTTCGAAAAAGTCGGCGGCTTCCTTCTGTGCCGGTGTGTAATCGGCGATTGCAAGTTCGCCCATGCGCGGTTTCGTGCTCATTCGTCAGGAGCCTCCATAATCGGATCGTAACTCGACACATCGAAGCCGAAGAGTTCGAAGGTCGCTTTCATATGCGGCGGCAGCGGCGCTGTGACATCGATCGTGCCGCCCTTCGGATGGGGAATGACAAGCCGGCGCGCCAGCAAATGCAATTTGTTTTCCACGCTGGAGGGGATGGCACGCAAAGGGTCGGTGCGGCGCGGATCATTATCGGGCCTGATGCCATATTTCGGATCGCCGATAATCGGGTTGCCAATGGCCTCGGCATGGGCGCGCAATTGATGCGTGCGGCCCGTCACCGGCTTCATCGACAGCCAGGCGAGGCGCGGGGCGACCTTGTCGACTGTGGCGTAATAAGTGATCGAATGCTGCGCATCGACTTCGCCATGTTTGGCAATGCGCATTTTTTCAGGATCGATGCGCGCGCCGCCCTTGGGGCCGCGCCGCTCGTCGCCCATGCCAGCACCCTTGGCGAGGAAAAGCGAGATGCGCCCTTGCGGCGGCTTTGGCACGCCTTCCACAACCGACCAATAGATTTTCCGTGCCTGGCGGGAGCGAAAAATTTCGCCAAGATCGGAGGCCATTTTGCGCGTCTTGGCGATCAGCAGAACGCCCGATGTGTCGCGGTCGAGGCGATGCACGAGCAATGGCCGGTCGCCGTTTTCCGCCGCCATGCCCATCAGCATGCCATCGATATGATGCGTCGTGCCCGAACCGCCCTGCACGGCAAGGCCGTAAGGCTTGTTCAAAACCATCACATGCTTGTCTTCGAACAGGACCATTTTCTGAATGGCCTTGGCATCGGCATCTGATGGCGCGCGTTTGATGGCGGGCTTGGCCGGCGCCTCTTCCAGTTTAAGGGGTGGCACGCGCACGCTGGCGCCCTCGCTCAGGCGCGTCGATGTCTGGGCGCGCGCGCCATCGACGCGGACTTGTCCCGTGCGGACGATCTTGTTGAGATGGCCGAGCGACAGATCCGGCACGCGTCGCTTGAACCAGCGATCGAGCCGCATGCCGTCTTCATCGGCACTGACGATGAGCGTCTGCACGCCGCCGTCCTTGTTGAATTCCTGCTTGCTCATGCGAGCGACCTCACCAGCGCCATGCCGGCGACAAGGCCGAGAAGCGAAAGAATGACGGAAAGAATGACATAGAATGCGGCAGCGCCAATCTCGCCGCGCTCCCAGAGCGCCATCGTCTCAAGGGAGAAAGCAGAGAAAGTGGTGAAGCCGCCAAGCACGCCGGTCATCAGAAAGAGTTTGACCGGCTGCTCTGTGGAGGCACCCGCCTTGCTGGCAAACCAGGCGGCCAGAAGACCCATGGCGAAAGAGCCCGCCACATTGATGAACAAAGTGCCATAGGGAAAGTCGCTCCCTGCGTGCCGAAGCGCCAGCAGGTTCACGCCATGGCGGAGAGAACCGCCGATGCCGGCGCCGAGAAAGACGAGAAGAAAGGCCTGCATGGGGTCTCTGTTAGTCGAAAGCCGTCATTGCGAGCCGGAGGCGAAGCAATCCAGAAGCGACACGTGCGGCCTCTGGATTGCTTCGCTTCGCTCGCAATGACGGCGGAGGCTCGCGACTCTATAACCCAGACGGGCCGCCAGCGTCACGAAAAGATCCTATTCCCCGCCCCGCTCCTTGCGGAGTTTGGCCCAATAATCGAGCCGCTTGCGGATGTCCCGCTCGAAACCGCGCTCCACGGGCTCATAGAGGCTTTGGCGGCCGAGTGCGTCGGGCCAGTAATTCTGGCCCGAAAAGGCATCGGGCTCGTCGTGGTCATAGGCATAGCCCTGGCCATAGCCCTCCGATTTCATCAGCTTCGTATGGCCGTTGAGGATGACTTTGGGCGGCATCAGAGACCCATGGCTGCGGGCCAGCGCCTTTGCCGCATGATAGGCCCTGTAGGCGGCATTGGATTTGGGCGCGGTGGCGACATAGATCACCGCCTGCGCAATGGCGAGCTCGCCTTCCGGACTGCCGAGAAAATCATAGGCCTCCTTGGCTGCATTGGCGATGACAAGCGCCTGCGGGTCGGCGAGGCCTATATCCTCCACCGCCATGCGCACCACGCGGCGCGCAAGGAACAAGGGATCCTCGCCCGCATCGAACATGCGCGCGAGATAATAAAGAGCGGCATCGGGATCGCCGCCGCGGATACTTTTGATCAATGCGGAGGTGGTGTCATAGTGCTGGTCGCCGGAGCGATCATAGACGACTGCCTTGCGCTGAATGCTTTCCTGCGCTTCTGCGAGGCCGATGTGAATGATTCCGACCGGATCTTGAGGGGTGGTCAGGGCGGCGAGCCCCTGAAGCAAAGAGGAGAGCGCATCGGTCATC
>CAZHOK010000086.1:0-12585 GCA_964534115.1 uncultured Beijerinckia sp.
AACCCCCGACCCCCTCATTACGAATGAGGTGCTCTACCAGCTGAGCTATTGCGGCATTCGTTTGGCTCCCGGCCAAATTGGCCAAGGGGCGAAAGCAGCGCCCTCTTAGCGATTGGCTGCGGCCTTGGCAAGCGAGGGGCTCATTCTAGCGAATGGGTCTTTCTTCGGCGGGTTTGTCCTCGGCTGCATCGGGGCCGGGGTCGTCGGGTGAAATCGGCATCGGATAGAGGGCGCTGCCGGTAAAGACCCCGGTAAAGACCGGGCGTGCCGGCGGCTTTGGTGCGGGCGCGGGAGCGTGAGGCGCTTCGGGCTCTTCCAGAGCCTGTGTTTCGATCAGAACGGGGGCGTCTGGTCCGTCCAGATTGTCGGGGGCAGGGGTTGCGACAAGCGTGTCCTGCGGGGCGCTGAGGCGATCCTGCGGCACGATCCAGCGGAAGGCGTCGAGTTTGCCGGTGACCGGCGAGGCCGGCTCCCAACGGTCGGAGACAATGCCATCGGCAATCCATGCGGGATCGCGCGGGGCGCGGGCGGCGCGCGCCAGCCATTCGCGTGCCGGTCCGCTCTGGCCGCCATATTGCGTTTCTTCCAGATCGGCCATGGCGAGACAGAGGCGCCGTGTCGGCGGTGTTTGCGCGCCCGCAATGAAAGGCGCAAGTGCGGCGCGCGCCAGATCGAAATCGCGCGCTTCCAGCGCCGTGCGCGATTTGATCAAAGCGCCCTCCAGATCGCCGGGTGCAAGTGACGCCAGATGCTGCGCGCGTGCCAGTCTTTCTTTGGCTGCATCGCCGGGCCGCAGGCGCACATAAGTGACAGCAAGATCGGGATGGGGCGATGTGCGCCATGCGGCTTCGAGCAATCGCGTTGCCTTGCGCATGTCGCCGCGTCGGGCCAGCAATTGCGCCGCAAGATTGGTTGCCGGCACGAGATCGGGGGCGAGCTTGCAGGCCTCGCGCGCCTGTTTCAGCGCCTCTTCAGGATCGCGCTCCTGAATGTCGCGTGCCCGCGCGGTGAGCAAAATGGCGCGCTGCCGGTCAGCCTCTGCGCGGGCGATCATTTTTTGCGTGCGATTGGTGTCGACAATATCGAGCGCATCAGACCATTCGCCGCGTCGCACATGCCAGACCAGCAAAGCATCTGCAGCCCAGCCGAGCGGCGCAATGCGGTGGGCCTGTACCGCATAGGCATGAGCAGCTTCATCCTCCCCGCGCCGTATGGCTTCGGCATGCAGGCCGCGCAGGCCGAGCAGGCGCGTTTCCGGCTTTTCCATCATGCGGGAAAAAGTCGTCTCCGCCAGCTGGCGATCGCCTTCGAGCTGCGCCGATTGCGCGCGCAGCAAAAGCGTGAGCGGATCCTCGCCGAGATATTTTTCGGCCTCGCGCGTTGCCCGCAAGGCATAGCGGCGATCTCCGGCCGCAGCGGCGATCATGCCGCGCGACAAGGCATGATAGCCTTTGTTGCGACGTCTTGCGCGCACGCTCAGCGACAGTAGTGAGGGCAGGCGAAAGATGAAGCGCAGAATGCTCCACAAAATGATGGCGGCAATGGCCACGCATGCCACAACAGCAAGACCGACGGCTGCCGATGTTTCGATCTGCATGTCCTGCCAGGTCAGGACAATTTCGCCCGGACGATCGGCGATCCAGGAAAATCCGAGCCCCAGCAACCCAAGAATGACAAGGAAGAGAATGAGTCTGATCATTCGCGTGTCACTTCCCTGCCAGGCGCTCGATGGATGAATCGACAAGCTGGCGAATGGCCAGATCGGCTGCGGCGCGCTGATGGCCGCGTGCCGCAAAATCGCGGGCGGCGTCTTGCGTTTCTTTCGGCAATTTTGCGAACAGGCTCATCGCTTCCACGATATCGGCGCGCTGCAGCGCGGCTTCAATTCGCGCAATCAAAGCGGGCGCATCTTCGCGCGTCGTCTCGCCAATGGGGCGCACACGCACAAGGCTGCTGGCGCTGCGCGCCACGCGATCGAGTAGATCGCCCTCGCCTTCCGCCGGACGCAAGGTGCGCAGCATGGCGGAAGATTGTGCAGAAAATTCCTGCGCCAGTTTGATCGAGGTCGGTGCGCCATTGGCAAAGGGCCGCAAGGCTGCAATGCGCGCCGCATCGGCGCCGATTTTTTCCAATGCCGCAATTTCGCGGGCAAGGGGCGTGCCTTTGTCGATCTTCTGCGTCAGGCTTGCGGAAATAGCTGCCAGAGCGGCGGCTTCATTCGCGCTCGATGCAGGCACGTTCGGCGCCTCGGTGGCGCGCATTTGCGTTTTGGGCGCGGCCAAAGCGGTGCGCATATCTTTCAGTTCGGTCTCGATCCGCGCGATGCGCTCTTCGACCGGCTTGATGTCGAATTCAATCTGAGGCGCCGCTTGCGGCGCAACTTGCGCGGGCGCGGCACTTTGCAGGCTGTCGCGCAAGCGTATCGTCTCGCGGCGTGCAGATTCGGCGCTCGTTTCAGCCGCAGCAATGCGCTTTTCCAGCGGTGCGAGATCGACGGGCGGGGGCAGTGCCGGCAGGCTGGGCGCCGGTCGGCTTTCAAGCGTTGCGATCCGCGCCTCCACTTTTTCGAGGCGTTGAGCGAGTGCGATCACACTGTCGGTGCTGGCTGCCGGGGCCGGCTGCGGCGCTTCATCGACAAGGCTGTAATAAAGGGCTGCAACAGAAACGAGCAGGGCAGCCGTGGCGGGGATCAGGCTCAGCAGCGACATTTTTGGGCGCGGTTGCGCTTTCGCCTTTGGCTGGCCTGCGGCAATGGGCTCGGCATCAATCGTCGGCGGCTCGTGCCTGGGCCCGCGATTGGGGGTGGCCTGCGTCCGGTTCGCCCGCTCGCTATCCTCGCTCATACCGTCTCGCGCTCCTGTTGTCGGGCGAACCTTAAGCGATCGCGCGCGCCGGGGGAATCGCCAGAAACCGGGCTTTGGTTCCGCTCATGTCCGGGTCGCCAGGGCATTTGCAATGGCGAGCGTGCGCCGGGCCATGTCGGCATGCAAACGCTCAACCATTTTGCCCTCCAGCGAGATGGCGCCTTTGGCGGCATTTTCAGCCTGTTCGAAAGCGGCAATAATCTTGCGCGCCCATTCCACTTCAGCCTCTGGCGGGGCGAAAATCTCGTTGGCGACCGCAATCTGGTTGGGATGGATCACGGTTTTGCCGTCCATGCCGAGGTCGCGGCCCTGTTCGCATTCGGCGCGCAGCCCCTCGAGATCGGCCAGTTGATTATAGACGCCGTCGAGCACATCGATCCCATAGGCGCGCGCAGCCAGAATGGAATTCGACAGCCAGCCGATCATGGAGGCACGTCCCGGCATCAGGCGGGCGCGGGTTTCCTTGGCAAGATCATTCGTCCCCATGACGAAGACGGCGAGCCTCGAGGCCGGATCCTGCGCTGTGCGGGCGATGGAATCGACATTGAGCAGGCCGAGCGGCGTCTCGATCATGGCCCATAATCTCATCTGCGCCGGGGCGCCTTTGTCGTTGGCCTCCCGCGCTGCCAGCATGACATCGCCCGGCGAGGAGACTTTCGGCAAAAGAATGGCATCCGGGCCGGCGGCAATGGCGGCGGCCAGATCGGCCGGGCCCCATTCCGTTTCCATCCCATTGGTGCGGATCACCAATTCGCGTGGGCCAAACCCGCCGGCGCGCACTGCCGCGCAGACCTGATCGCGGGCGGCGGCCTTCTGGTCGGGGGCGACCGAATCCTCGAGGTCGAGAATAATGGCGTCTGCCGGCAGGCTCCGGGCCTTCTCAATGGCTCGGGCATTGGAGCCCGGCATATAGAGGGCGCTGCGGCGGGGACGGATCATTCTGGACCTCCTTGTCTCTATTGCGGCGCAGCATAAGGCCGAGGGGTGGCTCTGGCCATTCTCCCTTGGTCAGGTGGCGAGACGCTCTCCATCCAAATGCGGCCTCGACGCCTGCCTCGGCAATCTTTAGGAGTACCCCTAATTTACAATAAAACTCTGGGAAAGCGGATTGGCATGAGCGCGACGGTAAAGACTGCGGTTTCCTTTCCCGGCCAGCTCGTCGAGGGTTACGAGGCTTTCCTGACCGGCCGTTTTGGCGCCGAGCAGCAGCGCTATCGGCAATTGGCCACACATGGCCAGAAACCTCGCATCATGATGATCGGCTGCTGCGATTCCCGCGTCGCGCCCGAAGTCATTTTCGATGCCGGCCCGGGCGAGATTTTCGTCGTTCGCAATGTTGCCAATCTGGTTCCGCCCTATGCTCCCGATGGCGATTATCACGGCACGTCGGCGGCGCTTGAATTCGGCGTCATGGCATTGCGCGTCGAGCATATTGTTGTGATGGGTCACGCCCAATGCGGCGGTGTGCGTGCTTTTGCCGAATTCCAGAAAGATCCCCATCACGCACCGCTGTCGCCGGGCGATTTTATCGGCAGCTGGATTCGCCTGATGGCGCCATCGGCTGAAAAGCTGGGTGCTGCCGATCTTGCAGCGCCGGAATATATTGAGCGTCTGGCGCTGGAATCGATCAAGCAAAGCCTTGCCAATCTGCGCACATTTCCATGTGTGCGAACATTGGAAGAGCGCGGCAAGATCGCATTGCATGGCGCCTATTTCGGCGTGATGGACGGGCGCATGCTTGTCTATCATGCGCCATCCAACCGTTTCGAGCCGGTCGCCGGCGATCTTCATGCAGCTGCACTTCAGCAGCCTCGATTTTGACAGCGCGCGTCAGTCTTTATTTGATGAAGACGAATATATCGACCTGCAGCGAGAGATCGTCCGAGGTTTTGGGTTCGCTGACATATTCTTCCATGAACATCGGATTGGCATCGATTCCCTTCTCGTCCAGATAGGCGGTGATCGCCTCATAAGTGGAATCGATGTCGTCATAAGCATTGCGATGCTCGAATCTCATCGCTTTTCCGGCCGGGGTCTGGCCGAGTGTGACGGGGGCCGACAGATTGAGCGCCTTGGCCGGCGGTTCACTCAGGGGAATCATCGCCTGGTAGCGAAAGCCCTGGTCGTCGGTTTCGATAAAGACAGCCAGCGGCCGTCCGCCGGGTTTGAGCCCGGCGCGATCCATGACAGTGCGCAGACTGCCGAAGGATTTCATCAGCGTTGCAAAACCCTCTTCCCATTCGGACGTGCCGCTGATCACCAATGCCGGGCGGGCGATCAGCTCGACCTGTTGCGCGCTGGAGGCGTCGCCCGGCGAGCGGCCGTCGCTGGCCTGGGTGTCGGGCCCCGGCTGGGGTGCTTGCGCCAGTGCTGGCGCTGCGAAAGCCAGAAGTCCCGCCAATAGGGTCGGAAAAAGAAGAGCCTTGCGCATTGTGCGTCTCCGGAACGGATAGGGACGGGGCCGCAAATCAGGGCCGCCAGACAAATCAATCATGCGCATATGAGGTGGTTTGCACGATCATGCCAAGGCAATAAATAGGACATTTGCATGTCTGCTTACGGTTTTGCTCCCGCTGCGGATTGCTGGCGCAGGCCGCCGTTTCGGCCTATATACCCGCCACCCGACAGGTTCCGGATCGATCATGAGCGCACTTGCCGGCCGACCCTTTTTCAAGATGAACGGGCTCGGCAATGAAATCATCCTTCTTGATCTGCGCGGCACGGATCTTTTCGTGCAGCCGCAGGAGGCGCGCGCCATTCATCATGCGCCGGGCCTTGCCTATGACCAGCTGATGGTCCTCCACGATCCCCGCTCGCCGGGAACGGAAGCCTTTGTGCGCATCCTCAACAATGATGGGAGCGAAAGCGGTGCCTGCGGCAATGGCACGCGCTGCGTGGCCTGGCTCATCATGCGTGGCGATCCCCGCGACGTGATTTTTGTTGAAACCGTGCGCGGCCGTCTCGAATGCCGCCGCGAGGGCCCGCTGTCTTTCACGGTCGATATGGGCGAGCCGCTCTTGGAGGCACGCGACATTCCCCTGCGCGATCAAATTGCCGACACGCGGCGCATTGCGATCGATTTCGATACGCCGGCGCTGTCGCATCCCGCCGCGGTCAATATGGGCAATCCGCATGCGATTTTTTTCGTCGACAATGTCGATGGGCATGAATTGGAACGCAACGGGCCGCGGCTTGAACATCATCCCATGTTCCCGCAGCGCGCCAATATTTCGCTCGCGCAAATCCTCAACCGTCAATCGATCAGGCTAAGGGTCTGGGAGCGCGGCGTCGGCCTGACGCAGGCCTGCGGTTCTGCGGCTTGCGCCACGCTTGTGGCTGCCGCGCGCCTCGGCCTTGCCGATCGCAAGGCGACTGTGACGCTGCCGGGCGGCGATCTTTTCATCGATTGGCGCGAAAGCGATGGTCATGTGCTCATGACCGGCCCGGTCGAGCTCGAATTCGAAGACCGTCTGTCAGCCAATTTTTTCGAGCCTATGTCGTGAGCGATCACGGCATCACAGCGGACGGAGATGTCGAGGTCGTCACATTCGGCTGCCGCCTGAATGCTGTCGAATCGGAAGCTGTGCGCCGCGCGGCACATGCGGCAGGCATAGGCCCAACAATCGTTTTCAACACATGCGCGGTGACGCAAGAGGCGGTTCGTCAGGCGCGACAGGCCATTCGTCGGGCCAGGCGCGATCGGCCCGATGCGCGCATTGTTGTGACGGGTTGCGCAGCCCAGATCGATCCTGCGTCATTTGAAAAAATGCCGGAAGTGTCTGCGCTCATCGGCAATGCCGACAAGGCGCGCCCCGAAGTCTGGCTCGATCTGGCGCGCGAGGGTCGCGCCCGCGTCAACGATATTTTCGCACTGCCCGAAACCGCACATCATTTTGTCGCCGGCGCCGTGGATGCGATCGAGGGCCAGACGCGCGCCTTTGTCGAGGTCCAGAACGGCTGCGATCATCGCTGCACTTTCTGCATCATTCCGTTTGGGCGCGGCCCCTCACGTTCGGCTCCGGCGGGCGATGTGGTTGCGCAGATCCGCAAGCTTTGCGCCAATGGCTATCGCGAGGCCGTGCTGACCGGCGTCGATATTACTTCATGGGGTCATGATCTGCCGGGTCGTCCTTCTTTCGGCAGACTGGTGCAGCAGATTTTGCAGCATGTGCCGGAACTCGAGCGGCTGCGCGTGTCCTCCATCGATTGCATCGAGGCCGATGAGGCTTTGTTCGATGTCATTGCGCGCGAGCCGCGCTTCATGCCGCATCTGCATCTCTCCCTGCAGGCCGGCGACGATATGATCCTCAAGCGGATGAAGCGCCGCCATGCCCGCGCTGAAGCGATTGAATTTTGCGCCCGCGTGCGCGCCTTGCGGCCCGACATTATTTTCGGTGCGGATTTCATCGCCGGTTTCCCGACCGAGACGGACGATATGTTTGCCCGCACGCTCGATCTGGCGGATGAATGCGGGCTGACGCATCTCCATGTCTTTCCCTATTCGCCGCGTCCCGGAACGCCTGCTGCCCGCATGCCGCAGGTTTCTCGTGAAACAGTGAAGGAGCGTGCCCGGCAGCTGCGCGAAAAGGGCGCCTCCCTGTTTTCGGCCCATCTCGCCCGCCAGCAGGGCCGCCGCCTGCGGATCCTCACCGAACGGGGCGGCAATGGCCGGGCAGAGGATTTCACCCCCGTCGCCACGCCGGGCCTTGAAGCCGGCCAGATCATCGAGGCCATAGCGGCGGGCCATGACGGTACGCGCCTGCTTCTCGCGTCATCGTGACCCCCCTTATCCGGATGTCGCTGTTTGCGCTTGGGCGCTGAAGCGTTAGCTTCAGGGCCGACCGGCGGGTAAAAACCGCGCGGCTTTGAAGTCCGGAGGAATGTTCATGAAATTTCGCAGCCTTCTCGCCATCGCGGCCGCTTTTGTCGCGATCGCTCCCGCTGCCGCGCAGGACTATCCCAACAAGCCTGTCACCGTGATTGTGCCCTTTGCCGCCGGTGGGCCAACCGATGTGGCTGCGCGCATTTACGGCGAGTTTTTCTCGCGCACGCTCGGACAGCAATTTGTGATTGAAAATGTGGCCGGCGCCGGCGGCACCACGGGTGCTTTGCGCGCCTCGCGCGCCACGCCCGATGGCTATACGATTTTCGTACACAATGTCGCGCCGCATGTGGCAGGCCCGGCGCTCTATCCCTCAGCGCAATATGATCCGGTGAAAAATTTCGAGCCCATCGGCACGCTGGCCTTTGCGGCCCATTACATTGTCGTCAAGAAAGACCTGCCGGCAAAGGACTTGAAGGAATTCATTGCCTTCGCCAAGGCCAATCCCGGCAAGCTGAATTATGGTTCGGCGGGAGCGGGTTCGGCGACGCATCTGGCTTGCGTGCTGTTTGGTCAGCAGACCGGCACAGAGATCACCCACGTGCCCTATCGCGGCACGGGTCCGGCGCTGAATGATCTTGTCGCCGGCACGCTCGATTTCATGTGCGACCAGGGTCTCAACATGATGGGCCAATATAGAGGCAATACGGTGCGCGTTCTGGCTGTTGCGCAGGCCAATCGTTTCCCCGGCCTGCCGGACATTCCGACAGCGGCGGAAGCCGGATTGCCGGGCTATGAGGTCTCGGCCGCGACCGCCATGTATGCGATTGCAGGCACGCCCAAGCCGATCCTCGACCGTCTCGCCGCCACTATGCAGGCCGCCTATAAGGATGCCGCCACGCGCAAGCGGATCGAGGATCTGGCCTCCGAAATGCCGGGTGCGGGTCAGGATACGCCGGCTGCACTTGGCGCCTTCACCGTGCGGGAGACCGCGCGTTGGACCGAGGCGATCAAGAAGGGCAATATCAAGGCCCAGTAAGTTTGTTCGCACTCCCCTTCTCCCGCTCAGCGGGAGAAGGGTTTGCCTCAGGGCTCCACCCACAGGCTTGCAGCAAATCGCGCATATGTTCGGGCGCGGGCGCATTCACCTTCACCGGCGCTTTGTCGCCGCCCAGCGGAATGCTGATCGCATATGCATGCAGATGCAAAGGCAGGGCGCTTTCGCGCCCCGCACTTCCATAAATCGGATCGCCGACAATCGGCCAGCCAAGAGCGGACGAATGGACGCGCAATTGATGTGTGCGTCCGGTGAGCGGCTGAAATTCGATCCAGGCGATTTTCCGATCCCCATATGCGCCGCGGCCCAAAACTTTCCAGAGCGTTTTTGAGGGCTGGCCGAGCGGATCGACCTTCATCCACCAGCCGCGCCCGGCATCGAGCCGGCCGAGCGCCAGATCGATCAGCCCTTCATTGTCCTCCGGCCCGTCCTCCACAATGGCCCAATAGGTTTTGACGACTTTGCCATGTTTGAACAGGGCGCCGATTTTCTCGAGCGCCTTGCGATGGCGGCCAAGCACCAGGCAGCCGGATGTGTCGCGGTCGAGCCGGTGGGCGAGCGCGGGCGGGCGTGGCAGGCCAAAGCGCAGGGCGTCGAAATAATCCTCGAGGCTTTCGCCCCCCTTTGGGCCACGATGGACGGGAATGCCTGCCGGCTTGTCGAGGACCAGGATCAATCCGTCACGATAGAGGAGCCGGGCATTGATCTCGTCGGGGCTCAATGTTCTTCTCTTCCGGTGCGCGCGCAAAAGGATTATGCGAAGGGCAGGCTTTTGGTGCGCCGCCCCCGGCTGCGCTTCACTGACACATTCGGGACGAGATGGCGAGCGATCAGGGCGACGGGCAGAAGCCGGAAAAGACCGGGTTTTTCGGGCGGCTGTTTGGCCGCGGCGATACGCCTGCGCCTGAGGTGCCGGCCGAGGAAACCAAAAAATCCTGGTGGGAGCGCCTGAGCGGGGGCCTGTCGCGCTCCTCATCCGCCATTGGCCAAGGCATTGCCGACATATTCACCAAGCGCAAGCTCGATGCAGCCATGCTCGACGAGCTGGAAGATGTGCTCATCCAGGCCGATCTCGGCGTCGCTATGGCCACCCGCATCCGCGATTCTGTCGGCAAGGGCCGTTTCGACAAGGATATCGAGCCGGCGGAGGTGAAATATATTCTCGCCCGCGAAGTCGAGGCAGTGCTGGCGCCCGTCGCGCAGCCCATTGCGATTGACGAGACAAAAAAGCCCTTCGTCATTCTGGTGGTGGGCGTCAATGGTTCGGGCAAGACGACGACCATCGGCAAGCTGGCCACCAATTTTGTCCGCGACGGCAAGAAAGTCATGCTTGCCGCCGGCGATACATTTCGCGCTGCCGCCATCGAGCAATTGCAGATCTGGGGCGCGCGTGTGGGCGCACAGGTGATCGCCCGTCCGCAAGGCGCGGATGCAGCGGGCCTTGCCTATGATGCCATTGTCGCAGCGCAGGAAGAAGGCGCCGACATTCTGCTGATGGATACGGCAGGCCGCTTGCAAAATCGCACCGAGCTCATGGCCGAGCTCGAAAAAGTCGTGCGCGTGATGAAGAAGGTCGATGACAGCGCGCCCCATGCCGTGCTGCTCGTCCTTGATGCAACGGTTGGCCAGAACGCCTTGTCGCAGGTCGATATTTTCGGCCGCACGGCCGGCGTCACCGGCCTTGTGATGACGAAACTCGACGGCACGGCGCGTGGCGGCATTCTGGTCGCCATTGCGGAAAGATTCACATTGCCCGTGCATTTCATCGGCGTCGGCGAGGGAGCTGAAGATCTCGAACCCTTTACCGCACGCGATTTCGCCCGCGCCATTGCCGGCCTCGACAGCTAAAAATCCGGACAGAAGAATGAGCGACAACGACACCGAGAAAAAGCCGCTGCCGACACAGGTGCAGCGCAATGCGCAAAATCCGACGCTGAAACTCGTCCTGGAAATGGGGCCATTGGTTCTTTTCTTCGCGACGAATTGGAAGTTTGGAATTTTCCCGGCAACCGGCGTGCTGATGGCGAGTGTTGTCGCAGCCCTTGGCGTTTCCTGGATCATGACGCGGCATCTGCCGGTCATGCCGGTTGTGACGGCCATTGCCGTCGTTTTTTTCGGCGCGCTGACTTTCTTTTTTCACGACGAGCTTTTCATCAAGCTCAAGCCGACGATTGTGAATACGATTTTCGGCACAATCCTGCTCGTGGCTTTGGCGCTGAATAAATTGCTGCTGCCCATCGTGCTCGATTCGGTGCTGAAACTGACCGAAGAGGGCTGGCGCAAACTGACGTTGCGCTGGGGATTTTTCTTCTACGTTCTGGCCATCCTGAACGAAGTGGTCTGGCGCACGCAAACCACCGACTTCTGGGTGAGTTTTAAGGCTTTTGGCGTCATGCCCCTCACGATTGTCTTTGCACTGGCGCAGGTTCCGCTCATCATGAAACATGAGCTGAAAGATTCTCAGGCCGGGCAGGACCATTGGTGAGGAAGATGATGCATGCAATCCATCTGACGCCCGGGCTTGCCTGGGCATGTTTGCTGGCGGCCGGCCTGTTTGAGATCGGCTGGGCTCTGGGATTGCGTTATTCAGAGGGATTGACGCGTTTCTGGCCGAGCCTGTTCACGCTGGTCAGCATGGCTGCAAGCGTGATCTTGCTGGGATTGTCGCTAAAAATTCTGCCGCTTGGAACAGCCTATGCAGTCTGGACAGGCATTGGAGTCATCGGCACGGCTGTGTTCGGCATCATCCTGTTTGCCGAGCCCGCCACAGCCATGCGCCTTGTCAGCATCATGCTGATTATCTCTGGCATTATCGGTCTGAAACTTTTCGGCTAGCGCGCCCGTGCCGCCGCCTCGATGGCCGGCATCAGTTTTTCGCGCAGGCTTGCCTGTGTGATCGGGCCGACATGTTTGTAGGCAATGGTGCCATCGCCGCGCACGACAAATGTTTCCGGCACGCCATAGGCGCCCCAATCGATTCCCGTGCGGCCTGAGCGATCCGCTCCCATGCGGAAATAGGGATCGCCATATTGCGCAATGAAGCGGCGCGCATTTTGCGGATCGTCTTTGTAGTTCAGGCCGAAAATCCGCACGCCCATGTCCTTGAGCTTGGGATCGCGCGACAATTGCATCAGAAAGGGATGTTCATCGCGGCATGGCCCGCACCAGGATGCAAAAATATTCACCAGCGACACATGGCCCTGCGCCAGATCGGCGCTGGAAAAACCCTCGACGCCCATGCCCTCGATGGCCGGCAGCGTGAATTGCGGCGTCTGCTTGCCAATCAGCGCAGAGGGAAGCTCTTGTGTGTCTTTGGTGTCGAGCCGCACGAGAAACAGGCCTGCCAGAGCGGCAAAGATCAACAGCGGCAGCAGCGCCAGCCATGGCACACGGCGCTTGCCTGTTGTGCCCGCCTCACTCATGGCGTTCCATCCCGCTCGCGCTGGGCATCGCCATATTGGGCGAGTTCGCGTTGCAGGCGGCGATATTCCAGCCAGATGCCGGCGGCAAGTCCGCCAATGGCGATGATGGCAATGATATAAGAGGCCAGAATGAATCCCAGATGAGCGACATTCATGGCGCGCTCTCCGATGCGCTCAGGCGGTGGGCGGGCCGCGCCTGTGTGTCGCCGGCGGCGGCCTGAATGGCGAGACGGCGCAAGCGCCGGCGCAGGATTTCATTGCGCGTCGACATGACATGCAATGTCGTGAAAAGCAGCGTGAAGGCGATCCCCATGACCAGCAAAGGCCAGAGCATGGAGGGTGCGATGGTTGGCCCGTCCATGCGGAAGACGGAGGCCGGCTGGTGCAATGTGTTCCACCAATCGACCGAGAATTTGATGA
>CAZHOK010000087.1:0-12098 GCA_964534115.1 uncultured Beijerinckia sp.
GCGCGCTCATCGGCCAAATGTTACCCGATGTTGCCTTCGGGTGATTGGAACAAGCCGTGCCAGGCAAAGCACCGGCCGAAGGCACAGGTGGAAGCTGGAGCTTGCGTTTCGGCGCTGGCCCCGGCGTCACAGGCCCAGACAGTTCTGGTACGAAATTTCTTTCGCAAAATTTCCAGAGCGGCGGGATGGGAGCGCATTGGAAACACGACGGTATCGCGGCAACCCCCTATCCCTCTGGTGTGAAGGCCATTGCTGTAGAAATTACTGAAGCCATGACACCGCTGGTCTTCTGGCGTAAAGAATTGCGCTGCGACTCCGGCGGTGCAGGCCGTTTTCGCGGCGGGCTTGGACAGACGATCGAAGTCGGCTCGCGAGAAGATGCGCCTTTCGCAATTTTTGCACGTTTCCAGAGAGTCAAATATCCCGCTGCCGGGCGCGGCGGCGGCGCCAATGGTGCCGCAGGCACATTGCATTTATCTTCAGGCGCTGCCGTACCGCCGCGCGGTACGCAGATCATTCCGGCGGGCGAGCGGCTTGTCGTTGAAATGCCCGGTGGCGGCGGTTTGGGAGATCCTTTAAGCCGCGACCTCTCAGCCATCGAGAGAGATGTTGCCATGGGTTATGTATCGCGACAGGCTGCACGTGATCTATATGGGCTTTCGCTCGACGATAAAGGCAAAGCTCAGTCTGCTACGACGCGCGCTATATGCGGAGATGCATCATGATGCTCGACGGACAGGTTGCCATTATCACGGGCGCGAGCGTTGGCCTCGGTCGGTCCATGGCGATAGCCATGGCGCAGGCCGGTGCTCGTGTGGCACTTGCATCGCCTCAGGAAAAATTGCTGCATGAAGTGGCAGACAAGATTCAGGAGAACTGTGGCGACAAGCGCTCCATTGCCATTCCAGCTGACATCACCAAGCCTGCCGATTGCGCACATATCCTCGAAACAACATTAAAGGCATTCGGAGATCTGTCTATTCTGGTCAATAATGCAAGGCGTGAGCAGCGCGGCCCTGGATTGCCCGTCGAGGGTAACAATTTTCCATTTTGGGAATCCAATCCGGATATTTGGGTTCAAGCCGTGAATGTGAATGTTTCGGGCACATTCTTGATGTCGCGCACGGCAGCCCCGCACCTGATCCAGCGCGGATGGGGCCGCATCGTCAATATTTCTACTTCACTGGATACGATGCAGCGTAAGCATAATTCACCCTATGGCGTCACCAAGGCTGCCATCGATGCCGCCTCGCTGATCTGGGCCGCCGATCTCGAAGGCACAGGCGTGACCTGCAACATCCTTATTCCTGGTGGTATGGTTGATACGGACGGAACACGCCCTTCAACCCCACAGCGTCGGACCCTGTCGGTCGATGTGATGGATGATGCTGCAATCTGGCTCGCCTCGCCGCAGTCGAATGGCCATAATGGCGAACGTTTTGTCGCTAGCCGCTGGCGGCGCGATTTGCCGGGAGAAGAGGCTGCGCGCATGGCGCGAGAAGAACCGGTTTTGCGCAAGCCCGAACCGCGACGTTAATTTTTGCGTTTTTGACCATATTGTTGGGCCATCGTCATCTCCTGTTCCTGACGCGATTGTGGGGCTGGCAGCATCGGCCAGAACTCCCTCTTTAAGGTGAGGAATTATCGCACGGGGCGCAAAAGCCGCTCAATCGAATGATGGATTTAAGTTAGCCTTTTGCCTCGCGTATGGCCCGCGTTGCGACATCCTCAAGCCAATCAACGTTTACAGATTTATGTGCTTCGCAAATAAACCATGGCTCGCGGGAATCGGGCTCCAGCATGATGCCATGCTCGATCAGCTTCCATGCAAATTTCGTATAGAGTTCTGAATCAGTGATGCGCCAGTCGCGATAATTCATCGGGACTGTCTCAGAAAAATGGATGCCAAACATGGCGGGAGGGCCGGCAAAGCAATGCTGAATGCCTGCTTCTGTAAAAACGCGACCGAGACAATTGCGAATTTTTGTGCCTGTTTCGTCGATCACTTTCAGCGCATCGGTATTGGCAAGAATATCAAGCGTGCATGAAGCAGCCGACAGTGCAATCAAATTAGCAGTATAGGTGCCGCCATGAACGACCCCGCCCTTAAAGGACCCAACGCAATCCATGACATCGGCGCGCCCACCAAAAGCTGCAACGGGATAACCGTTCCCCATGGCCTTAGCATAAGTCGTGAGGTCGGCATGAATACCATAGATTTGCTGCGCACCGCCGGCTGCAACGCGGAAGCCGGTCTTGACTTCATCAAGAATGAGCATTGTGCCATTTTGCGAACAGCGGTTACGCAAGAATTGGAGCCAATCCTGGGTGGCGGCAATCGAACCTGCATTGCCAATAATAGGTTCCAGAACAATGGCTGCGAGATCATCGCCTTTTTCGCGAAAGAGAGATTCGACAAGCTCGTAATCATTGAGACGCAGAAGCGTCAGGAGATCACGCGCCCTGTCGGGGATTCCTGCGCCAAAAGGAATGATACGCGGCTCGAGAGTGCCTTTGGGATCCCAATTTTCGAGATCTGATTTCCACATCATCTCGTCATAGAGGCCATGAAAAGAGCCCTCGACGATGGCGACATGTTCGCGTTTTGTGAAACCGCGTGCTGTGCGTACAGCGCCCATCACCGCTTCTGTTCCGGAATTGGCAAAGCGCATTTTCTCAATATTCGGGCAGAGCGCTTTCACTTGCTGGACGACTTGAATATCAAGCGGCGTTGAAAAACCGGAGAGCGTTCCAGACTCCGTGATCTGACGGATGACGGCTTGATCGACGCGTGCATCGCGATAGCCCAAAATAATCGGGCCATAGCCAAGACGGAAGTCGACATAGGTTTTGCCATCGCAATCTTTGAGTGTGCATCCCTGTGCGCTCTCGATGAAAAGCGTCCGATCCTCACCCCAATAGCGATAATTTTCCGCCACCCCCTGCGGCATGTGGCGATGGGCTTCGGCAAGAAGTCGCGCCTGTCTCTCGCGGTTCATATTTTTTCACCATGTGGCGGACGCAGAAGCAAGCCTGCCTGTTCTTCGATCATGCGCACGACATGCAATTCGGCTGCTGCACCGCCATATTTTTGGCGGGCCATCTCGAACAATTCGCGTGCAAGCCTGCCCATTTTCAGTTCAACACCCTGTGCATCGGCGACCGCTTGCGCCAAGCGTAAATCCTTGCAGCACAAATCGAGCGAAAAGCTGGGATCGTAATGACCTGCAAAAATGGAAGGGATGTCGTGATAGGCCACCCAGGAAGCGCCCGCACTGGAGCGGATCGCTTCAGACACAATATCGAGCGGCACGCCAGCTTTCGCCCCCAGCATAAGTCCCTCACCGATAGCAGCAGCATGAACGAACCAAAGGAGATTGGTGATCAATTTGATTGTTGCACCATTTCCATAGCCGCCAACGTGAAAAATCTTCTCGCCAATCACCTGGAAGATGGGCAGATATTTATCGTAAGCTTCCTTTGGACCTGCAGCAAAAATGCCAAGACGTCCCTCGCGCGCACCGTCAATTGCATTGGTCACGGGAGATTCGAGATAAGAGATACCGCGCGCCTGAGCTTCTACGCCGATGCGCTTGGCAAGCTCGACAGAGCTTGTAGTCGTATCAATTAGGCCAGTGCCCGGTTGCATTGACGCAAGCAAGCCTTGTCCGAACAGCAGGTCTTCGACCTGCTCAGGGGCGGGGAGCGAGAGAAAGACGAGATCTGCTTTCCTCGCTTCCTCGCGCAGATTGCCGGCCGCGAGTCCGCCGAGCGGCAGAAGGTCGACAAATTTTTCTGGTTCAAGGTCGGCAAGCGTCAGTCGATAGCCAGCGCGCAGCAGATTTGCCGCAATGGGATGACCCATATTTCCCGTACCGATGAAAAGAATTGCTTCTTTTGTCATGCGTGTCAGGCTTCCTTGCGGAAGGCGAGAAATTTGTCGCCTTTGCGGGGCGCCGGTGTGAAACCGAGTGTACCCAGCATGTCCAGCGTTTGATCCCAAGAATAGGTGCGATAGTCGATCGTCTGTTCCATCACGCGCCTATGATCGTCAAGCAAGTAGTAATGCTTCACAAAGCCATGATCGTGCGGCTCGATTTTCTGCGCATAGATCATGCCGTTGGAAATCTCTCTTTCGTAATCGAAATGTGGGCCTTGAATACCGAGCAACAACATACCGCCGCGTAGGACATGAGCGGCAAGTTTTTCAAGACCCGCCCGATTGTCGGCATCTGAAGGTATATGGCTCACCATAAAGGGCTCATTGTCACCGTCGATGACAAAATACCAGACGCCGCCATAGGAGAAGGCAGCGTCAAATCTTTTGTCGAGGGCCAGCGAGCAGACATTCTGCTGTCGCAGGTCGATGGCAGGATATCTGGCCAGCCGCTCGCGGGCCCGTTTCAGCATAGCCTCTGTCAGATCGATGCCGGTGATGTGCAAGTCGCCGTTACGACGGCCGAATTCTTCGAGAATGAGTCCCGTGCCACAACCGATCTCCAGAATATCGGCAAAAGGCCCATGCTGCTCAAGATCATTCACAATTTGTGTATAGTCGTAATAGCCCGATGTCATGATGACGTCGTAATATGACGACATGTTCGTGTAATCGCCCATCGCCCCAGACCCTGCAGTTTGCCTGCCACTTGAATGGCACTTTTTTGGCGGCAAAGACTACCTACAGATGATGGGTCTTGAAACTGTCGAATTTCTGACAACAACATTCCCCATCGGGGGACCACCATTGAGGGGCTGGGCAGGGCCCAGAGAAAGAGAGCCACAGCTCAATGAGCTCTTGGTGGCCAAGAGGCGGGCGAACAGATCGAGCGGCTGAATGATTGCTGTACTTGGGATCCAAAAGCCGCCCCAAAAGTGCCGCACGACCTCCTCCGAGCCCCGCCTTTTCATTCCTCCCAACAAGCTTCTATGTCAGCCGCCCGTCTGCCTGGCTTAGCTAAATATTTGCTCGCTCCAACCGTCAATAGGGTCTGGAAATCGTGCGCGAAGGCGACCGATACCCGTGTCGCGTCGGTCGTCAGCCATGAAACACCCGCTGGTACAAAAGTACAATAAATCAGCGCTCCAAGGGCTTTCGTCCGAGGAATTGAAGGCCGTGCGCGATGAAATTCGGGCAGCGATTGAGGGCACGGGCAAAGCCAAACTAGCCCAGGAGGATCGTGTGGTCCTCATGCAATTGTGGATCGCGACTTGCGATGAACGGGCGGGAGAAAAAATCGCCGCCCGGCCCGATACATCCTCGGCACCCATCGCGCCAAAAAAACAACGCAAATTGAGCATGCGGCGCCCTGACTTCACGAGGCTACGGGGCATTCTCTCCATGTTTCGCCTCCTGAAAGCGGGAGATATTGCCTTTATCATTTTAATTCTCGGCGTCTCTGCAGGCGTTATCACCTTGGGCACGCACGCGCTGCAGGAGACAATCAAGATTGAGGCTGTCAAGCGCGAGGCGGAATCGCTCGAAGAATGGATGAGAACCAACGGGCCGCGACGAGCAGATCCAGGATTTGAGCCGGCCGCATGTCAGAAAAAGGCTTCCGGCTTGTTGGGCGATTGCCTTGCCTCGATTGCCGGTGACCGAAAAAATCATTTTAAGGACGACAAGCCACTCTTTGCTGCCAAATGCGATATTGCAAACAGCGACAGTCTCGGGGCCATTATTCTCGAGCGCATCAGAACCAGTGCGTCTGGGGCCATCATCTCTTCGCCTCTCGATGGATCGGACGAAATTGGTCAGGACTTCACCATTCGCATCGTCGTCTGCACGCGTGGCTTTCATGCCATTCGTGTCGCAAACGACTTTCTTTTTTGAGGCGGAGGCGAGATGAGCAGCCCCGCAGACATTATCAAAGATGCCAGCCTGCGGAGCCGCATGCAGCGTAATACCTACAAATGGTTCAACGAGAAAAAACCTGGCGCGGTTATCTCGAAGCGCGAGCAATGGCTGTCAGCATTGATCGTCATCAGCATGCTTTCGCTGGTCCTCGAGACAGTTCCAGCACTCCAGGCTTATCGAAAATGGTTCGATGCGATTGAGCTAATCTGCATCTTTGTCTTCAGCTGTGAATATGGCCTGCGCCTCTATATTGCACCAGAAGATCCACAATTTTCCAAATACCGCTATCCGCGGCTCCGCTATATGATCAGCTTCTTTGCGCTGATCGATATTTTGGCCATTTTGCCATTTTTTCTGGGCTCTCTCATCGCCGTGGATCTTGTTGCTCTGCGGGTCCTGCGGTTGCTGAAAATTCTGCGCATCTTCATCCCGGCCGTGGAAGAATTTCGTCGCCTGAATAAAGGTCGGACATTCCGCCAGCATGTTCATGCCCTAACCTTTCAGAGCGAATATGGCGGTGCTCTGCATCATTATTTCGATATTTTCATCGTCTTCTGGGTACTTATTTCCGTACTTGCCGTCATTCTGGAAACGGTCGATTCCATTTTTTATAATGTTCCGATTGAATTTCTTGTCTTGGATACAATTGCAGTCTTGATCTTCTCAATTGAATATCTGATGCGACTTTATGCCTGCGTGGAAGATCCTTCCTATAAAAAGAAAGCAGGTTTCCTGCGACTCAGACATGCAACGCAACCAAGCTCTATTGTCGACCTGCTTGCTATTCTGCCGTTCTTTCTCGAATTTCTGCTTCACAATGTTCTCGATCTCCGCTTTTTGCGGACATTTCGTCTGCTTCGGCTTTTCAAACTGGCCCGATATACGGGTGCCACCAATACATTGTTTTCGATCATTCGCCGTGAGATGCCGACGCTTTTTGCATCGGCTTTCACACTCGTCCTGCTGGTCATTCTGATGGCCAGCCTTGGTTATCTGTTCGAACATGCTGCACAGCCTGACAAGTTTGAGAACATACCGACAGCCATTTATTGGGCGGTGATCACGTTGGCCAGCGTTGGCTATGGCGATATTTCTCCCATCACGCCAATGGGCCGGCTCATGACAACATTGATGGCCTTTATCGGTCTTGGTCTATTTGCCGTACCCGCATCAATTCTTGCTTCTGCTTTCATGCAGGAGCTGCAGGCGCAAAAGCAGGCGATCGAAAATGCCATTTATACCCGCCTTGCAGATGGCAATCTCAGCGAAGAAGAATATCAGGAGGTTCATGCGCAGGCTCAACTGATGAATATAGCGCCGGAGCAAGTCAATATTCTGATCGAAAAGGCCAAGCGCGAGACGGAAGAGCGTAACAAGCGGGATTTATTCGTCTCAGCAGAATTTCTCGTTCAGCATCCCGAAATTGCAGTCGGTCAGTTCCATCTTCTTTATCAGCAAATATCAAGAATTACCTCATTGCCGAATGTCGAAGAGATCTCGCGCCGTGTCATGGCAGCGCGCGACATTCCGGAATCCGAAAAGGCGGTCTGGAAGAGATTGCGCGAAATTTCTAGTGGCCCTGAAAAATAAGCCCCACCGATGACTCAGGTTAAGCCAGAGAATAAACGGATATTTCTCAGACTATTTTCTGCTTTCTGAACGCGCGGGAATAGGATTTGATGGGAATGTTCCGAGGGGAGGAGATCGATGAATATACATACACCAGGGGTCGACTTCAGCAAGCTGGCGCCGCTGGCTTCCCGAATGGTTGATGTTGCAGGTCTTGCCTGGTCTCCAACTCCTTTCGATGGCATCGAAGTGAAGACGCTGGTGAAGGATGAAGAGACCGGTCTCATGACATGCCTGTTCCGCTGGCAACCCGGCGCAATCCTGCCACTTCACGAACATGTTCGGCTCGAGCAAACCTATGTACTGGAAGGCAGCCTCGTCGATGAAGATGGCGAAGTGACCGCAGGTAATTTTGTGTGGCGACCAAGCGGCAGTCGCCATGTCGCGATCGCACCAAAGGGTGCGCTGGTCCTCTGCTTCTTTCTTGAGCCCAATAAGTTTTTCTGAGGCCGACTGTCTGTCAGGCCTGGTGCATCAAGGATTCACCAGAGCGACCCTCCGCTTTTGCCGGATGAGGCAGAGCCAAGCCGAGCAATAACCAAGATCATTTTCGTCTCTCAGCGGGCATAGGCAAGGGCGGCAGCCTTTCTATTGCTCTATACCAACCCAACCGAGTCACAGCCGATCAAGAAAGCGAACTTGCCCTGCAGACGCGAGAGACGATGCAGGCAGGACGGGATGGAATTTTTTGGCATGCCGGGCCGCACCCGCCGATCACAAGACCGACAATGGACGGCCCCAAAATATTGGGCGGGAAGAAATGCACGACATCGGCCGGTCCTGCACCGCAAATGCGCAACAGGCCAAGGACCCGAGAGATCATGACGAAAAGACTGTCCGTTCGCTGCGATTTTGTTTAGCTTTTAGCTATGGCAGGCGCACAGCGCCCGCACCAAACCAAAAGCCGGCAAAAGAAAAATGAACAATCAATCAGGAGATGAAGCCGGACATGTGCCTTGGCGCACTCAGATAGCCGTTTACGGCGTCGGTCTCTTTACAACGTCTGTGTTTCATATCGCCTCGGTGATCATCCCGCTTTATGTCTATATGATGAAGCCATCGCCGTTCTTGTTCGGTCTTGTTTTCGCTGCTGCGCATTTTCTGCCGCTCTTGTTTTCCATTCATGCAGGCGCCTTGATGGACCGGCTTGGAGCACGGCGCGTGATGCTGTTTTGCACAGCATCGGCATCGCTTCTGCCGCTGTTCTATCCGCTTGCGCCAGGCATTTGGGTGCTGATCTTCCTGCAATTGTTTCTGGGTTTGTTTGAATCGATGGGCTGGATCGGCGCACAAACAATGATTGGCCAATATATGCATGGGCGCACGACTTATGCCGGCCGCTTGAGTTTTACGATTCGCTTCGGTCAGCTTGCAGCGCCGCCCATGGCAGGAATCACATGGGATCTGGCCGGCCCTTGGAGCGCCTTCATATTGATGTCGATTTGGGCCTGCGGCAGCCTGATTTGTGCGCTTCTCTTGCCGGTTCAAAAACTCCAGACGCCTGCTGCAGAGCTTCCCGATGTGAAAAAAGGTTTGCGTCATTTCATGCCGAGCTGGAGCGATTATCGGCTGGCCTTTGGTCTGCTGAGCGCACCCTCGGTTGCCATCATCGTTGCACTTGGTGCGCTCATGCATATGGGCAATTCGGTCCAGAGCTCTTTCTATGTCGCCTGGCTGACGGAAATGGGAATCACCGGAACTGCCGTCGGACTTTTAAGCCCGGCAGGTGCCATTGGGGCTGCCTTTTTTTCGCTGCTGACTGCCCCGCTCACACGTTATGTCAGCGGTTTCTGGATCGTCTTGCTGTCCTTATGGCTTGGCATTTTATTGGTCTGCGCGACGCCGCTGTTTGGTACTTATCTGCTTCTGCAGATCGCGATGTTTTTCCGCTCGGGCATGAACGGCCTGGCCCAGCCATTGGTGATCACCTTGGTCTTGCGCGGCGCCGGCAAGACAAATCAGGGAAAAGCAATTGGCCTGCGCGGCACAGCCAATCGTCTGGCCTCAATTGTGGCGCCGCTTGCCATGGGTGCGATTGGCGAATGGGTCGGCATGCGTAATGCCTTTTTCGTCGTCGGCGGCCTTGCCAGTCTCGTCATGATCTCAATGGCACTTTATCTCTGGCGTCATCCAGAGGTTGCGCGCAAAGGCGAGGATTGATTGAGAAGACATTGCTGAAATCTCGCTTATATGTCGAATGCGGAAAAGAAAAATCCTGAGCGGGAGCAGGAGACAAATCGGAATAGACGGCCGTAAGGCTCTTCAACTTGTCCGCCCGCAGCATTGACGCTGAAACCCGCCGCAAATGGCATCTGGGTGTCAACTTAAGTCAAATTGGGGCTGCGTCAGGCATCCAGTCAAAAAATCAGTTTGAGTTGTTGGGTGTCGATGTCCTTTTGATCTGTTTTTTTGTTTCGACCTGTCATTGGAATTCCCGCCCTCCGGCTACCATGCTTGTTGGCGATGGCACGCGAAACCTCTGCATGGGCAGGACGTTTGCGGATCTGGCTCAAAGCTTCCCGCGCGGCCTTTGCAGCCTGCTCATGGTCAACGATCGGCTTGGGATAAGAGGATGTTGAGAAGCCAAGCCACAACCAGGGCTCATGGATGAATGCATCGGGAATCTCATCAAGCTCCGGCACGTAAGCACGTACAAAAGCGCCAGTTGGATCTTGATCGAGACCCTGCTTGACCGGATTGTAAACGCGCATTGTATTGATGCCGGTCGTGCCCGATTGCATCTGCACCTGTGACCAGTGAATGCCCGGCTCGTAATCGACAAATTGGCGCGCTAAATGCAATCCGCTCGCACGCCAAGGCAGCCAGAGATGATAGCTTGCAAATGACATCAGCATGGCGCGCATGCGGAAATTGATCCATCCATGCTGATGCAAAGCACGCATGCAGGCATCCACAAATGGAAAACCCGTTTTACCTTCAGCCCAAGCCGCAAGCTTGTCCGGATCTGCCACATCGGGACGCAGCCCGTCATAGGCGCGATGCAGATTTTCAAATTCCAGGCGCGGTTCGTCTTCCAGCTTTTGCATGAAGTGGCAGTGCCAATGCTGGCGCCCCATGAAAGACGTCAGCGACCCTCGCCAAGACTTTGAGGCCGAATCATTGGCGTGCGGAATCTCGGCAAGGTGTTCAATTGTTGCCTGAAACACCTCGCGCATGGAAATCGTACCCCAGCTGAGATGCGGAGATATGCGCGAGCAGGATGCAAAGGCTGTCACGGGGCTCGACATTTCATACCGATAGGCGCGGCCGCGTTGTCTCAAAAATGTTTGCAGACTGTCGCACGCTGCTTCTCTTCCGCCCCGCTGACGAAAAGGACAGGGATCGGGCGACAATCCCATTTCGGTAAAAGTCGGAATATCCATTGGCCATTCACCCGCAAGCGGCTGAAGCGCGCGGGGTGGCGAGGTGATGGGTTCGGCCATCTGCCGATCCCAAGAGCTTGCCCAGCCATCGCGCGACTTCAGGCGGCGGATCACGCCAAATTGCCGCGGCTCGTGCCATGGAATACCCATCTCTCGTGCCCATGCAGAGACTGCAAGATCACGGGCATAGGTCCAGCCATTGCCTGTTTCTTCATGGCTCCATAGGCTGGCGATCCCGTGTCGGGCATGAATGTTTTTCAACACGTCAACCGCGTTGCCGATTGCAATACAGAGCGGCTGACCCAATCGTGCCAGAGCCTTTTGCAGATCGCGAAGACTCTCTTCGACAAATGCCCATTGCCTTGCGGAAGCATCTGGCTGTGCCCAAAGGTCCGGTTCGGCGATATAGAGCGGCAGCACGGGGCCTCTTTGCGCTGCCTGCGCCAGCGCACGATGATCTTCGACACGAAGATCGCGCTTGAACCACACAATATTGAGCGGATCCATCATACCAATCCGATCTCTCGCAAAATCGTTGGGATGTGTGCCTTGAATGGGAAGAAACCCTTCTTCGCATGGGGCCAGAAAGCACTGTCCCAAGGGCGACGCATTTCGACCAGGGCGATCCCTTCGGCAGCCAGCGCTGGAGCAAGCTGCGCTAATGTGTCGGCAACAGGACCAACGGGCGCATAGGCGGTAACAATCTGTCTCAGATTATCTCTTCGAGCGGCTTCAACCAGTGCATTTGTATCGAGCCTGCTTATCGTCGCCACTTGACAGCGGAAATATGCAGAGCTGCGCGCTGCTGTTTCATGGCTAGACGCTGTGATAAAGTCTTGCGCGCCATTCCCCCATAAAAGAGCGCCATCATTGGCAAAGACGACAGATTTGATGTTGTCGTCATGTCCAAAAATCGATTCAGGGTGCATGTCCTCATGCGTGATCAGCAGCAATGAAGGCTGGGAACGGTCATAGGCACGTAGAGGCCGCAAGTCCTTCGCTGGCCCTATTGGCGCTTCGCTCAATGCAATGGCTTCTTGCGCTAACCCTTTTGGTGCAAAACGCCCATTCGTGAAGCGCGAAATATTCTCCGGTGTGGCGAGATAGGTTTTGCCTGGCGTCTGCAGGCCCGCGACCCAGCGCCATGACAAAGTGTTGCTGGCCGCATCCGCATCGAGCAAATGCCGCAAGAAGAAATCGGCACCCAATGCCCATGGCAGGCGCAGCGTAAA
>CAZHOK010000088.1:0-11950 GCA_964534115.1 uncultured Beijerinckia sp.
ATGGGGCCAAGATGGATTGCCGCGTCGCTTCGCTCCTCGCAATGACGAGATTCAGGACTTCAAGAGCAGCGCCACATAAAACCCATCCGTCCCGCTGGTGCGGGGCGAGAGCCTCAGGCCGGCGCCATGGGGCGAGGCGAATTTGGCCAGCTCCGGCAGGCCGGCGCGGCGCGCCATATGGGCGGCATCCAGCGGCAGGAAATCGGCATGGGCGGCCAGAAAAGCATCGACCCGATCTTCATCCTCTGCACGAAGAAGCGAGCAGGTAATATAGGCGAGCACGCCGCCTGATTTCACATATTTTGCTGCAGCAGCAAGGACTTCATCCTGTTCCTTCATGCGTTGCTCGAGCGCGCCGGGGCGTGTGCGCCATTTGGCGTCCGGGTTACGCCGCCAGGTGCCGGTGCCCGTGCAAGGCGCATCGATCAGCACGAGGTCGCAGCGCGCCTCAAGATCGGCCAGCACGTCCTTCTGCCCCTTGGGGGCGCGCACCTGCACATTGCGCACGTCTGCCCGCTCGAGCCGCGGATAGATCGGCATGAGGCGACGGCCCTCGCTGTCGAAAGCGTAGATCTGGCCCTTGTTGCCCATCTCGGCCGCCAGCGCGAGCGTCTTGCCGCCACCGCCCGCGCAGAAATCCAGCACCTGCTGGCCAGGCTTGGCGGCTGCCACAAGGGCGGCAATCTGCGAGCCCTCGTCCTGAATCTCGACCAGACCGCGTGTATAGGCGGCCTCGGCATTGAGCGAGGGGCCACGCCCGTCGGCACCGACACTCAGGCGAATGCCCAAGGGGGAAAGTGCGGTCGGTTCCGGATTGAGATGGGCGAGCTGTTTCATCGATTTCTCGCGCTCGCCCTTGAGGCGGTTGACGCGCAGATCGATGGGCGCGCGATCGGCAAGCGCCCGGCCCTCCTCCACAGCATCAGCGCCGAAGGCAGCGGCAAAATGCTCGGCCAGCCATTCGGGATAATCGCCCTTCACATGATCGGGCGCGCCCTCCAGCGTGGCATTGGCAAGCCGGTCGCGCTCCTCGTCCGACAGCGGCGCGGGCGCATGGGCCTCGCCGCTGCAAAGTGCTGCAATCGCCTCGGCATCCATGCCGCGCGTCTGGCGGAGCGAGCCCAGCAGGATGGCGCGCGGCGTCTGCGCCCCCATGATCCAGCTGGCGGAAGCTTTCACCCGCAAAGCATCATAGACATGGCTGGCAATGGCGGCGCGGTCCTTGGACCCGGCAAAGCGATGGGCCAGCCCCCAATCCTTGAGAGCATCGGCGGCCGGGCGGCGGCGTTCGATCAGGTCAGTGAGCACTTCGATCGAGGCGCTGATGCGGGCAGAAGGGGTCATTTGGAGCTTGGCCGTATTTTGGACACATGAAGCACGCCAGATGGGCGCGCTCCCGCCACGTTCCACATCGGGGGCCTGATGACAATGTTTCTTTGGAAGGCTCACATGAAAAAGCTTTGGCCCGCCCTTGCGGCCTCACTCATCGCGCTCTCGGTTGCCGCTTGCGCAACAACCCCGCCGGTCGCCCCCAATCCGCCGCCGAAAAAACAGGCCGATGCCAAAACGCAGCTGGAGAGCGGCCGGAAATATTGAGGCTGCCTGCGCCTCGTCATTGCGAGGAGCAAAGCGACGAAGCAATCCGTAGCGCGCGGCGATTCTGGATTGCTTCGCTCCGCTCGCAATGACGAATTGAAGCTAACGGTACAGACCCGTCGGCCCATCTGGGCCGACGAAGTCGCTCACATCAGCCGGATCGCGAACAGGATCCACATTGCGACGAGCACCAGCACGCCCGCAATGAATGTCGGGAAACGCAGGCTCAGCGCGTTCGACGTGCAATGCACATAGGCATGGGCGATGCGGCTGGCGACCCAAATCCACGCCAGCGTCACAAAGAGCGTGTCATACGTCTTCGTGATCACGACGAGCGGCACCAGCGCGTAAAAGAGCACGGGCGTTTCGAACTGGTTGAGGAACGAGCGCTGCGCCTGCGCGGCATAACGGGGCCATTCAATATGGCTGGCCGCGCGGTCGATGACCTTCACCTCGCCAGCCTTGAAGGCGCGAAAGCGCCAAAAGGCCATGTAAAAAAGAATGATAAGCGTCAGAAACGCCTGCACCACCAAGGGTGCGATGACTGATTGCACGCTCATTCCATTCCCCCTGTTTTGGATCAGAGGCCCGTCGGATAATTCGGGCTTTCGCGCACGATGGCCACATCATGCACATGGCTCTCGCGCAGGCCCGCCGAAGATATACGCACGAATTGCGCACGGGATTGGAATTCGGGGATCGTATGTCCACCGACATAGCCCATGGCAGCGCGAAGACCGCCGGCCAGCTGATGCAGCACTGCGCCAACCGGGCCCTTGTAGGGCACCTGGCCCTCAATGCCTTCGGGCACGAGCTTCAGCGAATCCTTGATATCCTGCTGGAAATAGCGATCGGCCGAGCCGCGCGCCATGGCGCCGACAGAACCCATGCCGCGATAGGCTTTGAATGAGCGGCCCTGATAGAGGAAAACCTCGCCGGGACTTTCATCCGTACCCGCCAGAAGCGAGCCGACCATGACGCTGTCTGCGCCGGCGGCAACCGCCTTTGCAAGATCGCCAGAATATTTGATGCCGCCATCGGCAATCACCGGCACGCCGGCCTTGCGCGCGGCTTCAGCCGCTTCGATGATCGCCGTCAGCTGCGGAACGCCGACGCCCGCAACGATGCGCGTCGTGCAGATCGAGCCCGGCCCAATGCCCACTTTGATCCCATCTGCGCCCGCATCGATCAGCGCCTTGGCGCCGTCTGTCGTGGCAATATTGCCAGCAACGATCGAGACATTGGGATATTCTTTCTTCAGCCGGGCGACCTGATCGAGCACATGCTGGGAATGGCCATGCGCCGTATCGATCACGAGACAATCGACGCCGGCATCGATCAGGCGGATCGCGCGATCATAGCCCTTGTCGCCAACGGTTGAGGCCGCTGCCACACGCAGACGACCCTGCGGATCCTTGCAGGCATTTGGGTGCTGGGTTGCCTTTTCCATATCCTTGACGGTGATCAGCCCGACGCAGCGCTGATCTTCGCCGAGCACCAGCAATTTCTCGATGCGATGCGTATGCAAAAGCCGGCGCGCCTCGTCCTGCTTCACGCCCTCGCGCACGGTGATGACTTTTTTCGTCATCAATTCGGAAACGGGCTGGAACGGATTGTCGGCAAAACGCACGTCGCGGTTTGTCAGAATGCCCACCAATTTGCCGGGCTTGGCATCGGCACCGCGCTCCACAACGGGAATGCCCGATATGCCGTGATTGCGCATCAGCGCCAGGGCATCGCCAAGATTCTCATCCGGAAAAATGGTGATCGGATTCACCACCATGCCGCTCTCAAAACGCTTCACCTTGCGCACTTCCTCGGCCTGTTCATCGGGCTCGAGATTGCGATGGATGACGCCGATGCCGCCGGCCTGCGCCATGGCAATGGCAAGGCGGGCTTCGGTCACCGTATCCATGGCGGAAGAAACAATCGGAATGTTGAGCGTGATCGACCGCGTCAGTTTGGTCGCCAGGTCGACCCCGCTCGGCATGACGGTCGAATGACCGGGACGCAGCAGCACATCATCGAAGGTCAGCGCCTCGGTGAAAGACATCTTCGATGACGGGGTCATGTGCCAACTCCTGAAAGCGGAAAGGGAAACGGGGAAAGGAATCGCCCGAAACCATAGGTTGGCAGCGGCAAATAGCATGCCTGTGACAGGAGGCAAAGGAAAAGGGGGGTGGAATGGGCGATTGTTCACATAGCCCAGACCATGCCTGCCTAGGCCGCCTCCAGAGCCTTCTCAACCGCCTTGGGGTTTCGCTCAATCACCATGAGATAGGCGCGCAGCGCCCCGTCCGGCTTCGAGCGGCCCTGCTCCCAATCGCGCACGCGCGCGGCTGTAAACCCAAAGCGCTGGGCGAATTCTTCCTGTGTAAGCTTCAGCTTGCGCCGGAT
This sequence comes from uncultured Beijerinckia sp., assembly GCA_964534115.1. GTDB lineage: Bacteria > Pseudomonadota > Alphaproteobacteria > Rhizobiales > Beijerinckiaceae > Terripilifer. The sequence continues at coordinate 3,994 of CAZHOK010000088.1, forward strand.
CGCGCGGACATCGACCTCCGGCGGCACATGAACACGGTAACTGCCTCTGGCAGCCCGGCCCTCTGCAATATCGATCGCACTTTGCAAACCGGCGGCGATCTTTTCGAACGCTTTTCTCGCCATGGCGCCAACCTCCTCAGCTCTCCAAAACCCTGCTCATTTCCGAAGCTTCACGACTTTTCTGGAATAGCTCTCCTGCAAATGCTTTCCCAGCTTCATCAGCGAATTGCGCTCTGCCTGGCTCAGATCGGAGCGCTCACCTTTGGCAAAGACCGCCAGCAGGAAGACAGGACAATTCGCAGTCCAGTAATAGGAAATCACGCGAATGCCGCCGCGCTTGCCCCGGCTGCGCAATGCAAAACGGAGCTTGCGGCAGCCGCCCGTGCCCTGAATCAGATCGCCCGCATCCGGATATTTGGACAGATAATCGACAAGAGCCTCCCGCTCCTTCTCGGGAAGGCCGCATCCGTCAGCGTCAGCCAGAAAGGGCGGCGTCTCGACGACTGTCTGCATTGGCGATCCAAGCGCGAAGGAACTTGCCCAACAGGCAAAAACTACGGAGATTCCGCATCTCTGTCAACCGGAGAATACGGAAACTCCGCAGTAGTTCAGGCCTCGCCTGTCCGCCCCCGAAAGCCTGTTGCCAGCACGTAAAGCTCGGCCGAATCCGCCCGACTGGCCGCCGGCTTCACATGGCGCACGACCTTGAAGTCGCGCTTCAGCAAGGCGAGCAATTCGCCCTCCGTGCCGCCCTGCAGCACTTTGGCGACGAAAAAGCCGCCGGGCGCCAAAACTTCTGTCGCAAAATGAATGGCCAGTTCGGCCAGGCCGACGATGCGCAAATGATCGGTCTTCTTGTGGCCGGTTGTATTGGCGGCCATGTCGGACATGACGCCATCGGCATCGCCGCCCATCATCTCTTTCAGCCGTTCGGGCGCATCGTCCTCGAGAAAATCCATGACGGTGAATTCGACACCGGGGATCGGATCGATATCGAGCAGATCGATGCCGATCACCCGCCCGTTGGCGCCGACTTTTTTCACGGCATATTGCGCCCAGCCGCCGGGTGCTGCGCCCAGATCGACGATCCTCTGGCCGGGCTTCAGCAGATGATAGCGCTCGTCCATTTCGATGAGCTTATAGGCGGCGCGCGAACGCCAGCCGTCCTTCTTCGCTGCCGCGACATAAGGATCGTTCAGCTGGCGTTGCAGCCAGAGCGTCGAGGATGTTGTCCGCTTTTTGGCGGTTTTCACGCGCACCTTGAGCGAACCCTCGCGGCCGCCCGATGCAGGCTTCTTGTTTGTCATCGCCGCTGCTCTCGCCCCGTATCGCCATCGTGCCAGACGCCATCGGCGCTCATCAGCTCGGCCAAAATTCCCTCGCGCAGGCCCCGATCTGCAATGCGCACGCGCTCTGCTGGAAAGGCCTGTCGGATCGCCTCCAAAATCGCGCAACCGGCAAGCACAAGATCGGCGCGCTCTGCGCCAATGCAGCCATTGGCCACGCGCTGCTCGTAGGACATGTCGCGCAAACGATCGAGCGCATCGTCGATTTCATCTCCGCTCATCCACAAACCATCGACACGCCGACGATCGTAGCGCAAGAGGCCAAGATGCACGCCGGCAAGCGTCGTCACCGTGCCGGATGTGCCGAGCAGATGGAAACGCTCGCACCGCGTTTCCTGCCTGACGCGTTCGCAAAATTCCGCCAGCTCGCCCGCGACATGATCGACCATGGAGTCGAAAATCTCGTCATTGACGTGCACGCCGCCGAATTTCTCGGCCAATGTCACAACGCCGAGCTTGAGCGAGGCCCAATGGCGAACGCGCGAACGAATGTCATGCTGCCGGCCATCCTGGCCGCGCGTGAGCCAGACGATTTCCGAAGACCCGCCGCCAATATCGAAAAGCACCACACCGCGCGCAGACGGATCGGCCAGCGAGGCACAACCGGCAGCCGCCAGATGCGCCTCGGTCTCGCGATCGACAATCTCCAGATCGAGCCCGGTGCGCTCATAGACACGGTCGAGAAATTCATTGCCATTTTCCGCCATGCGGCAGGCTTCGGTCGCAATCAGGCGCGCACGCGACACGCCCCGCAGATCCAACTTGTCCCGGCAGATTTCAAGCGCGGCAATGGTGCGGCGAATGGCCTGCTCGCTCAGACGGCCCGAGGCGGAGACCCCTTCCCCCAGCCGCACGATGCGCGAAAAGGCATCGAGGATGCGAAAGCCCTCCCGCGCCGGGCGCGCCACCAGCAAGCGGCAATTATTGGTGCCCAGATCCAGCGCCGCATAGGTATGAAAAGGACCGTGCGGGCCCCGCGGGGGCGTTCCGGCAGAGGCGGCCCCAGGGCCCTGCGGGCCGGGGCCCTTCAGGTCCATGGTGGACACGGGGCAAATCTCCAGTCGCCCCGTCGCCGAAAAAGCCCGGCCGGGCGGTTCAGCGATGATTGTAACGATGGGCGGCCGGTTTGACCATGCGGATTAAATCCATGGCACGGCCCGCTCACGCAGATTCAAAAAGCCCGCAAAGACATGGCCCGGCAGCAATCAAACATAATCGCCATGCCATCCGGGCGTTGACACAAGATGCCACAGCATGCAAAAACCGCCGCGCTGGCGTCCGATTGTGATGTCCAGTCCGGGAAACCGCACCAAATCTCTGATTTCGCGGTGCTTTCTTGGGGGATAGTTCAACGGTAGAACTACCGACTCTGACTCGGTCAATCTTGGTTCGAATCCAGGTCCCCCAGCCAAACGCCTCTTTGCATTCTTTGTCTGTTTCCGGCTGGATTTTGCCGTGTATGCCTTGGCCTGGCGCACGCGCAAGCCCTTCCGCTGTGGCATGCTTGCGGCAATTGATTCGCATGCAGGACACAGGTGCAGCTTGGACGAGGCGGAACTGACACATATTGCCAATGTTGCAGCGGGGCTTGACCGGCTTGTTCCCAAAATTGCCGAAGCCATCAAACTGGTGGATCGCGAAAGCGAATATCGCCGGCTCTTAAACCTGCTGCGTCCGGCCGAACATTTCCTGCTTGAGGCTGGACCCATCATGTCGCGTGCCCAGCCGCAGGATGCCGCGCTGCGCGAAATCTGCGAGCGTTTCATGCGAGAATTGCCGCGGCGTCTGCGCATGGTGCGCCATGCGCAATCCGTTCTGCCGCCGGTCTTCGAGGAAGACCAAATGCTCCTGTCGCGCGCGAGCTGACGCTGGTGGGAAGCCAGGCTGCGCAAGACAAACAGCATCAACCGGCACAGGTTTCGCGGTTTCAGATTTTCACCGGCTTTCTGCTGATCGGCATGTTCGGTTTCGGCGGCATTGCAGCCGCCATGCATCATGTCATGGTCGAGCGGCGCCGCTGGCTGACCAATGCAGAATATGCCTCCATTCTGGGGCTCGGCCAGGTTCTGCCCGGCGCCAATCTCGTCAATATGGCCACCATGGTCGGCGACAGGTTTCAGGGCGCAATCGGCGCCCTGCTCGCACTGATCGGCCTGACCTTGATGCCGATTGTCATTCTTGTCGCTCTGGCTGAGTTTTACGATCATTTCGCCAACTTGCCCGATGTCGTGGCCGGAACGCGTGCAGCAGCGGCGGGCGCTGTCGGCATGATTTTCGGCACGGGCTGGAAACTGGCGCGCACGATTGTGGACTCGCGCTGGGCTTTGGCTTTTGCCGTCGCGAGCTTTGTTGCCATCGGCATTTTGCGCCTGCCGCTTGTGGGAACATTGCTTGTCTTGGCGGCCGCCGCGATTGCCGTGGGCTATTGGAGCAGCACACGTGCGAAATGACGATCTGCTCTGGGCCATGGCCCTGACCTTTTTCACCACCGCCATTTTTTCTTTCGGCGGCATTGCGACGATGATTCCGGAGATCCATCGCCAGGCGGTCGATATACGCGGATGGCTCGGCAATGATGAATTTGCCACGGCTTTCGCCCTTTCGCAGATTGCGCCGGGGCCGAATATTTTGCTCATGTCCATGATTGGCTGGCGCGTGGCGGGATGGGCCGGCCTGGCGGTGGCAACGCTCGCCACCATTGTTCCCACCAGCCTGATTGCCCTGCTGGCTGGACGCGGCGAGGCGCGCATCGCCAATACGCGCTGGTACATGATCGCCAAACGCGCCCTGCCCCCGATTGTGGTTGGCCTGATCCTCTCGTCAGGCGTTGTGACAGGCCATGCGGCCATCGATCATTGGCTCGGCGTGGCCATTGCCGGAGGCGTGGCCATTCACATTGCTTTGAGCCGCACCAATCCGCTCATCCCGCTGGGCATTGGAACCGCCATTGGCATAGGCGCCGCGCGCCTTGGTTTTTTCTGAGGGAAAATGTGCCGACAGATTGTGCAAAATTCTGCCGTCAAATCAGCATGCCTCGAATAACAAACTGAGAAAAAAGAAGAAAAAGGCGCGCGTCACAATTTCGTCAAGATTGGAGGCGGCGCTTGCAGATCGCGCAGGCACAACTTACACCCGTGCAACCAGACCGGGCCCCTCTGGCGGTTCTCATGAACCGCGATGTCGGACTGGACGTTTTCGTGGCCTGGTCTGCCCCATGCGCTCTGCGGCTTGTTGTCGCGTCACATGCAAGCTGCCCGAGCTGCTTCCGTTCAAACCTCGTGGATCCCGCATATGAGCGCTTACTTTACTGTCGACGCACTTTCCGCCCTGTTCCAGGTGATCATGATCGATCTGGTGCTGGCCGGTGACAATGCTGTCGTTATCGGCCTTGCGGCCGCTGGCCTTCCCAAAGAGCAGCGCGCCAAGGCTATTTTGATCGGCATCGGCGCGGCCACTGTGCTGCGCATTATCTTCGCCGGTCTGACAACACAGCTCCTCCAGATTGTCGGCCTGCTGCTCGTCGGCGGTCTCCTGCTCATCTGGGTTGCCTGGAAAATGTGGACCGAGCTTCGCGCCGGCCACGGTCAGCATGACATTGACTCCATCGGCGAAGAAGAAGACGCCGACGCTGAGGGCAAGCCGCGCAAGTCCTTCGCGCAGGCCGCCTGGCAGATCATTGTCGCCGACGTTTCCATGTCGCTCGACAATGTGCTCGCAGTCGCAGGAGCTGCCCGCGATTATCCGATGATCTTGGTCTTCGGGCTTGTCTTGTCGATTGCCCTCATGGGCCTTGCAGCAAGCTTCATTGCCAAATTGCTGCAGAAGCATCGCTGGATCGCTTATGTCGGTCTTGCCATCATCGTCTATGTCGCGATCGAAATGACCTATCGCGGCTTCATGGAAGTCCTGCCCTATATTAGGGGCTGATGAAGGGGGACCGGCCACGCCTTGCGGCGCTGCGCCGGTCCCGCCTTTCCCGGGCGGGCGCCTTTGCGCTAGCCGGTTTCCGGCATAGCTGCCCGGTTCATTTCCCGTACTTGCGACCCTGCCCGCAAATGTGCATGGTTCAGACAAAGACGCGTCTTCATTCCGCCCGATTCCGAAGGCTTTTCTGAAAACAGGCCCCGGAAATCTCCGAGCGAAAGATCAGCGCGCATCCGTGCGATGCGAGAGCGGCGCCAAGCCGCAAGCCCGTGCCCGACAATGATCGGCCAAGCGGGATCCTGAGACTGCTGTTGGCGGGCATCTGCCCGTTCCCGACAATCTGGACAGGTCTCTGTCGTGGGCCCAGCCCGCGCGCAATCGCATGCAAAGGATGCTGTGTGTTTCACATGAAAAAAACAACGGACGCAGATCAACAGCACCACGACGACATTGTCTATCCGCATGCGCTTCCCTTCGTCGCCGTCCATCTGGCCTGTTTTGGCGCAATCTGGAGCGGCGTCACCTGGCAGGCGCTCACGCTCGGCATTGCCCTTTACTGGCTGCGCATGTTTGGCGTCACCGGCGGCTACCATCGCTATTTCTCGCACAAATCTTTCAAGACCGGCCGCGTCGTCCAATTCATTCTCGCGCTGCTCGCGCAATCGACCGCGCAAAAGAGCGTGCTCTGGTGGGCTGCCAAGCACCGCCACCATCATCTTTTCTCCGATATGGAAGAGGATGTGCATTCCCCGCGTCACACGGGCTTTTTCTATTCGCATGTCGGCTGGATCTTTGCGCGCAAGCACAATGACACCGATCTGGTGAAGGTTGAGGATCTCACGCAATATCCCGAGATCAACTGGCTGCATCGCTATGAACTCGTGCCGGCCATCGCGCTGGCCCTTCTGTGCTTTGCCATTGCCGGCTGGAGCGGATTGTTTGTCGGCTTTTTCTGGAGCACGGTGGCCGTCTATCACGGCACATTCTGCATCAATTCGCTCGCCCATGTGCATGGCCGCAAGCGCTATGTGACGGGCGACGACAGCCGCAACAATTGGATCCTTGCCTTTTTCACCATGGGCGAAGGCTGGCACAACAATCACCATGCCTATCAGTCGAGCGTGCGGCAGGGCTTTCGCTGGTGGGAGATCGATTTCACCTATTACATTCTGCTTGGCCTCTCCAAACTCGGCCTCGTGCATGACATGAAGACGCCGCCCGAAGCGGTGCTGCGCAATGAGCACAAGCTCGGTGCGCGCGTCATCAACAAGGCGGCGGCCGATGTTGTGGCGACATTCAATGTCGAGCAGATTGCAGCCCATGTGAATGCCGCCATTGCGCATCTGCCCCATTCTGCAGATCTGCGTGCGCGGCTTGCCGATGCCCAGCATCGCGTCAGCGATGTGCTGGCCAGCCTGCATCTGCCCCATGTGCCGACGCGCGAGGAAGTTTCAGCCGCAGCGGCCGAAATTCTCGCGCGCACGCCCTCCATGAATGAAGTGATCGACCGCGCTCACGCTTTGCTGATCGAGAAGATCGGCCAAAAGGTCGCCACAGGAACCTGAGCGCGCCTAGTCGAGGCCGGGCAGGAAAATTTCTTCCGGCAACACGATGCGCGGCGAGAGGCCCTGTTCGAAAACATATCGTCCGAGCGCCGCCAGCGTCGGGCGGTTGTTTTCGAGCCCATAGGCCCAGAAATCGTGCCCGAAGACATCCCAGGCCTCTTCCACATGATCGAGCAGCCAGGGCAGCGCGAGACGCAAGGCATCCGTGTCGTAGAGACCTTCCACGGCTATGTCGCGGGCCTCGATCAATGAGGTGTAGAGGCTTTTGGCAGCCCATGGATGGGCGGCAATCACATCTGCACGCATGGCGATTGTGTGCATGATCGGAAAAATTTTCGTGCGCCGGTAATAATCCTTCTCGACCTCTTTGAAGTTCGGCCAGAGGCGCACGCAATTGGGAGATTTGGCGAGAAAGATTTTTGGCAGATAGATGGAAAAGAGTGCATCCAATTCGCCTGCTTCCATCATCGCTTCGAGCGTCTTGCCGTCCGGCAACAAATCGAGCTGCACGCCCGGCGGCGGCGTGAAGGGAATGAGCGGAGCCTGGGTGGGTGCATCGAGCCCGCCCATGAACCAGTGCATATCAGACGGCTTCACGCCATATTCATCCTGGATCATGCCCTTCATGAAGACGGCAGCGGTAGAACCCCATTGCGTCGTGCCAACGCGTTTGCCGCGCAGGTCTTCCGGCTTTTTGATGCCCGCACCGGGTCGCACATAGATGCAGGAATGGCGGAAGATTTTCGACACGGCGACAGGCAAAGCACGAAACGTAAAATCGCCGCGCCCCAGCAGGCTCGCATAAGAGGCCAGCGACAATTCGGAGGCGTGGAATTCCTTGTCCTCCAGCATGCGCGGAAACATGACGCGCGGCCGGAGCATCTTCACGTCAAGATCGATGCCTTCGGGCTTCACCCGCCCGTCGATGAGAGGCCGCGTGCGATCGTAATCCCAGCAGGCAAGCGTGAGTTTGAGATCGGCCATGCGTGCGCTCCCCAACGTCATTGATGTTTTGCAGGTTCAGCCTTGCGACATGCACACCACGCGTCATCCCTCCCCCTTGCGGGGAGGGCCGACTCGATGCGCAGCAGCGAGCGGGGTGGGGGTCGCGTGATCTCTGAT
>CAZHOK010000089.1:0-5146 GCA_964534115.1 uncultured Beijerinckia sp.
CGTGCCGCTGCGCCTGCCGCCGCTGCGCGAGCGCACGGAGGACGTGCCCGATCTCGTCAGGCATTTCTTCAAACTGGCAGCGGCCGAAGGCCTGCCCTCCAAACATATGGAAGCAGCCGCCCTCGAGCGGATGAAGCGCTATAGCTGGCCCGGAAATATCCGCGAGCTGGAAAATCTCATCCGGCGGCTTGCGGCTCTTTATCCGCAGGAGCTTGTGACCGAACAGCTCGTCGAGGCCGAGCTTGGCCATGACGCTCCGATGGTGTCCCGCCAGAGCGTTTCTGCCGTGCCAGGTCATGCGTCACCAGGTGCAGCCGCCGAGGAGACCGTGCATGAAGCCTCGACGCTGGGAAGCGCTGTCGAGCAGCATATGAACGCGCTGTTCCGCTCGCATGGAGACGATCTGCCACCGCCCGGCCTCTATCATCGCGTTTTGCGCGAGATCGAATATCCGCTGATCCTGGCTGCCCTTTCGGCCACTCGCGGAAATCAGATCAAGGCCGCCGAATTGCTCGGGCTCAATCGGAATACATTGCGCAAAAAAGTCCGCGATCTGGATGTCAGATTGATCCGCTCCCCGCGATAGGGGTGAGGCATTTCGGCCACATTTGCAGGCCGCGACCCAAATCAGGATCTTCTTCTGCCTTGGATAAGGCAGAAAGGGCTCCCCGCTCCCCCAATTTTGTCGCAATCTGGCAACACCGTTGTAGGAAAGCCACGCTTTTTGTGGCAGGAACGGGTGCCGGCATCCTCAATGCTGGTTTCGACGCAGGGCGGTGGTCAGCGGATGGATACGGCTCCAGCAATGCAGGGAAAGAGGCCCGCCGCTTATCGCGGCGAACGTCGCTTCCTGTCGCGTTTCGGACCTGTGGTCGTGACCCTGGCCGTCTGCCTCGGTATTTTTACAGTCCTTGTTTTTGCCGATTACACGCCGATCGCGCCGACCACACAGGTGGTCCTCAGCCTGTTTCTCGCCAATGCCATTCTGATCCTCTTCCTTTTCGGAATTCTGATTGGCGAAGTCTGGCGGCTTGTGCGGGCCTATCGCGCCGGCGCGGCTGGCGCTGGCCTCCATGTGCGGATCGTCGGCCTTTTTTCCGGGATTGCAGCTGCACCGGCAATTATCATTGCCATCGTTGGATCGATCACGCTCGAGCGCAGCCTCAATCCGGCTTTCATGCAAGACGTTCGCGGCTTCGTGCTCAATACGGCAGAAGCGGCGCGGCTTTTCCGGGAATCGCAATGCCGCTCGCTGCTGCAGGAATCCCGCCTGCTGGCCAGCGATCTCGATCGCATCCAGCCGTTTTTTGCAAATGAGCGCGACAAATTCAGGGATTTTTTCAACGGGCGCTCGCGCATTCTGGGTTTTACCACTGCAGTTTTGATGACGCCCGACGGGACATTGATCGAACGTGCCGATACAGGCAATTCGGAAGGGCGGGTGGTGACGCCCGAAGCCAATGATTTTGAAGATGCACGCAAGAATGAGCCGCTATGCCTCGTTCTCGATGAGGGGCGAACCTTCGTTGCCTTGCGCGGATTGAGCAATATTGAAAATTCATTCCTCTATACAGCGCGTCCTGTCGATCCGTTCGCCGTCGATTTCCCGGCACAGGCCGCGGGTCTGATTGCCCTCTATGAAGCCTTCGATGCTCATCGCCGCAATATTCAGATTGCCTTTGCGACCATGTATGTTCTTCTCGCACTCGTCATGTTGCTCTCGGCAACATGGCTTGGCCTGTCCTTCGCAAATCGGCTGGTCAGCCCCATCCGTCGTTTGATCACCGCGACCGATCAGGTCTCCTCCGGCAATCTTTATGTGCAGGTTCCGGTTCACAAATCGGAAGGCGATCTTGCGCATCTGGGCGCGACCTTCAACAAAATGACATCGGAATTGCGGCTTCAGCAGAACCGACTGATTGCAGCCAGTGATCTGATCGATGAGCGGCGCCTGTTCACCGAGGCTGTTTTGTCGGGCGTGCCGGCGGCCGTGATCGGTGTCGATGGAGCCGGACAAATCACTGTGCTCAACCCGTCGGCCACAAAACTTCTTGAGGGCGGCGAAGAAGGGGCTGAGAGCGCCATCGGCAAACCATTGGCACAGACCATTCCGGAATTGGCGCAAACCATTTTGGATGCGCGCGAGAACAGCCAGCGGCTGCACCAGAGCCAGATCACCATTTTGCGCAATGGACGCGAGCGCATCTTCAATGTCCGCGTTTCCTCCGAAACCGCGAGCAATGTCGAGCAATCCTATGTCGTCACGCTCGATGACATTACCGATCTAGTCAGTGCGCAGCGCACCTCCGCCTGGGCCGATGTGGCGCGACGGATTGCGCATGAGATCAAAAACCCGCTGACCCCGATCCAGCTGTCGGCCGAGCGGATCAAGCGCAAATATGGCAAGGTGATCACCGAGGATCGGGATATTTTCGATCAATGCACCGATACGATCGTGCGGCAGGTCGATGACATCAAGCGCATGGTCGATGAATTCTCATCTTTCGCGCGCACGCCCAAACCGCGGCTTGAGGAAGAAGATATCAATGTCACGGTGAAACAGGTTCTCTTCCTGATGAAAGTCGGTCATCCCGAGATCGAATTTATCGAAGACATCCCTGAACAGCCGATGCGTGCCTCGTTCGATCGGCGGCTGATTTCACAGGCTGTCACCAATATTATCAAAAATGCGACGGAAGGTCTGGCGGCTCGCGCGGCGGACACGCATGAACCAAAACGGATCAAGGTCAGAATCGCCGAACTATCGCCACATGTTGTTGCAATTGAAGTCAGCGACAATGGTATCGGCTTTCCATCCGAAAACCGACAGAGATTGCTCGAACCTTATATGACGACGCGTGCGGAAGGCACAGGCCTCGGCCTGCCAATCGTCGCTAAGATTCTAGAGGATCATGGTGGCGGCATTGAATTGCTCGATGCTGATTGGGGCCAGGGTGCATGCGTCAGAATTTTCTTTCCCGTGACGCAAAAGGACGAAGCGCGGATGGCTTCGACCGCAACAGACAAGGCATAAAAATACATGCTGAGCGACATTCTCATCGTCGATGATGAAGCAGATATTCGTGACGGCGTTTCGGGCATTTTGTCCGATGAAGGCCATTCGACGCGCACGGCACGAAATTCCGATGAGGCTTTGGCTGCCATAGAATCGCGGCGCCCCCATCTGGTTTTTCTCGATATCTGGCTGCAGGGATCGCGCCTCGATGGTTTGCAAATTCTGCAGGTGATCAAGGAGCAGCACCCTTCCTTGCCCGTCGTGATGATTTCCGGGCATGGCAATATTGAGACGGCGGTTTCCGCAATCAAGCTCGGTGCCTATGATTTTATTGAAAAGCCCTTCAAGGCAGACAGGCTTGTCCTGGTTGCCGACCGGGCGCTTGAGGCCTCCCGTCTGAAGCGTGAGCTGACGGATCTGAAAACGCGCGCCGGTGCGACGACGCGGATCGTCGGGAAATCGACGGCCGTCAATCAATTGCGCAATCTGATCGAGCGCGTGGCGCCAGCCAATTCGCGCGTCTTGATCACGGGTTCTCCGGGAGCCGGCAAGGAACTGGTCGCCCGCGCCATTCATGAATCATCCAATCGTGCCGCGGGGCCTTTCGTTGTCCTCAGTGCTGCGACCATTACGCCGGAATCGATGGAGGTCGAACTTTTCGGCACGGAGGGCGGGGAAGGGCGCTTGCGCAAAGTCGGCGCGCTTGAAGAAGCTCATGGCGGCACGCTCTATCTCGACGAGATTGCGGACATGCCGCGTGAGACGCAGAACAAGATTTTGCGGGTTCTCGTGGACCAGAATTTCCAGCGTGTGGGCGGGGCGACCCGCGTCCATGTCGATGTGCGCATCATCTCTTCGAGCTCGCGCGATCTTCAAAGCGCCATTCAGCAAGGCACGTTCCGCGAAGATCTATTCCATCGCCTGTCGGTGGTGCCGATCCGGGTACCCGGATTGTCGGAGCGGCGCGAGGACATTCCCGAATTGGTCGCCTATTTCATCGAGCAGGTTTCCCAAACCACTGGCATGCCGCGCCGACAGGTTGGTGAAGATGCGATGGCCGTTCTGCAATCCCATGATTGGCCCGGAAATATCCGCCAATTGCGCAACAATGTGGAACGCCTGATGATCCTGACCGCCGGCGACCCTGAGGCGGTGATCAGCAGCGACATGCTGCCTTCCGAGATCGGAACCATGGTCCCCACCACGCCCAATGGCACAGGCGGCGAAAAATTGATGAGCCTGCCCCTCCGCGAGGCCCGGGAGGTCTTTGAACGCGAATATCTGGTCGCCCAGATCGGCCGCTTTGGCGGAAATATCTCGAGAACAGCAGAGTTTATCGGGATGGAACGTTCGGCGCTTCACCGGAAGTTGAAGTCGTTGAACATAGATTGAGCGGCCCAGCATAAGCCTAAAGCCGTATGGATCATAAGAACTTTAGCTTGCGGGGTCGTTGCGGCTTCCGCTAGGCTTGAAACGCCTGAACCCGGCGAAGCCCGGGATGGACCGAAAGAGAACAAAATGGCTGCTGAACGCACCCAAAATCTGCAGGACACGTTCCTTAACTTCGTACGCAAGAACAAGGTCCCGCTCACCATATTTCTGGTGAACGGCGTCAAACTCCAAGGCGTTGTTACCTGGTTCGATAATTTTTGCGTGCTTCTGCGCCGCGATGGCCATTCGCAGCTTGTCTACAAGCATGCGATCTCGACCATCATGCCTGGACATCCGATCCAGATGTTTGAGGCAGATGATTCTGTCGAGAAGTAATGCGCGCAGGGGCGGCGCCTGTACGGGGTCCCTTTGAGCGCATTTGACATCGGCAAACCAGTTACCGAACCCGAAAAGGCTCTCGCCCAGTCGACACACGCACTGGTCGTGGGGCCTTATTTGACCGATCGTGCCGCAGCCCGGCTCGATCGGGGGTCCTTGCGTTTGCCCGAAGCGCGTATTGCTGAGGCAGAAGGCCTGGCGCGCGCGATCGATCTCGATGTCGTCGGACATGAACTCGTCACGCTCGCGCAGATTCGGCCGGCAACCTTTCTCGGCAAGGGCAAGGTCGAGGATATTGCTGAGCGCGTGAAGGCCGAAGGCGTCACGCTTGTGATGATGGATTGCGCTTTGTCGCCCGTC
>CAZHOK010000089.1:5156-11243 GCA_964534115.1 uncultured Beijerinckia sp.
GGGACAAAGGTCATCGACCGCACCGGACTTATTCTCGAAATTTTCGGACGTCGGGCGCGCACGCGCGAAGGCTCGCTCCAGGTTGAGCTTGCGCATCTGAATTACCAAAAATCGCGGCTTGTCCGATCATGGACGCATCTGGAGCGCCAGCGTGGCGGCTTCGGCTTTCTGGGCGGCCCCGGTGAGACGCAGATCGAGACGGACCGGCGTTTGATCCAGGAACGCATGACGCGCATTGAGCGCGATCTTGAAGCTGTGAAGAAAACGCGCGGTCTTCATCGCAAGAGCCGACAGGATGTGCCTTATCCCGTGGTGGCTCTTGTCGGCTACACCAATGCCGGCAAGTCGACCTTGTTCAATCGTCTGACGCGCGCCGAGGTTTTGGCCGAGGACATGCTCTTTGCCACGCTCGACCCGACATTGCGCGGGCTCAAACTGCGCCATGGCGCGCGGATCATGCTGTCCGACACAGTGGGATTTATCTCCGATCTGCCCACCATGCTTGTCTCGGCTTTTCGCGCAACGCTGGAAGAAGTGATTTCTGCCGATGTGATCTTGCATGTGCGCGATATTTCGCATGAGGACACGCAGGCGCAATCCTCCGATGTCGAAGCCATTCTCGCCGATCTGGGGATCAAGCCTGAGGATCACGACAGGATTATCGAGGTCTGGAACAAGCTCGATCTGCTTGATGAAAATGCGCGTCATTCTCTTGCAGATGCGGCCGAGCGCCGACGCGCGGGCGAGCGGCCCTTCATCGTCTCGGCCCTGACCGGGCAGGGGATTGATGAGCTTCTGGATGCTATCGAAGACAAGCTGGCGCGCGGGCGTTCGCTCTTCAGCGTCGCGGTTGCGCCGACAGACGGCCAGGGCTTGCACTGGCTCTATGAGAATGCAGAAGTTCTCGACCGCACGTCGCAGCCAGATGGAACAACGGAAATTCTGCTCCGGATCGCTCCTGAAAAAATCGAACGGCTGGTCCAGCGTTTTCCGGCGGCTGAACGTGTCGCGGATATTGCGCCAAAACCGTCCGGGGCCGGTTGATCGGAACAGGCCTCAAGCCTTGCCTTCTTCGGCTTTGGCCTCAGTCCAGAGCGCATCCATTTCCTCAAGGCTTGCTTGGTTAAGCGCGCGCCCTTTCAATTCGAGCATCCGTTCAATATAGGCAAAACGCCGTTCGAATTTCGCATTGGTTGCGCGTAGCGCATCTTCGGGATCGACCTCGACATGGCGCGCCAGATTGGCGACGGCGAAAAGAAGGTCGCCCATTTCTTCGCGGATATGCGCGCTGTTGCCCGATGCGAGCGCCTCTTCGCATTCGGCGATTTCTTCCTTGATCTTGTCGAGCACCAAACGCGCATCATTCCAGTCGAAGCCGACACTGGAGGCTTTGGATTGCAATTTGATGGCGCGTGTCAGGGCGGGGAGTGCATAAGGAATATTGGAAAGAAGCCCCTTTTCCTCTGGCGGCGCATCTGGCCCACGGCGCAAGGCTCGTTCGGCTTTTTCCTGCGCTTTGATCTTGCCCCAGAGCTGCTTCACCTGATCGGGCGACAGATCGCGCGTGTCGCCAAAAACATGCGGATGGCGGCGGATGAGTTTTTTCGTGATGGCTTCCACAACATCGCCAAATTCGAAAAGGTTTTTTTCCTGCGCCATACGCGCATGGAAGACGACCTGCAACAGCAGGTCACCCAGCTCGTCTGCAAGATCGGCATAATCGCCACGCTCGATCGCCTCGGCCACCTCATAGGCTTCCTCGATCGTATAAGGCGCAATGGACGCGAAGGTCTGCTCAAGATCCCACGGACAACCGCTGTCGCGTGTGCGCAAGGCGGCCATGATTTCGATCAAACGGGATATGTCGCGGGAGGGTTTCATGGCTCTCTTGCAAGGATCTGTCAGACAAAGAAAAAGGCGCTCGTTTTACGAGCGCCTTCAAACCGGACGCGCAGGCCCGGTGCAAGATCAATACGCCAATCAGGCGAGATCGATCGCAACGGCCTCGCGGCCCTTGGGCGTCTCAACCACCTTCATCGAAACCGCCTGGCCTTCGGGAAGATGCTGGATGCCTGCAGGACGCAGAACGGAAATGTGGACGAACACGTCCTTGCCGCCGTCATTGGATGCGACGAAACCAAAACCCTTGGTGTCATCGAACCATTTCACAGTTCCCGACATTTCGGTCGCGGACGACGGATCGGGCATGCGGCGCGGCGGGCGAGGGCTGTCGCCGAAGCTGCGCGGACGCTGTTCCACAGCACCCGATGCATCGACTTCGAGAACGCGTGTGACTTGCGCGCCCTTCATGCCCTGACCGACGAGAACCTTGAGCTTGGCGCCCGGAGGGACGGTTTCATAGCCAGCCGATTGCAGCGCGCCAATGTGCAGGAATGCGTCGCCCGTGCCATTGGCAAGCTCGACGAAACCAAAACCCTTGTCGCCCTTGAACCACTTGACGACTGCATCGACAGGATTGCCGCTGGGGGCAGCGCCTTGGCTCATGCCGCCGCCAAAACCTCCGCCCATCGCAGGCATTGGAGGCGCATCGAATTGCGGCGCGCCAAAGGCACGCGGAGTACGGTTTTGACGCGGCTCATAGCCCATCGGACCATCATCATCGAAGCCACGCTTCCTGGGGCCCCGGAAATCTTTACCTTTGCTCATGTTAACCTGCTCGTCTCCGCCGTATCGGCAATTCGCTTACGTCCGCCTCAAACCTCAAACACTACATGCCAGCCAGGAGGTGCCCCGGGCTGGTTCGAATACCCGTATGAACGGGCCTCGTTTTCTCACATGGGATGCGCGCACCGGCGATATTTCTACCAGCAACCAGCGGTCTAGGCTATGGCTTTTACACAGGCTTTGAAAAAAAGACTTGACGCCGCGATGCAGCATTCTCATTGGGGAATCGGTCGAGCTTTGGCGCAAACCGCGGCAAATATGATGCAATGAGCCTTAAGCGTGGGCGTAAACGCCTGATAATGAATATTTTTTTATTCTATAGCCGATTTTGATCAATTCGATCCCCGGTGTTTTGGCATAAGTGTTTCTCCGTCAAAACGACGGAGGTCGAGATGAATGACGTCGCTTCACAATCTCATCAGAATAGTCGGAAAACGACACAATCGAGCGTTTCTCTGGCCCGTTCGGGCACGGCACCTGCGCCTTGGCGTCCATTTGAGCTGCTGAAGTCCGAAATTGACCGCATGTTTGAAGACTTCGGTCGCGACTGGCGTGCGCCTTTTGGGGCTCTGTCGCGGGACCTGGGGCGCGGTTTGGCCGAGGTTCAATCGCCGGCAGTCGACATTACCGAGACGGCGGATGGTTTCGAACTGAGCGCTGAATTGCCGGGCATGAATGAGAAAAACATCGATTTGAAAATCGCGGGCGGGCGTCTGATCATCCGCGGCGAAAAGAAGGATGAGCGCGAAGAAAAGACCGGCGAAACCTATCTGCGCGAACGGCGCTTTGGCAGTTTTGAGCGCATGTTCACCTTGCCTGACGATGTCGATGCCGGGCGCATTGAGGCGCGCTTCGACAATGGCATCCTGAAAGTGAGCCTGCCGCGCAAGCCGGAAGCGAAGCGGTCTGAAAAAAAGATCGAGATCAAGACGAACTGAGCGAAAAGCCCGGGGCGCTTCTGCAGGAGTGCCTCGGGTCATTGCAGGAGCAGAGTCCAAATCGTCAGAAAGCCCGGAACAGCGGCGCGTATCAACCCGCCACGCTCACCGCGCCTCTCATCAGGCAGCGGGCGGTACGATAGACCCCCGCACTGTCGGCGATCCAGCCGCCGTCATGGCGCACATCGGCACCGAACGACAGCACGCCGGAGGGATTGCCGACGCGGATCGGCGCGCCCGGCTCGCTCTTGCGGGCGAGCAAATTCGGCAGCGTTCCCTCGATCCGGCAGGCGACGGCGAGGCAGAGCGCGCTTGCCAAAGGCACAGCGCGGTGCGGCTTTTCCATCGAGATCATGCGTGTCGCAATGTCGTGGCGATCGTCGAATGGCGACTTGTCAATGGCAGTAAAGGCCTGCGGCGCAGCCACAATGGCAATGCGCGGACTCATCAGCTCAATCGATGCGGGCGTGTCGCCCAAGCCCATGATAACGCCGGCGCGGCGGCGCACCATATCGAGCAGGGCCATCAGCGCATCATCGGCCTCGATTGCATCGGGGCTTTCGATGCCGGTCAATCCGAAGTCGGACGCGCGCACGAAAACCGTCGGATGGCTGGCGTCCACCATGGAGGCTGCAAACGCGCCGTGGCCCTCGATCGTGATCGTATCGAGGACATTGCCGGTCGGCAGCAGCTTGCCGGTGGTCGCTCCGCCCGGATTGACGAAGTCGAGCCGCACGGGGGCAGCAGTTCCCGCGACGCCGGGAATCTCCATGTCGCCGGCCACCATGGCTTTGCCATTCTCCACGCGGAAACGGGCATGGATGATCTTTTTCGTATTGGTCTGGTGGAAGCGCACGGTCGCCTCGCCGTCATTCACCTTCACCAGTCCCTCGTCGACGGCAAAGGGACCGACAACGGAGGAGAGATTGCCGCAATTGCCCGACCAGTCGGTCATCGGTCGATCCACCGCGACCTGAATGAATGTGTAATCGACATCGGCATCGGGATGGGTCGACGGACCGATGATGACGGCTTTCGACAGCGAGGAAATCCCGCCGCCCATGCCGTTGAGTTGTCGGCCGTAAGGATCTGGCGTGCCGAGCACGGCGAGCAGGATCGGGTCAATGTCGGCGCGGGCGGTTGGCAGGTCGCGGGCGTGGAAGAACACGCCCTTGCTGGTGCCGCCGCGCCAGAAGCTTGCCGGAATCCAGGCCTGTGTCATGCATGCGCTCCGTCTTGATCCTGAAAAGTCATGGCCGAACGCAGGTGGCGGATCAATCCCGCTTGCGTCTGTGTCTCAGTGGAAAGTCGTTCGACGGCGCGCGCAAGACGGGCAGGGTCTGCAGCAGGAACAATATCGTGCTGGAAGCCGCGCAGCCAGTGCGCGACCTGCGCAAGACTGGTGCGCACATGATAGCTGCCGCCATCCCGCGCCCGGCGGTGCAGCGCGACTTCGATGCCGAAGGCGAGCAGGAAGCCCGCGGCATAGTCGAGCGGCGACGTCGGCAGAAGTTTTGGAGCGCGTGCGCCCTCCAGCAGCGCGAGCCCGCAGGCCGCTTGCACCACGCTGTCAAACCCACGCCGCTGCGACCAAGGCCCGACGTGGCCATAGGCGCTGAGCGAGGCGCAGATCAGGCCGGGAGCGGCGCCGACAAGCGTCTGCGGATCGAGGCCATAATGCGCGGCGACACCTGGCCTATAGGCCTGCACGAAGACATCGGCGCGCGCCACCATGTCGCGCAGGGCAGCAAGGTCGGCGGCGTCCCGGAGATCGAGCTTGCGCTCAAGCTTGTTGCGATTGGCGTCGAGCCTGTAGGCGATGAGATCGGGCGTTTGCGGATGTTCGATGCGCGTGACCTGCGCGCCGGCCTCGGCCAGGAAACGTCCGCAGGTGGGGCCTGCTAGCACGCGCGTGAAATCGACCACATGCACATCGCGCATTGCCGCCAGCGGTTTTGAAGGCGCCTCGCCAATGCGCATGATCTCCATGACCGGGAGGCCGGCGATGGCGCGACCTTGCTCGGACGCCTCCCATTCCATGCGCGACAGGGCCGGGGCGGCAATGGCGCCGGCCTGTGCCAATGCCGCATCCAGCTGGGCACTGTCCCGCAGCCGGATTTGTGCCGCTATGGCATTCTGCTCTGCCGTCGCGCCCAGCGCCGCCAGGGCACGGGCGCGGTGGTGCGGAAAATTCACGTGCAGGAAGAGCGCGCGGCCATCCCGGGTTTCATAAAAGCCGGTCAGCGCATCGCGCGGGGCGGCCACCGAAGCACCGTCGAGCCGCACATGGCGATAGCCTTCGCTCATCAAAGCGGCATGATCGAGATCGACTTTGAGGTACCGCGCAGGGCCAGGGAGTGTGAGGCCTGCAGCCGCCAAAGCCACGCCGGTCGCCACGCCGGCCTGCACGCGGCAGGCATAGAGCGTATCGTCGCCGATCCAGGACACACGCGACGAATCCGCC
>CAZHOK010000090.1:0-11221 GCA_964534115.1 uncultured Beijerinckia sp.
ATGTCGCCTCATCGAGAATGAGAATTGGCGGTCCTTTCAAAATCGTGCGGGCAATGGCGACGCGCTGTTTTTCGCCGCCGGACAATTTGAGCCCGCGCTCGCCAACCTGCGCCTTGTAGCCATTGGGCACGGAGCGAATGAAATCGTCGATCTGCGCGGCTTTGGCGGCTTCAGCGACTTCTTCATCGCTCGCATTCCAGCGCCCGTAGCGAATGTTATAGGCAATCGTATCGTTGAAGAGCACCGTATCCTGCGGGACCATGCCGATGGAATCGCGCAGCGAGACTTGGGTAATGGCAGAAATATCCTGCCCGTCGATGGTGATGCGGCCCTGCTGGGGCTCGTAGAAACGAAACAGCAGACGCGAGATGGTCGATTTGCCTGCGCCAGAGGGGCCGACAATGGCCAGAGTGCGCCCGGCCGGCACTTCGAAATCAATGCCCTTCAGGATCTGGCGCTTCGGATCATAGGCAAAATGCACATTCTCGAAACGGATTGTGCCGGCCTCTACCTGCAAGGGAGGCGCATTGGGCTTGTCCTTGATCTCGGGATTCTGGCCCAGAATATTAAACATCATTTCAATATCGATCACGGCCTGCTTGATCTCGCGATAGACCATGCCCATGAAATTCAGGGGCTGGTAAAGCTGGATCATCATGGCATTGACGAGCACGAAATCGCCGATCGTATTCGTTCCATTGCGAATGCCGATGATGCACAAGATCATCACGACCATGAGGCCGAGCGAAAAAATCAGGCCCTGTCCGGAATTGAGCACGGCCAGCGAGACATAGCTCGAGACGCTGTTTCGCTCATAGCGCTCCATCGAGCGGTCGTAGCGTTCCGCTTCGCGCTTTTCGGCGCCGAAATATTTGACCGTCTCGTAATTGAGAAGCGAGTCGATGGCCTTTGTATTGGCGTCCGTATCGCTTTCATTCATGTTGCGGCGGATCGATATGCGCCAATCGGTCGCCACTGTTGTGAATTTCAGATAGGCGATGATCATCACGACAACGGTCAGCGCATAGCGCCAGTCGAATTCGATCATGAACACGGCGAGAATAAGCGCAAATTCCACAACGGTCGGCGCGCCGGTGAGCATGGACATGCGCACGATCTGCTGAATCGCCTCGCGCCCGCGCTCGAGCACACGGGTCAATCCGCCCGTCTTGCGCTCCAGATGAAAGCGCAACGACAATTGATGCAGATGGACGAAGACTTCATTGGCGATGCGGCGCACGGCATGCATGGCGACAGCGGCGAAAAGCGCATCGCGGGCCTGCGTGAAAAATTGCATGAACACGCGCAGGCCCGTGTAGAGCAGCGTCACGGCAATGGGGCCCGCCAGAATTAACGGCAGCGGCACATTGGCATCCGGATTGGTTAGAAGGTCCGTCGCCCATTTGAACGAATAGGGGATGGCAATGGTGATGATTTTGGCAATCAGCAACAGCGCCAAAGCGCCGATGACGCGCGCTTTCAGATCCGCCCGTTCGCTCGGCCAGATATAGGGCCAGAGATGTTTGACAGTGGCCGCGAGCGAGGCCTCGGCCTTGACCGAACCGGGGGGGAGAGGCGCGGAATTCTGCTTGTGGTGCGGGGTCATGAGCTCTTTTGCCGGGCTGGCCCCGACCCGAGAGACTCACGGGCGCCAGGGCGTTGGCCGACATATAGGCCGAATTGAACAACCATGCACCCCGCCCCTCAGGGCTGGGGTGGCGTCCCCTCGGGAAGCACAAGGATCTGATTGGGATAGATCAGCGAGGGATTGCGGATCTGGTTGTTATTGGCGGCATAGATTTGCGTATAGCGATAGCCCGAACCCAGCAGCCGCTGGCTGATCCGCCACAGGCTGTCGCCGCGCTGGACGGTAACGCTGCGCACTTCCGGCACGACGGCATGGGCCGCATCGCCCGGCTTGGCGGGCGCCGGCGCGGGCGCGGCCACTTGTGGCGGAGCTGGGCGCTCGGGATAATCGAAAGGCACTTCCGCCTGCGCCAATATTTTGCCGGCGGCATCGATCTGATCGGCACGCACAAGATAGGCGCCGCTTTTCATGCCGCGCTCGACTTTTAGGGACCAGCGCCCTTCTTTATCGGCCTCGACCGTCGCCACGGCCACGCCATTCAGCGAGAGGCGCACGGTCGCGCCGGGGGCAGCCGTTCCCGTCGCATAGAAGCCGCCCGATTCATCGGCCTCGGCGCTGCGAATTCTGAGCGCCGGGCTCGGCGCAGACGGCGCCGGCGGCCTGTCGGACAGAATGCGGGTCGCCACACCCGGTTCAGCCAGCGCAACAACAACTTCGCCGCTGCGCTCGGCCGGCACGACAATGGTGACAGACTGGCCCTGCATGCCGGCAGCACTGCCCTCGACATCCAGCGTCAGCAAATGTTCACCCGTGCCAAAAGCGCGCGGAACCAGAGCAAAATGGCCGTTTTCATCGGCCTTGGCCTCTCCGATCACGACACCCTTGTTTCGCAAGCGCACGACGGCACCCGGCGCGGCGCGACCGGCAATCACGGCCTCGCCACCCGGCTCGACGCGCACAATATCGAAGGACGGCTTCACATCGGGGCGAGCGGGCGCAACGGGGGCTTGCGCCTCCTGCGGCCTCGTGCTCGCCTGAGCCGGTGGATCGGCAAAAGACGGATTGGAAACGGGAGCGGAGGGAACGCTGCTGGCAAAAAGGCGCGGATTCTGGTCCATCACCTGCCATGCCAGAAAGGCAACGGCCGCCACCGCCAGCGCCGTGCAGACACCGAAAAGCCAAGCCTTGGATCGACCGTGCATGTCCATCACCGCAAAACCTCGTGCAGGCGAAGATTAGTCCGAGCCTGCCACGAAAGCCAGAGGCCAGCCTTGACCATGACATATGACAGGGCGAAAGAGGATCCATGACACAGATTCGAAACATATGCGTCTATTGCGGCTCCGCCCAAGGCGACAATCCTGTTTTTCTCGAAGCCGCAACGGCGCTCGGCGCCTCGCTTGCCGCCCATGGCATCGGCCTCGTCTATGGCGGTGGCGACAATGGTTTGATGGGGGCTGTCGCACGCGCAACCCTTGCCCATGGCGGCCATGTGACCGGCGTCATTCCGGGCTTTCTGCGCAAACGCGAAAACATGCTCGAAGAGGCTCAAGAACTGGTGCTGGTCGATGACATGCACACACGAAAGCGCATCATGTTCGAGCGCGCCGATGCTTTTGTGGCGCTGCCCGGCGGCATTGGCACTTTGGAAGAATTGGTCGAGCAATTGACCTGGGTGCAACTGGGCCGCCATACAAAGCCCGTGCTGATCGCCGATGTCGGCGGTTTCTGGAAACCGCTGCTCTCGCTTTTTGCCCATATGCGCGAAAGCGGCTTTATCCGGGCGCAATTCGAATTGCGCTATATGGTCTCGGAAAAAATTGTCGATGTCATTCCCATGCTGCAGCGCGCAGCCGAAATGACAGAGCGCAGCGGCCATGAAGTGACCAGCATCGACCAGCGTTTTTAGGCGCCGACCTTCATCAGCTTGTAATTGATGGCATCCAGCAAAGCCTGGAAGGATGCATCGATAATATTGGCCGAGACGCCGACGGTGGACCAGCGATTGTCCTCGCTGTCGCCCAGCTCAATGAGCACACGCGTCACCGCATCCGTGCCGCCCTGAAAGACGCGCACGCGATAATCGAGCAATTCAATATCCTCGATATAAGTCTGATATTTTCCAAGATCCTTGCGCAGAGCCAGATCGAGCGCATTGACCGGGCCGTTACCCTCGGCCACCGAAATCATGGTCTGGCCATCGACCACAATTTTCACCACGGCCTCAGAAACGCTGACCAGATCGCCATCGGCATTATGGCGGCGCTCCATGACGACGCGAAAACGCTCGACATCGAAATAGGCCGGCACTTGGCCAAGCATGCGCCGCGCCAGCAATTCGAAAGACGCATCCGCGCCTTCATAGGCATAGCCCAGAGCCTCTTTCTCTTTCACCTCGTCGAGCAGGCGGCTCACACGCGGATCGTCTTTCGAGACGACGACGCCCAGACGATCGAGTTCGGCCAGAATATTCGATTTGCCGGCCTGATCGGAGACAAGAACCTTGCGCCTGTTGCCGACGCTCTCAGGCGTCACATGCTCATAGGTGCGCGGATCTTTCAAAACGGCAGAGGCATGAATGCCCGCCTTGGTCGCGAAGGCCGATGCGCCGACATAGGGCGCATGCCGGTTGGGCGAGCGATTGAGCAATTCATCCAGCGTATGGCTGAGCTTGGTGAGCTGCGCGAGACTTTCCTCGCTCACGCCGATCTCGAATTTCTCCGCATAATCCTTTTTCAGCAAAAGGGTCGGAATGAGCGTGACGAGATTGGCATTGCCGCAGCGCTCGCCCAATCCATTCAGCGTGCCCTGAATCTGTCGCGCGCCGGCCCGCACGGCGGCCAGCGAATT
This sequence comes from uncultured Beijerinckia sp., assembly GCA_964534115.1. GTDB lineage: Bacteria > Pseudomonadota > Alphaproteobacteria > Rhizobiales > Beijerinckiaceae > Terripilifer. The sequence goes on from CAZHOK010000090.1 coordinate 4,439, forward strand.
GGCGACGCCATTGCCTGTATCGTCATGGGCATGAATGCCCAGATGATCGCCGGGAATGATCTTCACAACCTCGCCGACAATGCGCTCGATTTCATGGGGCAGCGTGCCGCCATTCGTATCGCAGAGCACGATCCAGCGCGCGCCATTGTCATAGGCCGTTTTGGCGCAGGCCAGCGCATATTCGGAATTGGCCTTGAAGCCATCGAAAAAATGCTCGCAATCGAGAATGGCCTCGCGCCCCGCCTTGCGCACATGCGCAATGGAATCGGCAATGCCCTCGATATTTTCCTCAAGCGTGCAGCCAAGCGCGACATGGACGTGATAATCCCATGTCTTGGCCACAAAAGTGATCGTATCCGCCTTGGCATCCAGCAGTGAGGCAATGCCGGGATCGTTGGCAGCCGAACGCCCTGCCCGTTTTGTCATGCCGAAGGCTGCAAATTTGGCCTTGATCTGCGGGCGTTTTGAGAAAAATTCCGTATCGAGCGGATTGGCGCCGGGATAACCGCCCTCGACATAATCAATGCCCAGAAGATCGAGCAGCTTGGCAATCTGGCGTTTATCGGCGAGCGAAAAATCGACGCCTGTCGTCTGTGCGCCGTCTCGAAGCGTCGTGTCGAAAAGGGTCAGGCGTTCGCGGGTCATTGGATCGTTCCCGTGGCAGCGAGTTCTTTCATCATCGTCATATAGCCGAGCCATTCATCTTCAATGATCCGGGTATTCCGACTTTGCAAAACATAGCCGCGCTGCTTGAAAAAGGGTTCTGCCGTATCGCTGGAATCGACCGTGATTTTCTTCGCGCCGCGTGCGCCGGCCAATTTCTCCAGCGCATCGCAGAGCGCCGTGCCCACACCCTCGCGCACAGAACTCGGCAGGACATAAAGCAGATCGATGGCTTCATTGTCGCGCAACGAGGCAAAACCGACGGGATCGCCATCGATCAGGGCCACAAGCGTGAGACTTTCGGCAAGACGTTTGCCGAATGTCTGTTCGTCTTCAGCCAGCGACATCCAGGCAAAGCGCTGCTCGTCGGTATATTCCTCCGCCGTCAATTCATCGATGGCTGCAGCATAGATGGAGGCAAGGATCGGCGCGTCACTTGGTAGATAGGGGCGAAGAGCGATGGTCATTGCTTCACCTCCCATGTGGTGATCGCTTCGCCATTGGCGCCTTTGCCGTCTTTCAGCTGCACGCCCTTCGCCAGAAGCTCGTCGCGAATGCGATCGGATTCAGCCCAGTTCTTCTGCGCACGCGCATCGAGACGGGCTGCAATCAGGCGTTCGATCTCCGCCTTGAATTGCGGATCGAGATTTTCGCCTGCGCTTTCACCTGCGCGGGCAAACCATTCTTGTGTGTCGAAGCCAAGCCATGTGGCCGTATTGGCGAGATTTTGCGCTGCCGAATAATCATGGCGCGCAGCTTTGGCGAGCTCTGCGAGCGCGGCAAAAGCCGCTGCTGTATTGAGATCGTCGAGCAAAGCCGCAATCACGCTGACATGGGGTGCCGGCTTTGCTGCTGAAATTTTATGTCGCGCGACAAGCTCAGACCAATTTTCCAGCGTCTTCTGGGTTTCATCGAGCGCGCGCGCCGTCCAGTCGATGGGCTGGCGGTAATGTGTGCGCAGCATGGCAAGCCGCAGCACATCGCCCGACCATGCTTTGCCGCCGAATTGATCGCTCGCCAGCAATTCGTGGATCGTCACGAAATTGCCGAGGCTCTTCGACATTTTCTCGCCTTCGACCTGCAGGAAGCCATTGTGCATCCAGACATTGGCCATGACAGAATGACCGAAGGCGCAGCGCGATTGCGCGATTTCATTTTCATGATGGGGAAAGACAAGATCGATGCCACCACCGTGAATATCAAATGTCTCGCCCAAATGTTTCCAGCTCATCGCGGAACATTCGATATGCCAGCCGGGCCGCCCGCGACCCCAGGGCGAATCCCAGCCGGGCTCGTTCTCTTTCGAGGGCTTCCACAAGACAAAATCCATTTCGTCGCGCTTATAGGAAGCGACATCGACACGCGCACCCGCGATCATCTCATCGAGCGGGCGGCGTGACAGCTGTCCGTAATCGGCCATGGCGGGCACGGAGAAAAGCACATGGCCATCGGCCGCATAGGCGTGGCTTGAGGCAATCAGTTTTTCGATGATCGCGATCATCTCGGCAATATGCTCGGTCGCGCGCGGTTCGACATCGGGCTTGAGGCAGCCCAAAGCTGCGACATCCTCATGGAAAATGCGCGCGGTTTCTTCTGTCAGCTCGCGAATGGTGATGCCGCGCTCGGCGGCGCGCGCATTGATCTTGTCATCCACGTCGGTGATGTTGCGGACATAAGTGACATGCGCCTCGCCATAGAGATGGCGCAGCAGGCGATAGAGCACATCGAAGACGATGATGGGTCGCGCATTGCCGATATGGGCAAAATCATAAACCGTCGGCCCGCAGACATACATGCGCACATGCGACGCATCGATCGGGCAGAAATCTTCCTTCTGCCGGGTCAGCGTATTGTAGAGCCGCAATTGCGGAGCCTGAGACATGGTTTCCCCTTCGGACCTGCTGGCCGGGGGCTTTGCTTCTCATGAAGAAGGTCTTGGAAACAAGACGGCACCAGCCAGCAGATGGGCTAGCTGATAATAATCCGGCAGATGATGCAGGTGTGGCGCGTCATGAAAATTACCATGGGACAGGCGGAGGGCGGCGTCAAGCGCCCTGCCCCGCTGGCCGGCGGGCGCCAAGGTTAAGATTCTTTTCAATGAATCCTGCCAATTCTAGTCGCTCGTTCAGGCTTTCTTGACCCTCAGGCCCGCCCGTGCGCCGCATCGCCCTTTTCGCCGCCTCCCTCCTTCTGGCCCTGCCGACCCTTCCGGCCTCGGCGGACCAGACTTTCATCATCCCCCGCGACGAGGGCTATGGGATCGGCGAATGTTTTGCCACCGGCGCCCCCTGCGCCCGGATTGTGGCAGATGCCTGGTGCGCCGCCATGGGCCGCGGCCCCTCTGTTTCCTTCGGCCTGCAAACGCCCGGCGTCGAGCGCATCAGCACGCGCAACAAGGGCGGCTATGTGGTGACCTGCAGCTGATGATCAATCCTTGATCCAGTCCGCGCATTTGGGCGCCTCGCCCGCCCCGCCCCAGGGCATGATCGGCACGGTCGAGGTGGAGTTTTTTGGCGAGCCTTCGATCAGCCGGTCCGAATAGACCATATAGACAAGCGTGTTTCGCTTGGCGTCGCAGCCGCGCACGATCTGCATCTTCTTGAAGACCAGCGAGCGGCGCTCGCGGAAGACGACATCGCCCTGCTCGCTTTTGCTGCGGAACCGGATCGGTCCATATTGTCGGCAGGCGAGCGACACGTCCGAAACCTCCTCGGCCACGCCAAAGGCCCCGGCGAGCCCGCCGCGCTCGGGCACCGTATACCAGCAGGCCACACCCTCGATGAGCGGATCATCGATCCCGTAGGTCGCCAATTTATCGTTTGGCGTCAGCAGTTTGAACACGGTGGACTTGCGGAAGATCAGGTCTGGACCCTCCGAGGCCATGGCTCCGGACGCAGCCAGAAGGCTGAGTGCAATGACGGCAAAGCTGGTGTTTCGCATCATCTCGATCTCGTCTCCGCCTCCCGGCTCTGATATGGGAGACGCTAGCCCGCGGGAAAAGATCGAGGGGCCCTGCCATTTTGCCGCCACCTTGGGCGCGCACAGGTTGGGCCGTTCGAGCGGGCAAGCAATATTTGCGGAGAGAGGCATGATGGCGGAGCAAAAGACGGGAGGCATGGCGTTGCAGACACGCATCGGCCGCACCATCGCCGCCCTGTCGCTTGTCATCGGCCTTGTTGCCAGCGATGGCGCTGCCATTGCGCAATCGGTCGATTGCAACCGCCTGCAGCAGCAGATCGTGGCGCTGGGCCCGCCGGGCATGGGCGCCGACCCGCTGCGCGCAGAACAATTCCGCGATGCCGTCCAGCGCCAGCAGTCCGAGCTTGAGCGCACGGCGGCCTATGCCAATTCGATCGGTTGCGGCCGGCGGCAATTTCTCTTTTTCGGCGATGCGCCGCCGCGCGAATGCGGCCAGATCGAGCAGCAGATCTCGCGCATGCGCAATAATCTTGAACAATTGCGCCAGCAGGCGCAGCAGGCGAGCGGCGATGAAACTATGCGCCGCGATCTCACCGCGCGCTATGAGGCCGCGTGCCGCAATCCCGGATCGTCGGGCCCGCTCGGACTGATCGAGGCCTTGTTCGGCGGCCGCCCGCCTTTGCGCAATGCGCCGGGCGACGATGCATTTCTGTCGCAAGAAGATATGACGCCCGGAAGCGGTTCCTTTGCCGTTTGCGTGCGCAGCTGCGATGGCGGTTTCTTCCCCGTGTCTTATTCTGCCAACCGCATGCGCTATCAGGAGCTCGGCGAACTCTGCCAGGCCATGTGCCCAAATGTGGAGACGCAGCTCTTCACCATGGCTTTTGGTCGCGAGATCGAACAGGCCGTGTCGGCCGATGGCAGGCCCTATACGTCCCTGCCCAATGCCGGCCGTTTCCGCACAAAATTCGATCCCGCCTGCACATGTAAAAAAGCCGATCAGAGCTGGGCCGAAGCCCTCGCCAATGCCGAGCGCATGCTGGGTCGCGAAAGCCGTCGCGACCAGATCGTGACGCCCGAGCGCGCGGCTGAATTGTCGCGCCCGCAACAGCAGCGCAACACGACACGCGCGCCTGCCAAGCCCGATCCCAAAGCGGTGCAGCGTCAGGAACAGGAAATTGCAGCCGAGGCCGCGCGTGGCGCACAGGCCCCGACCGCTTCGCGCGATTCCGCCGGCATTGCAGTCGGCGGCACAAATTCCGGCTCGAATTATTCCTTGACTGACGGCACAACGCGCGAAGTTACGGGGCCGGACGGGACGAGCCGGCGTGTGCGCACAATCGGGCCTCAGCTTTAGAGCGTCCGATCAAAGGCAAGAGCACGGCAAGTTCAGGGCCCTGATCGCGACCCGTCAGCGCCAGACGCAGCGGATGAAACAAGGCGCGCCCCTTGCGTCCCGACTGCGCCTTGATGGCGCCTGTCCAGCGGCTCCAGGTCGTGGCGTCAAAAATCTCGTCCGGCAAAAGAGCCGCCGCCTGCCGGCAATAATCTGCATCTTCGATCACCGGATCGATCTCGCCATCGATCACGCGCCACCAATCGAGCACATCATCGAGCTTTTCGAGATTGCCGCGCACGGCAAGCCAGAAGGCTTCCGCATGGGCGCCGACAATATCGTGATGGGCGAGCCGCTCGCGCATGGTTTCAAACGGCAGTCCATGCAGCGTGCGCGCCGAGAGCGTGGCCAATTCGGCTTCATCGAAACGCGCCGCATTGCGTGACACATTCGACAGATCGAAAGCTTCTCCCAAATGGTCGAGCGAGGTCACCGGATGCACGGCTTCTGACGAGCCGGTGAGAACGGACAAAGCCGCCACAGCCAGAGGCTCAATACCATTCTCGCGCAAGCCCGCGATGGAAAGCGAGCCGGAGCGTTTTGACAGGCCCTCGCCGCTGGCCGTCGTCAAAAGATTATGGTGGCCAAAGACAGGAGCACGGCCCTCGCCCGCAAGCGCTTCGAAAAGCTGGATCTGCACCGCCGTATTGGTGACATGATCCTCGCCGCGAATGACATGGGTGATGCCCAGATCGATATCATCGACCACTGAGGGCAAAGTATAGAGATAGGTTCCGTCTTCGCGGATCAGCACCGGATCGGAGAGCGAGCCTGCCTCGATATGGCTGTCCTCGCGCACGAGATCGCACCAATGCATGGTGCGTGCGTCAAGCTTGAAGCGCCAATGCGGCTTGCGTCCCTGCGCTTCGAGAGCTGCGCGCTCATCTGCGCCAAGGTTCAGCGCTGCACGATCATAGACGGGCGGCTGGCCGCGCGCGATCTGGCGCTTGCGGCGGCGATCAAGCTCTTCTGCCGTTTCATAGCAAGGATAGAGACGGCCCATGGATTTCAGCCGTTCGGCGGCTGCATCGTAAAGCGCAAAGCGCTGCGACTGGCGCACGGTCAGATCGGGGACAATGCCGAGCCAGCCGAGATCGACCTCAATGCCCTGCGCATATTCTTCGCGCGAACGCTCAAGGTCGGTGTCGTCGAAGCGCAGCACGAATTCGCCCAGCCGTTTTTTGGCAAACAGCCAGTTGAAAAAAGCCGTGCGCGCATTGCCGATATGAATGCGGCCGGTGGGCGAGGGAGCGAAGCGAACGCGTGTCATTCTATTCCTCGAAACGCTCGGCCGTGCCGAGAGGTTTCTTCGGGTTGAGGGATGGATCGGGATGGCGCGCAGGCGCGCCGGGATCGCGGAACCGGTTGACGATCGGATAGCGCCGGTCACGGCCGAAATTTTTGCGCGTCACTTTCACGCCCGGCGCAGACTGGCGGCGCTTGTATTCGGCCAGATAGAGCAGACGTTCGACCTTCTGGACAATCTCCAGCGCATGGCCGCGCGCCACAATATCGGAGACGCGCATTTCACGCTCGACGAGACATTCGAGAATATCGTCGAGCACCGGATAGGCGGGAAGCGAATCCTCATCCTTCTGGTTTTCGCGCAATTCGGCAGATGGCGGCTTGGCGATAATATTGGGCGGGATGACAATTCCATCCGGCCCCAGCGCAAGATCGGGTTTCCAGCGATTGCGCAATTCGCACAGCCGGAACACCTGCATCTTGTAGAGATCCTTGATCGGATTAAAGCCGCCGTTCATGTCGCCATAAATGGTCGCATAGCCGACGGACATTTCCGACTT
>CAZHOK010000091.1:0-9365 GCA_964534115.1 uncultured Beijerinckia sp.
TCGCCCCGATTATCTCAAGGCTTTCATCGACCATCTCGTCAATTGGGAATATGTCGCTGAAATGTACGAGGCGGCGATCAAGTAATCTCTGCGCCGATGCAGACAGGAAAACGGCGTCCCTCGGGACGCCGTTTTTTGTTCAGCGTCGCTTCTTCGCCCGATTGAGGCGATGGACCTCATCGGCACGATCGCGCCCACGCAGATAGCCGCCTTTGTTTGAGCGCAAAGGCATCGGCTTCTGGACCTTCTGCTGCGTATAGACAGGGCGCTGGCCATATCCCTGTTTCATCCCTTGGGCAGCAGCCGGCAAGACAAAGGCGAGCGCCGCAATTGAGGCGCCCGCAATGATGGATACCGTTTTGACATGCCAGCGCATGGCTTCGCTCTATCCCTGAATCACATGGACGATGCGCCGGGTTGCAGGCTCGACGATCAGAACCTGTCCCTTGACGCGGACGGCGCGATAATTGCGAAAGCGCGGTACGATTTCGACAAATTGCGCGGGAACAGGCTCAAGTTCGACACTGGCGGGCAGAATCATACCCGTCTTGGCCTCAACATTGATCGTCACTTCCTTGATGGAAACATTGCGCATTGAGGATCGCAATTTCGCTGTCTCATCATTGGACAAAGTGATGGTTTCGGCTGCAGCGCCTGCACCTGCACCCGCGCCGGTTTGCGTACTGCCCGGTGCACTCCCCGTCTGCGCAAAGGCTGCGCCGCTGGAGATGATGAGAGCTGCCAGACAGCCATTCAGAAGATAACGCATATTGACCCTCCATGTCTCGACCTGCGCCCATAACCGCCTTCCTTGCAGGATGTTCCATATTTCCGCGCTGCGCTCGAACCAAGTCGCGGCTTCGCTGTTGAGAGCGCAGGGGGACATGTCCCGACATGCGAAAAAGGAGACAGCGATGAACAAACTTGCTTTCAGCACGCTCGCCGCCGCAGCATTTCTGTCAGCGCCGGCCTTCGCCCAGGATGGCGCACCAGGCAGCCAGCAAAAGCCCATGCTGCAGCAAAGCCAGGTGGGTGGCATTTCTGCAATGACCGAACAACAGATCGCCGATCTGTGGCGCGCCAGCCGCATCGACAATGTCAATGTCTACAACACCAAGGATGAGAAAATCGGCGATATCAACGATGTCCTGCTCGATCACAATGGCAAGGCTGTTGCCGTCGTGATCGATGTCGGCGGCTTTCTGGGCATTGGCACGCATCGCATCGCGCTGAAATTCGAGGACGTCAAATTCTCCGACATGCCGCGCAGCCGCGCCGCGCGCGATCTATCCGAACCCTCATCGACAAGCACAACAACGACCGGCAGCGCCGACCGCAATGCTGCGGCCACCAAAGCAGCCACCGATCGCGAGCGCGCCGCCGCGCGCATGTCGCCCGATCATGCCATCGTCAACATGACGCGCGATCAGCTGAAAGCCTTGCCGCAGGTGAAATATTCCCGCTAGCCGTCATTGCGAGCACAGCGAAGCAATCCAGACACACCCAAAGATGGATTGCTTCGTTGCTTGCGCATTTTGCACTGACGATCAGGATTTGGGCCGCGCCGCCACAATGTCGCGGAATCTGTCGGAGAGCAGGAATTCCAATTCCTGCTCGCGCGAATAGGTCGCCGGGTCGAGGCGCTCAAGCTCGGCATCGACGCGCCCGGGATGGCACATGACCAGATGCCGGCGGCCGGGTGCTTTGAGAAAAGCGGCAAAATCGCGGGCATAATCGCGGCGCGGGTCGAAAGCGGAAAAGCCGGAAAATCCCTCGTTGGTGGCAAAGCCATGCGCATGCGCGCCCGCTGCAAAACCGGAACCCGCCGCCGCCACAATCATCGCTTTGGGCGCCTGCACGCCACGCCGCAAAATGCGGATCGGGGAATCGGCGCTGTCGCGCATCCAGATTTTTTGCGAAAGCCCGCGCGCAGCCGCAATCGCAAACAGCCAGTCGCGAATGCCCGGGAGCATATGCACATGCTGGTGCCCGTCGATAAAGGCGGGCGCACGGCCGTAATGCTCGCCGAAAGCATCGATCTGGGCGGCAATCTCGGCGCGGATTTCGGCCTCCGGCAGGCGGCCCGAACGGGCAAGGCCGATCAACCGCCCGACCGAGGGCAGACGCCCCTGCGGCGCCAGAACCGGCATGGCGGTGAGCGGAGGGCCCAAAGTGAGGTCGAGATGCAAGCCGACCTCGACCCCATCGCCCAGACTGGCAAGATCGCGCGCCGCGACCTTCCAGAAGGGGCGCGCCGTCATGGCCCCGGTGGCATGGAGGCGGCCGGCCTCCACGGCCTCCAAAATACCGGCAGAGACCGCCTGCGTGAGGCCATAATCATCGGCACATATGGTCAGGTCGCGGGCGAGCATGCGCAAATCCATGGGAACGGGCGCACACATTAAACCGATCGGGGATGGCGGCAAGGCGGCAAAGGCGGGCGGACTTGCAGAAATCCTCTCCTCGCAATACCCATCGGCAAGGCCCGCATCCCGTCGGCCGGGAATGAAACGGACATGAGCATCACAGGCGCCACGCCATCGGTGAACCCGGAACTCTCCATCGTCGTTCCCGTCTTCAACGAGGCCGACAATCTCGAGGCCTTGATCGCCCGCCTCACGCCCGTGCTGGAGCGCATTGTCGCCTCGCATGAAATTCTGTTCGTCGATGACGGTTCCAGCGACGAGACGATGCATGTCTTGCGCAAGATCCACACAAACGACCGGCGTTGCCGTGCCGTGTCTTTCTCGCGCAATTTCGGCAAGGAGATTGCCATTGCCGCCGGGCTCGATCATGCGCGCGGCCGCGCCGTTGTCATTATCGATGCCGATCTGCAGCATCCGCCCGAAACCATCGAGGCTTTCGTCGCCAAATGGCGCGAGGGCTATAAAAATGTTTACGGCACGCGCATCGACCGCAATGCAGACTCGCCCCTGCGCCGCATGCTGACGAAACGCTTCTACACGATCTTCGAACAATTCGGCGAAACCGGCCTGCCCGATGGCGCGGGCGATTTCCGCCTGCTCGACCGCCAGGCTGTGGAAGCGCTCAAAAGCATGCCTGAGCGCGCGCGCTTCTCGAAAGGCCTTTATGCCTGGATCGGATTCAAATCGATCGGCGTGCCTTTCGAAGTGGCCGAGCGCCATGCGGGAACGTCGAAATTTTCCTATCGCAAGCTCACCCGCTTTGCACTCGACGGTTTGATGTCCTTCTCGACCTTGCCGCTGAAAGTGTGGACCTATGTCGGCGTGACGGTCTCGGCCTTCTCGCTGCTGGCGGCTTTCTATTACATTATGCAGACGATCATCCGCGGCATTGATGTGCCCGGCTATGCCTCGCTGATCGTCTCGATCATGTTCTTTGCCGGCGTGCAATTGCTCACGCTTGGCATTATGGGCGAATATATCGGGCGCATTTTCGCCGAGGTGAAACGCCGCCCGCTCTATCTCGTCGCCGAACGGCTCGAGGATGAGACCAATATCATGCCGCAAGATCCAACCCGGCCAGGCGCGCGCACCCATGTCTGAGAAAGTCATGTCTGAGACATGTTGAAAAATCTCGCCTCTGTCGCCGGCATGACGCTTGTCTCGCGCGTCACCGGCTTTGCGCGCGATGTGGCGCTGGGCGCCATATTGGGCGCGGGCGCGCTGGCAGATGCTTTTTATATTGCCTTTCGTCTGCCCAATCATTTTCGGGCGATTTTTGGCGAGGGCGCATTCAATTCGGCTTTCGTGCCCAGCTATTCGCGCGTGCTGGAAACGCAGGGCCATGACAATGCGCGCCGCTTCGGCGGGCAGATTCTCAGCCTGCTTCTCATCTCCCAGCTCATTCTTCTGGCTTTTGCCTGGCTGTTCACGCGCGAATTGATTTTGCTGCTGGCGCCGGGCCTGTCGGAAAAGCCGGAGCAAATGGCCGCCGCCATCACAATGACGCGGATCACATTTCCCTATCTGGCTTTCATCACTCTGGTGACGCTGGTCTCGGGCGTGCTCAATGCACATGGCCGATTTGCGGCGGCGGCTTTCGCACCCGTCCTGCTCAATCTCGTCATTCTTGCCTGTCTGGCTTTGGCCTTTCTCTTTCCCGATGCGGGCATTGCTGCCAGCGTCGGCATTGCTGTGGCAGGCGCGCTCGAACTTGCACTGGTGATCGGCGTGGCGCGACGCGCCGGCGTGATGACAAAGCCCGCCTGGCCGAAATGGAGCGCCGATCTCAAGCAATTTTTCAAAGCGCTCGGACCTGCCGTCATCGGTTCGGCCGGTGTGCAGATCGCCATGTTCGCCGATACGATCATCGCCTCTTTCCTGCCGGACGGCGGCATGTCCTCGATCTATTACGCCGACCGCATCTATCAATTGCCGATTGGCGTGATCGCCATTGCGGCTGGCACAGTTCTGCTGCCGGAAATGAGCCGGCGCATTGCCGGCGGCGATGAGGCGGGCGCGCGCTGGGCACAAAACCGCACCATGGCGCTGACGCTCATGCTGACGGCGCCCTTCTTCATGGCCTTTCTGCTCATTCCCGATCTCATCATGCGCGGAATTTTCATGCGCGGCGCTTTTACGCCGGAGGCCGCCCAAGCTGCAGCCCATGTTCTGGCTGCTTATGGCGTCGGCATTTTCGCCATGATGCTGATCCGCTCCGCCGTGGCGAGTTTTCAGGCGCGCGGCGATACGCGCACACCCATGCTGATTTCGCTCGCCGCTGTGGCTTTCAACATAGGGCTGAAACTGGCCCTCTATGCGCCGCTGGGTGCGCCGGGTCTGGCGCTGGCCACGGCAGTCGGCGCCTGGGTCAATTTTCTCCTGCTCATCTGGTTTGCCCGGCGGGCGGGACTGATGAGCTTCGAGAGCCTGCTGGGCAAAGTGACCGGGGCCAGCGCCATGGCCTGTCTGGTTTTGGCGGGAATTGCCATTTTCGGTCGCGCCCCGGCTGCGGAGCTCGCCTCTGGCTTCGGCATCTGGGCCGAGGAAATGCAATTGCTCCTGCTTGGCCTCGCCGGGGCGCTCGCCTATGGGCTGGCGCTGGCGGCGGGACTGCGCCTTCTGGGCGTCGGACCGGGGCAATTGCGCTCCACCGCCAAGCCCTTGCCGCCAGTCTGACGCGCGTCAATTCGCGCCATGGCTTTTGGCCGCGCAATTTCACATGGTCTACGCTCGAATTCGACCCGCGAAGCGGAAATACCCATGTCGTTGTGCATCAATATCGGGCCAATTGACCGCATGTTGCGGATTCTCTTCGGCCTTTCCATGGTGGCCTTTGCCCTGAGCTTCGGCTTTCCCGCCACCGGCTGGAATCAGCTGGGCTGGCTGGGGCTGGTGCCGCTGGCCACCGGCATTACCGGTTATTGCCCGGTCTATGCCATTGCCGAGATCGATACTCTGCCCCGCAACGGGCGCTGACGGCCACGCGTCGAAAAAGGCACTTGCGAAGCGGCGCACGGCATGGCTCCTCAAAGGGGCAAGACGCCACCGGAACAGACCATGCCCGTCCGCCAGCTTTATGTCTTCGATGCCTATGGCACTTTGTTCGACGTCTATTCGGCCGTCGCCCGCCATGCCGGCGAAATTGGCCCGCAGGCGGCCGCCCTCTCCGATCTGTGGCGCACCAAGCAGCTTGAATATACCTGGGTTCGCTCGCTCTCCTGGCGCTATCGCGATTTTGGCAGCCTGACCGAACAGGCGCTCGATTATGCCGCGGCGCGCTGCGGCGGCATTGGCGCGGAGCTGCGGGCAAAATTGCTCGAGGCCTATAGTAGGCTCGATGCCTTTGCCGATGTGGGCCCGACGCTGGATGCCTTGCGCGCACAAGGCGCAAAGACCGCCATTCTCTCCAATGGCACCCATGCCATGCTGGAGACGGCGACCCGCTCGGCGGGGCTGGAGGGGCGGCTGGACGCCATTCTCTCGGTCGATGTCCTGCGTGTCTATAAGACGGCGCCCGCAGCTTATGCTTTGGTCGGCGGCCATTTCGGCCTGCCTGCGGCCGAGGTCACCTTCCTCTCGTCGAACCGCTGGGATATAGCGGGCGCAGCTGCTTTCGGCTTCCGCTGTATCTGGGTGAACCGCATGGGTCTCCCGGAGGAATATGCAGAGCTTGCGCCGGAGGCGGTTGTGCGGAGCCTCGACGGGCTCCTCGCCCTCGATCTCGCCTGAGCCCGGAAGAACATGCGCCAGCCTCTCGTCCTGAACGATGTCGCAGCCCTGCGCCGCCAGCTCGCCCGCTGGCGCAACGCGGGCGAGACCGTCGCACTCGTGCCGACCATGGGCGCCTTGCATGAGGGCCATGTCTCGCTGGCGCGTATCGGGAAAAGCCGCGCCGCCCGCACCATGGCATCGATCTTCGTCAATCCGACACAATTTGCCCCGAACGAAGATTTTTCCGCCTATCCGCGCACCTTTGAGGCCGATCTCGACAAACTCGCTGCCGTCGGCGTCGATGCTGTTTTCGCACCCACACGCGACATCATGTATCCGCCGGGCTTTGCCACGACCATTACGCTCGAAGGACCGGCCAAGGCCGGGCTTGAGGACCGCTTCCGGCCGACGCATTTTTCCGGCGTGGCGACCGTGGTCGCCAAATTGCTGATCCAGGCCATGCCCGATCTCGCGATCTTTGGCGAAAAGGATTTTCAGCAACTCGCCGTCATTCGCCAGCTTGCTGCCGATCTCGATCTGCCGGTTGAAATCCAGGGCGGGCCGACCGTGCGCGAGGCCGATGGCCTCGCCATGTCATCGCGCAATGTCTATCTCTCGCCCGAGGAACGCAGCATCGCCCCCCTTCTCCATCGCGTGCTGAACGAGGCCGCGAGCGCCATTGCGGCGGGCGAAAAGGCACATGATATATTGGCCTATGGACGACAGCGGATCGAACAGGGCGGCTTCATGATCGATTATCTCGAATGGCGCGACGGCGTGACTTTGGGTGACGCCACACGCCCGCGTGCCTCGCGCCTGCTCGTTGCCGCACGTCTGGGGCGCACGCGCCTTATCGACAATCTGGCCGTTCCGGCAGGAGAAGGTGCATGACTTATGCAACCGACAATGCGCGCAAACCGGTGACGCTGGCCGAACTTGGCCGCATGCGCGCGGCCGGCGAAAAGATCGCCATGCTGACCTGCTATGATGCCTCTTTCGCCACGCTGCTGGAGCGCGCCGGCGTCGATGTGCTGCTTGTCGGCGATTCACTTGGCAATGTCATTCAGGGCCAGAAGACGACGCTGCCCGTCACGCTCGAACAGATGGAATATCACACGCAATGCGTGGCGCGCGCCAATACGCGCTGTTTCATCGTCACCGACATGCCCTTCGGTTCCTATCAGGAAAGCCCCGAACAGGCTTTCCGCAATGCCGCGCGATTGATGGCAGCAGGCGCGCAAATGGTGAAGTTGGAGGGCGGCGCGCATATTGCGCCCACCGTGCGTTTTCTGGTCGAGCGCGGCATTCCGGTTTGCGCCCATATCGGCCTGACGCCGCAATCCGTGCACCAGCTCGGCGGCTATCGCGTGCAGGGCAAGGATGAGAATGGCGCCCATGAGCTGCGCGCCGATGCACGCGCGCTGGAAGAGGCCGGTGCGGCGCTCATCGTCTTTGAAATGATCCCCGCAGCTCTGGCCAAAGAAATCACCGCCGCGACGAAACATATGGCCACCATCGGCATCGGCGCCGGCCCCGATTGCGCCGGCCAGGTGCTCGTGCTGCACGATATGATCGGCGTCTTCCCCGGCAAGAAACCGCGCTTCACCAAGGATTTCATGCCGGGCGCAGCGAGTATCGAAGATGCCGTGCGCGCCTATGTGCAGGCGGTGAAGAGCAGCGCATTTCCCGCGCCGGAAAATTGTTATTGAGGTGAGCATCACCCTCTCCCAGTGGGAGAGGGCGGACTCGAGGCAAAGCCTCGAGCCGGGTGAGGGGTTACAACCTCACCGACTGAGACGCTAACCCCTCATCCGGTCGCTCACGCGACCACCTTCTCCCTCTGGGAGAAGGACTACCCCGCCAGCGCATCCAGCACGCGTGCCCAGGAGCGCGTGCCTTTGGTGAATGAACTCATTTCATATTTTTCATTCGGCGAATGAATGCGGTCGTCATCGAGACCGAAGCCGATCATCAATGCATCCATCCCGAGATCCTGCTTGAACAGGCCGACAATCGGGATCGAGCCGCCCGAGCCCGAGAGCACGGGCTCTTTGCCCCATTCGGCATGAAGCGCGCGCCGCGCACGCACCAAGGCTTCAGACGAGAAAGGCAATTGCAGCGCGGGCGAGGCGCCATGCGACAGAAATTCGACGCGGCAATCGAGCGGCAGGCGCTCATGCACGAAGTGGCGGAACGCCGCGAGCACTTTTTCAGGATCCTGCTGTCCCACAAGGCGGAATGAAAATTTCGCCGAGGCCTGCGCCGGCAGAACGGTTTTCGAACCCTTGCCCGTATAGCCGCCGAAAATGCCGTTTACATCACAGGTCGGGCGCGACCAGATTTTTTCCAGCACGCTGCGATCGACCTCGCCGGCGGGTTCCGACAGGCCGACGCTCCCTAAAAATTCGCGCTCCGAAAAATCGAGTTTCTGCCATTGCTCGGCGACATCGTCGGGCAATTCACTGACGCCTTCATAAAAGCCCGGCAGTGCGACGCGCCCGCGCCGGTCGTGAATATCGGCAATGATGCGCGAGAGCACATGGATCGGATTGATCGCCGGCCCACCGAACATGCCCGAATGAAGATCGCGCGAGGCCGCGCTGATGACCACTTCCTCCAGCACAAGGCCGCGCAACATGGTGGTGATGGCAGGCGTCTGCTTGTTCCACATATTCGTGTCGCAGACGAGCATGAGATCGGCGCGCAATTCCTGACTGTTGGCGGCCAGAAATGCCGGCAATGAGGGCGAGCCGGTTTCCTCTTCGCCCTCGAACAGAATGGTGATGTCGCAGGGCCAGTCGCCCGTCTCGCGAAAAGCGCGGCAGGCCTCAACGAATGTCATCAGCTGGCCCTTATCATCGGCAGAGCCGCGCCCGACAATGCGTTCGCCATCGCCCGACAGATGCGGCTTGAACGGATCGCTCTCCCACAATTCGAGCGGATCGGGAGGCTGCACATCGTAATGGCCGTAGAAGAGCACATGCGGCACGTCGCGGCGTTTTGCTTTTGCATGGGCGACAACCATCGGATGGCCGGCGGTTGAGCGCGATGAGGCTTCAAAACCGAGCCCCGTCAGTTCATCCACCAGCCATTGCGCCGCGCGCGCGCAATCTTGCGCAAAAGCCGGATCGGTCGAGACCGAAGGAATGGCGAGAAGCCCAAAGAGCCGTTGCACAGCTGCCTCGCGATTCTGGTCGATACGGGCGAGAACGGCGTCGATGGCGGTCA
>CAZHOK010000091.1:9375-10242 GCA_964534115.1 uncultured Beijerinckia sp.
GTGTCGGCAGAGCCGACGGATGAGGGGTTACGATGTCTGGATTGAGAGTGTAACCCCTCACCCCGGCGCTGCGCGCCGACCCTCTCCCCTTGGGAGAGGGTTTTACCTCTTCGTTAAACCGCCCAGCACATTGCGCAAAATAGCGCGGGTGATTTGCGTGCCGATGGAGCGTGCCGCCGATTGGGCTGCCGTGCGGATGATCATTTCACCCGCCGACATGGATTCGCGGCCTTTGCCCTTGCCCTTCTGCGCACCGCCACCGAAGACGCCGCCCAGCATATCCATCAGACCGCCGCCCTTTTCCTCCGCCGCTGCGGCATCGGCGGCCCGTTTGGCCAGCATTTCATGGGCCGAATCGCTGTCGATCTGCGTGTCATATTTGCCGGTGAAGGGACTGCGGCGCATAATTTGCGCGCGCTCATCCGGCGTGATCGGACCGACGCGCGAGGCGGGCGGGGCAATGAGATCGCGCGTGACAATGGCGGGCGTGCCCTTGCCCTCGAGCATGGAAATGAGCGCTTCGCCGACACCCATTTCGGTAATGACTTTCGCCGTATCGAAAGCCGGATTCTGCCGGAATGTCTCGGCGGCAGCGCGCACGGCGCGCTGGTCGCGCGGCGTGAAGGCGCGCAAAGCATGCTGCACGCGATTGCCCAATTGGCCGAGCACGACTTCGGGCACATCGAGCGGGTTTTGCGTAACGAAATAAACGCCCACACCCTTGGAGCGGATGAGGCGCACAACCTGTTCGATCGCATCCATCAAGGGCTTTGGCGCGCTGTCGAAGAGAAGATGCGCCTCGTCGAAGAAGAAGACGAGCTTCGGCTTGTCGAGATCGCCGACTTCGGGAAGCGTCTCGAACAATTC
>CAZHOK010000091.1:10252-11145 GCA_964534115.1 uncultured Beijerinckia sp.
CAAAGCAGGAAGGTCGCGTAAAGACGCGGCGAGCGCATCAATTTATCGGCGGCCAGAATATTGATCGTGCCGCGCCCGTCGCGATCCTTGCGCAGGAAATCATTGATATCGAGCGCCGGCTCGGCGAAAAACTGGGCCGCGCCCTGGTTTTCGAGCACGAGCAATTGCCGCTGGATTGCGCCGACGCTCGCCGGGGCGACATTGCCATATCTGGCTTTCAGCTCGGCTGCATTGTCGCTGACATATTGCAACAGCGCGCGCAGGTCTTTCAGATCGAGCAGCAGCAGGCCCTGCTCATCGGCGACGCGGAAGTGGGTAAAACTAGCTTGCGCAAGGCGTTTGCCGCTGGTAGGGCTCGCCGCATCCCAAAGGAGAAGCGCACTGTGGGTATCGACCTCAGCGAGCTGTTGTTCCCGGCTGAAGACGGCGCGGACGTTACATGCCAAGTGTGCGACTTCGCGGGGCAGGAGATTTACCACCTTTCGCACACGCTGCACTTCACGCGGCGCTGCCTGTACCTGCTCATGTGGACCACCCACAAGTTCTCGCAAAGCGGGGCTGCGATAGCGTTGGCAGTCGGGGACGTTGTGGGGCCGCTGAAGTGCTGGTTGCAGCTGCTGGCTGCCCATGTTCCTGAAGCCAACGTTGTCGTGGTGGGCACCCACTGCAAGGTCGACCCTGAGGCGTTCAAGGTCATGCGGGAGCGCGTGGACAGCGCGTTGAGGGAGGAGATGGAGCGGCTGCGTTTCATCGCGGAGGAGGAGGCGAAAGCCACTCGTGCGATTCTCAACGACCAGACATCCAAGGTCTGTAATCTGGTGCGCGAAGTTGAAGAGAAATTGCTTGAGACGAACATCGCGCTCCGTGCACCGCAGCATGACGACAGCCCGCTT
>CAZHOK010000092.1:0-8767 GCA_964534115.1 uncultured Beijerinckia sp.
GAAAAATTTGTCGGTCACTTCCACCGTGCCGATCTCGGCCACGCGGCCGACATCATTGCGGCCAAGGTCGAGCAGCATGAGATGTTCGGCGCGCTCCTTCGGATCGGCAAGAAGTTCGGCCGCCAAAGCCTCGTCTTCCGCCGGCGTCTTGCCGCGCCAGCGCGTGCCGGCGATGGGGCGGATCGTCACCTTGCCTTCGCGCACCCGCACCAGAATTTCGGGGCTGGAGCAGACGATCTGAAAGCCGCCGAAATCAAGATAGCAAAGGAAGGGCGCGGGGTTCACGCGGCGCAGTGCGCGATAAAGCGAGAAGGCCGGAAGCTCAAAGGGCGCTGTGAAACGCTGCGAGAGCACGACCTGGAAAATATCGCCGGCGCGAATGTAATCCTTGGCGCGGGCGACCATTTCGAGGAAACGGTTTTCGCTCGTATTGGATGCGGGCGCCTGTGCGAGCAAGCGCGGATCGGCCTGCGGAGCGACATGATCGAGCGGGCTTTCCAGCACGTCAACCACTTTGTCGAGACGGGCTTGCGCGCTCTCATAGGCGGCGCGCGCTGACACACCCCGCTGCGGGCGCACCGGCGTGACGACGCTCAATTCATCGCGCACAGAATCGAACACGGCCATGAGCGTCGGACGGATCATCATGGCTTCCGGCACACCGATCGGATCGGCTTTGGCTGGCGCCAGTCGCTCCATCTGGCGCACCATGTCATAGCCGAGATAACCGAAAACGCCCGCCGCCATGGGCGGCATGTCATGGCCTTCGAAAGCAGGCACGGCGGATTCCGCAATCAGGGCGCGCAAAGCGTCCAGCGGCTTGCCGGGGCAGGGCACGAAGGCCTGCGCATCGTTCAAGGCGTTGCGATTGATTTCGCTCGCCTCGCCATTGGCGCGCCAGACAATATCGGGATCGAGCCCGATCATCGAATAGCGTCCGCGCGCGGCGCCGCCTTCGACGGATTCGAGCAGAAACACATTTCCGGGTCTGCCGGCCGATAATTTCAGAAAGGCCGAGACCGGCGTTTCGAGATCGGCGACAAGGCGCGTCGAGACGAGCACCGGGCGGCCCGCCGAATAAGCGCTTTCAAAAGCCTCGAATGACGGTTCGAACATGGTGTGCGTTTCTCAGAATGACTCGCCGCCGCCAACCGCAAGATTGAGCGCGGCTGCATTGATTTTCACGCCGATGTCGGCCTGCAGTTTCGACAGATATTGCTCCAGCAGATCGCCGCTGAAAGCTTGCGCAAGCTGGGCTGCGACCGCTCTGGATTGGTCGCTGTCAGCCTCAAACGGAGGGACGACGCTGTCATTGATTTTGTAGACATAGCGCGTGAGTTCAGCGCCTGCTGCCGAGCCCGCCTTGCCCACCGGCGCATTGAACACCTGCGCGACAACACCTGGCGGCAGCCCCTCGGCGCCACCGCGCCTTACGCTGCCATTGACCTGAACCTCAAGCCCGCCATTGTTCTTGGCAATATCGGCAATGCTGGCGCCATCTTCCATGGCTTTCACCAATTCGGCGGCCTTGGCGCTCAACAGGCGGCGTGTTTCATCCTCGCGCCAGGCGGCGACAATTTCGTCCTTCACCTCATCGAGCTTGCGCTCGTGAGCAGGGTCGATGGAGACAATTTCAAACCAGACATAGCCGCCATCGCGCGTATTCACCGCTTCATTGTCGACGCCAATGTCAGAGGCAAAGATGGCGCGCAGGACGGAATCGCGATCGGTCAGCACAACAGGATTACCCGCCGGATCGCGGCCCTGCTGATCCACGGCCTCAATGGTCACGACATCGAAGCCCGCTTTTTTGGCGGCCTCCACCAGCGCCTTTCCTGAGGTGCGTTCATCTTCGATCGCATCATGCAATTGCTGAACGCGGGGACGGGCGCGGCTCATCGCCAATTCCCGTTTGACCTCATCGGCCACTTCGGCAAATTCACGCACATTGGCCAGATTGATTTTGTCGGCGCGCAAGAGCACCCAGCCGAAACGACCCCGAACAGGCGCGCTGACGCTGCCTTCGCTCAGCGCAAAAGCCGCTTCTGCAAGCGCTGTATCGACCATGGACGCGCGTGTCACCGTCCCAAGTGCAATGTCGGCGTCCGAGAGGTTTTGCTCTTTGGCAATCTCGGCAAAGGTCGCGCCGCCCTTGATCTTGTCGCTGGCACTTAGCGCCGCTTCCTCAGATGAAAAAACGATCTGCTGAAGCGCGCGCGTTTCCGGCGTCCCGAAGCGGTCGGCTTTGATCCGCTCGTAATGCGCGCGGGCATCGGTCTCGCTTACTTGCGCTGGATCGGCGAGAAGCTGGGGCGTAATGGCGAGCGTAACAATCTTGCGATATTCGGGCATCCGCCAGCTGGAGCGGCGCGGTTCGAAATAGGCCTGCAATTGTTCGAGCGTCGGGGCTGGAACCTCACCGGCAAAAGTCGCCGGCAAAATGATGAATTCGATGGCGCGCGTTTCCGAGGAATATTGGTGAATGGCTTCCTGCACGGCGAGCGGAACGGGAACATTGCCGGCAACAGCCTCGGCAATCTCGCGACGCAGGTGGGTGCGACGCTGTTCGCGGACGAAACTCAATTCGTTAAAGCCGTTCTCGCGCATAATGTCGTTGAAACGCATGCGATCGAAGCGACCATCGAAGCCCTGGAACATCGGATCCTCGAGGATCAGGCGGGCGATGGTCTCATCGGAAATGGCAAGGCCGAGCTGTTTGACCTTATGATCGAGCGCGGCTTCCGAAATCATGCGCTGCAGGACCTGCCGGTCAATGCCGAAGGCGCGCGCCTGTTCATTGGTGACGGCGCGGCGCATCTGACGCTGCAGATTTTGCAGCTGCGTCTGATAGGCCTGGCGATAATCCTGCGTCGAAATATTGGTCGAGCCGACTTCAGCGACATTGCTCACGCCAATGCCGCGGAAAATGTCGCCAATGCCCCAGATCGCAAAGGAAAAGATCAGGAAGCCGAAGACGATCGTCAAAATTGTGCGGCCAAACCAATTCTGCGTGGCCCTGCGCATGCCTTCAAGCATGATCTCATCCGGTGTTCGTGAACAGGCGCAAATCGTTGCGCCGCAGGGCGCGGACTATAGGGAGGGGGCGTCTGCGATGCAACGCGCCATCGCGTCCCCAATCGGGATGCTTGGAAGGAGCCATCCCATCTGCTAGTGGGGCCGCTCAAAGACATTCTGGAGTGCCCGACCCATGACCACCCGCCCGCGTCCGCTTGTTGCCGGAAACTGGAAGATGAATGGCCTCAAGGCCTCCCTTTCCGAACTTTCGGCCATTCGCGAGGGTGTCATGGCCGGCGGGGCCGGGCGGGCGCAGACCGCCATTTGCCCACCCGCGACCCTGGTCATGGCGGCCGCCGATCTTGCCTCGGGGTCTTCTTTGGCCATTGGCGGGCAGGATTGCCATGCCAAAGAGAGCGGGGCGCATACGGGC
This sequence comes from uncultured Beijerinckia sp., assembly GCA_964534115.1. GTDB lineage: Bacteria > Pseudomonadota > Alphaproteobacteria > Rhizobiales > Beijerinckiaceae > Terripilifer. The sequence goes on from CAZHOK010000092.1 coordinate 3,449, forward strand.
GATGTTTCGGCCCAGATGCTCAAGGATGCCGGTGCGGCCTATGCCATTGTCGGCCATTCGGAGCGGCGCACCGACCATTCCGAGACCTCCGCACAGGTGAAAGCCAAGGCGGAGGCCGCCATTGCAGCCGGGTTGACCGCAATTCTCTGCGTCGGGGAAAGCGAGGCCCAGCGCCGGGCCGGGGAAACTCTGGCCGTTGTCGGCAAGCAGCTGGAGGAGTCCTGGCCGGCCGGCGCATCTGCCGCCTCGCTCGTCATTGCCTATGAGCCCATCTGGGCAATTGGGACCGGCCTCACGCCGACGCCTGCCGATGTGGCCGAAGTCCATGATTTTATCCGGGATGTGGCTTTGCGGCTGGCCGGGGCCGAGGGGGCGGGCATCCGGCTTCTCTATGGCGGCTCGGTGAAACCCTCCAATGCGGCCGAGCTGATGGCGGTTTCCAATGTGGATGGGGCGCTGATCGGCGGGGCCAGCCTCAAGGCCTCCGACTTCCTCGCCATTGCGGCAGTCTACAAGGGTTGATCGGCTCAGCCCCGATCCGAGGTGGACCGGGGCGCGCCTGTGATGTATGACGCGCATCGATCATGGCGGCGGGCAGGGCCCGGTCGTCTTTTTTGAGGTTTCTGGAACCATGCAGACCGTTCTCATCGTCATCCACCTGATGGTGGTCATAGCCCTTGTCGTCGTTGTGCTCCTGCAGCGCTCCGAGGGCGGTGCGCTGGGCATTGGCGGCGGTGGAGGCCTGATGACGGGTCGTGGGCAGTCCAATGCCCTGACACGGACCACTGCCATTCTGGGGACGATTTTCTTCCTCACCTCCATGGGGCTGACGCTTCTGGCCAATTGGGGACGTGCGCCGACTTCTGTGATCGACCGCGTGGCGCCGCAGAGCGGCCCGAGTGCGCCGGCACCCGGAGGCGACCTTCTGGATCAGCTGCAGCGCATGGAGCGCACGGCGCCTGCCGCCCCGGCGGCTCCCGCAGTTCCCCAGCCACCGCGCCCACAGCAGTGAGGCAAGAGACAAGGGCCGGATCTTCCGGCCCTTTTCTTTTTTCGCGGATGCTTTGTGGAAACATTGGCTTCGTTGCTTTTTCCGCTTTCCGATTCGGGTTTTGAGGGATAGGTCTCGACTCCCATGGCGCGCTACATTTTCATCACCGGCGGCGTGGTGTCTTCTCTCGGCAAGGGGCTTGCGTCTGCGGCTCTGGGTGCCCTTCTTCAGGCCCGTGGATACACGGTTCGCCTTCGCAAACTCGACCCCTATCTCAATGTCGATCCGGGCACGATGTCGCCCTATCAGCATGGCGAAGTCTTCGTCACAGATGACGGGGCGGAAACCGATCTCGATCTTGGCCATTACGAGCGTTTCACGGGCACGCCCGCGCGCCGCGCCGACAATATCACCACAGGTCGTATCTATCAGGACATTATCACCAAGGAACGCCGCGGCGATTATCTGGGCGGTACGGTGCAGGTCATTCCTCACGTCACCAATGCGATCAAGGAATTCGTGCTGGAGGGCAATGAGGGTGTCGATTTCGTGCTCGTTGAAATCGGCGGCACGGTCGGCGACATTGAGGGTCTGCCCTTTTTCGAGGCGATCCGTCAGCTCGGCAACGATCTGCCGCGCGGACACGCAATCTACGTTCACCTGACGCTGCTGCCCTATATTCCCAGCGCCGGCGAATTGAAAACCAAGCCGACGCAGCATTCCGTGAAAGAGCTGCGCTCCATCGGCATTCAGCCCGATATTCTTCTGTGCCGCTCCGATCGCGAAATTCCAGTTGAAGAGCGCCGCAAGCTCGCTTTGTTTTGCAATGTGCGCGAAACGGCCGTGATCGAGGCGCGCGATGTCGGCACGATCTATGACGTGCCGCGCGCCTATCACGATGCCGGACTCGACCGCGAAGTGCTCGCGGCTTTTGGCATTGAGCCGGCGCCCAAGCCCGATATGAGCCGCTGGACGGCGGTCTCCGAGCGCATCCACAATCCCGAAGGCGAAGTCACCATCGCCATCGTCGGCAAATATACGGGCCTCAAGGATGCCTATAAGTCGATGATCGAAGCGCTCGCGCATGGCGGCATTGCCAATCGCGTGAAGGTGAAACTCGACTGGATCGAATCCGAAATTTTCGAGAGCAGCGATGCTGCGCCGCTCCTTGAACATGTGCATGGCATTCTCGTGCCCGGCGGCTTCGGCCAGCGTGGCGCAGAAGGCAAGATCATGGCCGCGCGTTTCGCACGCGAGCGCAAAGTGCCGTATTTCGGCATTTGCTTCGGCATGCAAATGGCAGTGGTCGAGGCGGCGCGTTCGCTGGCTGGCATCAAGGACGCCAATTCAACCGAATTCGGTCCTTGCAAAGAGCCGGTCGTGGGTCTCATGACCGAATGGATGCGCGGCAACGAACTCGAAAAGCGGGCATCGGGCGGCGATCTCGGCGGCACGATGCGTCTTGGCGCTTTTGCAGCTTCGCTGAAGGAAGGCTCGCGCATCGCGCAGGTCTATGGCGCAACCGAAATCTCCGAGCGCCATCGTCACCGCTATGAAGTGAACATGCGCTATCGCGAGGCGCTTGAGGCCAAAGGCATGATCTTCGCCGGTACGTCGCCGGACGGCCTGCTGCCCGAAACGGTGGAATTTGCCGATCACCCCTGGTTCATCGGCGTGCAATATCACCCCGAGCTGAAGTCACGCCCCTTCGAGCCGCATCCGCTCTTTGCGAGCTTTATTGCGGCGGCCAAGGCGCAGAGCCGGTTGGTCTGAACCACGTCATTGCAAGGAGCAAAGCGACGAAGCAATCCAGAGCGCGCGGCGACCCTGGATTGCTTCGCTTCGCTCCGGCGCATCGGCGCGTCAGGCCGCCGCCATGCGTATGTCGCTGATGATGCGATCATAAGGTGCTTCAATCTTCCCGTCGTCGCGCTTGACGATCAGGCTGAGCTCCATGAGCTTTGCGACATCTCCGTGGACGCTCTTATAGTCGCGCTCCAGTTCTTTTGAGAGCGCGCGGATGGACATGGGGCCTGACTTTGAAAGGTGCCTCAGGAGTTCCATCCGTTTCGGTGTGAAGGTTGCAAGATAGCCATCTAGGTCGGTGAAGGAGAGGTTTTCACCATAGTGATGCTCCCCCTTGTCGATTTTACGCGCAACGGCTTTCAATCTGCGGAAGAGCTCCTCCTCACTTTCGATCCGGATCTGGAGTACGCGCTCTTTCATTTCTTTTGCCTCATTCGACGAACATCAGCCTGAAAATCAGAAATGAGTTGTTCTAGTGTGGTGAAAACGTAGTTTTCTTCAATGGGACCGATGGGCCTGTGGTCGCCTTTTCCTCTTTCATTATCGTAGCCAACCAGGCGTTTTCCGTTCTTTCCGTAGTAGAGCGAATATTTAAGTCCATGTGGCCGCTCGCGGTCCGCACGCGGAAGTCGCCAGACGGTGACCTCCAAGATCGATCCGTCTGAAAAACTTTGCTTGGAATAGGTTTCCAGAATAGCTTTTGGCATTCAAAAACATCTTTTACGCAATGATGGTATCATATACCATATAGCTGAAAAAGGCAATCTCCATGCTGCGCGCCATCGACCATGTCGTCCATGCGTCCCGCGATCTCGCAGCGCAGGCGGAGTTTTATCGCCGCCTCGGCTTTCTCGTCGGTGCGCGCAACCATCATCCCTGGGGCACGGAAAATCACATCGTGCAATTCGATGGGCATTTCATCGAACTGATCGGGCAGGGGGCGGGGTTCAAGCCGCCGGTCGATCTCGACCCGCATGTCTTCTCTTTCGCTGGCCATGTCGCGGAGCAACTCGCCAAGGGTGAGGGGGTCTCCATGCTTGCGCTCAAGGCTGACGATGCGTCTTTCATTCGCGACGAATTCAAGAAAGCCGGCGTCGGCGATTTCGCGCCGTTTCATTTCGAGCGCAAGGGGAAGAAGGCGGATGGGACGCCGTCCCATGTCGCGTTCACGCTTGCCTTTGCGCAGTCGAAACTCATGCCCGATATCGGCTTCTTTGCCTGCCAGCATCATTTCCCGGACGAATTTTATGCGCGCGACAGGCAGGCCCACCCCAATGGTGCGATTGGCGTCGCGGGTATCGTGATCGTCGCTGACAATCCCTCCGCCCATGCGGAATTCCTGTCCCATGTCACAGGCCAGCGCCACATGCTCGCGACATCCATGGGCATCGATCTTGAGATCGGTCCGGAGCAATCGATCGAAATACTGACCGAACCCGCTTTTCGCCATCGCTTCGGCGAGGCGGCGCTTGGCACCCGCCGCGAGCCCTATGTGGCCGCAACCCGCATCGCCGTGCACGATCTGGAACTCGTCGCGGACCATCTGGAGGCGGCGGGCGTGAGCGCGACCGAGATCGGCCGAAGGTTGATCGTCGCGCCGGACAAGGCTTTTGGGACAGCTTTGGTGTTTGAACAGGCGACGGATTAGCGGGCGCTCGCCGCCTGCAAAAGTCGTTTGTCGAAGGTCACGAGCTCGGCCTGCTTGATCTGGCTCAGCCAGAGATAGGCGGCATCGTAAGCACTCAAGGACTTTTCGATTGCCAGCGCCATTACGGCCGCCGGATCCACGTCGAACAATTCGATGTTGAGCTGCGGAAGCCCGCCCAATCCGATCCGGATGGACGCTGAAGCTTCAGGCTCACGCCTCGACTTCGTCACGCCGACATTTGCGATCTCATAAGGCAGCAAGTCCGGTGCGATCAGCTTTGCTCCGGAGAGAAGTGTTGCAGCCCGATCAGCATTATCCTCGACGAAAAGGATGGCCGCCACAACAGAGGCGTCGACGACTTTAACGGTCACGGTCGGCCCGGATGATTTCGGTGGAGTCCGTTTTCGTCCTCACGCCAAGGCTCCGCAATTCCCGAAGCAGATCGGCGGGGTCCTTACTGGTCTCAGGCCCCGCAAGCGCCTCTTCCAGAATGGCGCGCGCCTCATCTTCGGGGGTGCGCCTGTTCAGGGCCGCACGCCTGTTCAGCCGCTCAACCAGCAGGTCGGAAGCATTTTTGATGGCAATATTCATGAGCACAGCTCCAATGGGCCCAATATAGCGCTTCCGGGCGCGAGCGGCAAAGGGCGGTCGCATCTGCCCCTTGCCAGCGGCCCCCGGCTTCTGTAGCGCAGGAGACTGTTTCAAGATCCGGGGTGTTCACCATGCATGCCAAGGCAGATGTCACGATCGGCACGGGGCCGGGCGCGGTCACATTTGGCAATCGCCTTCCACTCGCCATCATGGCAGGCCCCTGCGCCATGGAGAGCCGCGAACATGCGCTGACCATGGCCGCTGCGCTCAAGGAAATTACGGC
>CAZHOK010000092.1:8777-10755 GCA_964534115.1 uncultured Beijerinckia sp.
AAGAGTTCTTTCGACAAGGCCAATCGCACCTCGCTCGAAGGCCGCCGTGGCCTTGGTCTCAAGCAGGCGCTGCCCGTCTTTGCTGAGATCAAGGAAAAGTTCGGGTTGCCGGTCGTCACCGACGTGCATGAGAACGACCAGTGCGCCATTGCAGCCGAGGTCGTGGATGTGCTGCAGATCCCGGCTTTCCTGTGCCGCCAGACCGACCTGCTTCTTGCCGCCGCCAAGACCGGCAAGCCGGTGAATGTGAAGAAGGGCCAGTTTCTGGCACCCTGGGACATGAAAAATGTCGTCGCTAAACTCACTGGTGCAGGCAATGCCAATGTGCTCGTGACGGAACGTGGTGCAAGCTTTGGCTACAATACGCTCGTCTCCGACATGCGTTCCCTGCCGATCATGGCGGAGCAGACCGGCGCGCCGGTGATTTTCGATGCCACCCATTCGGTGCAGCAGCCGGGCGGGCAGGGCACGTCTTCGGGCGGCCAGCGCGAATTCGTCCCCGTGCTTGCACGCGCGGCTGTTGCGGTGGGTGTGGCTGGCGTCTTCATCGAGTCGCATGACAATCCGGCACAGGCCTTTTCGGATGGCCCCAATCAGGTGCCGTTGGGCGAAATGGAAGCCTTGCTGCGCCAGCTCATGGCTTTCGATAAAATCTCCAAGGGACTTTGACGCAAAAGCGTCATGCGCGCGGCTTAAGGCGTCAGCATGAAAGAAACGCCTTTCAGCTATGTCGATTCCACGACGCCCTTGCCGCGCCGCCTGCTCATTCGTGCGCTGGAGAAAATCACCGGCGCGCGTTTCATCGAGCGGCTGTATCTCGAAAACCGTCGTGACATGCAGCCGGGCGACAATTGGTTTGGCGCCTGTATCAAAAAGCTCGAGGTCGATCTGCGCTACAGTCAGAGCGCGCTGGCCAATGTCCCGCGCATGGGGCCATTGATCGTTTGTTCGAACCACCCCTTTGGCGTGCTTGACGGCATTGCGCTGAGCAGTCTCGTCAGTCTCGTGCGCGATGATTTTCTTGTGCTCACCAATGCGGTGCTTCTGCGCGCGCCGGAAATTGCGCCTTATGTTCTGCCAGTCGATTTCGACACAACCCCTGAAGCGACGAAGACCAATGTTGCGTCACGCGCCAAGGCACGCGCGCATCTGGCGAATGGCGGGGCGCTGATCATCTTTCCGGCAGGCGCGGTCTCAACCTCGCCCGATTGGTTCGGACGCAAGCCTGCGATGGATGCGCGTTGGCAACCCATTGTGGCGCAACTCGCCGAGAAATCGCGCGCGACCATTTTGCCCGTGAATTTTTGCGGCCAGAACAGCGCATTGTTTCAGTTCGCAAGCCACATCCATCCGTTGCTGCGGCTGGCACTCTTCTTTCATGAATTGCGCCGCAAGATCGGTACGCGCGTCCATGTGGAGATTGGCGCGCCCGCGGCTTTCGACGATCTGCCGCGTTTTGAGAGCAGGCAGGCGCTCGCCGATCATCTCATGCAAATGAGTTATGCTCTTCGGGCAAACCCTCTCCCAAAGGGAGAGGGCGGACTCAGGGCGCAGCCCTGAGCCGGGTGAGGGGCTATGCCATTGCTTGCGAGCCCATCCCCTCATCAGTCATGCTTCGCATGACAGCTTCTCCCCATGGGAGAAGCGAAGCTCCAAATCAGCCCCGTCCGCGATAGGGTGGCACGCCCTGGTCGGGGATCCACGTGCCTGCGGGAACTTCTCCCGTTTGCCAGAAGACGTCGATCGGAATGCCGCCGCGCGGATACCAATAGCCGCCGATGCGCAGCCATTTGGGTTCGAGCAAGGTGGCGAGATCTTTCGCAATCCGCACCGTGCAATCCTCGTGGAAGGCGCCGTGGTTGCGGAAGGAGGAGAGATAGAGCTTCAGCGACTTGGATTCGACGAGCCAGTCGCCCGGCACATAATCGATCACGATATGGGCAAAGTCGGGCTGGCCGGTGACGGGACAGAGCGAGGT
>CAZHOK010000093.1:0-10349 GCA_964534115.1 uncultured Beijerinckia sp.
ACGGGCGGCTCGAATGTGCAATTTGCGGTCAATCCCGAAAACGGCCGCATGATCGTCATCGAAATGAATCCGCGCGTGTCGCGCTCCTCTGCGCTGGCCTCCAAGGCAACCGGTTTCCCGATTGCGAAAGTCGCGGCGAAACTGGCTGTCGGCTATACGCTCGATGAAATCGCCAATGACATTACAGGTGGCGCGACGCCGGCTTCTTTCGAGCCGACGATCGATTATGTCGTCACCAAAATTCCGCGTTTTGCTTTCGAGAAATTCCCCGGTGCCGAGCCGCTTCTGACGACGGCGATGAAATCGGTCGGCGAGGCCATGGCGATTGGCCGCACCTTTGGCGAATCCCTGCAAAAAGCTTTGCGCTCGCTGGAGACAGGTCTGTCGGGCGTCGATGAAGTCGAGATCGAAGGTCTGGGTCAGGGCAATGATCGCGCGGCTGTGCGCGCAGCACTCGGCCGGCCGACACCCGATCGTCTTCTGGTTGTCGCACAGGCGCTTCGTCACGGCCTGACGCATGATGAAATTTACGACGCCTGCAAGATCGATCACTGGTTCATCGATCAGCTGCAGACCATTGTCGACCTTGAGAACAAGGTGAAGCAATTCGGCCTGCCGAAAGATGCTGCCAATTTCCGCATGCTGAAAGCCGCAGGCTTTTCCGATGTGCGCCTCGGCTCGCTGGCCGGCGTGACGGAGCGCGATGTGCGCGAGATGCGCACTGGGCTCAACGTCCATCCCGTCTACAAGCGTATCGATACATGCGCGGCGGAATTCGCCTCGCCCACTGCTTACATGTATTCGACCTATGAGGCGCCTTTCGCCGGTGAGCCGGTCTGCGAGGCCAAGCCGTCGGATCGCCAGAAGATTGTCATTCTGGGCGGCGGTCCCAATCGCATCGGGCAGGGCATCGAATTCGATTATTGCTGCTGCCACGCATGTTTTGCGCTCTCGGATGCGGGCTATGAGACCATTATGGTCAATTGCAATCCCGAGACCGTGTCGACCGATTACGACACGTCGGATCGCCTGTATTTCGAGCCGCTCACGATTGAGGACGTGCTCGAAATCATGCGCAAGGAGATCGAGGCGGAGAAGCCCGAAGGCGTGATCGTCCAGTTCGGCGGCCAGACCCCCTTGAAGCTGGCCAATGCCCTGCATGAAGAGGGCATCCCGATCCTCGGCACCACGCCCGACGCGATCGACCTTGCCGAAGACCGCGACCGTTTCAAGCGTCTGCTCGACAAGCTCGGCCTCAAGCAACCCAAGAACGGCATTGCCTATTCGGTCGAACAATCGCGTCTGATTGCAGCCGAACTCGGCCTGCCTTTGGTGGTGCGTCCCTCCTATGTGCTGGGCGGCCGCGCCATGGCGATCATCCGCGATGAAGCCGCCTTCGACGATTATCTGCTGGGCACGCTGCCGGGCCTCGTGCCGGCCGAAGTCAAGGCGCGCTATCCCAATGACAAGACGGGCCAGATCAATACTGTGCTCGGCAAGAATCCGCTGCTCTTCGATCGCTATCTGGCCGATGCCGTGGAAGTGGATGTCGATTGCCTGTGCGACGGCAAGGATGTCTTCATCGCCGGCATTATGGAGCATATTGAAGAGGCAGGCATTCATTCGGGCGATTCAGCCTGTTCGCTGCCGCCGCGCTCGCTCTCGCCCGAAACGCTGAAACTGCTCGAGGAACAGACCGCCAAAATGGCGCTGGCTCTCGAAGTGGGCGGCTTGATGAATGTGCAATATGCGCTGAAAGACGGCGAGATCTATGTGCTCGAAGTCAATCCGCGCGCCTCGCGCACAGTGCCTTTCGTCGCCAAAGTCATCGGTGAGCCCATCGCCAAAATCGCTTCGCGCATCATGGCTGGCGAGAAACTGGCGAGCTTCGGCCTGAAGCACGGTGCGCTGCCCCATGTCGGCGTGAAGGAGGCTGTCTTCCCCTTCGCGCGCTTCCCCGGTGTCGATACGGTTCTGGGCCCTGAAATGCGCTCGACCGGCGAAGTCATCGGGCTGGATCGCTCCTTTGAGGTTGCTTTCGCCAAGAGCCAGCTGGGCAGTGGCACCAAAGTGCCGACCGAGGGGGCGGTCTTCGTCTCGGTGCGCGATGCCGACAAGCCGCGCATCCTCGAGACGATGAAAATGCTCGTCGGCCTCGGCTTCAGGGTCGTGGCGACCGGGGGCACGCAGCGCTATCTCGAAAGCCATGGCGTGGCAGCCGAAAAGATCAACAAAGTGTCAGAAGGCCGGCCCCATGTGGTCGATTCCATCAAGAATGGCGGCATTCAGCTGGTTTTCAATACGACCGAGGGGGCCCAGGCCCTGGCGGATTCGCGTTCCCTGCGCCGTTCGGCCCTCTTGCATAAGGTGCCCTACTACACCACTCTAGCAGGAGCAGTGGCGGCTTCTCAGGGGATCAAGGCCTATAAGGGCGGCGATCTGGAAGTCCGGGCGCTGCAGGATTATTTCACCTGACGAGGGGCGGGGAGACCCGCTTCCGGCCTCGTCTTCCGGTGATCGGAGGGGCGAGGCCCTGACGTTCACTCCCGCTCAATCCGCGGCTCGGGGGGCTTTTGCCGGCCTCGCGACCGGGGATTCTTTTTGTCGGCGGCAGGCTCCTGTTTGGCCTGTCCCGGAGGTTTATTCGGAAAGAGACGCGATATGGACAAGATTCCCATGACCGCCAACGGCTATGCAGCTCTCGAAGCAGAGCTGAAGCGCCGTCAGCAAGAGGAACGTCCGCGGATCATCGCCGCCATTTCAGAGGCGCGCTCGCATGGCGACCTCTCCGAAAATGCTGAATATCATGCCGCCAAAGAGCAGCAGTCGCTGAACGAGGGCCGCATTGCCGAGCTCGAGGACAAGCTGGCGCGTGCCGAAGTGATCGATGTCAGCAAACTCTCCGGCAATACGATCAAATTCGGCGCAACCGTGACGCTGATCGACGAGGATACGGAAGAGAAGAAAGCCTATCAGATCGTCGGCGAGAACGAAGCCGATGTGAAGCTCGGCAAAGTCTCGATCACGAGCCCGCTTGCGCGCGCCCTGATCAGCAAGAAGGTCGGCGACACGGTCGAGGTGAATACGCCGGGCGGCGGCAAGAGCTACGAAATCACCGCCATCGCCTATAAGTGAGCGCGCAGCTTCCAGCGGGCACACGTGCCTGGATCTTGCAATCGGGCAAGATCGGGCACGAGGTCAATTGCATGGGTGTGGCCCGTGAGCTTGGCCTTGAGCCCGAGATGCGTCCTGTCTCGCCGCGCGCTTTCTTCGAATTTTTCGCGCCTTGGGGTCCGATCGATCCGCGCGACAATCCACGCCATCCAGAAAGTCCTTTGCGCGGGCCTTGGCCCGATATTGTCTTTGCCTCGGGTCGCACGACCGTGCCTTATCTGCGCGCGATCAAGAGATTTTCCGGCGGCACAACATTTACCGTTTTTCTGCAAGACCCGCGTGTGGGCGCAGGCGCGGCCGATCTGATCTGGGTGCCGGAGCATGATCGTCTGCGCGGCGAGAATGTGCTTGTTACGCTCACCTCGCCCCATCACATGCGCCCGGCCATTCTGGCGGCGGCGCGGCAAAATCCCGATCCGCGATTGTCTCACCTGCCGGAGCCGCGCATTGGCATGGTTTTGGGTGGGCCGAGCGGCGTGCATCGTTTCGAGGCGTCTGACATTGAGGCGCTCTGCGCGATGGCGCGCGAGATTCTGGCGAGCGGCCAGGGTTTGATGGTGACGCCGTCGCGTCGCACGCCGGCTGAGGCGATCAAGGCGCTGCTTTCTGCTGTTGCAGAAAGTGGCTCTGCCGCAAGGGCTTTTATCTGGGATGGGACGGGCGACAATCCTTATGCGCAAATTCTGGCGCAGGCCTCGGCGCTGATCGTCACGGCTGACAGTGTCAATATGGTGGGGGAGGCGGCCTCTACGGGCGCGCCTGTGTTTATTTACGAGCCAACGGGCGGCGCAGACAAAATGTCAGGCTTTCTCGAAAAGCTTGTGAGGGCGGGCGCTTTGCGCATTCTGCCAAAACAGCGCAGCCCCGATTGGTCGCGCCAACGCTGGACCTATGCGCCGGTCGATGCCACAGGCGTTATCGCGCGCGAAGTGGTGAAGAGATATCGGGCTTTTCGCGGGATGTAGCCTGGCGCCGTATGCGCTGCTTCTCCCAGAGGGAGAAGCTGTCGCCGGAGGCGACTGATGAGGGGTTACAATCTCGCGTTTTAAAGCGCAGCCCCTCACGCCGGTCCTTCGGACCGACCCTCTCCCTCTGGGAGAGGGTGTTTTCACGCCCGCACTGTCTCATCCGGATAGGACAGCTGTTCGCGCGCGCGCCAATCGCGCGTGACATAATTGAGGATCACCGATTTGCGCAGGCCGACAATCGGGCGTTTCTCAAAACCGTGCCAGGTCTTGTCGGAGGGCACGAAAATCATGGCTGTGTTCTGCTTGAAGGGCGAGCGGCCCCAATGCGTGTCCTTGTCGGCATAAATATCGGTGCCGAGATTTTCATGACCCTGATCCTCGGACAGATAGATCAGGCAGGTGAATTTCTTGACGCCGAGATCGGTGTGCGGCTCAAGCCAGAAACCATCCGTGTCGACCGCATATTCGAGACGCAGGAATGTGTCGTCGATGGGTGCATCGAATGATTTGGCGATGGCGCTGGTGACTTCATGCGATTGCAGCGCCTCGGCGATGGGGCGCATGACGGGGAAGCGCGCCATGGAGTCCGCATCGAAATAGGAGCGCTGGTCATTGTGCAATTCGCGCTTGCCCGAAACACCCTCGAGCGTCGGGGCGGAGAAGGGAAGTTCGTTGAGTTCCTTGGCGACGGCGGCCGGAAACACATCGTCGATCAGGTGATGCGTATAGGGCTGGTCGAACTTGCGGCGACCTTCGATGCTCGCGAGAAAAGACGCGACAATGTCGGCCTTCGTCACAGTTTTCTTGTCCAGCATGGGTGCCTAGCCTTCGTCGGTCTTGGGTTCGGTCGCACTGAGGGCGCCCGCCTCGAAATTCGGGCCGACACTAGTGCCGAGCCCGCGCAGGGGCAAGTCTCCCACGCGCGGCCCGCCAGCGACAGAATGGCCTGCCGTTTTGGCCGATGGCCTGTGTGGAAGGGGTCTCCCAGCCTTGCGGCCAGCGCATGGCGTTCCTATAGGTTGAGGGGCAGGCGGTGGCGCTCCCCCGCCCGCCTTGTCCAAGACATTCGTTGGAAACGGGAAAACCATGGCCTCCTCTGCTCCCCAGCATGCGCGCATGATCATTATCGGGTCGGGTCCGGCCGGCTATACGGCGGCGATCTATGCGGCTCGCGCCATGCTCCAGCCGATGCTCATCGCGGGTTTCGAGCCCGGCGGCCAGCTGATGATCACGACCGATGTCGAAAATTATCCAGGCTTTGCCGATCCGATTCAGGGCCCCTGGCTGATGGAACAGATGCGGGGCCAGGCCGAACATGTCGGCACGAAAATGGTCTCCGACCATATTACCAAGGTCGATCTCTCGCGCCGCCCCTTCACCATTCATGGCGACAGCGGCGAGACTTACACCTGCGACACGCTGGTGATCGCCACCGGCGCGAAAGCCAAATGGCTCGGCCTTCCCACAGAAGAAAAATTCAAGGGCTATGGCGTCTCCGCCTGCGCCACCTGCGATGGTTTCTTCTATCGCGGCAAGGAAGTCATGGTTGTGGGCGGCGGCAATTCTGCGGTCGAGGAAGCGCTCTATCTGTCTCACCTTGCCTCCAAGGTCACGGTCGTGCATCGCCGCGATTCCTTCAAGGCCGAGCGCATTTTGCAGGAACGTCTGTTCAAAAATCCCAAGGTCGAAATTGTCTGGGACAGTGCGATCGAGGAAATCTGCGGCACTGAAAATCCGCCCGGCGTCACCCATGTGCGGCTGAAAAACGTCAAGACCGGCGCGATTGCCGAGCGCAAGGTCGATGGTGTTTTCGTTGCCATCGGACATGAGCCTGCCTCGCAGCTTTTTGCCGGCCAGGTCGAGATCAAGCCCAATGGCTATATTCGCACAGCGCCCGATTCCACGCAGACCAATATTCCCGGCGTCTATGCGGCGGGCGATGTCACCGATGATATTTATCGCCAGGCCGTGACGGCGGCGGGCATGGGTTGCATGGCAGCGCTTGAGGCCGAGCGCTGGCTTGCAGCGCAGGATTCGGCCGCTCAAGCCGCCGAATAGGTGCAAGGAGAGAGCCTGTGGATTGGGACAAGCTGCGCATTTTTCATGCGGCTGCCGAAGCGGGCTCTTTCACCCATGCGGGGGAGGCGCTGGGCCTTTCGCAATCGGCGGTGAGCCGGCAGGTGAGCGCGCTTGAGCAGGATTTGCGCGTTCCCCTGTTTCACCGTCATGCGCGCGGGCTCATTCTCACCGAACAGGGAGAGGTGCTGTATCGCACGGTGAAAGATGTCTGGCAGAAGCTCGATGCCACACGCATGCGCCTGGCCGATTCCCGCGAGCGCCCCAACGGATTGTTGCGCGTCACAACGACAGTGGGCGTCGGCTCCGAATGGCTGACGCCGCGCATTGCCGAATTTCTCGAACTCTATCCCGAGATCGAGCTCAATCTGATCCTGACCGACGATGAGCTCGATATTGGCATGCGCGAAGCCGATGTGGCCTTGCGTGTGCGCGAGCCGGTGCAGCCCGATCTGATCCGCCGCCGGCTCTTCACCATGCATTTTCACGCCTATGCTTCGCCCGGCTATCTGAAGCGTTACGGCCAGCCCAAAAATCTCGACGATCTCGACCGCCACCGGATCCTGACCTATGGCGCGTCCTCGGCCCATTACCTGACCAATATCAATTCGCTGCAATATGCCGGGCGCACCGCCCGCTCGCCGCGGCACTCGACCCTGACCTGCAACAATATTCCCGCCCTCCGCCGCGCCGTGGAGGCGGGGGCGGGCATTGCCGTGCTGCCGGATTATCTGGTGGGGTCGGATACGACGCTGGTGCGCATCCTGCCCGAGGCGGGCATGCCCGAGCTCGATTGCTATCTGGTCTATCCCGAAGAGCTGAAATCGGTCGCCCGCATTCAGGTTTTCAGGGATTTTCTGGTGGCCAGTGCCCAGAGATGGGATTTTTGAGCCCGGCGCCCCGCCTTGTCTGCATGGCTCCCATGCGCAGGATGCGTTTGTCGGGCATCATCTCAGCTGAAAGTATAAGGAGCTCGTTTCCGGTCGGGCCTTTCCCTTCGCAGGTCCGCCCGGTTCGAACGTCCCCTCTGAAAAGCCTGCGCGAGCGGGTCTGGCCGGGCCAAAAGCCCGGCCTTCTTTTCGTCAGAACCAGATCCTCTGGCCTTCCATGCCCTTGTAGAGATGGGCGACCTGTTCGCCATAGCCGTTGAACAGGAGGGTGGGGACGCGATTGCCCGTGCCCAGAACTTCCTCGGTCGCCTGCGACCAGCGCGGATGGGCAATTTCGGGATTCACATTGGCCCAAAACCCATATTCGCCGCCCTGCAGCCCCTGCCAGAAACTTTTCGGCTGTTCCTCGACAAAAGAGATGCGGGTGATCGACTTGATCGATTTGAATCCATATTTCCACGGCACATGCAGGCGGATCGGTGCGCCAAATTGTTTGGCGAGCGGCTTGCCGTAAGCGCCCGTGACCATGAGCGCGAGATCGTTTGTCGCCTCTGCCATGCTCAAGCCCTCGACATAGGGCCAGGGATACCAGCTCTGTCTCTGGCCCGGCGCCATTTTCGGATCGAGGAAGGTTTCAAAGCGCAGATATTTTGCGCTTGAGAGCGGGCGCGCCAGATCGACAAGCTCCTTCAGCGGAAAGCCGGTCCAGGGAATGGTCATCGACCAAGCCTCGACGCAGCGCAGCCGATAGAGACGCTCTTCGAGTTGCACGCGCTTGAGCAGATCGTCGATGCCGATCTCGCTCGGTTTTTCGACAAGCCCGTCGATCTTGATTGTCCAGGGCCGCGTCTTAAGCCCGTCGACACGCGTGAAAATGCGCTTGTCCATGCCGAATTCGAAGAAATTATTATATTGCGAATTGACCTTTTCGGGCGTCACGTCGCGATCGAGCTTGAACGCTTCATTGCGTTTGGCGGGATAAAGATGGGCGGAGGGATCGGGATCGGTGGCGGCAAAGGCTGGCGTGACGCCTGCCACCAAAGCGCCTGCGCCAGCACCCAGCACAGCGCGACGGTTGAGGAACAAAGCTTCGGGCGTCGCGTGACGTTCGGAAATTTCCCAGCCCTTCCGGCGGATGTAATGCATGGCAAATCTCCTCGGCAATTTCCGGTTGCTGTCCCATTCTCTGCCGGCCATGCCTGCGCGCAAGTCACGAGGCAGAGAGACCGGCTCCTCCTTTACGTGTGGCAAGGGCCGCAGGATTTGGGACGTTCTGTCTCAGTCGAGCTTCCAGAAGGCGGCACTGTCGAATTCGAACACGCGAATGCCATGCTGGTTCACGCCACCGTTGCGGCTTTTCACCAGACCCCATTCCGGACGCGACGTGACGCGCTTTTCCAGCACCATGCTGTCGAAAGTGATCGTATCGCCCGCATAGACGGGGCGAAGCCAGCGCAGATTGGTAAAGCCCGGCGAGGGGCCATATTCTGGGATCTTGAGGCCGGCAGAACGCGCCGCATCGATGGTGCGCTTCTGCGCATCGACCATGCAGCGCATCCAGGCAGAGGCCGTGTGCCAGCCCGATGCCGCAAGCCCGCCGAAGGGCCCGGCTTGCGCGGCCACGCGGTCGATATGAAAAGGTTGCGGATCGTAAGCGCGGGCAAAGCGGATCACATCTTCTTCGCTGAAGACATGCGTTCCCAGCACGAGGCGCGCGCCGGTTTCAATGCGCGAGAAAGGTGGCAAAAGCCCCGGAGAATCGAAGGGCAGGAGCGCCGTGGCGTCTTGCGTCTTGGCCATGGACTTTGGCGCATCATTTTGTCCGCGCCGCCCGATCATGACGAAATTGGTCTGCACCATCAGGCTTTCGCCGCTTTGATCATGCACGTCGAAACGGAATTGCACGAGGCCGATCGATGGCCGCGATTGTGAGACGCGGGCGGAAAGCACATCGGTGCGCACGCCCAGCACCATGCCCGGACGCACCGGCTTCAGCCATTTCACTTCATCGATGCCGGGTGCGCCGCGCCCGTCTGTCGCATTGAGATAGCCGTCGCAATTGAGCCGCATGAGAATGGCGCATGTATGCCAGCCCGAGGCCGCCAGCCCGCCCAGCATGGAGCGGCGTGCGGCTTCTTCATCCAGATGGAAATATTGCGGATCGAATTCGCCCGCAAAGGCGACTATCTCTTCTTTCGTGACTTCATAGGCGCCATAGGCGAGGCTGCTGCCCGGTGTGAAATCGTCGAAAAAGAGGCTCTTGTCGTCGTTCATTCCCAGCTCCCGCTTGCGCGGATTCTCCCGTCAATTGGCAAAACGGAAATGCAGGCAATCGCCGTCCTGCACGACATATTCCTTGCCTTCGAGGCGGAATTTGCCGGCTTCGCGCGCGCCTGCTTCGCCATTGCAGGCGACATAATCTTCATAGGCAACCGTCTCGGAGCGAATGAAGCCTTTTTCGAAATCCGTATGGATGACGCCTGCTGCCTGCGGCGCCTTGGTCCCTTTTTCGATAGTCCAGGCGCGCGCTTCTTTCGGGCCGACAGTGAAGTAAGTCACAAGGCCCAGCAATTGGTAGCCGGCGCGGATGACGCGGTTGAGGCCGGGCTCGGCAAGGCCGACCGCTTCGAGATAATCGACCTGCTCATCGGGGGCGAGTACGGCGATCTCGCTTTCGATCTTGGCCGAGACGACAACGGCGACCGCGCCTTCCTCTTTCGCGCGGGCGCCAACCTTGGCCGAAAAATCATTGCCCTTGTCGGCTGCGGCTTCCTCGACATTGCAGACATAGAGAACCGGCTTGGAGGAGAGCAGACCGAGGCCTTCGAAAAGCTTGCGCTCGTCGGGGCTGCGCTCCACGAGGCGCGCCGGCTTGCCGTCGCGCAAGAGCACGAGGCAGCGGTTCATCATGTCGAGAAGCTCTTTGGCTTCCTTGTCGCCGCCCTTGGCTTTTTTCTCGGTATTGGTGACGCGCTTTTCGAGACTCTCCAGATCGGCGAGCATCAGCTCGGTCTCAATCGTCTCAATGTCGGCGATGGGATCGATCTTGCCTTCGACATGGGTAATGTCCGTGTCTTCAAAGCAGCGCACGACATGGGCAATGGCATCGCATTCGCGGATATTCGCCAGGAATTGATTGCCCAGACCCTCGCCTTTGGAGGCGCCGCGCACCAGCCCTGCAATATCGACGAATGTCAGCCGCGTCGGGATGATTTCTTTCGAGCCTGCAATGGCGGCAAGT
>CAZHOK010000094.1:0-10064 GCA_964534115.1 uncultured Beijerinckia sp.
GTTTTCATCTTCACGCCCGCCGCCCCAGGGCCGGCCTCGGCTTTGCGCACGGCTCCCAGCGAGATGGAACCCAGAGCCGCAACGCCGCCGGCGGCAAGGCCGGAGCGACGAAGGAATGTACGGCGATCGAGAACGCCGGATGCGAGACCTGCGGCAATGCCCTGAAGGCGCGCGCGTCCGGAAATGGCTTCTTTGCGTTTCGTCAGCATGGAACTGGCTCCCTCAGTACCGGTTCACACGGTAAAAAGTCTTGACGTGTTCGGTTTCCTTGTAGCGCATCTTCTCGCGCTCGCTCTTGGACTCGGTCGCAAGAGCGGGTTCCGAACCCGTGGCGATCGTTGCCGCTGCAACAACGGCTGCGCCGCCGCCTGCGCGGAAGAAGCTGCGGCGATCGACGCCGGCCTGTGCCTTCTTCTCTTCTGTACTCATAACCAGTTCCCTCCGGTTCATGATGGTTCAAGCAAAAGCCGCCGCCTCAGTGAGGCAGTTTGAAAGCTTCTGCTTCAAGTTCGATAAATGTGCGCCCGACTCGGCCCACAGATTTGTAGAATTGGGCAGCGCCTGTCGTCTCCAGATCGGCAAAGAAACGCGCCGCCCAGGGCGCGATATGCCGCTCGAAGAAACGGGCCTGCGCCTCGGCATCTGCATCATATTCGCCCTGCGCGAGGCCGGACATGATTTCGCAGAGGATGGCAATATGGTCTTCCGGCTCGCGCACCGAGTCAGCCCGCTCGATGCCGAGGAGCGCGAGGTCCTCGCGCACCCGCGCCAACGGGCGCTCATGGAGAAAACCGGTCTGGTAATAGGAGCCGTAGGGCAGCAATTCGCCGCGCCCGACGCCGATGAAGAGATTGAAATATTCGCGACCGGCCGCCGTCTCGTCGGTCGCCTGGGCGGCATTGGCGAGATCGATATGGGCCAGTCCCAAAGCCGTGGCATCGCCCCGGATGGCCGCCAGACGCGACAACAAGTCTCCGCTCGGCGCTTTGCCGAGAAGAACAGAAAGCATGGCATATTCGGCACCGCGCAGGACATCGACTTCCTCGATTTCCTTTTCGACCGCCAGGTCAGTACCAGCCACCCGTCACTCCATCACGCCGCTCACCCCATCCCTGGGAACAGCGGAAACCCTTGCTGCGACATTCGCTTCTCAAGCGATACCACACACGTTCCTTTGTGGGAAACATGGCATTGTTTCACGATCCCACGGATTTTTCCGAAATCGCCGGCACAGCGCTGCCATGACGTCGGCGATTGTGCGGCGCAGCAATAATCGGCTGCTCAGCCAGCCTGTTCCCATCAAGCATATTTATGCGTGATTCTGCAGGATTTTCGGCCACCGCGATTGGCTCCGGCGCCGGCTCCTCGACTTTTTCCGGGGCGATTTCAGCGGTTTCCGGCGCCTCTTTGTGCGCTGCAGCATCGGCGATCACATTTTCGTCGCTTGGGGGGTCGCCGAAGATCCGCGCGACCATTTCGCGCGAATCAAACTCTGGCCCAATTTCCGCCCCGCCCGGCACGCCTCCGGGCGCATTCCAGTCATAGGCATATTCGATGGCCTCGCTGCGATAATCGCGGATGGCCGGGTCGAGCGTCCAGATATGGCGCAAAGCGGCATTGCGCAGGGCCTCGGGCACACCCTTGCGCATGAACAGGCTCAGGTCGCTGGCCGGTGTCAGATCCTCGATCTTCGGCAATTGCGCCAGATCGAAGGTCGCCTCCTCGGCCTCAGCCGGAGCAGCCTTCTGCAGCTCGGGGGAATGGGCCGCCGGATCCTCCGCGCCCGCCACCGGCTCGATATTTTCCTGCGCTGCGACCCGTCGCTTGCGGTCGGCCCAGCGCTTGAGAAAATGATCCTCGCTCACGTCTTGTCCTCCGGCCGACGTCCATGGCCGCGCTCGCCACGCTCGCTGCGATCGCGCTGGCGTTTCAGGAAAACGCGCTCGACATGGAATCGATCGACAAATTCTGCGATCCAGGCGGCGATGTCGGCAGGCATGGGCACGGCACCGATCACATCGGCGCCGCTCTCGAACCAGGCGCCGCCCTCTGTGGGATCGGCCGTGGCGCGCGGCGCCGTCGGGGCGCCATCCTCACCCCAGCGCGCCGCCACCCAGAGCTGCGGCGTGCCATCGATGAGATTGTCGCGGTAATTGGCCGTGTCGGAGGCAAATAATTCGACACAGGCCGGCCCGGCATAGACCAGTTTCTCGCGCTCGTTTTCGAGCAGGATCGTGCCGGGCTCGACCGGGGGCGCGGGATACAGCACGCCATGGGGCGACCACAAATGATCGACCCAGGGATTATCGACGGCACGGCGGACGAAAACCACGCCGACTTCGCGCAGGGTTTCGATCGGCTCGTCGCTCATGAGGCTTTGCTTTCGAGGAGCGGCAGCCCGGCAACGAGATTTTGCGGCTTCATCCGCCAGATCTTGTCCTGGTCCATGGCGCCGATCAGATAGATGGGTCGCCCGCGCACGGCCGGCTGCACGCGCGCCTCGTCCTTGATCGTCATGCGCATCAGCACAATGACGCGCTCGGCCATGTCAGGCCCCAGCGTCGCGCCTTTCCAGAGCATATTGCCGATTTTGGTGGCTTCCGCATCGAGGCCGACAAACCAGCGCCAGTCGCGATCCTCAATCGAGGCCAGCGGCTCCACTTCGACATCGAGCGCCAGGAGATGTTTCACCCAAGCTTCGATGACGCGCGCAAGGCCTTCGCGCGCGCGCTTGTTGCCGCCAATATTCATGATCATCGTATTGGCATCGGAACGCGACCAATAGGTCCAGGCATTCTCGTCATCCATGACATCGAGATCGCCGAATTCCGGCACCGGATCGAGCAAAGCCGCCAGCGGCGTCAAATGCTGCGAATCCGCACCCTTTTGCTGAATCTCGACCACTTCCGCATCGGCCAGAAGCAGTGCGCCCTCATGGACTGTCGCTTTCTGCGCGCGATAGAAAATCTCGCCCGCGCGCAAAATGTAAGGGTCGTCGCAATCATCCAGCGCATTGCGCAAAACCAGATGCGCCAATTGCGAGAGAAAGATCGGCGGCACGCCTTTGGCGCCATTGCGCGCAAAATTGACGAAGGCGGCTTCCAGCGAGGCCGCAGAGATCAGCCGGTCGCGGAAAGCCAGCATAAAACGCCAGTTTTCGCGCGCATCGACATCGGCCAGCGCATCGAGTTCGGACCCATAGACCTTGCGGAATGGATCTTCCATCAGCGCGGCATGCAGTGCGCGCTCATTGTCGCAAGCCTCTTGCGGCGGCATGAGTTCGGGCCGCGCCAGATAGGCAAGCATGAGTTCGGGCGTGAGCAGCAGACCGCCATGTTCGGCGCGGCGCACAAGGTGATGGCCGGAAGAAACCCAGAATTCTCTCATCGGTCTTTTCTCATCAGGCCGAGCAGATCGACCTCTTCGGATATGTCGTCATCGCCTTCGATCTCGTGAAAGGTGAAGGCGCGTGCACCTGCATGCAGGCTGTCGGAATGGCGCTCGCCCTTGTCGCGCGCATGCAGGGTGCGGAAACGCTCGCGGATCTCGCCATTTTCGACACTGCGCTGGACAGCCAGAACCGTGCCTTCGGGATGATCGCACAGGCCTTGCGCAAAGGCGATTTCATCCTGCGCGGCAGCGCGCGCATCGGCCATGGTCGGCGCGCCGAAATGCTCGTGCAAATGCACAGCGAGGCGCTCAAGCGCGACCGCGCGCTCCTCTTCGCTCACAGGGGTGACAACGCACAAGGTCGACCAGCCAAAAGACGTCAGGCCCAGAAAGCCCGCGCGCAGAGCCGCGCGCTCTTTGGGCCCCAGATCGTCAGCCGCAACATCCCAGAACATAAAAGATCCCGACACTGCCCATTCGCCGGGCTCAGCCGCGCGCGCGAAGACGAATGTATCGGACGGATCGAGGCGCAAGGTGCGCGGCAATTTCATCGGGGCCATTGTCGTCATGGCATGGCTTGCAGCTTGGGAGCGTCATTCTCTGCATCATACCATGACGCGGCCTGGAGCGCGGGCACAAAGGCAATGCGCTCGGGCGCTCCCTTGTCGAGCGGCAGATGCACCAGCATGTCGCCATTGGTGTCGATGGCGCGGCGCGCGCCAGCTTTTCCCTGCGGCAGGCGGGCGAAGAAATCCTGCGCCAGCGGCTTGAATCCACGCTCCTTCCAGCGGTCGAAATGCGTCATCAAATGGCGTGCATAGGAGCCGACCAGCGCCTCGGTTTCGATCATCTCAAAACCCTCGGACATGAGCGCCACGGCGCCGGGTACAAGCCCCGTATCGACATGGGCGAGGTCGGCCGTGCGCAGCATGACGGAGGTGACCAGCCATTCGGGAACTTCATCCTCGGCGCAATGGTCCGGCCAGCCGAGCCTGATGCCGCCCAAAAGCCCGCCATCGAAAAGGATCGTATCCGGCCAGCGGAATTCCACCTGCCGCTCGGGCGGACAATGGGCGGCAATCGAATCCGCCATGGCGATCATCGAGGCGAAATGGGCGCGCCGTGCGGAGGCCAGCGGCTCGTCGGGCTCGAGCACGACGGCAAATTCCAGAAGATCGTATCGGCGCACCCAGACCAGCGTGCCCGCCCCCTGTTCGGCCGCAATGGCCTTGGCATGGGCAAAAGCATCGCCGCTTTCGCGCAAAGTCAGCGCGGTGAAGCCAGGCGGCAGATCGAGAGGAAAAGCGTCGGTCGAAGCCATGGGTTTCCAGAAAAAATGCAGGGCCAGAGCCATGCACCTAGTCAGTCCCGACGGCCAGTCAAGTTTTCACGAGGGACGGGAGCCCCCAAAGGGCCCCCGCCGCTTCAAAGCCGATCACCGCCGCTGGCCGGAAGGGCCGGCATCCCAGGTCCGATAGCGCTGAAAGCGATCGTAATCGCTCTCTTCCCAGGGGTCATACATGCGCTGATAGCGCCAGGCCCCGCCATCGGGCGGGTAGCGCCCGCCGGTGCTGGGGTCATAATGCTCGCCGCTATCCGACTGGCTCTGCCCCTGATCGACAAAACCCCCGCCCGAGCGGTCATCGGGCCGATAAGTCTGCCCCATGGCAAGGGCGCCAAAACTCGCCGTAAAGGCGAGCGCCAAAAGTCCTGTCCTGATCTGCATGGCCTGTCTCCGGTTTGAATCGGGCGACAACGGGCGAGTGGCAGATGAGTTCTCTGCGAAAAGCCACCGAAGACGGCATAGGCCAAGATGATCGGTGGGAAGCAGAACAGCTGGACGAGCATTGGAACCTGCGCGAAAAGGGAAAAATGAATATAATCTGATTACAAGATTTTTTTCCTAAAGTCAAGCAAAGAGCATTCTCATCACCGAGAATTTCCCGGCCCCCCATATTCTTCCGACCGCGCTTTGCTTATCTAACCCCCAGCGGAGGTTTGCCCTTTGGAGTTGAATGACATGTCTGGCGCCGAACCCCGGCTGATCGTCTGTTCCTGCGAAAAGACCATGCCCCTCGATGAGGCGGCTTTGGCCAAAGGCTGTGGCGGGAAAGTGTCCCGTGCCGACCAGCTCTGCGGCGCGCAGCTCGAAACTTTTCGGACGGCGCTCGGCAGTGCCGCACCTCTCACCATTGCCTGCACGCAGGAAGCGCCGCTCTTTGCCGAAGTGGCTGATGAAATGGGCGCGGCCACGCCGCTGACTTTCGTCAATATTCGCGAAACCGGCGGCTGGTCGAAAAATGCCGCGCAGGCCGGCCCCAAGGCCGCCGCTCTGATTGCAGCGGCGCGCGAAGACATGCCGCCCATCTCTCTCGTCACGCTCGAGAGCCAGGGCGTGATCCTGATTTACGGTCGCGATGAAAGCGCCATTGAAGCCGGACGCCGCTTGGCTGACAGGCTCGATGTGACAGTCATGCTGTCGCGCCCGGCAGAGGTTACGCCGCCGCGCACGCGCGATTTCCCCGTGCTCAAGGGCCATGTGCGCAATGCCAAAGGCTATCTGGGCGCATTCGAACTCAGCATCGATGAGACTGCGCTCGCGGCCCCCTCGTCGCGCGACAAACTTGTTTTCGGCACGCCCGCCAATGGCGCGACATCGACCTGCGACATCATTCTCGATCTCACCGGTTATGCGCCGCTGTTTCCGGCATCGGACTTGCGCCCCGGTTATTTGCGCGCCGATCCGCGCGATCCCGCGCAAGTCGAAAAAGCCATTCAGGATGCAGCCACATTCGTCGGCACATTCGACAAGCCGCGCTACATCACTTTCACCGAAACGCTCTGCGCCCATTCGCGCTCAAAAATCACCGGCTGCGTGCGCTGTCTCGATCTGTGCCCCACCGGCGCGATCACGCCCAATGGCGACCATGTGGCCATTGACGCCAATATTTGCGCGGGCTGCGGCGCCTGCGCCTCTGTCTGCCCGACGGGCGCTGCTGCTTATGCGCTGCCGGCGACCGATGCGCTGATGCGCCGCCTGCGCACGCTCTTGCGCACTTATGCGCAGGCGGGCGGGCTCAATCCGCATGTGCTCCTGCATGACGGCGAACATGGCGACCCGATGATCGATGCGCTGGCGCGTTTCGGCGACGGCCTGCCCGCCAATGTCCTGCCGCTGCGCGTCAATGAAATCACGCAAGTCGGTTATGAAATGCTGGCCGCCGCCTTCGCCTATGGCGCGACCGGCGTGGCGCTGCTTGCACGCCACAAACCCAAACATGACATGTCGGGCCTCGCCGGCGTCGTTGCGACAACCAATACAATTATCGCGGGCCTTGGTTTTGGCGCCGATCTCATCCGCATCATCGAGACGGATGATCCCGATGCTCTGCGCGCCGCGCTCGACAGCGCGCCCATCGGCACAGCCTCTCCCAAACCGGCGGCCTTCGTGCCTGCCGGCGCAAAGCGTCCCGTACTGGAGACGGCCTTCCGCGAATTGCATCTGGCTGCGCCCGCCCCCGTCGCCGTTGTGCCGCTCGCACGCGGCGCACCCTTCGGCGGATTGAACATCAATGTCGAGGGCTGCACGCTCTGCCATTCCTGCGTCACCGCCTGCCCAACGGGCGCATTGGGCGACAATCCCGACCGCCCGACGCTCAAATATACCGAGAGCATTTGCGTGCAATGCGGGCTGTGCGAAGCCACCTGCCCTGAAAAAGTCATTGCGCTGGAGCCGCGTCTCGATTTCGAAGCCTGGGCGCAACCCGCCCGCGTGGTGAAAGAAGAAGAGCCCTTCCATTGCATCGCCTGCCATGCGCCTTTCGGAACCAAGAGCACGATCGAGAAGATCGTCTCAAAACTGTCTGAAAAGCACTGGATGTTTTCAGGTGAAAATGCCAAGCGCATCGATGTCGTGCGCATGTGCGACAAATGCCGCGTTGAGGCTGTCATCAACGAGAGTTTCGATCCCCATGGCGCGCCGCAACGTCCTCCGATCATGACAACGGAAGATTATCTGCGCGCCCGCGACAAGGATGGCAGCGATCCCGCCAATGCGTGAGCGTGCAATCTGGAGTTTTTGACGTGTCCGTAAAAGAAGCCGACGTTCTGCAGGCGCTCGACGCCATTCAACTGCCAGATGGCAAGAAGCTTGGATCTTCAGGCCGCGTGACCGGAATCGTCATCAATGACGGCAAGGTCATCTGTGCCATCTCCATCGATGCGCCGGAAGCCGCCGCCATGGAACCCGTGCGCGCCTCCGCCGAAGCAAAAATCCGCGCCATGCCTGGCGTCACCACAGCACTTGTCGGCCTCACGGCGGAAAAAGCACCCTCTCGCGGCGCCACGACACCGCCGCCGGCCGGCGCACGGCCCATGCCGCAAGCCACGTCGAAACCGGCCTCATTGCCCGGCGTCAAACATATTATTGCAGTGGCCTCCGGCAAAGGCGGTGTCGGCAAATCGACGACATCCTGCAATCTGGCGCTTGGCCTGGCCGCGCTTGGATTGAAAGTCGGCATTCTCGATGCAGACATTTACGGCCCCTCGCAGCCGCGTCTGTTTGGCCTGCGCGGCAAGCCGCGACTTGTCGGCCCGCGCATGCTCGAACCCATGGAACGCTATGGCGTGAAGGTCATGTCGATCGGTTTCCTGATCGAAGACGATGCAGCGATGATCTGGCGCGGCCCGATGGTGATTTCCGCCATTACGCAAATGCTGCGCGAAGTGGCCTGGGGCGAACTCGATGCGCTCGTTGTCGATCTGCCGCCGGGCACGGGCGATGCACAGCTCACCATGGCGCAGCAGACCCCGACATCGGGCGCTGTCATTGTCTCCACGCCGCAGGATCTCGCCCTCATCGATGCGCGGCGCGGCATTGCCATGTTCCAGAAGGTCAATGTGCCACTGCTGGGCGTGATCGAAAATATGTCGAGCTTCTGCTGCCCCAATTGCGGCCATGTCTCGCCGATCTTCGGCCATGGCGGCGCGCGTGCGGAAGCCGAAAAACTCGGCGTGCCATTTCTGGGCGAAGTGCCGCTCGACATGAACATTCGCGCGACCTCCGATGACGGCCGCCCGATTGTCGCCACCGAACCCGATTCGCCGCATGCGAAAATCTACAAGGACATTGCCGCAAAAGTCTGGGCGTCGCTGACGGGCGGTAGCGCGGCGCGGCCTGCGCCAAAAATCGTCATCGAGTGAGACAATGACACGCGCGATCCTGCTGCCCAATCCCGACGATCCCCGCCTCACGCAGGCGGTGGAAGGCGTGGATCATACGGGCGCGGCGATCGAGATCCGCGTGCCGGTGGAGCGCGCGCTGACGCTCTACCTCAATGCGCAGGAAATCGTCACAATGATGACGATCAACGATTACCCCGAATATCTGGCGCTCGGCTATCTGCTCAACCAGAACATGCTGAAGCCCGACGATCTTGTCACGGACGTCGAATATGACGACGATCTGCAGGTCGTTGTCGTGCGCACAGAGCGCGGCACCAATTTCGAGCAGAAGCTGAAAAAGAAAACGCTGACATCGGGCTGCGCGCAGGGCACCGCCTTTGGCGATCTGATGGAAGCCATCGAATATGTCGAATTGCCGCCAGCCGAATTGCGCACATCATGGCTCTATGAGATGACGCATCGCATCAACACGACGCCGTCGCTCTATCTGACAGCCGGCGCCATCCATGGCTGCGTGCTTTGCGAAAAGGGCGAGCCGGTCTGCTATATGGAAGATGTCGGCCGCCACAATGCGGTCGATAAAATTGCGGGCTGGATGTATCGCGAGAAGATCGATCCGGCAAACAAGATTTTTTACACGACAGGTCGGCTCACCTCCGAAATGGTGATCAAGACCGTGCGCATGGGCATTCCCATTCTCGTCTCGCGCTCAGGCTTCACCGCCTGGGGTGTCGAGCTGGCGCGCCAGGTCGGTCTGACATTGGTCGGGCGCGCCAAGGGCAAGCGTTTTGTTGCGCTGGCGGGCCAGGAGCGCATCATTTTCGATCAGGATCTCGACTTCGTGCCGGAAGAAAGCATGCGTGCAAGGCGCAAGGGATCCGATGATGAGTGAAACGCTCGGCGTCATTCTCGCAGGCGGATTGGCGCGCCGCATGGGCGGCGGCGACAAGCCGATGCGCTCCATTGCCGGGCGCACGATTCTCGCGCGCGTGATCGATCGTCTCTCGCACCAATGCGACGGACTGATCCTCAATGCCAATGGCGATGCCACGCGCTTTGCTGCTTTCGGCCTGCCGGTCGTGGCGGATTCGGTGGAAGGCTTTGCAGGCCCGCTGGCCGGCATTCTGGCTGCGCTCGATTGGGCCGCCGAACATCGTCCGCATGTCGAATGGGTGGTGAGTGCTGCCGCCGATTGTCCCTTCCTGCCGCGCGATCTCGTGAAGCGTTTTCAGACCGCACGGATGGAAGAAGAAGCGCTGCTCTGCACCGCGCGCTCGGGTGGACAGACGCATCCCGTCATCGGCCTGTGGAATGTCGGTCTGCGACACGAATTGCGCCACGCCCTCGTGGTTGAAGATTGCCGCAAGATCGACCGCTGGACCGCGCGCTACAAACTCGCAACCATCGACTGGCCCGTGGAGCCGCTCGATCCATTTTTCAACGCGAACACGCCGGACGATCTGGAAGAGGCCGAGCGGCTGGCGAAGCTG
>CAZHOK010000095.1:0-9990 GCA_964534115.1 uncultured Beijerinckia sp.
GATGACGTGGGCCCATCCATGGGCCAGCCCCGCCTCAGGCTCGCCTGAAGGGGCTGACTCAAACTTTTGTCTGACCAAACTTTTGTCTGACATGGACCCGACTTCGCCGGTCCTGTAGACTTCATCTGAGGCGAAGATATTAAGCGGGATGGATCGGCCAATGGCGGTCCGGGGCCCGGCAGTTGAGAGGAAGACAGCGGTGGAACTCAGAATCACGACTCTGGCCGGCATGATCGCTTTTGCAGCTCTCACGCGTCTTCTGCCGCATCCGCCGAATTTTACGGCTGTCACCGCGCTGGCTTTGTTCGCCGGTGCGCAATTCGCCGATCGGCGGATGGCATTCTTCGTCCCTCTCGCCGCACTCTTTGCCACAGATCTGGTGCTCGGCCTGCATTCGGGCATGTTGCTTGTTTATGCCTGCGTTGCCGCCATGGTTGTCATCGGAGGGTGGGTGGGCCCACGCAGCCAGCCGCTGCGCATTGCAGGTGCGGCTTTTGCCGGTTCCGTGCTGTTTTTCGTCGTCACCAATTTCGGTGTCTGGGCGATGAGCGGCTTGTATGAAAAGAGCCTTGCAGGTCTCACCACCTGCTATATTGCCGCCATTCCTTTCTTCCAGAACACGCTGGCGGGCGATTTGTTCTTTGCAGCTTTATTGTTCGGCGGCTTTGAGGTCATGCGCCGTAAAGTGCCGGCGCTCGCTGCTGCAAGGTGAGTGGCAGCCATTTTCAGGGGCGAATTGTTTCGCTCCTGCCGTCAGCAACCGAAATGCTTTTCGCGCTTGGTCTCGAGGATCGCCTCGTTGGCGTCACACATGAATGCGATTTTCCTGAACAGGCGCGCGGCTTGCCGGTTCTTGTGCGGCCCGCACTGGCGCTTGAAGGTTTGAGCCAGGCAGACATTGATGCCGCTGTCTCTGCGCACATGCAGGCGGGCAAAAATCTTTATGAGATCGATGAGCAATTGCTGGCGCAACTCGCGCCAGATCTCATTGTGACGCAGGATCTATGTCAGGTCTGCGCACCCTCGGGAAACGAATTGTCGCATGCGCTGACGAATCTTCCCAAAAAACCCGACATTCTCTGGATGAGCCCGAAAACGCTCGGCGGGGTGCGCGGAAACATGATTGATCTGGGGCGGGCGACCGGCTGTGAGAGCGCGGCCGAGCGCATTCTGGCAGATTGGGATGCGCGTGTCGAAGCTGTGAGGGCATGGACCGCCCGCCAAGCCGCCCGTCCGCGGGTCTTCTGCATGGAATGGTTCGACCCGGTTTATTGTGCCGGACATTGGATTCCGGAAATGGTTCGCCTTGCAGGCGGACAGGAACAGCTGGGACGCGAGGGCGCGGATTCCATTCGCATCGCCTGGGACGATGTTCGCGCCTATGCGCCGGATGTGATCATTCTCATGCCCTGCGGCTATTCGCTTGAACAGGCCCGCAAGACCGTAACGCCTGTCATGGATTATCCGGGCTGGAAGGATCTGCCCGCGGTGCAGGCGAGTCGCGTCTATCTGGTCGATGCCAATTCCTATTTCGCGCGCCCGGGCCCGCGACTGGTCGATGGCATCGAATTGCTTTCGCACATCCTGGCAGGCGGCCCGTGGGCCGGCCCTGCGGATGCGTTCATGGCGTTGGATGCGCCTGTGTGACTCACCGACGCGTCAGATTGTCGAGCCTGGCAGCTGCGCCTCTGATGATGACTTCCCACTCTTTGCCAAAGCGGCCGGCAAGCCGGTCCGTGGCGGCATCGACAATCTGATCCGCATTGCGGGCGGGAATTGCTTTTTCGGAGGCCGCCATCCGCGCAGCATAAATCAGTGCCGCATCGTTGAGCGCCTGCGACAGATTTTCAGTGTCTGTCACGAGGCGCTCGACCTGTCTCACCTGCAGGCGCGACAATTTCAATTGCTCATCGGTCACGCGGGCAAAGGTCGGAACATTGATTCCGATTTGCAGGAAGGTGAAGGCCACAGCCAGAAAGGCCAGTGCTTTTGCAATTTGCTGAACATGGCCGATCGCTTTGGAGATGCCGTCATTCGTTTCGGTTTTATCGCTCATTTTTGCCTCATTTCTTTAAAAAGGATGCGCAGCTTGCGGCAATCCTGCCGATGACTGCGCCAATGTCGCCAGGGGACGGGCTCGCATAGGCGGAAATATCCGCTTTGCAGGAATCATAGGTTTCTGCAAAGGCGCGGCGCTCCGATGAAGAGGAGGTGACAGCCTTTTGCAGGCGTTGCTCTTCAAAATTTTCCGTCGTTTCCTTGGCGAGCCTTACGGCGAAACGTTTGCGGAAATCGGCATGTCCCGCCGCTGCAATCCAGCATGTCGCGCGCGCCTGTTCGGAGAAAGCATCGAGCGGCCCCTCGGGCGCTTTCACGCCGCAGATCCGTTTTTGCTGCTCGACCACCACATCGACCGGCATGTCTGAATCGCAGCTCAGCAAAATCATGGCGGTATAGGGAGCGCCGGCAATCACGACACTGCGGTCACCGCGCCGGCGCACGGGTGAATCGAGATAGGCGGATTGCGCCTCAGCTGCGATTGCACAGGCGCGTCCTTTCGAAGTCTCGCCATCCTTGATCCATTCCGTTTGCAGAAGCGACCAGCCAAATAGCAGGCGGCCTGTGGCATTTTCTGCTCGTGAGACAGCGCTCCAAATCAGCGCCAGACCCTCTTCACGGCGATTGGCGCCAATTTCGAAAAAGCCGAGTTCAGCGCGGCAGGCGCGCTGCACGAGATCGTTTTTGGATTCACGCATTTTCTCAAAGGCGGCGAATTGTTCATCCGCTGTCCGTATCGGGCGTCCGCAAGGACTCTCCGCGAGTTGGACTTCCTCCTCGGTGAGTGACTGCTTTTGCGGGGGCACGAAGGTCAATTCACCCGGCTTTTTGCCCGCTTTGTAGGAAGCGACAATATTGCGCCGGAAAGCTGCGAATTCTGCTGCATCCGCTTCGCGTCTGCGTGCCAGTTCCTCGCGCTTGCGCGCTGCTTCACGCGCGGCTTCGGCTTCCGCCCTGGCTTGTTCGGCGCGGAGTTTTGCAGCTTCTTCCTGCCGCGCCTTCTCCTCGGCTTCCTTTTGACGGCGTTCAGCTGCTTCATCGGCAAGCGTGACGATTGTCATGCCTTTGCTGCGCAGGAAATTGCCGAGGCTCTCGATTCCCTTTTCGGTCGCGTCTCGAATGCAGGCTTGATTGCTGGCGCAGGCATCGCGTGCGCGATTGCGCTGGGCGAGCTGGCGCGCCATCTCGCCCTTGGGGTCGAGCGGCTTTGCGCGCACCCAGAGATCGGAATATTGATTGTCGTAAAGCGTCAGCTCATAGGAATTGCAAATCGCAATTTCGCTGGGCTTGCGCGCCTTGTCACAGGAAAAGCTCGGTGTGATGACGCGCGAACGGTCGCCATTCGCCGCCAATTGCTCGCGCCAGCGGTTTGCAGCATCGCTGCGCTCGATCGTGCCGACTTCGACGCGGCGGCCCGTGAATGTGTCGGAAATGGCTTCTTCAAGTCCGATCTCGACATTATTGCCGCGACCGTCGCTGCGCATATAGGTCTGGCGGCAGCGCGAGACATAGGGGCGACCGCCCGGTCCCGACAAAGTGCATTCGACATCGGCAGCCAGTTCGCGTGCCGTGATCTGGATGCAGGTGGTGTAGAGAGCCTGGAGTCTCTGATCGCCGGGCCCGATGCCTTGCTGAATCAGCCGGTTCATGTCGGTGCCATTGCGCCGCAAGCCCATGTTCAGGCAAAAGCGTTCGACCTCCGGCAATTCCGCCCAGGCCTGCCGGGCCGCTTCCACAGCGGCGGCCTGCATGACCCCACCGATGATGTTGCCGAGCGGTATCGGTTGAGCAGAGAGGCCGGAGTGACCTGCTGTACCAAGGAAAAAGGCCAGACTGGCGATCAGGATTTTGTATTTCATGGGCCGTAAACTGAGCTGGTGAGACCTGCATAGATCGAGCTTTTCACGCGCCGGTCCAGTAAAAAGATAGCTCAGAATAGGTTTTGCGCCCCAATTCAAAGGATTGGCTCGCGCCATCAAACGCCTGTGGGGTGCTTGCGCGCCTTGTCTTGGCGTCGCGCTTGCGACAGCCTGTCCGCGTCAGTCGAGAAGAAAAGAGCAGCACCGTGGCCATCGCTATCTACCACAATCCGAAATGCGAGACTTCGCGCAACACACTCGCCATGCTTCGTCAGACGGGTGAAGAGATTCATGTCATCGAATATTTGCAAACCGGCTGGACCAAAGAGCAGCTTCTCGGCCTGTTTGCTGCCGCAGGTCTGACACCGCGCGAGGCCTTGCGTGTGAGCAAGTCGCCAGCCGAAGAGCTTGGCCTGACGCAGGATCATGTCAGCGACCATGAATTGCTCGAGGCCATGGTCGCCCATCCGATTCTCGTCAACAGGCCGATTGTGTGCACATCGAAAGGCGTTCGGCTTTGCCGTCCCTCGGAACGGCTTTTTGAAATCCTGCCCAATCCCGATATCGGACCCTTTGCGAAAGAAGACGGAACGGTCGTGATCGATGCGGCGGGACAGCGCATCGGATGAAAGGCCGCGACCGCGCCCTTGTCACGACGCTGGGCCTTGGCCAGATTTTGTCCTGGGGCACATCTTTTTATCTGATCGCTGTTTTGGCGACGCCGGTTTCGCGCGATCTGAATTGGCCGCTCGCCTGGCTGGTGGCAGGCCAATCGCTGGCGCTTGTTGTGGCTGGCATTGCATCGCCTTATGTCGGGCGCTGGATCGAGCGCAGCGGCGGGCGCGTCGTTCTTGCTGCAAGCTCTGTTCTTCTGGCGGCCGCGCATGCGCTGATTGCGGCGAGTTCCAATATCGTCCTGTGGTATGTGGCTTATTTCATTTTTGGCCTGGCCATGGCCTGCGGGCTTTATGATGCAGCCTTTAGCACGCTCGGCCAGATTTTTGGTGCATCCGCGCGTCGTTCGATCACCAATATCACGCTGTTCGGTGGCCTCGCGAGCACGATCTGCTGGCCGCTGACGGCCTTTATGGTCGAAACCATCGGATGGCGCGGCGCTTGCCTCGTCTATGCCGCCATTCATATCGGCATCATGCTGCCTTTGCATTGGCGCATTCTGCCGCCGCTCGCCTCAGGCGCGGACAAGGCTGGCATTGTCGCGCAGCCGACAGCGCCAGACGTGACGCTCCCACGCGGCCTTTATCCGCTGCTCTCAATCATGCTGGCGACGGCGGCAGCCATTGCCTCCGTTCTTTCCGTCCATCTCATCGCTCTTCTGGAAGCGCGCGGTCTTGATCTTGTCATGGCTGTTGCGCTCGGCGCGATCTTCGGTCCAGCGCAAGTTTGCGCGCGCATTGTCGAACTGGCACTGGGTCGCTTTTATCACCCGGTCTGGACGCTCATCGCCTCCGTGCTTCTTGTCTGTCTTGGCATTGCCTTGCTCGGTCTTCATGGCCCCTTTGCCCTGATTGCTTTGGCTCTGGTTTTTTATGGCGCGGGAAATGGCATTTACTCCATCGCCAAGGGAACCGTGCCGCTGGCACTTTTTGGGCCACATGTTTATGCGCGCTTGATGGGGCAGCTCGCATTTCCCGCGCTCCTCGCCCAGGCTGCTGCGCCGCCGATTGTGGCTCTCGTCATCGATACCCATGGCGCAGGGATGGCGCTGAACGGTCTGGCGCTGGTCGCTTTGCTCAATTGCGGGGCCGCCATCGCCCTTCTCGCCCTGACGCGGGCCCATCGACGGGACGTTATTTGACAGGCCCTTGGCGGGTCGCCATGTCTGTTTCATGCGTATCTTTTCGACCCCTATGGGCAGCCCATGCTGCATCTGCCCATCCGGTTTTGCAGGCCCAAAATGATCGATCCGGATTTCGGCCCTGTGCTGACAGCCTTTCTTGTCTGCATCGCCGCGGCTCTTTCGACCATATTGGGCGGCCTGCTCGTGTTCCGGCTCGATGCCTCCAATCCGCGCATTCTCGCTTTCGGCCTCGCCTTTGCCGCCGGCGCAATGGTCTATGTGTCGCTCGTTGAAATTCTGGCCAAGGCGCAAACGTCATTTGCCGAGGCCTTGGGTCCGGCTGCCGCCTATCGCATGGCGACCCTGTGGTTTTTCGTCGGCATCATTCTTGTGGTGGCGCTCGATCGTCTTTTGCCCAAACATGATGATGGCGCGATCACGAAGGACATGTCGTCCTCGAAATCATCTGTTGCGCGTGTCGGTCTCTTGGCTGCACTCGCCATTACGGCGCATAATCTGCCCGAGGGCATGGCGACTTTTTTCGCAACCCTCAACGATCCAGCCGTCGGCACTGCACTGGCTGTGGCCATTGCGATCCACAATATTCCCGAAGGCATATCGATTGCCATTCCGATCTATTTCGCGACGCAAAGCAAAAGCAAAGCAGTCTATGGCGCAGCCCTCTCGGCCTTGGTCGAGCCGCTGGGTGCGCTGATCGGCTATCTTGTGCTCGCGCCCTATCTCAGCCCCTCGCTCTATGGCGCTGTTTTCGGCGTCATTGCAGGCGCCATGGTTTTCCTGTCGCTGCACGAACTCATGCCCGCCGCCAAACGCTATTCCAGCGGCTATGAAACCGCCTACGGACTTGTCGCAGGCATGGCACTGCTGGCTCTGAGCCTCGTGCTGCTGCGGTAGGGAATTTTTCGCGAATAACGAGAGCCGCCCGCCATTCTCGCCGCGCGCTTCGTGCTGATGGTTTTGGAATGCGTCTGAAATGGTGCCGCAAGAGGGATTCGAACCCCCGACCCCCTCATTACGAAATAGCCCGTGCTTTCAAAAAGCCCTTATTTTACTGGGCTAAAACCACCGTCTCTTAAATACGTATATTATACGTATAAAAATATCCGTTTAAATTCCTAAAATTTGAGCCCTAAAAAGCTGCTTTTGCGGGTTGCTTTTTCTTAATAAACGGCTCTGATACCTTGGTATTTTCGGGTCGAGCCTTTTAGAGTTTAGGGGCTTTATTTCCTATTCTGAGCCGTTTAAATGGAGACGCTGTTCGCTCAACCAAAGGAGAACAGCATGTCATTTCTCAAATCCCTCTCATTCGTCGCTAGCTCCCTGCTCATTGCCCGCAATCCCAAACTCATCCGCCGCCAGAAGCTCATCCAGCGTCTAGAAGACCAGCTCCAATTGGCTAAAGACCCGACCTTCGCCCCCTTAGTACGACGCTGGAAACGATCGCAGGATGGAATGCGGATGCCTGTGGATCTCCATCGGCAGATCCGCCCGTGGTGGCGTAATGACGGAACAGGAAATCTTGTCCTCGTCCTCCGCAGCGGTCTCAGAGTCCTCGAACTGGAAAAAGGCAAGCCAGCAGTTGTAGTTGGGTCCCAGGAGCGGTTGTCGGCTGTGATCGAGACGCTGATAGCGGCTGCAAAGGCTGGAGAGCTGGATGCGGCGCTGGAGGCTGCTGCGGATATTGGGGAACGGGGTATCCCTAAGAAGCGAGCTGCTAAACTGTTTAGGACCTAATCTATGCTCGCTTAGCCCTGCGCCAAGCGAGCATAGACCCCAACTGGCATGAAACTTGGAGAAGTCACTGTGCCGTATCGGGGAGGGAAAAATGGAAAAACCATCCAAAAAGCGTCTTTTACGCAAGGTGCTAAAGGTGAGCGCGAAGCTTATGCAGCTCCGCGATAACCTAGCCCAGCTTAATCAAGACATGAGGCGGATGCGGGCGCAGAGGGAGCTGGTCAGTAAAGCCTAACCGAAAAACCGCCTCTTAATCAGCGGGTCCTAGGTTCGAGCCCTAGTGCGCCCACCATTCGAAGCTTAATGAAATCAATAGCTTAGCCGCATTACGCGCTGCTCTGATTGCGTCTGAAAAAAGTTATAAACTGGTATAAACTTCTACTCGTGCCCAAACGACGTAGTAATGAGTTGCCACGCCGCTCATGCGCAGCCGACCAGCGTAGTATCCAGCTTCCCAAGCAAGCCTTCAGCGATGCTATAGTGTTGGCAAAGGAAGAGCGAAAAGCCGCTCACAATGAATTCCAGTGCGCGTGGAGGAAGGAATGAGCAGTAAGACCAAGAAAACACCTGTTCCAAAGAAGCTTAAGCAGCCAGCAAAAAAACTCTGCTTCAAACATGAGCCTTGGTATCAGTCAGCTCATAAAGCTATGTCGATTGAAATCCGCAAATCTGATGAAACACGATTCTCATCGAACCATTTGCCTGTTCATAAAATATCACCTGTTCGAAGCACATAGTAACGAGTTACCCAAAACGCACGACCAATCACCACCAAACTCAACAAATCACAAACAAGACGCCACGAGCGCAGCGAGTAATCGCGAAGCGATTGAGCCATTCCCCATCAACGCCCATTCGTCCAAAGCAAGTAGCCACGCTTGTCCTTGCGTCTATTCATCAGCCACACATACAGCGCATCCAGTTGCTGCACCTCACCAACTGTCAGTCCACGTTCATCTTCAACAGTTTCGCCGCCACGTGATGACCTACCGACACCAAATAGCCGCCAAATCTTAGCGTCCAAGTCTTCAGCCAGATCACGACCAAAGCCAGCATTGTAACGCAAGTTCTCATTGCCGCCTTTAGTCACGTAAGCCGCGATGGATTTCAGATTGCGTGATGTCTTTCGGTTCTTGAACAGTCCTTTGATTTCGACCTGATACTTACTGCGCTTCCATGAACGTTCATTCGCGCATAGCTTTCTCAGTTCTTCTTCATTGCATTCAAAGTCTTTGCCCAAGTCGACGACCACGTGACAATGAACAAGTATTTTAGATTTTGTCTTGTCAGCTGAAACCATCAGTCCCTGAAAATCTTCCTTAGTCCATAGACCCAGAAGCACGTTCATCTTTCGTTGTTCGTCGTCGCGTGCTTTGCCAATGCGATCCAGTATGTCGAGATTGACCATTTCTAGTTCAATAGTTCCGCGTGACCATAGCTTCAATGAGTCAAGCATTGACTTGAATATGTCCTCAAGCTGACAAACAGCCTTTTCGACGTCCTCAATTTCTGGATTAGTCAATTCTTGCAATACAGTCATAAAGCGCAGTCGCTGATCTGCTGACCGCCCAAGCAGTTTCGCTCGTCTATTCAATTCTTCGAATAGCTTATCTCCATGCTGCTTAGAAACATCGTCATGCAGCAATGACCGACTATTTCCAGCGCCAGCTTTCTTCAACCGCGTTTTCTTATGGGAACCTAAGTTGAAGCGCATGACCGAAGCTAGCTGTTCCAGCGTTTCGCCAGAACGTGACTTCCGTTTCATTTCCCTAAACGATTGCGCCATTTTCTTCCCCGAATACATTTGTATTTAGTCAAACGAGCTACTTTCGCAAAACGCTAAATAACATCAGTCACAACGCCAATAAGAAGGAATAAGCAAAATGCGTTTGTCTGATATTTTTACAGGTGCAGATGGCAAGTCTATCAACCAGCTCATCAAGAACACCACCGTCATGGGTGTCTATGAAATTAGCACCACCGCTGAAGTCACAAAGAAGCTCGAAGAAATCAAGAAGACCGTCAGCAAGCCAACGTCTGGTAGCTATCTCATCATTGTCTTCAAATAATCAGGAGGAATTTTATTGCGCATCATTCAGAATTCAAATCTCGCATTCCGTTGCCCAGACAATCTGAAAAAGAAGCTCGAAGCCTATGCAGAAGAAACTGACGTCCATGTGTCTGCTATCGTCCGCGCAGCTTGCATTGCGCTGCTGAAGCGGGAAGCGCCGCACTTGTTCCCAAAGCTGACTCAGGACCAGCGTGGCTCGCATTAGAAAAGAAAATATAGGAAATTTAATTATTATATGAGCGGTTTTGGTATCCATGAAAATTATTTCAAGCTGAATATTCTGCTCGCATTTTGATAGGCAATTTTCTTCATTGTTGATTCTGTAAAATGCGGAAGTAAATATGTCCGAATCTCATCAACTATTTTTTGATACTTGTGGAATTGTCCGCAGCATGGATCCGTTCCAATCATAAATCGATTAGGATGTCTCTCAATGACATGCTTCCAGT
>CAZHOK010000096.1:0-7135 GCA_964534115.1 uncultured Beijerinckia sp.
TCTCAAGTCAGGCGCTTGCGCCGACCCAGCCCTCCTTGGGCGTTTCCTCCCTAGACTTGGGCCGCTGACGTCTCGTCAGCGGCCTCCTTTCTTTCAGGGATGGTTTTTCCAGAAATTCTCAAACGCTACGCCCAGAGCCGTTGGCAAATCGTCGGCGGTCAGGTTCCCTCCGGCCAGACGGGCGGCCGCGCCATGAAACCAGACTGCGGCGCTTGCGGCCTCGAAAGCCGGCATGCCCTGCGCGAGCAATCCGCCGATCAATCCCGCCAAAACATCGCCCGAGCCGGCCGTCGCCAGACAGGGCGGCAGATCGGATGCAATGGAGGCCCGCCCGTCGGGCGCAGCCACAATGCTGTCCGGTCCCTTGAGCAAAACAATGGCTCCCAGCGCCTCAGCCAGGCGGCGGGCTCTGACAAGCTTGTCGTCGGCGTCTTCACAGATTGAGTCATGGGCCTGAGAAAAAGATTCAGGATGCCTCTTCAAATATCTGTGAAATCTTGAAAATTCACCTTCATGCGGGGTCAGGATCACGGGGCCGCCAAAGGCTGCAATCCGCGTCCGCAGACCTTCCGGATCGGCGGCAGCCAGCGTCAAGGCATCGGCATCGAGCACGGCGGCGCGGCCCTTGGCCGGCGCAAGCGTGGCCTCCAGAAGCGCCCTCGCCGAGGCATCGAGACCCAGCCCCGGCCCGGCCACGATACAATTCATGCGCCGGTCGGCCAGAATGCGGATGAGATCGCTGGGCCCGTCGCAGGGCGCCAGCATAATAGCCGTGACCTGCGCGGCATGCTCCCCCAAAGCAGCCCGCGTGCCTGCAATCGTGACAAGCCCCGCCCCCGAGCGGCCGCCAGATTGCGCGACCAGCCGCGCCGCCCCGGTGCGGAAGGCGGGGCCGGACAGAACCAAGACATGGCCACGATGATATTTATGGCCTTGCGGATGGGGCCGCGGAAGGCATCCCTGCCAGAGGGGCGGCCCGTTCAAGAATGTTGCAAGTGCTAAGGGAGTCAGGTCTTTTTCGCTGAGACCGATATGCGCAAGGCGCAAGTCTCCGCACAGGGCTTTGCCGGGCAAAAGGAGGTGGCCCGGCTTCAGGCGGAAGAAAGTCACCGTCGCATCCGCCGCAATGGCGCTACCTCTGATCCGCCCGCTGGCGCCATCGAGGCCCGAGGGGACGTCCACGGCCAGAACGCGACCGCCCGAGACCGCGCGCCATTCATTGACCCGATGGATACAGGACAGTGCCTCGCCCTCGAGATCGCGCGCCAGACCGGCGCCAAACAAGGCATCGACCACCAGATCGAGGCCGGCGGGATCGAAATGCTGCAAAGGCTCGACCGCTCCGGTCCAGGCCTTGGCCGCCATCAGGGCATCGCCCTTCAGCTGCGAAGGCTCGCCAAGGGCAAACAGGCGGACCGACAGGCCACGCCCGGCCAGCAATCGCGCCGCGACATAGCCATCGCCGCCATTATTCCCAGGCCCGCATAAAATGCCGATGCGCGGCCGGGCGCGGCAGGTTGGCAGGACAAGACGCACAGCCTCTTGGGCTACAGCCGCACCGGCGCGCTCCATCAGCGCAAAGCCGGGCGTGCCGCCGGCTATCGCACTGGCATCGGCCGCAGCCATTTCTGTCGGGGTCAGCACTTCGCGCGTCTGGCGCCAGTCCATTGTCATGGGCCCATGGTGATCTGCCGGCCATTGCGACGCAAGCGGCCCAGCATAAAGGCCAGATAGACGACCCGCCCTGCCCTTTCTATGCTGCAATGCGAGATCGGCAGGAGCTCCCATGGTGACGAAAACCCCGCGCAAATTTTTCGAACCTTTGGCGGCGGGCGCGCCGGCCCCGTTGCGCGACCTGCCGGTAAAACTGGAGCGCATGATTCATTTCGTGCCGCCGCATGTCGAAAAATTGCGATCGCGCGCCGGCGAATTGGCAAAAGATGTCGATGTCATTCTCGGCAATCTCGAAGATGCCGTGCCGGTGGAATCCAAAAAAGCTGCGCGCGCCGGCTTCATCCAGATGCTGAAGGAAAATGATTTCGGTGCAACCGGGGTCTGGACACGCATCAATGCGCTGAATTCGCCATGGGTGCTCGACGATCTGATCGAGATAGTCGGCGCGGTCGGCCATAAACTCGATGTCATCATGCTGCCCAAGGTCGAAGGACCGTGGGACATTCATTATCTCGATCAATTGCTCGCCCAGCTGGAGGCGCGCCACAACGTGCAAAAACCCATTCTCATTCACGCCATTCTCGAAACTGCGGAAGGCGTGAAAAATGTCGATGCCATTGCGACCGCCTCGCCGCGCATGCATGGCATGAGTCTGGGCCCCGCCGATCTGGCCGCCTCGCGCGCGATGAAAACCACACGCGTGGGTGGCGGACATCCCGAATATAAAGTGCTGGCCGATGCACAAGGCGACGAGCCGCGCGCCGCCTTTCAGCAGGATCTGTGGCATTACACAATCGCCAAAATGGTCGATGCCTGCGCGAGTGCCGGCCTCAAGGCATTTTACGGACCCTTTGGCGATTTCGCCGATTCCGCTGCCTGCGAAGCGCAATTCCGCAACGCTTTTCTGATGGGCTGCGCCGGCGCCTGGACGCTGCACCCGAGCCAGATCGCCATTGCCAAAAAAGTCTTCTCGCCCGATCCCGCAGAAGTGGCTTTTGCCCTGAAGATTTTGCACGCCATGCCAAACGGCACGGGCGCCGTGATGATCGACGGCAAAATGCAGGATGACGCGACCTGGAAACAGGCGAAAGTCATGGTCGATCTCGCCCGCCAAGTGGCGGCGCAAGACAAGGAATTTGCGGCAAAAGCTGGCTTGTGAACGCTCGTCCTTGCGACGCAAGAACGAGCCGGGGCCGTGCCCCGCCCATTTGACAGGCCCCTTCTGCAGTCGTAGGCAGACGCCCCGCAGGGGAGCCCTATGGAAGCGCGCGTCGCCAAATTCCGCATCGGACAGGTCGTCAAGCACCGGAAATATCCATTCCGGGGCGTAATTTTCGATGTCGATCCGGTCTTTGCCAATACGGAGGAATGGTGGCTCGCCATACCGGCCAGCTCACGCCCGTCGAAGGATCAGCCCTATTACCACCTGCTCGCCGAGAATGCGGAGACGGAATATATCGCCTATGTCTCCGAGCAAAATCTCCTGCCCGATGAGGGCGGCGGGCCTTTGCGCCATCCCCAATTGGCCGACATGTTCGAGCCCCTGCCCGATGGCAATTACAAATTGCGCATGATCGGCGGGCACTAAAAAAAACGGCGACCGAATGGTCGCCGTTTCGATTTCATATGACACAATTGCGAGACTAGCGCGCACCTGCCGGAGCGCCACCTGCTGCGCCGCCTTGCGATTCAAGCGCCTTGCGCTGTTCTTCGGCACGCTTCTGCAATTCGAGCTCAAGCTTGCGCTGCTGATCTTCGAGAACCTTGGGATCGATCGGCGCGCCATCAAAGGCCTTGGCGAAACCGGCCAGCGGGAGAACGAAGACCACTTCATTATTGGCCTGGTTCTTGACCGAGACGTTCAGCAAATTGCCTTTTTTCATCTGATCGATGGTCTGGCCGCGGACCTTCGATTCAGCGAAACAGCCATTCGGGAAGCAGATTTCAAATCCGCCTTCCTGCGTCGCGCCCTTGTCGACGGAGAAGCGGAAACCGGGACGCAGCATGAGCGCAACCGGAAGCAGCAGACGCACAATGCGCTGCTCATCGCCCTTCACATCATAGACGGCGAGCGCCAGAACCGGCGGCTGATCGGGAGATGTGCCGAAATCGCGCGTCGTATAGCAAATATCCTTATTGGCCAGCTGGTCGCGACCGCAGACCTTGGTCCATTCGCCCTGCGAGGGCTGAAGCTCAACGCGCAACGCACCAGCCTGATCGCCCTGCGGCTGCTGTTGCTGCTGGGCCGGTGGCTTTTGCTGCGCGGGCGGGGCCGGCGGCTTCTGCTGTGCAAAGGCGGCGACGCCCGTGA
The DNA here is from genome assembly GCA_964534115.1 of uncultured Beijerinckia sp. Lineage (GTDB taxonomy): Bacteria > Pseudomonadota > Alphaproteobacteria > Rhizobiales > Beijerinckiaceae > Terripilifer. The sequence goes on from CAZHOK010000096.1 coordinate 3,986, forward strand.
ACGTCATGCCAAAGGCGACAATGGCCGCGCCGAGGCGTTTCGTGAAAATGGGCATCGATAATCCTTTCATGAACGGCGGCATCGGCCAGACCGGTGAAGGCGCCGCTCATCGCGTTTGATTGCGGCGAGAGCGTGTCCGACGCCTCTTTATCCCCTTCAGCCTGCGCTTTCCAGACCGGCTTGGGCGCTTTCCTCAAAAAGTCGGCAATTTTCGCACCGCAAATGGGTGCGGGCGCGGCTTTCGCAAGCCAGCGGCACACCCTAGTGTCCCGCCCATGAAGGGATTAGCGATTCGACCCATTCTCGCCGCCTGCCTTCTGGCATTCGCCGGGGGCGAGGCCCGGGCCAGTGAGCCCGGCATCCCGCGCCATGGCATTGCCATGCATGGCGAACCCGCTTTGCCGCCCGATTTCGCTCACCTGCCCTATGCCAATCCCGATGCGCCCAAAGGCGGCCGATTGTCGATCGGCTTCCAGGGAACATTCGACAGTCTCAACCCCTTCAATGTGAAGGCGGGATCTGCAGCACAGGGGCTGAACACCAATGTTTTCCAGACATTGATGACGCGCTCGCTCGACGAGCCCTTCACGCTCTACGGCCTGATTGCGCAGACGATTGCAACCGATGAGGCGCGCGAACATGTCACCTTCCGCCTCAACCCCGCCGCACGTTTCTCGGATGGCACGCCGATCCGCGCGCAAGATGTGCTCTTTACTTTCGACTTGCTGAAAACCAAGGGCAGACCCCAGCAGCGCGCCGCCTATGCGCTGGTGAAAAAGGTCGAAGTGAAAGACGACACGACCATCGCCTTCGACCTGACCGGCAGCAACGATCGCGAATTGCCCCTCACTTTGGCCCTCATGCCCGTGCTGTCGAAAAAGCACACGGATACTGAGCGTTTCGCCGAGACGAGTCTCGACATTCCCGTCGCCTCCGGCCCCTATCGCATCGAAAGCATGCGTCCGGGCGAAAGCCTGATCCTGAAACGCAACCCGGATTATTGGGCCAAGGATCTGCCCATCCATCGCGGCCTGTTCAATTTCGACGAGATCCGCATCGAATATTTCCGCGATGCCGCCGCCCTCTATGAGGCCTTTAAAGGCGGGCTCGTTGATTATCGCGACGAGACAAATCCTACCCGCTGGCTCTCGGGCTATGATTTTCCGGCGATGAAAGCAGGCAAAATCGCCAAGGCGAGCCTGCCGTTGGGCATTCCCAAAGGCATGACGGGTTTTGCCTTCAACACGCGCCGCGAGATTTTTCGGGACACGCGCGTGCGCGAGGCGCTTGGCCTGATGTTCGATTTCGAATGGGTGAACGCCAAACTCTACGGCGGCCTTTACCGCCGCACGACGAGCTTTTTCGACGAGAGCGAATTGGCATCCACCGGGCGACCGGCCAATGACAGAGAACGCGCGCTCCTGGCACCTTTCCCCGGCGCGGTGCGGGAAGATGTTTTGGAAGGCAAATGGACGCCACCGCGCACCGACGGATCGGGACGCGACCGCGAGGCCGCACGCAAAGCGCTCGCGATTTTGAAAGAGGCCGGCTATGTGCTGGCAGACGGCGCGCTGATCTCACGCGCAACCGGACGACCCCTTGAATTCGAGATCATGGTCACAGACCGCAATCAGGAACGGCTGGCGCTAAACTATTCGGAATCCCTCTCCCGCATTGGCGTCAAGGTGCGCGTGCGCAGCGTCGATGAAGTCCAATATCAGCGTCGTCGTCAAAAATTCGATTTCGACATGATGCTGGGAAGCTGGATCGCCTCCGCTTCGCCCGGCAATGAGCAACGTGGCCGCTGGCATTCGGCCAGCGCCAATCAGGAAGCCTCTTTCAATCTGGCGGGCGCTGCCTCGCCTGCCATCGATACGATGATTGGCGCCATCGTTGCGGCCAAGACGCGCGAGGATTTCGTTGCCGCCGTGCGCGCTTTCGACCGATTGCTGATTTCGGGATTTTACATTGTTCCGCTCTTCCACGCCTCGGACCAATGGTTCGCCTATTCGACCGCCTTCGAGCGGCCGGCGCGACATGCGCAATATGCCGCGCCGCTCTTCGGTGCGACGCTCGATACATGGTGGCGCAAGTCGAATTGAGAGAGATCGACCTGATGAAAATTGAAATCGACATCGTCTCGGATGTTGTTTGCCCCTGGTGTTTTCTGGGCAAGCGCAAGCTCGATGCGGCGATGAAACAAGTGCCCAATTTCACCTATGAACTGCGCTGGCGCCCCTTCCAGCTCGACCCGACCATTCCCCCCGAAGGCATGGCCCGGCAGGATTATATGGCGCGCAAATTCGGACCAGAAAAAATTGCCGCCATTCACGCGCGCCTCGAAGAGGCCGGTCGCGAAGACGGCGTGGCTTTCGCCTTCGACAAAATCCTGCGCTCACCCAATACGCTCGATGCCCATCGCCTGATCCGCTGGGCGCAGGCCAGCGGCAAACAGAGCGACATCGTCGACCGGCTCTTCACGCTCTATTTCCTCGAAGGCGCCGACATTGGCGACCGCCATGTGCTGATTGAGGTGGCGCGCGAACATGGCCTCGATGCCGATCTCATCGCCCGCCTGATGGTGGAAGGCGTCGACATCGGCCCCGTGCGCGAGGAAATCTCCACCGCCGCACGCATGGGAATCTCCGGCGTGCCATTTTTCATTTTCAACGGCAAATATGCGGTCTCAGGCGCACAGCCCGTGGACGGGCTGGTCGGCGTAATCTGGAAAGCGGGCAGCGCGATGGAGTGAACCCAGCCTCGTCATTGCGAGGAGCCGCAGGCGACGAAGCAATCCATCTCCGGGCCAGGTGGATTGCTTCGTCGCTTCGCTCCTCGCAATGACGAATGGAAGGCCATGCAGAAAACCCATCGGCCTCCTCACGCCGCCTTTTTCTTCTCTGCAATCGCAACCAATGTGCGCAAAATCTGTCGCGTTCCTTCCAGCCGATCCGTCGGCTTTTCGAAATCGCGGATGAAGACAATGCGCATGTCGGGGCGGACTTTTGCTTCGCTGCCCTGCTCCTTGTGTTTATTGCGCGGGCGGACTGGTGATTGGAATCCGCAGCCCATCGTACGCTGGTCGGACATGCTCCGGCAGTTCGCGGACCAGTTGATCGTAATCCAGTTCGTGGGACATGTGGGTGAGAA
>CAZHOK010000096.1:7145-9751 GCA_964534115.1 uncultured Beijerinckia sp.
GACTTTTGCTTCGCTGCCCTGCTCCGCGATAAAGCGCACGAGCCCTTGCGGATTGGCGAAGGAATTGTCGCGGAAGGCGATGATCGCCCCTTTCGGACCGGCATCGACTTTTTCGACATGGGCGCGTCGGCACAATGCTTTGATCGCGACAAGTTTGAAAAGCTGCTCGACCTCTGCGGGCGGTGGACCGAAGCGATCGATCATCTCGGCCGCGAAAGTCTCGATCTCTTCATCGCTCTCAAGCGTCGACATGCGGCGATAAAGGCCCATGCGCAGCGGCAGATCCGGCACATAATCTTCAGGGATCAGCACCGGCGTGCCAATGGTGATGGCGGGCGACCATTGCTCTTCGACCGGCGCCTCAATACCCGCCTTCAGCGCATTGACTGCATCCTGCAGCATTTGCTGATAGAGTTCGTAACCGACTTCCTTGATCTGGCCCGATTGCTCTTCGCCCAAGAGATTGCCCGCACCGCGAATGTCGAGATCGTGGCTGGCAAGCTGGAAGCCTGCGCCCAAAGTGTCGAGCGATTGCAGAACCTTCAGCCTCTTCTCCGCCTGCGGCGTCATCTGCTTGCTGGCCGGTGTCGTGAACAAAGCATAAGCGCGCGTTTTCGAGCGCCCGACGCGACCGCGCAATTGATAGAGCGCGGCCAGACCGAACATGTCGGCGCGCCAGATCACCATCGTATTGGCGGTTGGAATATCGAGACCGGATTCGACAATCGCAGTTGAGACGAGAATATCGTATTTGCCGTCGTAGAAAGCGGCCATTTTGTCTTCGAGTTCGCCGGCCGCCATCTGGCCATGGGCGACGACGAATTTGGCTTCCGGCACGCTCTTGCGCAGGAAGGCTGTCGCATCCTCAATATCCTCGATGCGCGGACAGACGAAAAAGCTTTGGCCGCCGCGTTAGCGCTCGCGCAAAAAGGCCTCACGCACAAGCAGCTCATCGAAGGGCGCGATAAATGTGCGCACTGCCAGGCGATCGACCGGCGGCGTGGCAATGATCGAGAGTTCGCGCACACCTGTGAGCGCCAGTTGCAATGTGCGCGGAATGGGTGTGGCTGAGAGCGTCAGCACATGGACTTCCGCCTGCAACGACTTCAGCCGCTCCTTATGCGCCACGCCGAAATGCTGTTCTTCATCGACGATGACGAGGCCGAGATCCTTGAATGCTACCTGCTTGCCAAGCACAGCATGGGTGCCGACGATAATATCGACAGATCCATCGGCCAGACCTTTTTTCGCCGCGCGCAAATCGGCGGCGCTGGTCATGCGCGACATTTGCGCAACCTTGATCGGCAAACCTGCAAAACGCGTGCTGAATGTTTTGTAATGCTGGCGTGCAAGAAGCGTTGTCGGCACGACGACTGCGACCTGCTTGCCATTGATCGCCGCTGCAAAAGCCGCCCGCAAGGCAACTTCCGTCTTGCCGAAGCCGACATCGCCGCAGACAAGCCGATCCATCGGACGACCCGCAGCCAGATCCTCCAGCACGGATTCGATGGAATTCAGCTGATCTTCGGTCTCATCATAGGGAAAGCGCGCGCAAAATTCCTCATAGAGCCCTTCGGGCGGCACGAGTTTGGGTGCTTCGCGCGTGAGACGTGCAGCCGCAATCTTGATCAGCTCATAGGCCATATCGCGAATGCGCTTCTTCATCCGCGATTTGCGTGTCTGCCAGCCAACGCCGCCGAGCTTGTCGAGCTGGGCCTCGGTGTCTTCCGAACCATAGCGCGACAACAATTCGAGATTTTCAACGGGCAGGAACAATTTGTCGCCGCCCGCATAATGAATCTCGAGGCAATCATGCGGCGCGCCGCCGACTTCTATGGCCCGCAACCCGACGAAGCGGCCAATGCCATGATCGACATGAACGACGAGATCGCCAGCCGAGAGCGCGGCCACTTCGCTTAAAAAATCTGCCGCCTTTTTCGTGCGCCGGCGCTGGCGCACAAGACGGTCGCCCAAAATATCCTGTTCGGAAATGACGACGAGATCGCCGGCCTCAAAACCCTGTTCCATGCCGGCAACGGCCAGCGCGACTTTGGCCGGCGTCACGCCCATCGCCTGCGCCAGAGAGGAGACGGGCTCGGTTGCCTTCAGACCATGTTCGCCCAGAACGGATGCCAGACGATCGCGCGAACCATCGGACCAGCCAGCGACAATCACGCGGCGCCTCTCGGCCTGCAAAGCGCGAATATGGGCAACCGCCGCATCAAAAACATTGGCATTTTCGTCCGCCCGCTCAGGCGCAAAATTGCGTCCGAGACGGCCGCCGCAATCGAAAAGACCGCGCGCCTCGGGTTGCGCGAAAGGCGACAGGCGCGCGACAATATTGTCGTTCAGTCTTTTGCGCCAATCATCAGGAGAGAGATAGAGCGCATCGGGCAAGAGCGGCTTGTAGGGCGAGCGCGCCGGATCGGCATCATGCTGCTCCTTGCGCGCTGCATAATAATCCTTGATCTGCGACAGGCGCTCGCCTGCTGCATCCTCAGCCAGAGCGTCGAGAAACAAAGGCGCGCTGCCGATAAAATCGAAAAGCGTGTCGGTTTCACTGTAAAAAAGCGGCAGCCAATGTTCCATGCCGGCATGGCGACGGC
>CAZHOK010000097.1:0-9610 GCA_964534115.1 uncultured Beijerinckia sp.
AAAGACCATGGCGTCAGCATCAAGGAAGTGAAAGTCGACGAGCTGATCACCGAAGTCGGCGCCTATCTCGACCGCCGCCTCGACAATCCCCCACGCCTGCCGACGCCCGCGCGGTCCAAGCAGGGGTGAGGTAAGTCTGATTGATTATTGGACCAGATTATGGTCCAATAATCTCATGCGCGTCTCCGTTACCGAAGCCAAAGCTCAACTGACCGAACTCGTGCGCCGCGCCGAGGCGGGTGACGAAGTCATTTTGACCCGCCACGGACAGGAAGCCGTGCGGCTGGTTCCTGTGACGGTCAAGCCCGGTGCTGCCAGCCGGCGAAGGCTCCTCGAAGAGCTCAGAGGTGTCGGACGCGGCAGCCCCGGTCCCGACGCAGCGCGGAGCCAAGACTTTCTCTTCGATGAGTACGGGCTACCGAAGTGATCGCGGTAGACACGTCCGCTTTGATGGCGCTCCTGCTCGATGAGCCGCACACCGACCGCATCATGGACGCTCTGGCGTCTGCTGACGAACTGGTGATTTCATCGGTAACCGTCGCGGAAGCGCTGATCGTCGCAGAGCGGCGCGGCCTCGGCGACGCCATGTCACGTCTGCTCGACCGCCTCGGCATGACATTCATCGAAGCCTCGCCTGCGACCGCAAGGCGCGTCGCAGCTGCCTATAGTCGCTGGGGCAGAGGCGTTCATCCGGCAGGCCTGAACTTCTGCGATTGTTTCGCTTACGACCTTGCCCAACAATATGCTTGCCCGCTCCTTTTTGTCGGGGATGACTTCCCGAAAACGGACATTCGCAGCGCGCTTTAGAGCGTCTCGAGCCGCCCGCCTGTCATCGGCGTTGCAACACCCGTCGTGCCCGGAAAGGTGATGGGCAGGCCGAGTCGCGAGCGCACCGCGAGATAGGCGAAGGCCTGCGCTTCCATTGCATCCGACGACCAGCCGAATTTTTCGGCGGGTTTTATCGGCGCACCGACCGCGGCCTCGATCATCTCCAGCATTGCAAGATTGCGCGCACCGCCGCCGCAAGCGATCCACATGGCTGGACGCTCCGGCAGATGCGGCAGGAGCCGGGCCACAGCATGGGCGGTGAATGCGGTCAGCGTCGCCGCCCCGTCCGCATCGCTCAGAGCGGTGACGGATGATGATGAAAAATCATTTCTGTCCAAACTTTTAGGCAGGCTTTTCTCAAAGAATGGATGAGCCAATAATCTAGCAAGAACGACGGGATCGACACGTCCTGCGGCGGCCAATGCCCCGCCAGCATCATAGGCTGCGCCCGTTCTGGCGAGGACAAAATCGTCGATCAGCGCATTGCCCGGCCCCGTGTCGCAGGCCAGCGGATCGGCATCGCCTGCCAGAATGGTCGCATTGGCGACGCCCCCCAGATTGAGAACGGCCACGACTTCGGGCAGCCCCGGTCCCGCTGCCCGCGCCTGCGCGACCAGAGCGCGGTGATAGACGGGCACAAGCGGCGCACCCTGCCCGCCCGCTTTCACATCGGCGCTGCGCAGATCGAAGACGACCGGGCGGCCGAGCCGCTCGGCCAGCTCGGCCCCATCGCCGATCTGGACGGTGAGGCCGCGTTCGGGCCGGTGCAGTACAGTCTGGCCATGGAAGCCGATCACGTCCACGCCCGCCAGATCGACTCCCTGCTCCCGACAGAACGTCTCGACCGCCTCCGCATGGGCGCGGGTGATGAAGGCCTCGGCTTGCGGCAGAATGCCGGGGCGCTGCGCGGCATCGCTCAGGGTGCGCGCATCCGACAAGGCCGCGCGCAGCAGCCGCCGCTCGACCTCCGAATAGGGCCGGACGCCGGACGGACCCTGCACGACATGGGCCTCGCCATCCGTCTCGATGAGGGCGACATCGACGCCATCCATCGACGTGCCGGACATCAGGCCTATGGCGCGGAAAGTGGGCATAGGGATTGGGCCTCGACACCAAAGCGGGTCTGCCCCGGCCCGTCATTGCGAGGAGCGAAGCGACGAAGCAATCCAGAGCTGCGCGTTGGCTCTGGATTGCTTCGCTCCGCTCGCAATGACGGCGGGAAGCGTTGCGCCATGCTAGGGGGTGGGCTGCCCCCTGTCACGTTGCGCCCGTGCGCCCTGTCGACTAAACCTCGCCGCACGTTACGAGGATCCCATGACAGCCGATTTCCAGCCGAAGTCCGACTTCCTCCGCACGCTCCAGGAGCGCGGCTATATTCATCAATGCTCCGATTTCGCGGGCGTCGATGAGAAAGCCGCCAAGGGCGAGCTCGTGGCCTATATCGGCTTCGACTGCACGGCGGCCTCGCTGCATATCGGCTCGCTCCTCCAGATCATGATGCTGCGCTGGATGCAGAAGAGCGGCGCCGGCAAGCCGATCTCGCTGATGGGCGGCGGCACAACACAGGTCGGCGATCCATCGGGCCGCGACGAGAGCCGCAAGCTTTTGACGCTCGACCAGATCGAGGCCAATAAAAACGGCATCAAGCAGGTGTTCACAAAATTCCTGCGCTTTGGCGACGGCAAGACCGATGCTTTGATGACGGATAATGCCGAATGGCTGACGGCGCTCAAATATATCGACTTCCTGCGCGATGTCGGCCGCCATTTCTCGGTCAATCGCATGTTGTCGATGGACAGTGTGAAGATGCGGCTCGATCGCGATCAGGAACTCTCCTTCATCGAGTTCAACTATATGTGCCTGCAATCCTACGATTACGTGGAGCTGAACAAGCGCCATGGCGTCAATTTGCAAATGGGCGGCTCCGATCAATGGGGCAATATTGTCACCGGCATTGATCTTGGCCGGCGCATGGGCACGCCGCAGCTTTATGCTTTGACCTCGCCGCTGCTCACCACGGCGTCGGGCGCGAAAATGGGCAAGACGGCGTCGGGCGCGGTCTGGCTCAATGCCGACATGCTGCCCGTCTATGATTACTGGCAATATTGGCGCAACACGGAAGACGCCGATGTCGGCCGCTTCCTGCGTCTCTTCACCGAATTGCCGATGGATGAAATCGCACGTCTGGAAAAGCTCGGCGGTGCGGAGATCAACGAGGCGAAAAAGATTCTCGCCAATGAAGCAACCGCCATGCTGCACGGTCGCGAAGCGGCGGAGCTTGCTGCCGAGACCGCGCGCAAGACTTTTGAGGAAGGCGTGCTCTCCAGCGCGCTGCCGACGGTGGAAATTGCAAAATCCGAATTTGACGCCGGCATCGGCGTGCTCACGGCTTTTGTCAAAGCCGGGCTCGTCGCCTCAACGGGCGAGGCGCGCCGTCAGGTCAAGGGCGGCGGTCTGCGGATGAACGATGCCAATGTCACCGACGAGCGCGCCACACTGGGCGCAGCCGATCTGACCGGCGATGGCGTGATAAAACTTTCGCTCGGCAAAAAGAAACACGTGCTGCTCAAGCCGGTCTGATCTTCACCGGCCGAAGGGCGATGGCGTGCGACGCGCCGGTGCATATTGCATTGGCGCATTTCCATTGGCGGCCGGCGCCTGTTCCTGCGGAATCGCTCCCGGCGGTTGCGGTGACTGGCCTGTGCCGACTTCGCCCGCCCCAAAAATTTTGCGCAGAAAACCGGGTGCCAGTGCGGACAAGGGATTGATCGTCAGCATGGGCGCTGTCGCCGGGCCGCTGATCCGGAAATTGACGCCGAACAATCCTTCATTCGAGCCGCCGCCCAAGAAGAATCCGACGACTGGAATTTTGGCAAACATATTGTTGAGCCCATAGGCCGGCACGAATGTGCCCGTCATATTGACGCGATCATTCAGCGTATCGAGCGAACCCTCGATTGTGGCGCCCGCCTCCGGACCGTTTATGATCCCGTCGCGCAAATCGATGCGTCCCTGCGCGCGGGTGAAACTCACCTGCAAGCGCGAGAAGGCCGCCGCCGTCGTATCGATCCGCATCTGCCCGCTGCGATCGCGCGCGGCAACGCCCTCCGTCACAAGGCGCCGCAAGGCAGGCTCATTGCGCACGATGAAATCGCGAACATTGACCGTGCCGTCAATCGCACCCTCTTCGACGCTTGCGACAAAGGTCAGCTTGCCACCTTCCATCCGACGATAGAAATCGAAAAAGGACAGAAGGGCACCGCCGTCATTGGTTGTAATGGCAATTTGCGGCGCATCGCCATTATTGGCGCGGGCAATCGAACCGACAACAGATTCACGCCCGAAACGTCCGGACAATTGGAATTGCCGGATCTGCCCATTGCGCCGACCCAAACGCATTTCGACGCCCGATGCGGATTTGCTGTTATGGCCTGTGACTGTTGCAGCCTTGAGCTCGAGATCGAAATCCTTGGGCGGTGAGGCGGGGCCGCGAGAGCCCGAAGGCCCGCCCGTGGTGAGCAGTTTGAGAAAGGGACGCGCATCGACAGCGCGCCCGGAGACGATCAATTTGAGAACCTCTTTCTGCTCTGCCTCAATCCGGATGTCATCGCCCGGCGACAGGCGCACTTGCGTCAGCCGCGCACGTTCCAGCCCACCTGAGGCATCGAGCTCGATTGTTCCACGCGCAATCGCTCCACCGCCGCCATCAAAAACAAATTGTTCGAGATCGGGACCATCGGGATCATTGACCAGAATGAAATTCGCCTTGGCCGGCCGGCCCGCCGGCTTCGTATAGCCCGGCAAAAGATTGTCGATGGAAGCGCGGGTGAAGTCGATTTCAACCTGAGCCCGCGGCTTGTCCTTCTGACCGAGCAGCGCTGTCAGGCGCGCGCCAATCTGGCCGGTGAGTGCGGAACCGAAATTGAGGCCGAGCTTGTTGCGCGCGGCATCGTCGAGTTGCATCCCAAGCGTTGCTTCGGTCGGCTGATCGGCATTTTTGCGCAATTCAATCGTCGCCGGCGCACCAAAGAGGCGGCCCTGGCCGACAGCATCCAATGTCCCGCGCGACGCCGTCAGAGTGAGCGTGCCCGCTTCGAGCTTTTCTGAGCCGACAAGCCTGTCGACGGTGAAATTGCTGATGGATGCACTGGCGCTGATGCGCACATCCTCGGTCTTTGTTTCGCTGCCAAGCGCCATATCGATGACCAGACGTCCGTCGATCTGACCCTTCACACTGGTGGCATCGATCGGAATCTGTGCAAATGGCTTCAAAGCCTCGCGATCGAAAAGATCGGCCACGGCATCGAGCGGGCCATTCATGCGCAAAGTGACTGTTGCAGGAGTCGGATGGACATCGAGATCGGGGGCAGCAAAAGAGGCCTCCGACAGAACAAGCCGGAGCCCCGGTGTCACCTGAATCAATCCACGCGTCGTAGAAAAATAAGCCGTGCGTCCGGTCATGACACCGGAACCCGATATGCCCGACAATGGCGGAATTCCGGGCAAAGCCAAAAGCGATGTATTCGAGAGCCGAAAGGCCAGTCGCATGCTGGCATCGGGAGGAGCATGAACATCCATCGCATTCATGGTCTCTGGGTCGAAATCGAGCCAGAGGGTGAGATCCTCGACCGTTCCCGCATTCAGCGATCTTTGAAACCAGTTGCGCGTCGTCGGCGAGACGAAACTGGGCCAAAGCCGCATGATATTCTGCACCGGCATGCGACCGGATGAGAGATTCATCCGCAAATGCGGACCCCGTTCGGTCAACTGAAGATCGGCCGAAGCAGCAAGCGCAAGTTCGGGGCCGGTCAGTTCAAAGCGATCGACCACAAGGCGGCGTTCCTGCGCAATGAAACGGGCAGCCAGCAAAGCGCGATCGACATTTATGGGTTTTTGCCCCTGTCGCTCGGGGCCGAAAACGCCCCGCTCCAAAGCGCGTCCTTCAATCCGCCATGACGGATCGTCGGCCGATGGCGGGATCAATGCGCCAGCAAGTGTAAATTGCGTATCGGCGATATGGAGCAGAGTGCGCTCGATTTCAAAACGCCGGAGATCGGCGCGCCAGGTAAAAGATCCCTCGATCCGGTCGACCTGCACGGGTTCAAAATCGCGATCGGCGAAAAACATGAAACCATTGCCGGCGGCAAATTGACCGCCTGCGCTGGAGACGCGCCCATCCGCCTCCATGGACAGGTTCAGACGCGCCGACAGCGGCATGGACATTTCAAAGCCGGGATCGCGCAGGCCCGCCACGAGCAAAATCTGATCGAGCGTCAGATTGGTCATGGCCACATCGAACGAGCGGGCCTCGCTCGGCTTTCCAGTGACGGAAGCCTCGATGCGCCAGCGACCTTCTGGCCCCTGCGCAGAGACAAACAGATAGGCACTGTCCTGCATCCGGTCGAGATCGAGAACGAGATCGTCGAACACGGTGACATGCCGCGCCGTGCGATCCTCGAAGACAAGACGCCCGCGTGAAATGCCGAGACGTTTGAGTGCACCCACTGGCGTATTGGTGCGGGTGGCTGAATCGAGGACGGCGCGCAGGACTGAACCCAATTGTGCAATCTGATCGCGCGCAGGCGCAGCCGTTGCAGAAGGAGCCGCATCGGACGGCGCTGCAAGGGCCGGATTCTGCTCGGCGATAATGACCGGTTCAGAGCCGGCAGAAATGGAAACCGAACCGTCGGCCAGAACCGACAAACGCAATTCGACATCCTGGATCTCAAGACGCCGAGGTGAAATACGCCCGAAGATGAGCGGCAGAGGATTGATCGCAGCTTCCGCTTTCGGCGCATCGAGAATGGAGCGACCATTCTCGTCGGTCAGCTTCAATCCCGAAATGGCAAAGCGCGGTCCGTGGTCGCTGTCCTCCAGCACAATGGGGCCGACTTCGACGCTGTAAGCTGGACCGATCCGCGCCGAAATACCCGAGGCCAGAGGCTTGCGCATCCAGTCGAGCGCAATCGGTCCTTCCGATAGACGGTTAAAAAGATAAGCGGCCACCATCGCCGGCGTGAGGCAGAGAAAAGCGATGACAGCCATGCCGATGACAATCACGCGCGTGCGCCGGCGCCAGGGACGGCGCGTTCGTCGCAACGTGAGGGAATCGTCGCCGCGTGCCGGACGGGAGAACCACGCCAGCATGCGGCCCAGCAGGCCCGATTTATTCTGATCCAGACCGCTCAAGCTGCGCCCTGCTCTCCATGGGAGCTTCCGCCACGATTCGTGCACGACTATAGAGAAGTTCGCGCATTGGCGCGCGATCCGTGCCTGTCACCTGTCCGTAGGTCAATGCTGGTGCAATAAGACGAAAGGAAGGCGTAAATTGTCTGCCAAGCTGGAACCCGGCGTCAAAGCCCCCCCGTTCGACCTTCCCTCCGACGGCAACGGACGAATCAAACTCTCTGGCCTCAAGGGCCAGAAGGTCGTTCTTTATTTCTACCCCAAGGATGACACATCCGGCTGCACGCAGGAGGCCATCGATTTCAACGGCCTGCGCAAGCAATTCGAAAAAGCCGGCGCTGTGGTGATCGGCGTCTCGCCGGATCCGGTAAAAGCCCATGACAAGTTCAAGGCCAAGCACGGGCTGGAATTCGACCTTCTCTCGGATGAGAGCAAAACCATGCTGGAGGCCTATGGCGTCTGGGTCGAAAAAAGCATGTATGGCCGCAAATATATGGGCGTCGAGCGCACCACCTTTCTGATCGGGGCAGATGGCAAAATCGCCCAGATCTGGAACAAGGTGAAAGTACCCGGCCACGCCAAGGAAGTGCTGGAAGCCACCAAGGCTCTCTGAACAGCTGCACTTATGGTTAGCAAAAATTAACCATAAAAAGCCAATCTCCCGCTGCCACGCAAAGCGGCGGGAGATTCATGCATAGAGAGCCCTTGTCACGACGCAAGATCAGCCTGACGCTGCAAACCGGTGCAGGCCAGGTCACCTGCTCGCTCGGCCGCACCCCCGCGATTCTGGCCGTCCTCGGCCTTTGTCTTTTCCTCCTTGCCGCGCCGCTGGCCATCGCTCACGTGATCAGCGCACCCAGCCAGCCCCTGTCAGAGGCCGGCTCGGCCCATTATCGCAAACGGATTGCCGATTTGCAGGGGCAGCTCGAGCGTGTGTCGAGCCGCCAGGTCCTCGATGCCGATCTGCTGCAAAACCGCGTCGTCCAGCTTGCCGCCCGTCAGGCCGAGCTTGAAGCGCAGGGCGCTTTCCTTGGCCAATTGGCGAGACAGGCGGGAGGCAGCCCGCTTCCTCAGGCGACCCCTCCCCGGCCACTGGCCAATGTGCCCCTCCCCCCGGTACGCCCCGCGCCCCCGCGCCACGAAGAGCCGAGCGCCGAGGCCAATCCCTTGCAATTGCGCCGCCTCGAAGGCGCCATGCTCGAGGTCGAGCGCGGTCATCTTGCAGCACTTCAGACTTTGGGGGCCAAAATCGGCGCGGATCTGCGCCGGATCGATCTGGCGCTGGCTGCCACCGGGCTGCCCATCGACAAAATGCCGGCACCGACCATCGCCGCTGGCGGACCTTTCATTCCCCTGAGCGAGGCCGTGGGCGGGGGCGAATTTTCGAGAAAACTGCACGCGCTCGAAGCCACGCTCGCCCGCCATGCGCGCCTAAATGCCCTGCTGCCCCAGGTTCCGCTGCTCGCCCCGCTTGGCGGCACTTATGAAGTCACCTCGCATTTCGGGGCCCGCAACGATCCCTTTCATGGCCGGGCCGCCTGGCATGCGGGCATCGACCTGCGCAATGAATTTAGCTCGGACGTGCAGGCCACGGCCGACGGGCAGATCACGCTCGCGGGCTGGAACGGCGCTTACGGACTGACGATCGAAATCGACCATGGCAATGGGCTGGCCACCCGCTATGCCCATCTCTCCGATCTTCGGGTGCGCGAAGGCCAGATGGTGTCCCAGGGCCAAGCCGTGGGCCGCATGGGCTCGACAGGCCGGTCCACCGGCGCCCATCTTCATTATGAGATCCGCATGGACGGACGCGCCGTCGATCCGGCGCGTTTTCTGCGCGCTGGTGAAAATCTCATCAGCCCCTTCGGCTGGACATCACGAGGACGCGAGACTGCACAATAATTGAGCAGCGCGCGCGATTCCCTTGCAGCGATGGACTGTTAGAAGAGCCATTCGCTGGCGCTGCATACAGGCGCTGGACGAAAATCGCGCAATTCAGACTTTGGCATGCTCGTTGCTCTCTGGGTCTCAGGCTTCGATTGAAGCGGAGGCAAAGAGACATGTTCAAGAATCCTTTTGACGCTCGCAACAGTTTCAACCGCGGCTGCGGTTGCGGTCAGCATTCCTCGCAGAGCGAGCATGATGCTGCCATGCGCGCCGAGGCAGTCGAGACTGCTGCCAATACCGACAAGACTTATGAGAATGTCGTCGCCAATGCCGTGCTGCGTCAGCTCTTCCCCGTCGATGCGCATCGCCGTGCATTCCTGCAGAAACTCGGCGCCTCCACAGCTGCAGCTGCTGTCTCGACTTTCTTCCCGCTCGCCACGGCAACAGAAGTTTTTGCGCAATCGGGACCGATCGAAAAGAAAGATCTGAAGGTCGGCTTCATTCCGATCACCTGCGCGACGCCGATCATCATGGCCGCGCCTTTGGGCTTTTATTCAAAACATGGTCTCAATGTCGAAGTGAACAAGGCTGCGGGCTGGGCGGTCATTCGCGACAAGACGATCAACAAGGAATATGACGCCGCGCATATGCTGGCGCCCATGCCGCTCGCCATCACCATGGGCGTCGGCGCCAATGCCATTCCCTATAC
>CAZHOK010000098.1:0-9440 GCA_964534115.1 uncultured Beijerinckia sp.
TTTATCATGGCCATCCCGAGAGAAGGGGGGCATGTGGTTTTGGACATGGCCATGAGCAAAGTTCCGCGCACGCGGCTCTGCAGATTTTCTTCCGTCAGATCGCGCGCCCGACCAGAAAAAAGCGGTGCGAGAACGGATTCCATTCCTTCGACACCAGGAGCAATGGGCAGAATATCGTAGCGAACGCCAAGCGCCTGCGCGCAATCTTTCGCATCCTGCAGGCTTTCCTCCGAGGTGAAGCGATAGGGCAGCATGATGCAATGAACGCGCTCAGGCCCCAAAGCATCTGCGGCCATGGCCGCGCAGAGCGCCGAATCCACCCCGCCCGACAGGCCCATCACCACGCCGGGAAAATTGTTCTTCTCGACATAATCGCGCAGGCCCAGAACGCAGGCGGCATAATCGGCGCCATCGCCTTCGGGGAGAAGCGCGCGCTCGCCGTCCAGAACATGCCAGCCCTCGCCATTGCGCTCGAAAACGCAGGTCGTCACCAGCGGGCGAAAGGCGGGCAATTGCACCGGCACAGAGCGATCCGCATTGACGACGAAAGATGCGCCGTCGAAGACCAGCTCGTCCTGACCGCCCACCTGATTGAGATAGACAAGCGGCAAATCCGTCTCGATGACGCGATTGAGCGCAATCTGCACGCGCTCGTCATTCTTGTCGCACCAATAGGGCGAGCCATTGGGCACGAGCAGAATTTCCGCGCCCGTCTCAGCCAGACATTCGCAGACTTCTTCAGACCAAATGTCCTCGCAGATCGGAATGCCGATGCGCACGCCCTTGAAGACGATCGGTCCCGGCACCGGCCCGCCGGCAAAGACACGCTTTTCATCGAAGACGCCGTAATTGGGCAGATCGACCTTGAAGCGCACCGCCTCGATGCGCCCGCCCGCAAGCAGCGCATCGGCATTGAAGAGCTGGCCGTCCTCGACCCAGGGCAGGCCCACAAGCAGAGCCGGGCCGCCATCCGCCGTCTCGCGGGCAAGATCTTCGGCCGCCGCACGGCAGGCCTCCTGGAAGGCGGGCTTGAGCACGAGGTCTTCCGGCGTATAGCCGGCGAGATTGAGCTCAGGGAACATGACGAGATCGGCCCCCTGAGAGGCCGCCTGCGCCCGAGCCTGCCGGACAACAGCCGCATTGCCCGCAATATCCCCGACCGTCGAGCGGGTCTGGGCAAGGGCGAGGACAAGGCGGGAGAGCCGGGAAGGAGGCGTGGTCATACTAGCCATCTATCGCGCCCGGGCAGGCTGGGCAATGGCGAACCATGGGAGATGAAAGTGGACGGGAGGCTGGCCCCATGTCCCAACCGTCATTGCGAAGCGCCGAAGGCGACGAAGCAAACCATCTGGTGGCAGCCATCCGAAGATGGATTGCCGCCTCGCTTTGCTCCTCGCAAGAACGAACGAAATCACTCCGCCGCATTCACCGCCGGCTGAACCTTGCCGGTGCGTTCGGCTTTCAGAAGTTCAGACACGAGGAAGGCCACTTCAATGGCCTGTTCGGCATTGAGGCGCGGGTCGCAATGGGTGTGATAGCGGTCGCGCAGATCGGTCTCGAGAATCTGGCGCGCACCGCCCGTACATTCGGTGACATTCTTGCCCGTCATTTCAAGATGCACGCCGCCCGCATAAGTGCCCTCCGCCTGATGGATGGCGAAGAAGGAGCGGATCTCGCTCATGATGCGCTCGAAGGGACGCGTCTTGTAGCCGGATGCGGAAATCGTATTGCCGTGCATCGGATCGCAGGACCAAACCACCTTGCGCCCCTCGCGCTCCACCGCGCGGATGAGGGCAGGCAGATGATCGAAAATCTTTTCCGAGCCGAAACGGCAGATCAATGTCAGGCGGCCGGGCTCGTTGGCCGGGCTCAGAATGTCAATCAGACGCAGCAGATCGTCGCTCTTCAGCGAGGGGCCGCATTTGAGCCCGATGGGATTTTTCACGCCGCGGCAATATTCGATATGGGCGTGATCGGCCTGGCGCGTGCGGTCGCCGATCCACAACATATGGCCGGATGTGGCGTAAGGATCGCCTGACGTGGAATCGATGCGCGTCAGAGCCTGCTCATAGCCCAAGAGCAAAGCTTCATGCGACGTGTAGAAATCCGTCTGGCGCAATTCCTGATGGGCATCGGCCTCAAGACCGATGGCGCGCATGAAATTCAGCGTCTCGGTAATGCGGTCGGCGAGTTCCTGATAGCGATGCGATTGCGGGCTGTCGTTGACAAAGCCCAGCATCCAGCGATGCGCATTTTCAAGATTGGCGTAGCCGCCGGTGGCGAAAGCGCGAATGAGATTGAGCGTTGCCGCCGACTGGCGATAGGCCTCGATCTGCCGGCGCGGATCTGGCGTGCGGCTCTCGGGCGTGAAATCCGTGTCGTTGATAATGTCACCGCGATAGATCGGCAGTTCGAGCCCGTTGATCTTTTCCGTCGGATTGGTGCGCGGCTTGGCGAACTGGCCGGCCACACGCCCCACTTTCACCACCGGCGAGGCAGCAGCAAAGGTGAGCACCACCGCCATCTGCAAAAAGACGCGGAAAAAGTCGCGAATATTGTCGGCTGAATGTTCAGCAAAACTCTCGGCGCAATCGCCACCCTGCAGAAGGAAGGACTCGCCGGCCTGCACTTTGGCCAGAGCCTTTTTCAGCTTGCGCGCCTCGCCCGCAAAGACCAGCGGCGGAAAGCCGGCCAGCTGGCGCTCCACATCGCCAAGAGCCTTTGCATCCGGATAGACGGGTGCTTGCTCGATGGGCTTTGAGCGCCAGGAGTCAGGGGTCCAGGGGGTGGCAGGCATAAAAATCTCCAAACAGCCAGCTTGCACCCCGGGCAGGGGCGCGAGCGGCTTATACAATAAAACAGGACAATCAGGACAGGTTTTTGGCCGCGACCTTTGTCGCAGCCCCTCCCCGCCTAGAGAGGGCGCTCGTGGCGTTCCGTGCGGGTGCGCAAGGTCACGAGCTCCTCGGCCGCCGTCGGGTGAACGGCGAAGGTCGCATCGAAATCTGCCTTATTCGCCCGCAGCTTGACGGCAATGCCCAGCAATTGCGCCATTTCACCGGCCTCATGGCCGAGAATATGGACGCCAAGCACCCGATCGGTTTTGCCGTCGACGACAATCTTCATGAGCGCTTTTTCCGCCCGCCCCGAAAGCGTCGCCTTCATCGGCCGGAAGCTCGTCTTGTAAATATCGACCACGTCGAACATTTCGCGGGCTTGCGTCTCGCTCATCCCGACCGTGCCGATTTCCGGCGTGGTGAAGACAGCCGTCGGAATGTCTGTGTGCGTGACAACGACATCCTTGCCGCCAAATTGCGTATCGGCAAAAGCATGGCCCTCGCGAATGGCGACCGGCGTGAGATTGACGCGATTGGTGACGTCGCCAACGGCAAAGATTGAGGGCACATTCGTGCGCGAATGCGCATCGACCTTGATCGCCCCGACAGAATCCATCTCGACCCCGGCCTTTTCGAGGCCAAGACCCGATGTGTTCGGACGCCGGCCGGTGGCGAGCAGGATTTGATCGACGACGCGCGTCTCGCCATTGGCAAAGACGACAGCAAGGCCATCGGCGCGTTTCTCGATCGACTGCGGGAGATTGGCGGCAAGAATATCGATGCCGGCATGTTGCAATTCGACGCGCAGACCCTGGCGAATATCCTCGTCAAAACCGCGCAGGATGTTTTCAGCCCGGAAGGCAAGCGTGACCTGCGAACCGAGCCGGGCAAAGACGCTGGCAAATTCAAGCGCAATATAACCAGCGCCAATCACCAGGAGGCGCTGGGGAAAAACCGGCAGATCGAAAATCTCATTCGACGTGATTGCATGTTCAAGGCCCGGAATGGCGGGCTCAAGCACGGGCGTTGCACCCGTTGCGACAAGGATTTTCTTCGCCCGAATGCGCCGGCCGTCTTTCTTCAAGACAATGGTCTGCGCATCTTCGATCTCGGCGCGGCTGTCGACTATCTGCACACCGGCCTTGGCGAGGTTGTTTCCATAGATCTGCGACAGCCGCGAAACCTCCTTCTCCTTGGCAGCGACCAATGTCGGCCAATGGAAGGAGGGCTTTTGCGGAATCGTCCAGCCAAAGCCCGCAGAATCGGCGAAATCATCGGCAAAGCGGCTGGCATAGACATAGAGCTTTTTCGGCACGCAGCCGCGGATCACACATGTGCCGCCCATGCGATATTCTTCGGCGATCATGACAGATGCGCCATAGCCGGCAGCAATGCGCGCGGCGCGAACGCCGCCGGAGCCGCCGCCTATGACGAAGAGATCGACATCGAAAGCCATCTGGGCACCCTCAAACGATCAGAGATCGTGACCCTTTTTCTTCATTTCGGCACGCACGCGCGCCATCATGCTGAGCGACAGATCGCGGTTCCACGCATCCACCGCCTGAACGAGACGGCTCATGACGGCCGGCTGCATTTCCGTATATTTCTTGCCCGCAGGCGTTTTCAGAAAAGCGACCGTTTCCTTCAGCTCGGCTTCGCTCATCGTCCCGGCGACAAGACGCGCGGAATGATCGATCATTTCGGCCGTGCGGGCGGTGAATTCCGGCGTGATCACATCCTTGATCACCACACCGAGATCTTTGGCAAGTTCCGGGCGCGTGCGCGTGAGATTGCCGGAGAGTTCACGCATCATGTCATTGACGAAAGGCGCAAAGCCCTGAGCGATGCCCGAGAGCTGAACGACTTCGCGTCCGAGGGCGAATTGCGCGTCGCTCACAGCCGCGACAGGGGGAAGAAAAGCCGGCGGCGCCGGTTGCTTCTGGCCCTGCGCGAAAACCGGCATGGACGAGGCGGCGATAAAGGCCAGCGCAATGGCGCCGAACAAGGCTTTGAACTTCACGTGACGTCTCCTGCAAAAATCAGTTCAGGTCGCCGATAACCTCAACACCGGATGCATCGGCGACAATCACCGCCTTCGCCATTCCGATGAACAGACCATGTTCGACGACGCCGGGAATGGCGTTCAGCAGACGCGCCAGTGCATCTGCATCGGGGATTCGTCCAAAGACACAATCCAGAATGGCATGACCGCCATCTGTGACCAAAACTTGACCCTGCCCGTTCATCCGCAGCCGCACCTCACCGGCGCAGCCGGTGGCCTGACCTGCGGCAAGGACATGGCGGCGGGTGGATTCGAGGCCGAAACGGTCGACCTCGACAGGCAAGGGGAACTTGCCTAGCATGGCGACCTGTTTGGAGCGGTCGGTGACAACCACCATGCGGGCAGAGGCCGCCGCGACGATTTTTTCGCGCAAAAGCGCCGCACCGCCCCCTTTGATGAGGCGCAATTGCGGATCGAATTCATCGGCGCCATCGATTGTCAGATCCAGCTCGGGCGTCTCGTCGAGCGTGGAGAGCGGAATATGGAGCGACAAAGCCTGTTCGCGGGTCCGCTCCGATGTCGGCACGCCGACGATTTTCAGCCCCTGCGCCACACGCTCGCCCAGCAAGGCAACGAAATGGGCTGCAGTCGATCCGGTCCCCAGCCCCAGACGCATGCCCGGGCGGACAAGGTCCAAAGCGCGGGCGGCCGCAAGGCGTTTGGCGGCTTCGGCGGGATCGGTCATGGCGGCTCCGCTGCAAAACAAGGCAATGGGGGGCGCTTAACGGCTTCCGGGGCGAAAGGCAAATGCCCTATTTTGCCGGCGGTGTGCACACAACCAGATCATTGAGCACATAGCAGATCGACATGGTGCCCGTGCGCAGATCGACCCGGAAAACGCCGCCCTCCCGCTCATGGCGCGAGGCCACGAGCTCATATTCGCTGGTTGGCTGCGGACCGGCGCCCTCTCCTTGCTGATAGCAGAGCGTGACGCCGATCGTATTTTCCTTCAATCCATATTGGCAGGCGCCCACTTCCCCCGTCGCGCGGTTGAGGCTGTAGACACGATTGAGTTCGATCTCCGGGGCCGCCAAAAAGGTGAAATTTGAGGCAGAGGCGGCCAGACTTCCCAAGGCCAGAGCGATCGGGACGAGACCGGAGCAGGCCAGAGAATGGCGGGACATGAACAACCTCATCACGACCTTTTGCTGAAGGGCGATTATTGCGAAAACGGATCTGCCAGCAAGCGAAAGCAGCCGGCCGGTTTGACCTGTGCCGATTTTCGCCCTAGGCGGTAGCCATGCAGCAGTCAAATCCCCTTCTCGTCTTCGATCTGGACGGTACGCTTGCCGAAACGGCGGGCGATCTCTGCGCCACGCTCAATGTCATTCTGGCCCGCGAGGATCTTCCGCCGGTCGCCCTGGCCGATGCCCGCAAAATGGTCGGCGCAGGCGCGCGCGCCCTCATCCAGCGTGGCTTTGCCGCCGTGGGACGCCCGCTGGATGACCAAAAGCTCGACCGGCTCTTTGTGGATTTCCTCGCCTATTACGAGGACCATATCGCCGACGAGAGCCATCTCTATGACGGTGTGGTGCGCGCGCTCGACCGGTTTGAAGAAGCCGGCTTCGGCTTTGCCGTTTGCACCAACAAGGTGGAAATCCCCTCCAAGCGATTGCTTTCGGCTTTGCGCATCGATCACCGTTTCCGCGCCATTTGCGGGCAGGACACGTTTCAGGAAAACGGCCGCAATATTGCCAAGCCCGATCCGCGCATGCTGCTGATGACGATTGAAATGGCCGGCTGCCACCCGGCGCAGACCATTATGGTTGGCGATTCACGCACCGATATTGACACGGCCAAGGCCGCCGGCATTCCGGTCGTGGCTGTCGATTTCGGCTATACCGACCAGCATGTCTCGACCTTTGCGCCGGATGTTGTGATCAGTCATTTCGACGAATTGTGGGAGGCTGTCGCCCGCATCGGAATCGGGGAGCGGCAGGCAAGATGATCCGCGACAAAAAACTCGCCGTCGGCATGGGCTTTGCCTTCATGTTCGGCATTATGTGGGGCATGATCGAGAATACGACGCCGGGCGAGGCTTTCCTGCGCGGCTCGATTGCGACCGCCTGCGCCCTGCTCACCTATCCGCTCTGGCGCTCGCGCAATTAGCGCGCCGTTCCCGATCCCCCGCCCGACGAGAGCTTTTTGCGCTGCACCCAGCGAAAACCCTCGTGGCGCGTGATCACCGCTATATCGACGGGCCCGCCCACCGTCTTGGGCTGCAGATCGACGCGGAAGCGCACATAGCCGATTGTCGCTTCCATCAAGAATTTGGACAGCGCGATCGCATCGTGAATGGGCATGCCGGGCGTTACCAATGTCGGGCTCGAGATTTCATTCGTCCCCTCACCGGCACTGAATTCATCGCTCATGAGACGATGCAGGCATTCGCCCGATCCCTCCCAGCAAATGCCATATTCAGTGGGTGACCAGACCTGCGACACGCTCACGCCCTCGCGCGAGTCGAAGACGAGATTCCAGACTTCGGGCGTTCCGCAATTGGCGGAATAGCCGCCGATGATCAAAGTGGAGCGAAGCTTGGCCACCTGCATCGGAGCCATGGAGCGCAGATAATCCTGCAGGCGGCGAACGACGGCTTCCACCGTATAATTGTTCTTGTCGAAATAATTTGCGCCATTGCGCAAGGAATGCTGCGCGCCAAAATCCTTCAGCACATCGATGAAAGCCTTGTTGTTGATCGCCGCATCGCCGGCAACCAGCACACCGATGGGCAGGCCCTTGATGAGCTGCACGGTTTTCTCGGCCGAATAATAGATCTGGCCGCGATGCTCGACCGCACTGTCGGAGGCCAGAACCACGCCATCCTGCACTGAAATGGAAATAGCAATCGTCAAGAAACCATCTTCCCGGCGGGAGGTGCGTCGCGCACGAGCTCAAGACCGCCGCGACCATGCAACAAGACTATCCGCAATTGGATGCCTGTTTATGTCGCATAAGCCGGCAAGCGACAAGAGCGTGTGCAACCTCCCTTCGGCCAAGCTCAAGCCCGGCGGCGGGAATAACCGCGGGCCTCCATGCAACGGACAAAGGCCGGCATGTTCAGCAAACCCTGCGCACTTGCCATGGCACGGCAGGCTGCCTGATCGGCCTGTCCCTGCCGCAAAAGGGCCGGATCGCTTGCCATGCGCCGCCCATCGTTGCGCGCCCAGACATATTGATCGCCCGTCATGCCCGCCAATTTATGCGGGCGCATAGAGCCATCGACATCCACCCGGTTCGAACAGGCCGACAAAAGCACAAGAGCAGACAAAGCAAGCACCAAGCGCATGGCAAACCCTCCGAAAACACCGGATAACGCATGAACAACAAGCGAGTGCCGCGCTCCGACGTGAAACCACGGCCATGTGACGGGGCGGCCACATCGATCCATGGGTTCAATGGCCACCGGACCGCCGGAAGGCGCGGCCCCGCCCTCTGGGGTGCTGATCTAAGCTATTGAAAATATTATTTTTTTACAAGTTTTGCCTTGAACTTGCCTGGCCGAACATGAGCGGGTGAGAAAAACCGGTCCGTTTTCATCTCCCCCCTCGTCTCAGGCGCAAAACCTGCCCTATAGTCTCTCCAACAAAAAAGACAGGGAGGACACATGCTCATCATCGACAATGCGACCGTCTCCGACATTCTCACCATGAAGGATTGCATCCGCGTCCAGGAGGAAGCGTTTCGCAAACTTCCTGAAGGCGGCGCCATCCATCGCCCGCGCATCGACATGTATTTTCCCTGCGAACGCGAGGACGGTTATTTCCGCTGGGGCTCGATGGAAGGTGCCAATGACGGCTATTTCGCCATTCGCATGAAATCCGACATTATCACCTGGCCGAAGACGCCGGACGGTGGATGGACGGAAGACAAATATTGCGGACAGCCCGGCACCTATTGCGGCGTGATCTATCTCATCTCGACCAGAAACGGCCTGCCTCTGGCTTTCATCAATGACGGCGTGCTGCAGCATATGCGCGTTGGCGGGGGTGCTGGCATTGGTGTCAAATATCTCTCGCGCGAGGATTCCCATGTCGTGGGCATGCTGGGCTCAGGCGGCATGGCACGCACTTTTCTCGAAGCCTTCAGCTGCGTGCGCAATATCCAGAAATGCAAGATCTACAGCCCCAACCCAAAAAACCGCGAAGCCTATGCGGAAGAAATGTCGAAAAAACTCGGCATTGAAGTGGTCGCTGTCGATAATCCCAAAGCGGCGCTGGATGGCGTCGATATTGTCTCCTCGGCAACCGACAGTATGAAACCTGTCTATGATGCGGACTGGCTGCGGCCGGGCCAGCATGTCACCAATCTCGGACGGCGCGAAATGCCCGACGCCGCAATGAACAAATTCGACGTTGTCGTTCGGCAAGGCACAGCCGGTTTGCAAATGAAGCAGACCGAACGCTTCCAGGCCGAGCGCGGCTTGTCGCCCGCCGCCTATATTGGTGGCAGCGTCGAGCAGATGAAGCGCATTCCGGAAAAAAATCCGCAGCCCGGTTTCGGTGGCGACAATCCCGAATTCATGGATCGCGGCAAGGGCG
>CAZHOK010000099.1:0-9429 GCA_964534115.1 uncultured Beijerinckia sp.
AACCGGGGTGCAAGGATTTGCAGTCCTCTGCGTAGCCACTCCGCCACGAGGCCTCGCGCCACGGATCAAACCGTGGGCGCGCGGTCTTACCAAGAGACTGGGTCCGGGGGCAAGGGCAAGCACGCGCACTCCGGCGTAATTTCATCTTTGCCGCAGAAATCGAGGCCGACGGGCGTTTTCCGCTTTGCAATGAGCGGTTGGCTTGCTATATGCCCCCCGTCGCTTGAGCGGCATCGGTCCCCGATAGCTCAGTTGGTAGAGCAGACGACTGTTAATCGTCTGGTCGCAGGTTCGAGTCCTGCTCGGGGAGCCACTTTTTTCCATTTTCTGATCGTCTTGCCTGCCGCGCTGCGGTTGCGGGCAAATCTGCGCTGGACTGTCGTGGTCTTCCGTGCACCATGGGGTCTGTGGGGAAACGACCGGACGCCAATCGCGTGGGGCAGAGAATCAACAGGGCGGGGCAATGGATGGGCAGCAGGAATCTGCAGCCCATGTTTTTGGCCGGCCTCCTGCTGCTGCTTCTGCCATTTTTTATTGTCGCGCCCGCCCATGAACAATCCGTCACAGCGCCTGGGATCGAACTGGTTTTCGAAGATTCCAGCGCGGATCTGCCGGATGCAAAAGACAGTGCCGTCCAAGCGGTCAGGTCGCTGTTTGGCATTGCGCGAGGCGAGACGGTCTCGGCCTTGGCTGAGCGCACGAGCGCTCATCTTTCTCATTCCACCTTCGGTTTCGATGCACGAGGTCCGCCGCAGCTCGTTTGAGCCTGCGGAATGGAACCTCAATCAACAGGATTCGTGACCCGGACGCCGGGCCGACTCCCTCGCATCTTCTGAAGGATTATCAAAATGGAATGGACGATTCACATGATCATCGTTAGCGCCGGCATGACTGTTGGCGTGCTCGTTCTGAGCGGTTTGTTTGCAGGCGGCGAAAAGCTGATCGCTTCGCTTATGGGCAAATAAAAAGAAAAGGCCCGGCGCAAGCCGGGCCTTTTTTCTGGCCATCAGGCCGCACGGCTTTCATTCACCGGCTGGTTGGTGGCGTCAAAATTTTCTTCGACCGCTTCAAGCGGCGCTTTCAGGTGCCAGCTCACGCCTTCCGGCTCAAAGGCATAATTGACCTCGCCGCGCAAAGAGCGCGCTGTCATTTCGGCAATCACAATATGACCAAAGCCGCGATGCGGTGGGGAAAGGACCGGTGGGCCGCCCCGTTCACGCCAATGCATGTGAAAAATCGGCTCTTCTTCATGCTGGTGTCGGATCGCCCAAAAAACTTCGATCCGCCCGCTCGGCGTCGACAAAGCTCCATATTTGACCGCATTGGTCATCAGCTCATAAAGGCCCATGCCGATCGCCTGAGCCGCACGCGGCGACAGATTGATGTCTGTTCCCGATGTCACGATCTGGCCGGCAGCGAGATCGTGGAACTGGCTGAATTGCGACTGGATGAGATGCGCCAGCGATGCGCCGTTCCAATTGCTGTCGACGAGCAGATCATGTGCACTGGCCAATGCTGCCAAGCGGCTGTTGAAGCGCTCGCGGAAATCGTCCCATCCCGAGCCCGTGCGCGCAATCTGTCCGGCAATGGAGCGGATCACGGTGAGCAGGTTTTTCGTTCGATGGTTCAATTCGCGCATGACAAAGATCTGCTGCGCTTCCCGCTCGCGTCTTTCAGTGAGGTCGAGAACGAAACAGGTCCAGGTGAAAGGGTCCCGATCGTAAAGCGTCACACCGACAAGGACGGGGACCGTGTGGTGATCTGTGATCAGAATATCGGTCTCGAAAGGCGCGCAAGTGCCCGTCTCGCGCAATTCATCGAGCAGGGCAGGATCGGCTCCCATGTCGAGGCCCTTCACATTCCGCCAGACGAAACCATTGCGCTCGAATTGCCGCCGGCCGACGCCGACCATGCGCAAAAAGGCATCATTGGCGGCGATAATCCCGTTCTGCGAAAAGGTCACGACGCCAAACACATTGGCATCCATCATCCGCGTCAGTCGGAGATTGGCCTCCGTCTTGGACGCCAGATTGGCAGCCTCGACAGCCAGCTGCGCATGCGCCTGCTGCTCGCGCCTTGAGGCCTGCCAGGTTCGCAATGTCAGCAAAAGCATGAAGCTGATGCTGGTCAGACACAAAAGCGCATAGGGCAGGATGCGAATGAGCCATTGCGAGGGCAGTCCGGCGACCGATCGTCCGTGAATGAGAAAGACGGGATGATCGCCGATCCGGCGAACGATGTAGAGCATGTCCTGCCGTTCGGCATCGGACATGCGCAGGGATGCATTGAGATAATCGGCCTGTGTCAAGATTTTGCGTACGTCATGCGCGGCGCCAGGAAGAAAAACATCAGGATCGGCCGCCGAGCGGGCAAGGATGGCACCATCGTCGCGAACCAGCGCGATGAGATCGGTTCGGTCGCGGCGCAGACTGTCGTAGAAAATTTCGAAAAAGGACGTATCGAAAAGCGAGATGACAAGGCCGGGCTTTCCTTGAGGCTCGGCCCGTGGGCGCGCGAGGGCAAAAGTGCGGCGTCCGTCTGTCTGTTGCAATGTTTTGCTGATCGAAATGCGGCCGGTTTCGCCGCGAAGCTCTTGCATAAATTGCGGATCGGTAAATACCGGAGGGAGGTCCGCGAGAGTCTGGCTTGCGGCAATGATGCGATCCTGCGGATCGGCAATGAGAATGGCGGCCACGGGAGCCGCTGATTTCGGCAAAGCGGAAATGAATGTTGTGATCTGGGCAGCAGAATCGCGGATGCTTTGCCAATCCAGTCCCCAGATGCGCTGGTCAGTGGCCGCAATCAGCGCTTCATGCGTCTCGAAGCTGCGCAAGGCCTGCTCATGCAGCATATTGGTGACGCGCTCGAGGGAGAGAACCGTTTCCTCCTCGGTGGCGTTCCAGGCCGATGAAGCGCCGACGGCAAAGAAAGTCAGGGGAACCAAAATCGCGCAGGCGAGCAGAACGAGAAAGCCGCTCTGGCGCGGACGCGTCTCCACGCCGCCAATCTGGGCAAGTCTTTCGTCACTGAAACGCGCGTCCACAAAATACTCCAGGCGCAGGCAAAATAGGGGCCTGATCGCTTGTGCATCATGTGTGTGACGCGCCCTAGGTCAAGTCGTTGGATTGCAGAAACAGGCAGCGCGCTTTTCCCGATTGCGCCAGAATGATTTTTTTGTTTTCGTTTTTGTTCGATTTACTTATTTAAATCAGATTGTTGAATTGAGTTGTAGGCATGATGTACGGCTGATTGACCATATTTTCGTTCCAGCCGCCTGATGGTGAAATGGCCCTGAGCCAGAGCCTGAAAATGCTCCATGAAGGCGTAATTCACCATCGCTCCTCCGGCAGCGCCAATGATGGGTATGGTCTGGGCCGCGAATTTTTGGGTCACCACAATTCCGAAACGTGCCGCAATCTGGGTCATGAAACGCATCAGGATTGGCGCGCTTTCATTGATGGCGGCGGTCGTGCCGACATAATGCGCGGCTTCGGAAATGGTGCGCGCCAGCAGCGCACGCACAGCGAAATAGCTGGCATCGACGAAATCATCGTCCGGCGAACGTCCGCCTAGGGCGAAGACCTGCATGCAGGCGAGGGCCGTTTCGGGATGTGACAGGTCTTCACCTTCGTGGCGCGCAATATCGGCGATGGCGCGCAGAAGCAGAATGGTGGAGATGGGCAATTCGATGGGTAGGCTGACCAGGCCAAAGGCGCCGCCGACAGCGCCTGTTGTTGTGGCGCTGATGCGATGAATGGTGCGGGAAGCGGGTAGGCCTCCATCCCGCAGGCTGTGAAGTGCGGTTTTCATCGCGGCCTCAAGCGCGCGGTTTGTTGCGCGGCCAGCAAGGCTGCGAAGTGAACCGGGGATCAACAGGCCGGCACTTTCAATTCTGCGTCCCAGCATGCCGGTCAATCGACTTGCGAAGGTGAGGCTCTCCAAGTGTCGGTATGCGACCTCGATCGCGCGCAGATCTTCAGCAGAAATATGTCCTTCGGTTGTTTGAGTCACTTGACCTTGCGGAAGGTCGGTTGGCTCTGGTTCGCTCATTGCATTTTTTTCCCGGTTTCCGTTGCGTCAGTTAACTGCAATCGCGCGAGTCCCAATGCTGCAGCTTGAACTGGGCATGTGAACAAGTTCTCAAAAGCCTGCTTTTTTGCGCGTAAATTTGCATCAACTGTCGTTCCGGACTTGAATTTCGATCTGTTTTTCCATTTACGCTTTTTTAAGAAAGGTTAATCCGGTTTTCTAAAATCCGGCCTTTTCGTTTAGAGCGTCGGCAAAGGCGCTTGAGGCAAACTTGTTTCATTCCCAGGAGCGCCGGATGTCGCAGATCGTGTCGAAGGTCGTTGCTTTGTTTGTTTTTGCATGGGCGGGTCTCGTGTGCCCGATCATGGTCGCACAAGCCAACGATCAGGAACGTTTCATTCGTGTTGGACTGCCATCTTTGGCGCCATTTGGCTGGGCTGATTTTTGTCAGCGCTATGCAGGTGAATGCGATGGGGGAGCGCTCCAGCCTGCCGATATCGATGCATCGCGCGCCAATCTGGCACTTGTGGATCGGATCAATCGCTTTGTGAATCTCAAAATTCAGCCGCGCTCGGATATGGAGCATTGGCGCGTCGTCGATCGTTGGGATCTGCCGACCAATGGCATTGGCGATTGCGAGGATTTCGCTTTGCTCAAGCGAAAGCTTTTGATCGAGGCTGGACTGCCGCGGCAGGCTTTGCTCGTCACCATTGTAATTGATGAGAAGAAAGAAGGTCATGCCGTGCTCACCGTCAAGACGAGCCGCGGAGATCTGATTCTCGACAATATGAATGATGAGATCAGGCTGTGGAACCAAACGCCTTATCGCTTCGTCAAACGTCAGTCGCAGGAAGATCAAAACATCTGGGTCTCAATCGGCGCGCCGTCCTCTACGCAAATCGTTTCGCGTTGAGGCTCCCCCTAAATGGGTATTGCACATGAAGGCGGCGGTCGTTTTGATCGCTGCATTCATGGTGCAAAGGCCATTTCATGACGGTCCGTTTTTTCATCCTCGCCCCAGCCTTGGTGCTGACCCTCGTGTCGCTGGCCGCCTCTCCCGCTCGGGCGCAGGATGCGACCATGAAAATCTGCAGCGAGAAATGGCAGGCGGCGAAAGCCAGCGGAAGCGCGGGCGATACGAACTGGCCCAAATTTCTGGCCGCATGTCGCGCCGGGCAGGCCTCTCGGTCCGAAGCCCCGGCCAAGGCCGTCCCGGTTCCTGCTGCCGTGGCGCAGGCTCCCGCAGCCAGCCCGCCGGCGGGCGTAGGGTCGGTTTCGAGACCAGCCGTTTTTCCGGCGGCTGTTGCGGCGAAATATGCCGATTTGTCGCCCACGCAGGCACGGCGCAAAACCTGCAGCGACCAGTATCAAAGCAATAAGGCCGGCGATTCCAATGGCGGTTTGCGGTGGATGGAGAAGGGCGGAGGCTATTGGAGCCAGTGCAACAGCCGGCTGAAAGGCTGAGGGGCGGTCGTGGACAGGGGGGAATTGGCCGCCTATAAGCGCTGCAAACAGGCTCAATTATAGCCGGAGCGACCATGCCGACCCAAGATCAACCGGTTGATTTCGCCACCCAGCGTCAGACGATGGTGGATTGCCAAATCCGCACATTCGACGTGACCGATCAGAATGTGGTCGCCAGCTTTCTTGATGTGCCGCGTGAGAAGTTTGTCCCCGGCGCCTTGAAAGATCTGGCCTATTCAGATGCCGCACTCGATCTTCGCTCATCGGAGGGCGAAATTCGTCACATGCTTGCGCCGATGGTTTTGGCGCGCATGGTGCAGGGTGCGGCCGTCCAGCCTGGCGATCGCATTCTCGATGTCGCCGGCGGCGCCGGCTATTCGGCCGCCATTCTCGCCGGGCTTGCGCGAGAGGTCGTTGCGCTTGAACCCATTCCCTCGCTCGCGTCCATGGCCGCGCGCAATTTTACCGAGCTGGGATTGAAGGCGGCATCTGTCTGCGCGCCGCTCGATGGCAGCGAAGGCGTCTCTGGCTTGTTCGATGTGATCCTTGTGAATGGAACGATTGAAGCCGGTTTGGAACCGCTTCTGGCCAAGCTCGCGCCGGCAGGTCGTTTGATTGCGATTGAGAAAGTATCGGCGGATCGTTCCGGAAAGGCCGGGCGGGTCACGCGCTTCGACAGGATTGGCAAGGATGTCAGCCGTCGTGTCCTTTTTGAGGCTTCCGCTCCAGTTCTGGCGCCATTCTCGCGCCATGATTCGTTTGTTTTCTGAAGCTAAGTTCATGCTAGGTGTCGCATTTTTGCGGCACAGAATTGTTTTTGCCGCTCCAATAACGGCTTGAGTGGGCGAAGTCGGCGACTCGGTCTATGATTTGCCGAGGTCGGGCGTGTTCGTGATTCTTGCGAAGACGTTGGAGAAGGCGTTTCAGGCGGTTTTTTTGTCGAGGTTTCAGATGGTTCGTCGCGAAGGGTTTAGTCAGGCTGCCGGATCTTCTGTCCGTCTTGGCTCTTTTCGCCGCGCTGTTTCTAGCCTTGCGCTGTTGACGGCGGCAGGTCTGGCGCTGCCAACACCTGTCTCTGCAGAAACCATTTCCAGCGCTTTGTCGCGTGCCTATGTCTACAATCCGGATTTGAATTCGGTGCGTGCCGGGGGGCGCGCGACCGACGAGAACCTGCCGGGTGCTTTGTCTGGTTATCGTCCGACAATCACCGCCACCGGCGATGCCGGTCGCGCCTTTCAGGAAACCAATGCAGCGTCGGGAACGACGACACGTGTGGCGACCTCGCCTTATGGCGCCGGTGTTAGCGTCACGCAAAATCTTTGGAACGGCAATCGCACCGCCAATGGCGTTCGTCGCGCCGAATCGCAGATTTTGCAGGCACGCGAGCAAATCCGTCTGTCCGAGCAGAATATTCTCGCCAATGCGGCGACCTCTTACATGAATGTGCTGCGCGATACGGCCATTCTCAATCTGCGTCGCAATAACGTCGAGGTTCTCGAGCAGCAATTGCGTCAGACGCGCGATCGTTTTCAGGTCGGCGAAGTGACGCGCACCGATGTGGCGCAATCCGAGGCCTCGCTCGCGCAGGGTCAGGCGGATGCTTTCACAGCCCAATCGAATCTTCAGACCAGCATTGCCAATTACCGTCAGGTGATCGGCGTCGAGCCGCGCGATCTGCAGCCGGCACGGCCTCTCGAAAAGCTGGTTCCCAATTCGCTGCCATCGGCGATCTCGCTCTCCGAGCTTGAGCATCCCGCCATTCAGGCAGCGCGTTACAATGTCGATGCCGCCGCGATCAATGTGAAGGTGATCCAAGGCCAGCTTTATCCGACCATTGGCTTGACCGGCACTTTGGCGCGTCGCTTCGACCCGCTGACCTCTCCCGGCTCGAACAATATGCAGGGGTCGATTGTCACCTCGCTCTCCGTGCCGATTTATGAAGGCGGGGCTGTTTATGCGGCGGTCCGTCAGGCCAAGGAGACGCTTGGTCAGGCGCAATTGCAGGCCGACCTGCAGCGCGAGCAGATTCGCGCTCTGGTCGTCTCTTCCTGGGGCGTCTGGTCGAATTCGACCGCCGTCATCCAGGCCGCTCAGGCTCAGGTGCGAGCTGCAGAAATTGCGCTCAATGGCGTCCGGGAGGAAGCCAAGGTGGGACAACGCACCACGCTCGACGTTTTGAATGCCCAACAGGCACTCCTCATTGCCCGTGTGCAGCTCGTCACGGCACAGCGCGACCGGGTTGTGGGGTCTTATGCGCTGCTGGCGTCGGTCGGGCGTCTGTCGGCAGCCACTCTCGGACTGGATGTCGTCAGCTATGACCCAAGGGTCCATTACGATCAGGTCAAGGGCAAATGGATCGGCACGAGCACTCCGGATGGGCGCTGATCGCCCAAAATAGTCCTGTCCACAAACTCTCGACCCGAGCGTATTGCTCTTGGGTGGCCTCGCGTTCAATGTGCTTGCGCGGGGGCGCATGTAATGATTTGGCAGTTTGCGCTCCGCTTCCCGCCGTCAGGCGATCCGTTTTTAAGCGTCAGAGGCCATGAGCGCAGTCCCGTCCGCTATTCCCGAATCCAAGGCCGCCGAGCAGCGGGCCCATGAATCGTCCATGGAAGAGATTTTGGCGTCCATCCGCAAAATCATCTCTGACGATCAGGCCCTTCCGCTGACGCCCAGGCGCGCCGAGCCGGCGCCGATGGCCTATGGTCATCATGAGCAGGATGAGGACAGGATGCTTCCGCCCGCGTCCTCGCGGCCCCCCGTTGACATATCCGGCGCCTTTGTTGTTCCGCCGCCGCCGCGTCAGCCCCGGCCTGAATTGCCCCCTCTGCAGCCAGTCCGCCCGGC
The DNA here is from genome assembly GCA_964534115.1 of uncultured Beijerinckia sp. Lineage (GTDB taxonomy): Bacteria > Pseudomonadota > Alphaproteobacteria > Rhizobiales > Beijerinckiaceae > Terripilifer. Next base: position 8,341 of record CAZHOK010000099.1, read on the forward strand.
GGCCCCTGCAGTGGATACGCGCAGCTTTGCGCCGCCGCATGTTCTGCCTGCACCGCCCCAGCGTCCGGTTGAGTCCGATATCCATTCGCCGCCTCGGCCCGCGCCCTCGGCGCTTTTGTCCGAACAGGCCAATCATGCCGTGGCATCTGCCTTTCAGGCCTTGAGCTCCGCCCGTTCTGCCGCTCCTTCGGCCGAGACGCTCGAGGCTATGGCGCGTGAAATGCTGCGCCCCATGCTCAAGCAATGGCTCGATGACAATCTGCCCACAATGGTGGAGCGTCTCGTGCGCGCCGAGATCGAGCGGGTTGCCCGCGGCGGACGCTAAGGGCAGGGCGCACCGAGAGCTTTCCGAGGGCTTTCATTGACAGTCTGCACCGGCTCGGGTTTCTAGCGCGCAACGCCAGATTCCTCGCGCGCCTCAGCGCGCCCCTAAATGAGCTCGGTTGCCTCCCATGATGGACAAGACTTTCGATCCCGCCAGCGTCGAGACGCGCATTTCGGCTCGCTGGGAAGAGGCCGATGCCTTTCGGGCCGGCCGCGCAGATCGCAAGGATGCGGAACCTTATTCCATCGTCATCCCGCCGCCCAATGTCACGGGCTCGCTGCATATGGGCCATGCGCTGAACGGCTCGATCCAAGACGCGCTGGTTCGGATGCGCCGGATGCAGGGACACAACACGCTCTGGGTGCTCGGAACCGACCACGCTGGCATCGCAACTCAGGCTGTGGTCGAGAAGGAGTTGCGCTCCCAAGGGGGAGACAGGCATGAGTTGGGGCGTGATGCATTTGTGGATCGGGTCTGGGAGTGGAAGGCCGAATACGGCTCGACCATCGTCGAGCAGTACAAGCGGCTCGGCGCCTCGTGCGATTACGAGCGCGAGAGGTTCACTCTCGACGACGACTACGCCAAAGCCGTGGTTCGGGTCTTCTGTGAGCTCTACGAGCGTGGATACATCTATCGCGACAACTACATGGTCAATTGGGACCCGGGCTCACGCTCGGCCATTTCTGATCTCGAGGTGGAAAACCGCGAGGTAACCGACAGCCTCTACGAGATCGCCTACCCACTCGCCGATGGATCTGGCGAAC
>CAZHOK010000100.1:0-9297 GCA_964534115.1 uncultured Beijerinckia sp.
ACTGCAAATCCTTGCACCCCGGTTCGATTCCGGGCGAGGCCTCCAAATCGTCCTAGTCGAGCTTCACTTTCGCCTCGGCGACGACCTTGCCCCAGCGGGCGACTTCCGATTTCACGAATTCGGCGAAGGGCGCACCGTAGAGATTCGGGATGTCGGAGCCGTTGCGGCGCCAGGCTTCCATGATAGCGGGGCTGGCAAGTGCGGTCTGAAGCTCCTTGGTCATGCGCGCGACAATGGCATCGGGCGTACCCTTGGGCGCCCACATGGCGTACCAGGTTGCCACTTCATAGCCCTTGAGGCCCGCTTCCGCCGCAGTCGGCACATTCGGGAAAGCCGCTGCCCGCTTGGGCGCTGCAACCGCAAGAGCGCGCAGCGAGCCGCCCTCGATCTGGGCTGCCGAGGAGCCGAGCCCGTCGAACATCAGATCGATATGGCCAGCCACGAGATCCTGCAGCGCCGGGCCGGCGCCGCGATAGGGCACATGGGTCAGATTTGTGCCGGTGACGATCTTGAACAATTCGCCGGCCAGATGATGGGTTGTTCCATTACCGGCCGAACCGAAATTCAACTTGCCCGGATTGGCCTTTGCGAAAGCCACCAGCTCCTCGACCGTTTTGGCCGTGACCTTTGTGGGGTTGACGACAATCACCTGCGGCGGCTGCGAGACGAGGCCGATGGGCGCAAAATCCGTCTCAATGCTATAATCGAGCTTGGGATAGAGGGCCGGCGCGATGGCGTGATGGGCGGCGCCGATGAAGAAAGTATAGCCGTCCGGCGCGGCTTTGGCGGCGGCCGAGGCCCCCACCGTACCGCCGGCGCCCGCCCGGTTATCGATGATAAAGCGGGCGTTCATCTGATTTTCGAGCTGGGCGGCGAGCGGCCGGGCGAAAGCATCGGTTCCACCGCCGGCGGCGAAGGGGATGATGAAAGTGATCGGTTTGTTTGGCCAGGCCTGCTGCCCATGGGCAGGAGCAAGAGCCGGGATGGTGGCGCAAGCGGCTATTGCCGCCAAAGCAAGACTGCGGAAACTGGCCATAGAAGATTTCCCCCTGTTGCGCCGCTCAAAGGCCGCGCTGACAATACATTGTCCAACATAGTGCCTGATCTGGAAAGACCAGCCCCCGGATCACGCACATTTCCGCGAGACCCCCCGAGGGCATTTGTCACCTTGACCGCGCCCCTCACCCAGCCCATCAAGGGTCCGACTTAAATCTATTGGCGGTCCGCGACCGTAGATGTGTCGATTGTCGAGGACTTCACGCCCGAATGCCGCCCATGCTGCCCCGCCCCGTCATTGTCTGGTTTCGCGACGATTTGCGCCTCTCAGACCAGCCTGCCCTGACAGCCGCGATCGAAACCGGCGCCCCTATCCTGGCCATCTATATTTTCGATGAGAAAAGCCCGGGCCTTCGCGCGCCCGGCGGCGCCACGCGCTGGTGGCTGCACCACTCCCTGAATTCGCTGGCCAGCGCGCTGGAGCGGATCGGCGGCCGCCTCGACATTCTCTCCGGACCCTCGCTGCCGCTTCTGCTCGATCTGGCCCGCGCGTCGCAAGCGCAGGCGGTCTATTGGACGCGCCGCTATGGCGCAGCTGAAATTGCCATCGACAAACAGGCCAAGGCCGACCTGTCCGATGCCGGCATCCTCGTGCGCAGTTTTAACGGGCAATTGCTGCACGAGCCGTGGGACGTGCAATCCAAGCTTGGCGATTTTTATCGCGTCTATACGCCATTCTGGCGTGCGGCCCAGGCACGGCCCGAACCCGCAGCGCCCCTGCCTGCCCCCTCAAAAATGACCGCTGCCGCCTGGCCGAAACAAGCTCCAAAATCCTTCGGCTTGGACCGTTTGAATCTCCTGCCCAAAAAACCCGATTGGGCGGGCGGTCTTCGCGCCACCTGGCAGCCCGGCGAGGCCGGCGCACAGGCCCGGCTTGCGACTTTTCTGAAAGAACGCATCAGCCATTACGCATCGCTGCGCGATCGAACCGACAAGCCCGGCACGTCGTTTTTGTCGCCCCATATCCGCCATGGCGAAATCTCCGTTCGCCAGATCTATCACGCGACCAAACACGCCCAGCATCAGCGCGGCCTGCCTGCGCAAGATTGCAGCAAATTCATCGCCGAGATTGGCTGGCGCGAATTTGCCCATCACCTGCTCTATCATTTTCCCGATTTGCGCAGCCGCAACTTCCAATCGAAATTCGATGCCTTTCCCTGGCGTGAGCCTGAGGAAAAAGAATTGTCTGCTTGGCAAAGCGGACAAACCGGCTATCCGATCGTCGATGCGGGCATGCGCGAACTCTGGCAGACAGGCACGATGCACAATCGCGTGCGCATGATTGCCGCCTCGTTTCTTGTCAAAGATCTGCTGATTGACTGGCGCATCGGCGAAGACTGGTTTTGGGATACTTTATGCGATGCCTGTCCCGCCAATAATACGGCGAGCTGGCAATGGGTGGCGGGCTCGGGTGCCGATGCAGCGCCCTATTTCCGCATTTTCAATCCCGTCCTGCAGGGGGAAAAATTCGATCCCCATGGCGCCTATGTGCGCAAATATGTGCCGGAACTCGCGGAGCTTCCCGACAAATGGATACACCAGCCCTGGGCTGCGCCCGAGGATGTGATGAAAAAGGCCGGCCTCAAGCTCGGCCGCGATTATCCCAAGCCCATGGTGGATCATTCGCGAGCGCGCGACCGCGCGCTTGCGGCGCTCGCCACCACCAAAACCGATATGGCCTGAACGGCCCAAAAATCCGAAAGATGTCCAAATGAAAATAGCCATTGTCGGGACGGGCATAGCCGGAAATGCGGCTGCCCTCGCGCTTTCGCAAGCCACCCATGGCCATGAAATCGTCATCTATGAACGCGACACGCGCCAAGGCGGACATTCCGCCACTGTCGATATCGATTATGACGGCGCGAAGATCAGCGTCGACACTGGCTTTATCGTCTATAACGAGAAAAATTATCCGAACCTGACGGCCATGTTCGAATATCTGGGCGTTGAAACCCAGCTCTCGGATATGAGCTTTTCGGTCTCCGCCGACCGCGGTCGTTTCGAATGGTGCGGACAGGATACGCGCGTGCTCGACGGGCTTTTTGCCCAGCGCAGCAATCTCTTTTCGCCCTCCTTTCTTGCCATGCTGCTCGAAATCCGCCGCTTCCAGGCACGCGCAACCCATGATGCGCGAACCGGCATGGTCGGCGAGGGGACGCTGGCCGATTACCTCTCGCGCAACGGCTTTTCTGACCGGCTGCGCAATGATTATCTCGTCCCCATGGGCGCAGCCATTTGGTCGACATCGCCAAAGGACATGCTCGATTTTCCGGCCACAAGTTTTATCGAATTTTTCGACAATCATTGCCTGCTGCAATGGGATCGCCCGCGTTGGCGCACGGTTGCTGGCGGCAGCCGTTCCTATGTCGAAAAAATCGGTACCCTCTTTGGACCTGCCTTGCGGCTTGGCTGCGGCGCTGCCTCCATCCATCGCGATGACGATGGCGTGACCGTCACCGATACGCGCGGGCAGAGCGAGCGTTTCGACCAGATCGTCATGGCAGCGCATGCACCCGACAGTCTTGCCGCACTGGCCGATGCAAGCCCGGCCGAGACTGCCATTCTGTCAGCCTGCCGCTATGCGCCCAACGATGTCTGGCTCCACCGCGACGAAGCCCTCATGCCCAAGCGCAAGGCAGCATGGGCCTCTTGGAACTTCCTGCGCGAGGGCACGTCGCAGGATCGCGCCTGCGCCGTCAGCTATTGGATGAACCGGCTGCAGAATATCGATCCCTCAAAACCGCTTTTCGTCACGCTCAACCCGCCGTTCGAGCCACGCCCAGAACTGACATTTGGGCGTTTCTCCTACGATCATCCGCAATTCGACAGGCCGGCGCTTGAGGCCAAGCGCCGCTTGCACGAGATCCAGGGCGTCAACCGCACCTGGTTTGCCGGCGCCTGGACAGGACACGGCTTCCACGAGGATGGCTTGGCCTCAGGCATATCGGTGGCTGCAAGCCTTGGCTGCCCGGCCCCTTGGGCCTTGTCGCGCGGGGAAGACAAGATGCCTCCGGCTGTCGTAAGCTCGCAAAACAGCGCGGGAACCTCCCCAGCCGAAAAATCCGTCGAGGAAATGACGCCTTGAGCGAACGACCGGAGATTGTGCCACCGCAGGCCTCTGCCTCGATTTATCGGGGCACGGTCATGCATGCGCGCATGAAGCCGGTCACGCATCGCTTCACCTATCGCGTCTTTTCTCTGCTGATCGATATCGATGCACTTGCCCAGGCGGACAAACTCTCGCCGGTTTTTTCTGTGGCGCGCTTCAATCTTCTCTCTTTTGCCGAGAAAGATCACGGCCCGCGCAATGGAGCGCCGCTGCGCCCCTATGTGGAAAAACTTCTGGCGGGCGCCAATGTCGATCTGCACGGCGGGCGCATTCTGCTGCTCTGCTATCCGCGCATCCTCGGTTTTGTTTTCAATCCTCTGTCGGTCTATTATTGCTACAACAGCCAAGGCCATCTCGCGGCGCTTCTCTATGAAGTCCGCAACACATTTGGCGAAATGCATTCCTATGTCGCGCCGATCGAGGCGGATGAAGTCGATCCATCGGGTATCAAACAGGAACGCGACAAGCTGTTCTATGTCTCGCCTTTCCTCGACATGACCATGCGCTATCATTTTCGCCTGCAGCCGCCGGGCGAAACGTTGCGCGTCCGCATTCTCGAAAAGGATCAGCACGGGCCCATTCTGGCCGCGACATTCTCGGGCACACGCCAGGATGTGAACACCAGAAGCCTGCTGCAGGCCTTTTTCTCAATGCCCCTGTTGAGCTTCAAAATTGTGGCTGCCATTCACTGGGAGGCCCTGCGCCTCTGGGTGAAGGGTTTGCGACTGACCCCCCGCCCTGCCCCGCCGAGCCTTGCGAGCTATCGCAATGTCGAACGGGCCGTCCTGCCGGATCCACACCCATGAATATGATGACCAGCACCGATAATTTCGACGCCGGCGTCACCCATGTGACAGCAACAAACTTTGACAGCCTGGTGAAGGATTATCCCTGGCGGGTGCGCCAAGCCCTTGGCTTTGCCTTGATGCTCGAGCGCGGCGCGCTGGAAATCCATCTCCCCGATGGTTGCAAATTGCGTTTTGCTGGAAGCGAAAGCGGCCCCGAAGCCATGATGATCGTGCATGATCTCGATTTCGCACGCCATCTGGCCAGCGGCGGCGAGGTCGGCATTTCAGAAGCTTTTCTGCACGGACATTGGGAGAGCCCCAATCTCACGCGCTTTCTTGAGCTTTTTTGCGTCAACCAACCGGTCATCCAGCGGCTTCTCGATGGAAAGCCCCTGGTGCGTTTTCTGCAACGCATGCGCCATTGGATGAACCGCAATACCAAGGCCGGATCGAAACGCAACATCCATGCGCATTACGACCTAGGCAATCAATTCTACGCGGCCTGGCTCGACAAGACGATGACCTATTCATCGGCGCTCTTCACCAGCCAGACCGGCGATCTCGCCTCGGCGCAGACCGAGAAATATGCCAATCTGGCGCGCGAAATCGATTTGCGGCCTGAGCATCACGTGCTGGAAATCGGCTGTGGCTGGGGCGGCTTTGCCGAATATGCAGCACGCGAGATCGGCGCGCGCGTCACCGGCCTGACAATCAGCAAAGAGCAATTCGATTTTGCCACCGCCCGCATGCAGGCCGCCGGCTTGTCGGATCGCGTCACCATCAAAATGCTCGATTACCGCGATGAGACGGGCGTGTTCGACCGTATTGCCTCGATTGAAATGTTCGAGGCGGTCGGAGAGCAATATTGGCCGGCCTATTTCAAGCAATTGCGCGACCGGCTCGTCGATGGCGGCAAGGCCGGCCTGCAGGTGATCACCATTCAGGATGCGCTGTTCGAGGGCTATCGTCGCGAGCTTGATTTCATCCGCCGCTATATTTTTCCAGGCGGCATGCTGCCGACACCCACCATCATGCGCAATATGGGCGAAAGGCATGGGCTCTCGCTCTCCAGAGAGCATGTGTTCGGCCTCGATTATGCCATGACCTGCGCCCAATGGCGCGACCGTTTCCGCGCCGCCTGGCCGCAACTCACACCGCTTGGCTTTGACGAAAAATTCCGTCGCCTCTGGGAATATTACCTCTCCTATTGCGAGGCGGGTTTCCGCGCCGGCACAATCGACGTGCGCCAAATGGTCTTCGCCAAGACCTGATGTCGATGACAGATCACCGCAGCATCACGCGTGCGACGCTTGCAGCCTATGCGCTGCCGGCCCTGCCGCTCGCCATATTGACGCTGCCTCTTTACGTGCTCGTGCCGGCCTTCTACGCGCGGGAATTGGCCCTGCCCATTGCAGCTGTGGGCCAAGCCCTGCTCTTCGTTCGCATCATCGATGCCCTGAGCGATCCTGTGGTCGGTGTTTTCGCCGATCGCTGGCGTCCTGCTTTCGGCCGCCGCCGTCTGTGGTTTGCGCTGGCTGCCCTGCCGACCGCGCTGGGCGCTTTCTTTGTCTTCACGCCGCCCGAGGGCGCGGGCGTTTCCTATCTGATCGTCTGGGGCATGATCCTGTCGATTGCATGGACCGTCGCCCTCGTTCCCTATACGGCCTGGGGCGCAGAACTCTCGACCGATTATGCAGGGCGTGCACGCATCGCTGGATGGCGCGAGACATTCGCTCTGGTCGGCACATTGCTCGCGCTCTTCGCGCAAGTGCTCGTACCCATGGCGGGATTTCCCGGCGAGCGCGCGGTGCTTTTCGCACTGGCCATTTTCATCGTCGCAATGCTGCCGCTTGCGACATTCATTGCCGTTGCACGCGTTCCCGAGCCGCAGGATATGTCACGCAAGCGGCTGGAGCTGCGCGAGGGCCTTGGCCATATGGCGCGCAACCGGCCATTTATGCGCCTCATTCTGGCCTTCCTGCTGAATGGCTTCGCCAATGGTTTCCCGGCGACCCTGTTTTTGTTTTATGTCAGCGAGCGGTTGAAAAACGGCGATGCTGCCGGGCCGCTGCTGGTTCTTTATTTTCTCTGCGGCATTGCCGGCGTGCCGCTCTGGCTGAAACTGGCAGAGCGCACGTCAAAACATCGCGCCTGGTGCATCGCCATGCTGCTGGCCTGTGCCTGTTTTCTCCCCGCTGTCTTTCTGGGTGCGGGCGATGTCACAATCTTTGCGCTGGTCTGCGTGGGGACAGGCCTGGCGCTTGGCGCCGATCTCATGCTGCCGCCAGCCATTCAGGCCGATGCCATCGATGTCGATACGGCGACGACAGGCGAACAACGCAGCGGCCTTTATTTTGCCGCTTGGGGCCTTGCGACGAAACTTGCTCTCGCACTGGCGGTGGGCATTGCCTTTCCGATCCTGAGCGCCGCCGGCTTCGATCCCGGCGCCGGCATGCGAGAGGAAGGCGGCCTTGCCATGCTCGCATTTCTTTACGCGGGTCTGCCGATCGCGCTCAAAATCGCGGCCATTGCCGTCATGTGGAATTTTCCGCTCGATGCGAAAATGCAGGCGCAATTGCGCGCGCAGATCGACGGACGCTGATCTATCGTCCTGTCGTTTTTGAAACGAGCCAGAAATACCAGGAATAGGGCAGCATATTCACGGCCTTCAAAAGCCAGGCCATGCGCCGCGGGAATGCGATTTCAAAACCGCCCTGCTCAAAACCCTTCAGAATGCGACGCCCCGCCTCATCGACATCGATCAGAAAAGGCATCGGGAAATCATTCTTGTCGGTCAGCGGCGTTTTCACAAAACCGGGCGACACGAGCTGGATCGTGATGCCCAATTTGTCGAGATCGAATTTCAGCGACTCGCACATGGCAATCAAAGCGGATTTGGAAGCCGAATAAGCAATGGAGCGCGGCAGCCCGCCATAGCCGGCCACTGACGAATTGACCGCAATCTGGCCGCGCCCGCGCTGCTTCATGGCGCGCACCAGAGGCCCGATCAGATTGATTGTCCCATCGACATTGACAGCAAATGTCTTGCGAAAACCATCGCCGCCGAAATCTTCCTCGCTGTCGGGAAAATAGGTTCCGACATTGAGAAAGGCGAGCGCCACGGGGCCGATACTCTCCTCAGCATGCTCGACAAGCGCCTGCATGGCAGCGCGATCGGTCACATCGCCCTGCATCGGGAAGATCACACCGCCACGCGCTTGCGCCTGTTCTGCCAGACGCGCCAATTCCTCAGCACGGCGCGCAATGGCGACGACTTTAAAACCTTTGTCTGCAAGCTGAAGAGCAACCTCCGCACCGATGCCGGAACTGGCGCCCGTGACGAGCGCAAGACCATCTTGCGGCTTGGCGCGATAGGGAATCAGTGGCGTTCACCGAAGAAACGGTCGAGCAAGCGACCGAAGGGGCCGGTCAGATGCAACGGGCCATCGGTGACGGCAAAGCAGATGCAATCCTCACCTTCATCCGTCACAGGCTTGTGGTCGAGATCGGATTCGGCAAAGGCAATGTCGCCGCGCACATAATGACCGGTCACGTCCGAGAAGCCGCCCTTGAGAACGAGCGTGATCTCTGAACCCTCATGCGTGTGAGACGGCATGCGACGGCCGGCGCGCACCCACAGAAGGCTCGCCTCGCCCCTGCCCTGATCTTCGATGCGATATTCTTTCACGCCGGGAAGCTTCGTGCGCCAGCGGACGCTCTCAAGCTCATAGCCAAGATATTGACGCAACGGCGACGGGAGAATCGTCCCGAAATGGCGACGCGGCACGGGAGCCATATCCTGAGCGAAAATTGCTGCCAGACGGTCTTCACGATGCGACAAAGCCTCGGGAACCGCATTGGCCATATTCTCGGCTGCAAGATCCTCGAGTGCAGCGACATAGGCCCGCGAATCCGGCCTGAGGGCCAGATGCGAAGCAACCAAGGCATGCAGGCTGGGTTCGAGCGTTCCGGCGCAATAGGCCGCAAGGAGCGCGTCGACCGGCCTGGCTTTCGCCTCCGATCCCGTATGTTCACGTTTCACGTTCATGCCCCTGCGAGCTTAGCCTTCACCCGATTCATCGGATTGTTGTGGTGGCTGTTACGTATCATTCTACAGTGCGGATCACTTGACCGTAAGCCCTCAAGGCACAAGATGTTGTCACCCTCCTTCCCGCGCCGAAAGGGTGCGGTTCCGCTCAAGAGAACAAGATGACCATCCAGCCAGACGTCCTCGCCGCCATTGGGAAGACCCCCCTGATCAAGCTCCGCCATGCCTCAGAGGCGACCGGCTGCACGATTCTGGGCAAGGCCGAGTTCATGAACCCCGGCGGCTCGGTCAAGGAC
>CAZHOK010000101.1:0-998 GCA_964534115.1 uncultured Beijerinckia sp.
GCCCATCACAAGACCGGGCTCAAGGCCTCGAAACTCGTCGAGGTGGAGCGCGTGCTGGCGGAAGCCCGCAAGGCGCGCGAAGCGGGCTCCACGCGCTATTGCATGGGTGCAGCCTGGCGCTCGCCCAAGGAGCGCGACATGGATGCCATTGTCGCCATGGTGGAAGGCGTCAAAGAACTCGGCATGGAAACCTGCATGACGCTCGGCATGCTGACCTCGCAGGATGCCGCGCGCCTCAAGGAGGCCGGCCTCGATTATTACAACCACAATATCGATACGTCGGAACGCCATTACGAGAACGTCATCAAGACACGCACGTTCGCTGATCGTCTTGAGACGCTCGCCCATGTGCGCGAAGCAGGCATCAAAGTCTGCTGCGGCGGCATTGTGGGCATGGGCGAAGAGAAAATGGATCGCGTCGACATGCTGGTCACGCTGGCCACATTGCCCGAACATCCCCAAAGCGTGCCGGTCAATCTGCTCATTCCTGTTGAAGGCACGCCGCTTGAGAATGAAGGCAAGATCGACCCCATCGATTTCGTGCGCACGATTGCGCTGGCGCGCATCATGATGCCGGCCTCCGATGTCCGCCTGTCGGCCGGGCGCACTGCCATGAGCGCGGAAATGCAGGCTTTGTGTTTCTTCGCCGGCGCCAATTCCGTTTTCGCCGGTGAGACGCTGCTCACCAAAGACAATCCGGGCGAAGATGAGGATACGGCCTTGTTTCGCCGTCTCGGCCTGAAAAACCTGCAGCCTGGCTGCGAGCGCCGCAATGCAGAGCCGGTATGAACAGGCGCTCGAAGCCCTGAACCGCCGCGGACGTCTGCGCCGGCTCGAAGGCCGGGCGGGCGTGGATTTCACCTCAAACGATTATCTCGGCTTTGCTGAATCCGACGCGCTTCGCGACGCCGCTCTTGCAGCGCTCGAGCGCGGCGTGCCGGCGGGTGCCGGCGGCTCGCGCCTGCTGCGCGGCAATCATCCCGAACATGAAGCGCTTG
>CAZHOK010000101.1:1008-9092 GCA_964534115.1 uncultured Beijerinckia sp.
GCGCGCCAAGCGCAATGTTCTTCGGATCGGGCTTTGCCGCCAATGCGGCGATCATTTCCACCCTGCCCCAGCGCGGCGATCTCGTGATCTATGATGCTTTGGTTCATGCCAGCACACGCGAGGGACTGGGGCTGACAAAAGCGCAAACGCAAGAAATTCCACATCATGATGTGCAGGCCATCGAAGATGCCTTGCGCAACTATCGTGCGACACATGCGACAGGGCGCGCCTTTATCGCCATTGAAAGCCTCTACAGTATGGATGGCGATCTCGCCCCGCTCGCAGATATTGTCGCTCTTGCCGCGCGCCACGATGCAATGCTGCTGGTCGATGAGGCGCATGCGACCGGCATCGCCGGACCGCAGGGTCGCGGATTTTCTGCCCAGTTCGAAGGCGCGGCCAATATTGTGGCGCTGCATACATGCGGCAAGGCTTTGGGCGCCTCCGGCGCACTCGTCACCATGGCCGAGCCGCTGCGCCGTTTCATGATCAATCGCTGCAAGCCCTTCATCTATGCGACTGCGCCCTCGCCGCTGGTCGCCGCAATTGTGCGCGCCGCACTTCGCCTCAGCGCAGATGCAGACGATCGCCGTGCCGCCTTGCAACAGCGTATTGCGCGATTGGGCGCGCAATTCGACAGGCTCGGCCTGCCGCGCACTGGCACACAGATTCAGCCCATTGTGCTTGGCGCAGATCGTCGCGCAACGGCGCTGGCGGAAAAAATCGCTGCCGATGGTTTCGATGTGCGCGCCATCCGTCCGCCGACCGTGCCGGAGGGAAGCGCGCGTCTGCGCATCACGCTGGGCGCGCATCTCTCCATGGCCGATATAGACGGGCTGGGTGCAAGCCTTGCCCGCCACATGCAGGACCAAGCCGCATGAGTTCCTTCATCGTCACCGGAACAGACACCGGTATTGGCAAGACCGTCTTTTCATCGGCGCTCGCCGGCGCGCTTGGCGCGCATTATTGGAAGCCCGTTCAATCGGGGCTGGAAGAGGATTCCGACAGCGAGACTGTGCGCCGTCTCTCTGGCCTGCCGGCCCATAAAATCCTGCCGGAAGTCTATCGTCTGCAGGCCCCGCTTTCGCCCCATCGCGCGGCGGAACTGGAAGATATCGAAATCCGCCGCGATGCATTTGAAATGCCCAATGCCGATCCGCTCGTCATCGAGGGTGCCGGCGGCTTGATGGTGCCTTTGCGGCGCGACTGGCTGATCATCGATCTCTTCGCCGATCTGCAATTGCCGGTCATTCTGTGTGCGCGCACCGCTCTTGGCACGATCAATCATTCGCTGCTGTCCATCGAGGCTCTGCGCCTGCGCGATATTCCCATTGTCGGCATTGCTTTTATCGGCGAGGCCAATGCCGACAGCGAGAATACAATCTGTGCCATGGGTGGCGTGCGCCGCCTCGGCCGCCTGCCGCGTCTTGAAAAGCTTGAGCGCGAAAGTCTGGCGCGCGCCTTTCACGACAATTTCGACATGGCGGAATTTGCATGAGCTCGCCTGTCTGGCATCCCTTCACGCAACATGCGCTGCAACCCGAAGCCATCGAGATTGCGCGCGGCGAAGGCGCTTGGCTGGAGCGGACAGATGGCACGCGCCTGCTCGATTGCATTTCCTCTTGGTGGGTGATCACGCATGGCCATTGCCATCCGCGCATTGTCAGTGCGATCAGGGATCAGGCCGAAAAACTCGATCAGGTCATTTTCGCCGGTTTCACGCATCGGCCTGCCGAAGAGCTTGCGCAGCGGCTTGTGGCAAGGCTTGAGGCAAGGCTTGGTCCAAAATTGCCGCATGTGTTTTTCTCCGACAGCGGTTCCACTGCAGTCGAAGTCGCGCTGAAAATGGCTTTGGGCTATTGGCGCAATCTCGGCGAAAAACGCACGCGCATCATTGCGCTCGAACATGCCTATCATGGCGACACGATCGGCACGATGTCGACCGGCGCGCGCGGCCTTTTCAATGCCGCCTATGAGCCGCTTCTGTTCGACGTAACGCGCCTGCCCTTCCCCGCGCCCGGCCAAGAACAGCGCACGCTCGATGCCTTGCGCGCCGCCAGCAATGGCGCAGCTGCACTCATTGTCGAACCCTTGCTGCTTGGTGCAGGCGGCATGCTCACCTATGGCGCCGATGTTTTGCGCGAGATGCAGAACATTTGCCGCGCGACGCAAACCCTCTTCATCGCCGATGAAGTCATGACGGGCTTTGGGCGCACCGGCACGTTCACGGCCTGCGAACAGGCGGGCGTTGCGCCGGACATCATGTGTCTCGCCAAGGGCATTACGGGTGGCTCCATGCCGCTTGCCGTCACGCTCGCGAGCCAAGCCATTTTCGATGCGCATTATTCGACCGATCGGACAAAGACCTTTTTTCATTCGAGTTCCTACACGGCCAATCCGATTGCCTGCGCCGCTGCTGTCGCCAATCTCAATGTCTGGGATGAGGAGCCGGTTCTGGAACGTCTGAGCGCGCTCAGTGCTTTGCAGAAAAAACATCTCGCCGCCTTTGCCGACGACAATCGTTTTTCCGGTCTGCGCCAATGCGGCACCATTGCCGCGCTCGATCTGCGCGTGGCCGATGAAGGCTATCTCGCCGGCATCGGCCCCAAACTCTATGCTTTCTTCCTCGCCCGCGGTCTGCTGATCCGCCCGCTTGGCAATACGATCTATCTCATGCCGCCCTATTGCATCGGCGCGGGCGAACTCGCAGAGGCCTATGATGCAATCTCCGCCGCAGCCGATGAATTTGGAGCGCGTTGATGGGAACGCGCATTTCAGGTCTTGGACATCACGCACCCGGGCGTTGCGTTGCCAATGAAGAGATCGAGGCGCGGCTCGGCCTTGAATCGGGATGGATCGAATCCCGCGTCGGCATTCGCACCCGCCATTATGCCGGCCCCGATGAGGCTTTGACCGACATTGCTTTGCCTGCCGCCCAAATGGCCTTGGCAGAGGCCGGCCATCCCGACATTGGCTTTCTGATTCTGGCAACGAGCACGCCCGACCATCTTTTGCCGCCTTCCGCACCGCTTCTGGCCCACAGGCTCGGCCTTTCTTGTGGGGCCGCCGATCTGGCAGGCGCCTGCGCCGGCTTTATCAATGCCCTTGTCATGGCCGACGGGCTGGTGCGCGCGCAGGGGCGCAGCGTTCTGATTGTTGCGGCCAATATTCTCTCGCGCCGCATCAACCCGACCGATCCCTCGACCTCGGCCCTTTTTGCCGATGCGGCAGGCGCCGTCATTCTCTCGCCTGCCCCCGAAAAAGATCGCGGTGTGATCGCCGCCGAACTCGTCTCCGACGGGTCAGGCTACGAGCTGATCGGCATCAAGGCCGGCGGCAGCCGCCAGCCCTTTGCGCCCGAACTCTCCCCCCTCGATCTGGCCATGCACATGCCTGATGGGCGCGGCCTGTTCAGCAAGGCGGTCGAGACCATGGTCTCGACGTCGGAAATTGCGCTGGGACGGGCGAAAATATCGGCTGACGATGTGAATCACTGGGTGCCGCATCAGGCCAATTTGCGCATAACGGCGGCCGTGGAGCGCCGGCTTGGGCTCAATCCACAGCGTGGTCTTTCAACTTTACGCGACTACGGAAACTCTTCCGCTGCGACAATTCCCTTCACTTTGTCGCTGCAAGGGCGCAAACGCGGGCTGGTCCAGGGGGATATTGTGCTCATGAGCGCCGTTGGCGCGGGTCTTTCCGGTGGCGCCGTCCTTTTGCGCTGGTGATGGGGGCGAAGCGCCGGCGCTGGTGCACTGGCAAAAGCTGTGCGGATGCCGCAGTCTGGAAAAAGTTTCGCGCGCTGCCCTTTGGGGCGCGGCAAGCTTGGTTTCCGCAATCCCGTCCAACGAAAGCTGAGGACAATCTCATGAAGGGCATGTTCAAACACGCCGCCGCGGCCCTTGTCGCCGCGGGCTTTGCAACCGGCGCGGTCGCGCAGGAGAAGCTGAAAGTCGGCTTCGTTTACGTCGGTCCCGTCGGCGACCATGGCTATTCCTACCAGCATGAGCAGGGACGCCTCGCTCTGCAGAAGGCGTTCGGCGACAAGATCGAGACGACCTTCCTCGAAAAAGTGGCGGAGAACGACAGCGAGCGCGCCATCGAGCAGCTCGCCCGCACCGGCCACAAGCTGATTTTCACGACCTCATTCGGCTTTATGGAGCCGACGCTGCGCGTGGCCCGCAAATATCCGAACCTGCAGTTCGAACATGCCACCGGCTACAAGCGCGCCGACAATGTCGCGACTTATTCGGCCCGCTTCTATGAAGGCCGTTACGTGCAGGGCGTGATCGCCGGCAAGGTCACCAAGACCAATACGGTCGGCTATATTGCTGCCTATCCGATCCCCGAAGTGATCGGCGGCATCAACGCCTTCTATCTCGGCGCCAAGTCGGTCAATCCGAACATCAAGATGAAGATCATCTGGGCCAACACCTGGTACGATCCCGGCAAGGAAGCTGAAGCCGCCAAGGCTCTGCTGGCGCAGGGTGCCGACATTCTCGCCCAGCACACGGATTCGGCCGCTCCCATGCAGGAAGCCGAAAAGGCCGGCAAATTCGCCTTCGGCCAGGCCTCCGACATGATCAAGTTCGGCCCGAAGGCCCAGCTCACCGCCACGACCAACAATTGGGCTGGCTATTATATCGAGCGCACCCAGCTCGCGCTGGATGGCAAGTGGAAGACCGGCGACACTTGGGGCGGCATCGGCGCCAAAATGATCGTCATGGCGCCCTTCACCAATATGCCGGCGGACGTGAAGGCGCTGGCCGAGAAAACCGTTGCCGATATCGGCTCCGGCGCGCTCCATCCCTTCGCCTGCCCGGTTGTCGACCAGAGCGGCAAGACGGTCGAGTGCAAGGGTGGCAAGGCGCTGGCCGACGAGCAGATCCTCGGCATGAACTGGTATGTCCAGGGCATTGACGACAAGCTCCCGCGCTAAGGGCTTGCCCATATACTCAAAGAAGGGCCCTCCTCACGGAGGGCCCTTTTTTCGTGCACGACGGGCAGGAAGCGACCTGCGAGGTTGTCATCCAGCCCGCAGCTTTGTAGGTTCGGCACGGACAAAAAGATCCGCCACAATGGGAGGACAAGAATGACAATCGCGGTCAAACCGCTCGATGGACCCCTCGGGGCCGAAATTTCCGGTCTGGACGTTCGCAAGATCACAGAGGCCGATTCCAAGGCCCTGCTCGAGGCGTTCAACCAATATCACGTGCTTGTCGTCCATGGCCCCACGATCAATGACGACGAATTGGTCGAATTCGGCAAATGTTTCGGCCTGATCGAAAAGGCCCGCAAGAAATCGCCGCTCTCGCACCGCGACGACATTATGGTCATTTCCAACATTCGTCAGGATGGCGAACTCGTCGGCTCGCTGCCGGACGGCGAAATGTCCTATCATTTCGACCGCATCCATCAGGTCCAGCCCTGCAAGGGCGCGGCGCTCCACGGCCTCGAAATCCCCTCAGAGGGTGGCGACACATGTTTCGCCAATATGGTGCGCGCCTATGAAACGCTGCCGGAAAGAACCAAGCAGCGGATCGAGGGCCTCAAGGCACTCAACACCTTCACCTATGGCGCCACCAAGCGCGACAGCAAGACCGACGAGCTGGGGCCCCACGCCATCCATCCCGTCGTGCGCCGGATCCCGGAAACGGGTAAAAAGGCCCTCTATGTCTGCCGCCTGATGACCGACAGCATTGTGGGAATGGGCGAACAGGAAAGCCAGGAGCTCCTCACCGAGCTGTGCGACCACATTGAAAACACCGGCCTGATCTATCAGCACAAATGGAAGGTCGGCGACATTGTCGTATGGGACAATCGCTGCACCAGCCATGCGCGCACCGATTTTTCGGACAAGGAGCGCCGCCTGATGAAGCGTGTGACAATCGGGGACACGATCCCGCCGCTTCAATAGTCCCGACAAATTTTTGTGATGGCGGCATGCGTCACTGACGTGTGCCGCCGCTTTCTTTTTGACTGTCTGTATCTGTAGTCTGAACGTTCTCGCGATCCGCCGCCAGAAAAAGGCGGCGGGAGAACAATTGCCATCGGGAGGGATGAATGGCGCGCCTTAACATAAACGGCAAGGTTCACGATATTGACGTTGAACCCGATACACCGTTGCTCTGGGCCATCCGCGAACAGGTCGGCCTGACGGGCACGAAATATGGCTGCGGCGTCGCCGCCTGCGGCGCCTGTACGGTCCATGTCGATGGCGTGCCGACGCGCTCCTGCTCCATGCCGGTCAGCGCCTTCACCGATCAGCAGAAGATCGTCACGATTGAAGGCCTGTCGCCCAATGTCAGCCATCCAATCCAGAAAGCCTGGGTCGCGCTCGACGTGCCGCAATGCGGCTATTGCCAGTCCGGCCAGATCATGGCTGCGGCTGCGCTCATTGCGTCCAAGCCCAATCCGACCGATGCGGATATCAATGCGGAAATGACCAACATCTGCCGCTGCGGAACCTACAACCGTATTCGCGCCGCCATCAAACTCGCTGCTTCGAACACGAAGCGCGGCTAATTTTCGGGAGGATGACATGACGATTGCGCAGAATCTTTCGCGTCGCGGCTTCCTTGCCGGAACCGCTGCCGCCACCGGAGGCCTGACACTGGGCTTCCATATTCCCTTCGCCGCCGCTCAGGGCGCGCAGACACCCGAGATCAACGCCTGGGTCGTGATCCAGCCCGACGACAAAGTCGTGGTGCGTGTCGCCCGCGTTGAAATGGGTCAGGGCACGCTCACCGGTCTCGCCCAGCTCGTTGCAGAAGAGCTCGACGCCGATTGGTCGAAAGTGACGACCGAATATCCGACGCCCGGCCAGAATGTCGCGCGCAAGCGTATCTGGGGCGATTTCCAGACCGCCGGTTCGCGCGGTATTCGCGGCTCGGAAGATTACGTCCGCAAGGGCGGCGCTGCAGCGCGCATCATGCTGATGCAGGCGGCTGCGAATGAATGGAAAGTGCCGGTCGCCGAGCTGAAGACCGCCAAGGGCGTGATCACCCATGACGCCTCCAAGCGCTCGACCACTTACGGCAAAGTGGCGCTCGCCGCCGCCAAAATCGAACCGCCGAAAGATGTGACGCTCAAGAATCCGAAGGACTGGACGATTGCCGGCAAGTCGCTGCCGCGTCTCGACACGAAAGAGAAGCTCGACGGCTCGCAGATCTATTCCATCGACTTCAAAATGCCGAACATGCTGAATGCGGCGATCCTTGAGACGCCGGTTCCCGGCGGCAAGATCAAGAGCATCGATTCTGCAGCAGCCGAAAAAATGCGCGGCGTGAGGAAAGTGATGATCGTCGATGGCAATGCCGTCGCGGTTGTTGCCGACACTTGGTATCGCGCCAAGACTGCGCTGGAAGCGGTGAAAATCACCTGGGAAGACAATCCGAATACGAAAGTCTCCAGCGCCACCATCGACGCCATGCTGAAGGAAGGCCTCGAAGCCAAAGAGGCTTTCGTCGGCAATCGCCAGGGCAATGTCGACGAGGCGCTCGGCAAGGCCGCCAAGAAAATCGAGGCGGTCTATGCCTATCCCTATCAGCACCATGTCACCATGGAGCCGATGAATGCGACGGCCGTCTGGACGGCTGACAAATGCATGGTCTGGACCGCGACGCAAAATGCCGAAGCCGCACTGGCGACGACCGTTTCCGCGTCCGGCCTGCCGATCGACAAATGCGACGTGATCCGCCTCAACCTCGGCGGCGGTTTCGGCCGTCGCTCGTCGAGCCATGATTTCGTCCATCAGGCGGTAACCATCGCCAAGGAAATGCCCGGCACGCCGATCAAGCTCATCTGGTCGCGCGAACAGGACATGCTGCACGGGACCTATCATCCCGTCACGCAGTGCAAGCTCGTCGGCGGCCTCGATGAAAAGGGCAATCTGACAGCTTTGCGCATGCGCATTTCCGGCCAGTCGATTCTGGCGGCCTTGCGCCCGACCGCGCTGGTTGAGGGCCGCGATCCGGCCACCTTCCAGGGCCTCAATGCACAAGGTCCGGAAGCGCAGATCGGCTATGACATTCCGAACCTGCTGGTTGACCATGCCATGCGCAACCCGCCCTTCCGGCCGGGCT
>CAZHOK010000102.1:0-2317 GCA_964534115.1 uncultured Beijerinckia sp.
TCTCGGCGCATTTACAAAGGGTGATCGTCAGCGGGGCATCAAGCCAAACCGCCGAAATAGCAAAACAGGAATCTCTCCTCCCAAGACCCGGTGCGCTCCCGCGACCCGGCGCACTTCCAAGACCAGGCTCACCCGCTCCCGATGCTGCGCAGCCGACAGCCAATGCACAGACGAAAGTAGACAGCCGCGATCTCGATCTCGCTCGCTCTGCAGTCGAATTCTGGATTTCTTCTATGCAGGCGAACATCCGTTCCGAAGCCATGCAAAACTATCTCGGCATGAAAGAGGAAGTCATGCAGAGGATTGTGACGGAACTTGCCGCCGCGGCATCGCGCATTAGCCTGCCGCTGCTCATTGCGCAAGAACTCAGCCACCTCAGCAATATTGAAGTTTTCGACCAGCATGTCGCCAAAGCTTGTGTCGTCGCTGAACATCGGATCAATCGCTTTGTGTCTTTGGCAGGTTTCAATTATACGCCGGAGAATGATCGACCTTTGAGTGCCGACGGTATCTCCAAGGTATTCGCATCTCAACCGATACGTTTCTCAGCACAAGCGCTTCCCGAGCAGGCCAATGATCCAGCGAGGCTTTTCACAATCGACTGGATTTACGCCTTTTTCGAAATGGTTCGTGCCAATGCGATGAGTGAACGAGGTCAAAGTTTCGATATTGAACAGAACCGTCGCCTCGGCGCCATTCTCGAAACACTTCAACATGTGAAATCCTGAGGAGAGGACCTTATGAGCTCTTTCAGGATTGAAGAGAATACCGAGCATCCTGGCGGTTATGCCTTGATTCATGTTCCGGGACAGATTCCGGAAGGCGAAACATCGCTTGCCATCGAGCAGCCTGGCTCTGACAAGCCTTATCTTGGTTTAAATGGGTGGCAAACTCAGGCAGCACTGCTGAATGCCGACCGTGTCATTGCATCAGGCAACCAGTCGACGCTCGAAATTGGCCCCGATATTGTCGATCATATCGCCGAAGATCTTCGAATTCTGATCCGCGTTCCGGCGATCAATTTTGAAACTCTCACATTCTGGCCTGCGATCACACATTCCGGACGCGCGACACGGACGGTTGCCCTCTCACCTTTCGAACAATCAAATCTTGCGCAAAAGGTCGAGGCAAAGCGTCCTCAGCAGGCAGAGCAACCAAGCCTGGCACAAAACACCTCTGAGAATATTCCCATTGCCTCCATCAAAAGCACGGTACCTGCCCCGCCAACGGGGAATAATGCTCCAATCATCGGTGCTATTGCCCTTCTTTTGGTTTTGATGGCTGGCGGCGCTTTCTGGTGGTTTAAACTTCAACCAGCACCAATCGCCGAAGCACAGCCGCAGTCTGAAATTATCGCCGCACAAAATCCACCCTCTCCATCTTCGACGCAAGATGCTCCAACAGGAACGACTCAGCCGACAGAAGCACCATCACAAGCGGCCGCCCGGCCTGCTCCAATGAATCGACGCTCTGAACTACAGCGCTTGAACCAAACAGCCTCCCCTCAGGATATTTTTGATTTTGGACGGGAATCTTTACGGGAGGGAGAGCGCGAGGTGGGCTATCTTGCAGTCGATATTGCCCAGCAGCGCGGCCTTGCAGAAGCCATGATACAAATGGGGCGCTGGTATGATCCGCGTTACCACAATGATGAACGAATTTTCTCCCGGCCCAATAGCGAACATGCGGCGCGTTATTACAAGCGCGCTTTTGAGGCGGGGTTGAGTGCTGGAAACGATGAATTGCGTGGATTGTGCAATTCGCTTCGCCGTGACCCGCCCAATGAATCACCCGAGCTCGAGGCCGCACAGGCCCTTCTTGCCAATACCTGCCCCTAGGAGGCTATTCATGATCTGGATGAAAACTGCTTCCAGAAGCAAAAGCGGCGCGGCCTTGATGGCCTGTGTGCTGGCTGGCCTGCTGGCGCCCGCATTTGCGATCGCACAAGAACGCCGCGATGAGACGCGGAGGCCATTGCTCATTGAGGGCAAGAAAACCCTGTTCCAGCGTGTTCTCACACGCCCCGGCGCTAAAATCTTCGATAGCCCATCAGCAAATGGCACTTTGCGACAAGATCATTTACCACCCTTCTCGGTCTTCTATGTCTTCGCGCGAAAGGGTGATTTTGTTGAAATAGGCCCATCGGCAAACGCTGCGCCGACTGGCTTTATCGCGGCCGAAAAGGTCATCGATTGGAAACAGACGATTGTTGCAGCTTTTAACAATCCGGCAGGCCGCGAGAGATCGCTCTTGTTCCGAAATCAACAAGTGCTGGATGACCTGATCCGTGACCCTGAGATCATCCAGAGAGTTGCGA
>CAZHOK010000102.1:2327-8502 GCA_964534115.1 uncultured Beijerinckia sp.
CAATCGAGCCGGAAAATCATATCAGCATCGATGATAATTTTTATATTCTGCCCATTCTCGAACACGCAGAACGCCGTCTTGTAAACCGGTTGAACGGAAAAGTTCTCCGCGTAGCAGCCATTCGCAAGGATCCAGCTCCGGCTGCCTCAGCGCCTCAGGAAAAGTTCAAAATCGGCGTTAATTTTGTCATTGATACAACACTGACAATGACGCCCTACATCGCTCGCGTAAAAACATCCGTTGAAAAAATTCAATCCGAGCTCGCCCGCGCCGATCTCGGAGACCGTATACGGTTCGGACTGGTCGGATTTCGGCAAAGCCTGACCGTCTCACCAAAAACGGAATATCATACACGTGTCTTTCTTCCCCTCGACGAAAAGGCAACAGCTGCCACTTTCCTCGAATCCATCCGGACAATGAGCGTCACAAAACTGCCGACACCTGGCTGGCGCGAGGATTCGCTTGGCGGCGTTTATGAAGGCATCCGCAACGCAAATTGGAGCAAGTTTGGCGCACGCTACATCATTCTTGTCTCGGATGCCGGGCCGCGGATGCCCATCGAAAAGCATACGCTCACCAATATGAAACCGCGCGAACTGAATGGATATGCTGCCGAACAGCGCGTTGCGATTTACGCCATGCATTTGCGAACCCCGGAAGGCGCAAGCGATCAGCCGATCGCTGAGGCCGCCTATAAGGAGCTCACAAGCTGGAGCAATACCGCTCCACTTTACTTCGGCATTGAGAATGGCGCAGAGGCGCAATTTGGCTCAAGCGTGGACAAACTTGTCTCGCTTCTTGTGAAGCAGATCCAGGAGATGGACGGGAATTCAACCAGCGCCTCATCTGCGCCAAGCAATGACGCCCTTGAACAAGCCGTGCGCCAGGTCGGACTGGCCATGCAATTGGCCTATCTTGGCGAAAGACAGGCAAACGCAGCCCCTGATGTCTTTGAGGCATGGGTTGTCGACCGCGATATAACGGAGCCACGTAAATCAGCGCTGGATATTCGTGTCTTCCTGACTAAGACCCAGCTCGCCAACCTCCGCGACGTGACACAGGCCATTATCGAAAAGGGCGAGAACAGCATTCAGAGTATCGATCCCACCAGCTTCTTCCAACAATTGAGGAGCGCCGTTGCGACAATGTCGCGTGATCCATCACGGATCATGAATGCAGAATTCAATGATCTTGGCGATGCAATGGGCGAATTCCTGCAGGATCTTCCCTACCAAAGCGAAGTCATGCGCATCACAGAACAACGCTGGTTGCAAATGTCGGGAGCTGAACAGCGCGAATTGATCGACCGAATGAAATCGAAACTCGCCCTTTACGAGCAGGTTCACAACACACCGTCCAAATGGGTGGCACTCGCTCCGGGACTCCCCGACGGTGAGCGCGTGTCGGCCATTCCACTCAGCTTCATGCCATAAGAAATTCGACCGATCGTGCGGGACTTTAAACTCATAGCCCAAGGCCTTCGAAAAGTGCTGCGCGATGGCGAGCGTAGTTTCGAACTCGCCGTGCCTTATTTTTCAGTCGGGCCCGGAAAAAAGGTAGCAATTGTTGGCGCCTCTGGCTCCGGCAAGACGACGGCACTCGACATGATCGCCCTCGCAAGCCCACCCGATACGGCAGAGAGATTTGAAGTAAGTATCGGCGGGCAGATTCAAAATCTCGTATCCATGGATCGCCTCGCGCAGGACAAGCAAATATCGGATCTGCGCGCCCGGCATTTCGGATATATTTTGCAAACCCATGCCCTGTTTCCATTTCTCACCATTCGTGAGAATATCGAAATCTCCCTTGATCTCGCAGGCATTGCAGAGAGAAGCCATGTTGGGGATTTGCTCAAATGGCTCGGGCTGGACATTCCACTTCGCGCCAGACCATCAACACTCTCGGTAGGACAAAAACAACGCGTCGCAATAGCCCGTGCTTTGGCGCATCAACCCGAAATCTTGATCGCAGATGAGCCAACATCTGCTCTTGATCCTGAAACTGCAGATCGCGCTCTAGCACTTTGTACAGCTTATCAAAAGCATTTCCATGGCGCGGTCATCCTTGTGACGCATGATTGTAAACTTGCCGAACGGCATGGGTTCGAGATTCTGTCGATCGATCTTCAAAAAATCGAGAATGGCCTTTGCGGGACATTACAGAAAATGGCGACCGCGGAGCGTGCGGCATGAGAATAGCCCGCATCGCTCTTCTAGCCCTTGTTCGCGAACGCGTCATGCTGCTCTTCACAGTTGTTGGCCTTGCGGCAGCTTTAGGGCCCCTTCTTATTCTATACGGGCTGAAATTCGGGGTCATTTCCGGCCTGCTCGATGCGCTCCGCAAAGATCCACGCAACCGGGAAATCATTTTCCGCGGCAATTATAGCCTGGAAGCAAAATCGCTTGATCATTTGCGGTCACTTGCTGGAGCTGAATTCGTGATCGGCGCTCCGCGAACAATTGCGGCGCGTATGAATTTTGAGAAGGAAGATAGCCCGACAATCGCACCTGCCGGTGTCGTCCCGAGCGGACCTGGCGACCCCTTGCTGAAAGGCATTATCGATAGTTTAAGAGATGACCAAGTTGCTCTCAGCACATCGCTTGCACGACGGCTTAATATCCAGAAAGGTGATTTTGTTCTCGCCAGTAATTCCAGAAGGGCTGGCAATACAGATGAAATATTTGAGCTAAAATTATACGTCGCAGCCATTCTTCCCGCCAGCTTATTCGAAGGTGAACGCGCCCTTTTGACATCGCCTGTGCTCGAGCGCCTTGAAGCCTTTCTCGATGGCTATGCTGTTCCGGGCATCTCGACCGGCTTGAATCTTGCCACGCGCCCGCAGCGCTTCGAGACCGTGCGCTTTTATGCAAGCAGACTGGAAGATGTCGCCACGCTCGACGAGGCGATCGGCAAATTGGGCTATACGACCATATCCAAAGGTGCAGAGGTCAGAGCAATCCTAGCACTTGATCGCAACCTCGCACTGGTCTTCACCGGCCTCGCATCGATTGCCTCAATCGGTTACGCCATATCGCTTGCTGCAAGTCTTGCTTCCAATTTCGAACAAAACCGTCGCCACATCGGTCTGTTGCGACTTTGTGGGGCAAGTCGACTTCAAATATTGAGCTGGCCTCTTCTGCAAGGATTGACGATCGCCCTTTGCGGATTTTTCGTTTCTCTTTTTATTTTTGCAGGCTTTTCCCTGTCGCTGAATTCTTGGTTTGCGGACGAGTTTCTCAAGGGGCACGCAATCTGTCGACTGGAGCCAGAACATTTCGGTTTTGCTCTGGCATCTTCGATTGTCGTCGTTCTCCTTGTGGTTCTGCGAATATCTTATCAAATCGCCGGTGTCTCACCATCAGAAGCACTTAAACAAGAATGAGGAGGCGCAAATGAAGACGATTCTCTTGGCATCTCTCAGCCTTCTCGCTGCCTGCGAGCTGTCTATGGCTCAAGGAGCCAACCGGGCGACGGCTCCACGACCAAATCCACCGATCACCAGCGCCTGGAACATTGAAGACTGGAATCCGCATTCCGATGCCGAGGATTATATTATTCCGCTGCCGTGCAAGGGTGCCCTGGCACTGCGCAAAATTGTCACGGGACCGGCACAGGGAGTTGAGCGATCTGGACTCGATGACAGGCAAGTTCGGCTTGGTTGGTCAGGAGAGCAATCGGGCTATATAGATTTCTTCAGATCCGACTACGTGTCCGGCCCCTTCGAGGATTTAGCACGCAACGAGCGTTTTTATTACATCGGCAAATTCGAGATTACACGCCAGCAATATTCTGCGGTCATGGACAAATGCCCGCCTGAAGGAACGGCTGTCGATCCAGATGCATCGCTTCCGGCAACAAATGTGAGCTGGTTCGATGCTCTTCAATTCACGCGTATACTATCGAATTGGCTATATGCCAATTCGACCGAATATCTGCCTCTGTCAGGAAATCAGCGTTCTTATGTTCGACTGCCAACCGAAGTCGAATGGGAATTTGCCGCGCGCGGCGGCCTTGCAGTCTCAGATTCCCAGCGCTCCGACAAGCTATTTCCGATTCAAGGATCCATCAAAGATTATGCCTGGCATGCAGGTGCTGAATCATCTGATGGACGCCTGAATCAAATTGGCGCACTGAAACCGAACCCGCTCAAGCTTTATGATATTCTCGGCAATGCCGAGGAAATGACATTAGAGCCGTTCCGCATGAACAGGCTGGGCCGTTTGCATGGTCAGCCTGGCGGCTTTATCACCAAGGGCGGATCATATGAAACCTCTGGTGGCGAAATCAGGACGGCTCTTCGTCAGGAATTTCCCTATTTTGCCCAAGCAACCAAGGGCGAAAACAAGCGCGAGACATTTGGGTTCAGAATTGTTCTGTCGAGTTCCGTAATCGGTGACCTTTCGCGTGCCACAGCCTTGCAGCGGGCATGGCAGAATGCACGCCAGATGCGCACCGCACCAGAAGTCGATCCTGCAAGAAAACTTCAGCGGCTGGCGCAAGATGCGTCAGATCCTGAAACGCGTACAGAGCTTGAGAATCTGCAACAGGCGTTTTCGAAAGAGCTCGCTCTTCGTAATGAGATAGAAGCGCGGGTGGCGAAAAACCTTGTCATGAGCGCTGCTGTTTTGCGTAGCCGCATGCAGCAATCAGCCAGATTGAACGATCAGTTCCACAAGGCACTCGGGATTGCATCCACTCTGAGCACGCAATCTGTGGCCGATGGCCCCTCGCGTTCCGAGATGTTGCAGAAACTCCAAACCAGCATATCGACCGGAAAAGCGGAAATTGCCGAATATGGCGCCGTCTTTGTCGATCTCATCAATCAGCTCGCAGCCGACTTCCCGCGAGCGGTCCGACAGTTACAAGCCGAAGAAATCGACAGCGAATTGGTTCGGAGTGGCAGAAGCAATTTACAGCCGCATGTCGCAGCCGTTGTTTCTGCCGCTAATGAAGTCAATGACAATCGCGTCACAGAATCACGAGCCATTATCGTCAAGGCGATCGATGGCCCGCGACCCTGGCTCGATTGAGATTGCATGGATGCAAAAAATCAACCCAAGGAGAAAAACATGACAAGCAAAAGAATGACGTTTTTTCGTATGGCTACAGTTTCGACCGCTGCCCTCATCTTTGTGACGGGTTGCGCATCGACTGGAGCGGGCCCGAACGGCCGCCCCACCGAAGACCAGGTACGCGGTGAGCGCATTGCGCAAGGCGCAGGCATGGGCTGCGCTGGTGGCGCGGTTGCCGGCGCCTTGATCGGCCTGGCTCTTGGCGGACGAAACGCAGGGCAGCGGGCTCTTATCGGAGCAGCTGCAGGCTGCGCTACGGGCGCTGTTGCTGGCGCTGTCTATGGCGATTATGTCGATGCTCGCTCTCGCCAATATGCAAATGCGCAGGATCGCTATCGTGCCCTTGTCGACGGTGCAGAAAGCGATTTGCGCAAGTACCGGGCTTACAACGCAAAGACGCAGCAGGAAGTGGCCCAGTTGCGCTCGCAAGTCGCCGCTATGGCGGCGGGCGTTCGCTCCGCGCAAGTCTCAGAGGCAGCCTATCAGCAGCAAGTTTCCGAGGCGCGGAGCAAGCTCGCGGAAATGCGCCAACGGGCCCAGCAGCTCGACAAAGCCATTGCCGAAGTCGGCGAAGACGTCAACGGCATGCGCAGCTCGGTGGCATCCACCGCTGAACTGCAGGCGAAGCGTGCCGGCCTGATTGATGAGCGCCAGAAACTTGTTGCCTTGATCAATGGCCTCAACAGCGTCGCCGGAGGTGCAAGCTCATGATGCGACCACGCGCTCTTTTCTCAATCGGGATGTTCGCATTGCTCGCTGCTCCACTTGGCGGTTGCGCGACATCCTGCACCGGAGATCCTCGCACCGACAGTCTCGGCTGCGCCAGCGCCAATCTGTCAAGCGGTCGATATGACCGCGATACGGCGCGGTTGGCCATGCGCGCCGAACACCAGCAGATGAGAGCAGCCGATGCACGGCGCGCCTCTTACTCGCTTGAACGCGAGCGAGGCTCGCTTCAGGCAGAAGCATCCCGTCTGCGCGGCTCTCTGGCTGCCGCAGACCAGGCAGTTGCTGAAGCCCGTCGCGCCCTCGTGCGCGCTGAGGCCAGCGGCCGTGGAGCCAGCGCCGATGTTGCGGAACTGACGGCCCGCCTCGCATCGGTG
>CAZHOK010000103.1:0-8432 GCA_964534115.1 uncultured Beijerinckia sp.
GAAGCGGGCCTGGCCATGGTGCTGACAGGACATCGTCACTTCCGGCATTGATGACTTAACACCCTCTCCCAGAGGGAGAGGGTCGCTTCGAAGAAGCGGGGTGAGGGGTTATGCCTTTGCCCCGCAAGATTGTAACCCCTCATCAGTCACCTTCGGTGACAGCTTCTCCCTCTGGGAGAAGCGTGCGCGCTTCGCTTGCGGCCTCACCCCTGCGCCGCCAATTGCGCTGCCTGATGTTCGGTGATCAGCGGGTCGATGATTTCATCCAGCGCA
The DNA here is from genome assembly GCA_964534115.1 of uncultured Beijerinckia sp. Lineage (GTDB taxonomy): Bacteria > Pseudomonadota > Alphaproteobacteria > Rhizobiales > Beijerinckiaceae > Terripilifer. The sequence continues at coordinate 274 of CAZHOK010000103.1, forward strand.
TCGCCGGCGACCACTTTGTCGAGCTTGTAAAGCGTCAGATTGATCCGGTGATCGGTGACGCGCCCTTGCGGGAAATTATAGGTGCGGATGCGCTCCGAGCGGTCTCCGGAGCCGACCTGCGCCTTGCGATCTGCAGCGCGTTCCGAATCGAGTTTCTGGCGTTCTTCATCATAGAGGCGCGAGCGCAGGAGCGAGAGCGCGCGCGCCTTGTTTTTGTGCTGCGAGCGTTCATCCTGCACAAAGACCACTGTGCCGGTGGGCATATGGGTGATGCGGATGGCAGATTCCGTTTTGTTGACATGCTGCCCGCCCGCACCTTGCGCCCGCATCGTCTCGATTTTCAGATCCGATTCATTGATGTCGATATCGACATCCTGCGCTTCGGGCAGAACAGCCACTGTTGCAGCCGATGTGTGAATGCGCCCCTGCGTTTCGGTGGCCGGCACACGCTGCACACGGTGCACGCCTGATTCGAATTTCATCCGCGCGAAAACGCCGCGCCCTTCGACAGAGGCGATGATTTCCTTAAAGCCGCCCGCCGTGCCTTCGCTGGTCGACAGAACTTCCATTCTCCAGCCATGCAGATCCGCATAGCGCGCATACATGCGAAACAGGTCGCCAACAAAAAGGGATGCCTCGTCCCCGCCGGTTCCGGCGCGCAATTCGAGAATGGCGCCATGTTCATCGGCGGCATCTTTCGGCAAAAGCGCGATGCGGATTTTCTGTTCGAGTTCGACAAGCCGCGCCTGCGCGTCGCCGCGTTCTTCTTCGGCCAGTGCGCGCATGTCGGCATCGGTGGCAGCATCTGCCAGCATGGATTCGATGCCGGCCAGATCCTCTGCTGCGCTGCGCCAGCTGCGGATGGCCTCGACCACGGGATCGAGCTCGGACAATTCGCGCGACAGGCTGGCGAATTCCTGCCCGGCAACGCCGTCCGATAATTTGGCGCCGATTTCTTCATGGCGGCGCAGAATGAGATCGAGCTTGTCTTGAGGCAGCATGTTTTGGCTTTGTCCGGTGTGGAACCATCTGGAAACGTTGCAGGCAACGTCACTAGAGCGGTACACCCTTGGCTTCGGCAAAAGCGCGCAATTCCTGGCGGAGCGAACTGGCGCCCGTTTTTTGCGCCAGCAGATCTGTCACAAAGGCTGAGATTTCGCCGGCATCGATCGACAAAAGCATGGCTTTCACCGGGCCAATTGAGGCGGGCGACATGGACAGGCCGCGATAGCCGATGCCGATCAGCGCCATGGCCTCAAGCGGGCGCCCGCCGATCTCGCCGCATAAAGTCACATGCGTGCCATGCGCAGCGCCTTTTTCAGCAATCATGCGCAAGGCGCGCAAAACGGCCGGAGCGAGCGGATCGAAACGATCGGCAACGCGGCGATTGTCGCGATCGGCAGCGAAAAGATATTGCACGAGATCGTTTGAGCCCACCGAGACGAAATCGACGCGCGGCAAGATTTCATCGAGCGACCAGAGCACCGAGGGCACTTCGATCATAATGCCGAGCTTGAGGTCGGCGGGAAGCTCATAGCCATGTCGCGCCAGATGCGCGATCTCGCGCTCGACGAGAAGTTTGGCTGCATCGAATTCGGCGCAGGTCGCCACCATCGGAAACATGATCCGCAATTCGCGTTTCGCGCCCGCTTTCAGCATGGCGCGCAATTGCGTGCGCAGCAAAGCCGGTCGGTCGAGGCCGATGCGGATGGCGCGCCAGCCCAGTGCCGGATTTTCTTCTTCCAGCGACGACATATAGGGAAGAATCTTGTCGCCGCCGATATCAAGCGTGCGGAAGGTGACGGGCACGTCCGGCACGGCATCCATCACGCTTTTATAGAGTTGATATTGCTGCTCCATGCGCGGGAATTGCGCCGCCAGCATGAATTGCAATTCGGTGCGGAACAGGCCGATGGATTGCGCGCGGGTTTCGCGCACATGCGGCAGATCGATGAGCAGGCCGGCATTCATATGCAGGCCGATCGGCACGCCATCCTTGGTGATGGCGGGCACATCGCGCAGCTTGTGATATTGCTCCTGACGCTTGGCGCGCAGCCTGGCCTTTTCCGCATAGGCGGCTTCGACATCGGCTTGCGGGCGCAATTGCACATCGCCGCTCGAGCCATCCAGAATGATGGCATCATTGGGCTCGACCAGATCGACAATATTGGCGACATCGCCGACCATGGGAATGCCGAGCGCGCGCGCGACAATGGCGACATGACTTGAGGCGCCGCCTTCTTCCAGAATGAGCCCGCGCAATTTGCGCCGGTCATAATCCAGGAGGGCCGCCGGCCCCATGGTGCGCGCGACAATGATCGAATTGTCCGGCATCTGGTCTTGCGCGACGATAAAACTCTCGCCGGTCAGTTCATGCAGCAGCCGGTTGGCGAGATCGTCGAGATCGTGCAGGCGCTCGCGCAGATAGGGATCCGTGCGGCGCTGCAATTTGGCGCGCGCGTCATTTTGCACACGCTCGACGGCAGCTTCTGCCGTGAGCCCCGAGGCAATGGCCTCGCGCAGGCGCCGCAGCCAGCCCCTGTCATTGGCGAACATGCGGAATGTTTCCAGCACTTCGACATGTTCGCCCGGGCCCGCATCGCTGCGGTCGATCAGGCTGTCGATGGTGAGGCGCACTTTTTCCAGTGCCGCTTCGAGACGCGCCTGTTCGCGTGCCGGATCTTCGGAAATGATCTGCTTGATCGTAACGCGCGGCTCATGCAGCACGACATGGCCAAGGCCCACGCCCTCCGAAACCGGAAAGCCTTTCAGCGCCAGTGAGCGGCGAATGGCAATATCGTTGCCCGGCCGCACGATCGAGCGCAATTCGCCGCTGGCGATCATCTCGGCCAAGAGCATGGCGATGGTTTCGAGCGCCTCGATTTCTTCTTCCGAATAGGCGCGGCGCGCTTTGTTCTGGACGACGACGACGCCCAAAGTATTGCCGCCGCGCAACACCGGCACGCCGAGGAAGGAATGATAGATTTCTTCGCCCGTCTCCGGCTTGTAGGAGAAGGCGGGATGGGCCTGCGCATCCGACAAAGCCAGCGGCTCGGCGGTTTCGGCGATCAGACCGACAAGGCCCTCGCCCGAGCGCATGGTGGTGAGATGGACCGCTTCGCGCTTGAGACCTTCGGTGGCGAACAATTCCAATCGCCCGTCATCGCGCAGCACATAGACCGAGCAGACTTCCGCCACCATGTTGGAGGCGATATGGACGACGATCTTGTCGAGGCGTGCCTGTGCGCTGACCGGCTCCGCCATGGCCTCGCGGAGCCGGCGCAGCAGCAGACGGGGTCCCCCGAGAGCGCTTCGCATCGTCCTGTCCTGTCCGGCCTGGAAGCCAGTGGGCGGCAGGGGCCGCCCGGCCCAACCTCTCAACCTCGTATACGAATGCGAGGTCCAGACCGCAAGCACCGGCGGGAGGGGTCTTTGCCTTCGGCGGGGTCAAATCCCCCTGTCCTTGGAGCAAAAGGGTCCAAATCGGCACAAAAAACCCCGCCGTGTGCCCACGGCGGGGTGGAAAAAGGGGCCGGAGCGCCTGTTTTCAGGCCTTGTCGAGCCCGTAGAGCGTATGGAGCGTGCGCACCGCCAGTTCGGAAAATTCCGCATCGATCAGCACCGAGAACTTGATCTCGGAGGTGGTGATGGCGCGGATATTGATGCCCTTGTCGGAAAGCGCCTTGAAGGCGCGCGCCGCGACACCCGCATGGGAGCGCATGCCAATGCCGATGGCCGAGACCTTGACCACATCTGTGGCCCCGGCCATGGCCTTGTAGCCAATGGCGGCCTTGCGCTCCTCCAGAATGTTTCTGGCCCGCTCGTAATCGGCGGTGGGCACGGTGAAGGTGAGATCCGTGGTCTTGGCATCGTCGGACACGACCTGGATGATCATGTCGACATTGATATTGGCTTCCGCCAGCGGCACGAAAATGGCCGCCGCGACGCCCGGCTTGTCGGCGACGTCGCGAAGCGTGATCTGCGCCTCGTCCTTGGAATAGGCGATGCCTGTGACGACCTGCTGTTCCACAATATCCTCCTCGTCGCAGATGAGCGTGCCGGGCTTCGGATCGGAGGGATCGTCGAAGGACGAGCGCACGAATGTTTTGACTTTATGAACCATGGCCAGTTCGACCGAGCGCACCTGCAGCACTTTCGAGCCGAGCGAGGCCATTTCGAGCATTTCCTCGAAGACGACGCGGTCAAGCCGCTTGGCCTTCGGCACGATGCGCGGATCGGTCGTATAGACCCCGTCCACATCGGTATAAATGTCGCAGCGGTCGGCCTTGATGGCGGCCGCAACGGCCACAGCCGACGTATCCGAGCCGCCGCGCCCGAGCGTGGTCAGGCGGCCGCTGTCCTTGTGAATGCCCTGGAAACCGGCGATCACCGCCACTTCGCCGCGGGCAAAACCCTCTTCCAGCCCCTTGGGGTCGATCCCCTCGATGCGGGCCGAGCCATGGGCGTCTGAGGTCAGGATCGGAATCTGCCAGCCCTGCCAGGAGCGGGCGGGAATGCCCATATCCTGCAAAACAATGGCGAGCAGGCCCGAGGTCACCTGTTCGCCGGACGCCACCACGGCATCATATTCGCGCGTGTCATAGAGGGTTGCGCCCTCCTTGCACCAGGCGACGAGCTCATTGGTCTTGCCCGACATGGCGGAGACGACCACGGCGACCTTGTGGCCGGCCGCGACTTCGCGCTGGACATGGCGGGCGACATTTTTGATGCGCTCGATATTGGCGACGGACGTGCCGCCGAATTTCATGACGAGACGGGACATGGGGCCGGCTTCTTGGAATGGGCGCGGACGGGTGCGCGGGCGTTTCGCCGCTCGCCCCCGGGCCGCAGGGCGCGTATAGATGACGGCGGTCTTCCGCCAAGTCAATCCGGGGCGCGGGGGCGCGGGTTTGGGCGAGATGAGGGTCAGTGGAATGTCAGAGGGTGCACGCGGTTTCAGGAGCACGGTGGACGAGGCCGATGTCGCCCGATTCGACAGGCTGGGCGCCGAATGGTGGTCCGAAAAAGGCTCCATGCGCCCGCTGCACAAACTCAACCCCGTGCGCGTCGCCTATATTCGCGACCATATCTGCCAGCATTTTGCCGACGCGAGCGGCCACCCGCGCGACCCGCGCAAAATCCGCCCGCTCGCAGGCCTCAGCCTGCTCGATATCGGCTGCGGCGGCGGCCTGCTCACCGAGCCGCTGACGCGGCTGGGCGCCCATGTCACCGGCATCGATCCCGCCCCCAACAATATCGGCATTGCCAAATGGCACGCCGCCGAAAGCGACCTCGACATCGCCTATCGCGCCACCACAGCCGAAGAACTTTCCGCCGAGGGCGCGCAATTCGACGTCGTCACCGTCATGGAAGTGGTGGAACATGTGACGGACGTGCAGGCCTTCGTGAAAACCTGCGCCGGATTGGTGAAGCCCGATGGCCTGCTCTTCATGGCAACCCTCAACCGCACGTTGAAAAGTTTCGCGCTTGCGATTGTGGGTGCCGAATATGTTTTGCGCTGGGTGCCGGCGGGCACGCATCAATGGGAAAAATTTGTGACGCCAAACGAGCTGGAAGAGGCGATGCGTGGCGGTGGGGTGGAGATGTTTGATATTGCAGGTGTGGTTTTTAATCCGCTGCGGGACCGGTGGGGGCAGAGCCGGGATGTGGATGTGAATTATATGTGTGTGGGGCGGTGCGGGTGAGGGCAGCAGCTCTGGCCTGTTGCTCGGTTGTTACAGCAATTGGGCCGAGATTGGGTTATGTTCACCACTATTGATTTGTTTTTACGTCAGTTTTTCTGCAGAGCCCTGATCGGTACTTGCTAACTAATTGCTGGACAAGTCGCTAATTTTTATATTGTTTGCGGGGAGAAACACATGAACCTCATGCTTCGTGAGCTTGGCCATTTGGTTGAAGCTATCGTCACGAGCGATGGGGAGGCGTTGCTCGCTGCGGAACCTAAAGTGGACGCTTACTTCTCAATTGATGTTGAAACCGATGGTCCGATTCCCGGGCCTTATTCTATGCTGTCTTTTGCGTGCGTTTATGCGGGCTCATTCGATGGGTCTGCGTTTGTTCGGCCGGAGCGATATGACCGAGCTTTCTATCGAGAGTTAAAGCCGATTTCGGAACAATTTGAGCAGGAAGCGCTGGACGTTAATCGGCTGGATCGGGGACGTTTGCTTCTCGAAGGAGCAGAGCCTGCAAAGGCAATGCAGGATGCCTTCGACTGGATAGTCGAAGTGGCAGGTGCGGCAGAACCTGTCTTTGTAGCGTACCCACTCAGCTTCGATTGGCCTTGGATGCATTGGTATTTCACCAAGTTCTGCGCGCAGGGCTCGCCTTTCGGGTTCTCACGAGCATTCGACATAAAAACGGCCCTAGCAATTAAAGCGGGGGTGCCCGTTTCAAAAGCGGGCAAGACTAATCTTCCGGATCATTTTAAATCACGTTTTTTGCACACGCATAACGCGCTCGACGACGCCATCGAGCAAGCGGATGTTTTTGCTAATATTTTTGGATCAAATACCAATGAGCCTATTGGAAGATCGACGCTTCGCGACAAGTGACCGCCTGAGCAAGATAACTCAGTTGCTTAAAGACGGTGACTGGCGGATGCCGGATTTCGCCTGTGTTTACGCAACTGGATCGTTCGGGCGCGGCGAAGCCGGGATCCTTAGCGATCTTGATTTGTTTATCGTCAGTAATCCGCGCAAAGAATCATCTGAAAATGCAAGCTCCGAGCGAGAGCAATTCAAAACACTTGATTTGATTTGCGTCATGGCTGATCTCATCAGAGCAACTGGCGAGCTCGGAATTCCTCCATTCGACTCGGATGGAGAGTATCTTGCGCATTATGAAGTAAAAACGTTGGTGTCGTATGTGGGCAAGCCATACGACGATGCTGTCAACACATTTACCGCAAGACTACTTTTGCTTTTGGAAAGTACGCCGCTTATTGGTGTCGATACGTATGATGCCGCTGTCGATGCTGTCATTGGCGCGTATTGGCGGGACTTCGACGGCCACGAGAGCGCGTTCATACCGGCATATCTCGCCAATGACATCCTCCGGCTATGGCGAACGCTTTGCGTGAACTATGAGGCGCGCACGGCACAGCAGCCAGAGTCAAAAAATATCAAGCGGCGGATCAAGAACTACAAGCTGAAGCATGCGCGCTTGCTGACCTGCTATTCCGCCCTTTTTTACTTGCTCCATCACTACGAGCAGTTTGGGACAGTGACAAAGGAACATGCGAAGCAAATGGTAAAGTTTCGTCCAACTGAACGGCTCGAGATGCTCAGAGACTCCATTCCGAAGGCGAAGGACGAGCTAACCAGCCTCCTGAACATGTATACGGAATATCTGCTATCCACCGATGATGCAGGCCAGCTATCCCGTGAGTTCGCCGACCCGGTGCACTTTCGGAATCGGATTGAAGTCGCCAATCAATTTGGAGATTGTGCAGCTCGCGTAATCGAAAAGATCGGTCGAGGCACTCGGCTTCATCGGATGTTGCTGGTGTAACCATCCACCCTCCTCCCGCATTGACGCCCATCACCGCGCACAATCCGCGCGCAGTCACGCGGACACGCGTCACTATTCGTTCACAACAAGAAGCTGCCTATCAAGTACGTGTCGCCGGGCCCAATCCCGTGCTCGCTTCTTTCATGCCCGCACCACGGGTGCCGGGCGTCTGGCGCATGGTTCCGCCTGTGGCTTTCTGGATTGCTTCGCTTCGCTCGCAATGACGCTCGCGTTGTGGTTGCGGGGCCCAAGTTTTGGGCGGGCTCTGTGTGTCCGTCATTGCGAGCTTGCGAAGCAATCTAGAGCGCGCGACGATTCTGGATTGCCGCGTCGCCTTCGGCTCCTCGCAATGACGACAGACATGTTGCGTAACCCCCACCCCGCTCGCCGCTTTGCGTCGAGTCGGCCCTCCCCTCAAGGGGGAGGGTGGAAGCGGCGCGATTTGGTTCCCCTCCCCCTTGAGGGGAGGGGTTAGGGGTGAGGGTCGCGCGGTCTTGCTCGTTGGCGCTGCAGAGGCGTCGCACGCGAGATGGATTGCTTCGTCGCTTTGCTCCTCGCAATGACGGCCGCCTTGCGTGGGTCTTCGCTTCTCTGTGTTGCTGCGTTTGTCGGCGCGGGCGTAACCCCTC
>CAZHOK010000104.1:0-8351 GCA_964534115.1 uncultured Beijerinckia sp.
CGCCTTTTTGACGAATTCGGGAATGCGATCGACGGTGCCGATCTCGGAGAGCATTTTCAGCGCAGCCTCATTTGCGCCGCCATGCGCGGGGCCCCAGAGGCAGGCGATGCCGGCAGCGATACAGGCGAATGGATTTGCTCCCGACGAGCCAGCCAGACGCACAGTCGATGTCGACGCATTCTGCTCGTGATCGGCATGGAGAATGAAGATACGATCAAGCGCGCGTGAGAGCACTGGGTTGATCTTGTAATCTTCGCACGGCACTGCAAAGCACATGTTGAGGAAGTTCGCCGTATAGTCGAGCGAGTTCTTCGGATAAACGAACGGCTGGCCGATCGTATATTTATAGGCCATGGCGGCCAGCGTCGGCACTTTGGCGATCATGCGCATGGAGGCAATCATGCGCTGCTGCGGATCGCTGATATCGGTCGAGTCGTGATAGAAGGCGGCAAGCGCGCCCACGGCGGCGACCATGACGGCCATCGGATGCGCATCGCGGCGGAAGCCCTGGAAGAAGCGGGCCATCTGCTCATGCACCATTGTGTGGCGCGTCACGCGATAGTCGAAATCCTGCTTCTGCGCGGCGGTCGGCAATTCCCCGTAAAGCAGCAGATAGCAGGTTTCGAGAAAGTCGCCCTGTTCGGCCAGCTGGTCGATGGGATAGCCGCGGTGCAGCAACACGCCCTCATCGCCATCGATATAGGTGATCCCGGATTCGCAGCTGGCGGTGGAGGTAAAGCCCGGATCGAAAGTGAATGCGCCCGTCTGAGCGTAGAGCTTGCTGATGTCGATGACATCGGGGCCAATCGAACCCGATTTGACGGGCATTTCGACGGTCTTGCCGCCGAGGATAACGGAACCGGTCTTCGCGCTCATGGGGATGCCTTTTTTCTCTTATGCAACCGGCGCCGGCGACAGTCGTTCAGCGCCCCGGATGCGACTTTATTGCGCTGCAGAACAGCTATCTCATCCACGCGCCCTGTTCAAGGCAGGAAAAGAGGCGATGCATCCGCGCCGTGCCCTTGTTTACAGCAACTTACGCAACGGACTGGTCGCGCAGGCGGCTTAAACTTTCGTCGCGTCCCAGAACTTCAAGCACGTCGAAAATACCCGGAGAGACGCCCCGTCCGGTCAAGGCAGCACGCAGGGGCTGGGCGACCTGGCCGAGTTTGGCTCCGGTTTCCTCAGCGTAAACGCGCACGGCTGCCTCGGTGGCTTCAGCCGTCCAGCTGTCCACTTGCTCGAGGCGGGCAATCAGGGCGGGAAGATGTTCGCGGCCTTTGGAGAGGATTTCTTGCGCCTTGGCGTCCATATCGAGGGGGCGCTGGGCATAGAGGAAGCGCGCGCCTTCAAGCAGTTCGACGAGTGTCTTGGCGCGCTCCTTCAGGCCCGGCATGGCCTTCTCGAGTTTGGCGCGCAAATCCGCATCGAGCCGCGCCTGCAGGGCCTCGCCGCCCGCCAGATAGGGCAATGTGTCGATGAGCGCCTGCGTCAGCTGCGCATCGGGCGTGGCGCGCATGTAATGGCCGTTCATATTCTCGAGCTTGACGAGATCGAAACGCGCCGCCGAGCGGCCGACTTGGCCCAGATCGAAGGCGCCGATCATGTCTTCGGTGGAGAAGAATTCGCGATCGCCCTGGCTCCAGCCCAGACGCACGAGATAATTGCGCAGGGCATCGGGGAGAAAACCAAGCGCACGATATTGCTCGACGCCCAGCGCGCCATGGCGCTTCGACAATTTGGCGCCGTCCTGGCCATGGATCAGCGGAATATGGGCCATGATCGGCACATTCCAGCCAAGCGCCTCATAAATCTGCTTTTGCCGCGCGGCATTGGTGAGATGGTCGTCACCGCGAATAATATGGGTGACGCCCATGTCGTGATCGTCAACGACAACGGCCAGCATATAGGTCGGCGTGCCGTCCGAGCGCAAAAGCACGAGATCGTCGAGATCCTTGTTGGGGAAAGTGACGCGGCCCTGAACCTTGTCATCGATGAGGGTCTCGCCCTCTTTCGGCGCTTTCAGGCGGATGACGGCCTTGCGGCCTTGTGCAATCGCATCCTGCTCGGCCTGCGTGCCGCCGAGATCGCGCCAGCGCCCGTCATAGCGCGGCGGGCGGCCCTCTTTGCGGGCCAGTTCGCGCATTTCGGTGAGCTCTTCGGCGGTTGCATAGCACCTATAGGCGAGGCCCTTGGCCAGAAGCTCGTGGGCCACTTCGGCATGGCGCGTGGCGCGGGCGAATTGATAGATCGTCTCGCCATCCCATTGGAGGCCGAGCCAGTCGAGCCCGTCGAGAATGGCGGCAATGGCCTCGTTGGTGGAGCGCTCGCGGTCGGTATCCTCGATGCGCAGGAGCATTTTCCCGCCGTGGTGGCGGGCAAACAGCCAGTTGAACAGGGCCGTACGCGCACCCCCGATATGCAGAAAACCCGTGGGAGACGGGGCAAAACGGGTGACGACGGTCTCTGTCATGAAGCTTGGCCTGTTGGTCATGGTGTTCAAAGCGTCCGGTCGTGTAGCATAGGCCTGCGCGGGGCGGGAGTGTCATTGAGCCTGGCGGCGCTTTGTTTCGAAAGGGGCCGACCATGGCGGGGACGCTGGGCGGCGGTCATGTGGCAGATGTTGCACCGGGCCTGACGGGCGCCGGCTCTGTGTCGGCGCATCCCGCCCGGCGCAGCGATCTCGCAGGCCTCGTGCGGACCCATCTTGCCGCCATGATGGCGCGGGAAGTCGCGGACAGGCGGCTTTTTCTCTGGCTGCCGGTCTTTTTCCTCATCGGGATCCTCGCCTATTTCGCCGCACCGCGCGAACCGGGGCTAATTGCGCCGCTCATTGGCGCAGTGAGCTTCGGCGCTCTGGCTGTTCTGGCCCGCGCGCGGGGCGCAATGGCTTTGGCGCGGGTCGGTGTGGCGGCTGCTTTTCTTTTTGCCGGCTTTGCCGCCTGTGTTGTGCGCAGCGCCACGTCGGGCGGGCCGGTGCTGGACACCATCAAGGTCGCCAGCGTCACGGCCTATATCGAGACGATGGATGACCGGCGCGGTGGAGCGCGTTTGTTGCTGCGCCCATTCTCGATTGACGGCGTGGCGCGCGAAAAACTGCCGGAGCGTTTGCGTGTCACCATTCGCCATTCAGATGGGCTGGCAGCAGGCCAGACCATTCGCGCGGTGATGAGGCTTATTCCACCCGCCGAGCCGGCCGAGCCCGGTGGGTATGATTTTTCGCGCGAGGCTTTTTTTGCCGGCATTGGTGCGGTCGGCAGCATTGTGTCGCGGGTTGAATTTATGCCCGACATGGAAGCGCCCATATTGGCGCGGATCAATGCTGCCATCGATCGCGCGCGCAACGATCTGACCTATCGCATTGCGCATACCATTGGCGGTGAGAAAGGCGCGCTGGCCGCAGCGCTTGTCACCGGCAAACGCGGCCTCATCAGCGAGGAGACCAATGAGGCTTTGCGCGGCGCCGGCATTTATCATGTCGTATCGATTTCCGGTTTGCATATGGTGCTGGCTGCGGGTCTCTTCATGTGGAGCCTGCGCGCGCTGCTGGCGCTTTCGCCCGCCATTGCTCTGCGCTATCCGGTCAAAAAGATCGCTGCTGCTTTCGCGATTGTCGGTGCTTTTGCCTATTGCATTTTTGCCGGTTCGGAAGTGGCGACCGAGCGTTCTCTGATCATGATCGCCATCATGCTGGGGGCCGTGCTCTTCGACCGCCCCGCATTGTCGATGCGCAATCTTGCGCTGGCCGCACTGATTGTCATGGCGCGCGAGCCCGAAACAATTCTCGGGCCGAGTTTCCAAATGTCATTTGGCGCTGTCGCCGCCATGGTCGCTTTGTTTGAGCGCAGTCCGGGGCAGGGGCGTGGTGAGCGACCGCCGGGGCTTGCCGGCCGCATCGGTAAAGCGCTGCTGGTCATGCTGGCGACGACTTTTATCGCCGGTCTGGCGACCGGGCCCTTCGCCAGTTTCCATTTCCACCGCGTCAATCCCTATTCGATCATCGGCAATGCTTTCGCTTTGCCGCTCGTCGAATTTATCGTCATGCCGGCAGCGCTTCTGGGTGTGATCGCAGGGCCCTTCGGTCTGGATGCGCCTATCTGGACGCTGATGGGCTGGGGCGTCGGCCATATGCTTGAACTGTCAAAATCGGTCGCAGGTCTGTCCGGATCGACGCGCCACTTGCAGGCCTTTGGTGCGGGCGCGCTGCTTGTCATGTCTTTTGGTTTTGTCTGGATCGTGCTGTGGCGCAGTGCGATCCGCTTGGCCGGCGTGCCCATTGTCATTTTGGGGCTTTGGCAGGCGAGCCAATTCCAGCCGCCCGATTTGATCGTCGATGCGGGCGCACGAAGCATGGCCCTGCGGAGTTTTTCAGGACGTTTCGACATTCTCAACGGGCAGGGCAATGATTTTGCTGTGTCGCAATGGTTGCTGGGCGATGGCGATGCGCGCAAAGCCGGCAGTGCCGATCTGGCGGGCCGCAGCCGCTGCGATGCGTCTGGCTGTATTGGCCAATTGATTGACGGGCGCACCATTGGCCTTGTGCTGCAGCCCGCCGCCTTGATGGAGGATTGCCGGCGCGTCGATATTTTGATCACGCGTCTGCGCGTCGATGCGCGCTGCCATGGGCCGGAGATTGTTCTGGACGGCGCACATTTCGCGGGTCATGGCGCAACCGAATTGCGCTTGATGCCCGATGGGGCGATTGCGATGAAAACAAGCCGCGCACCCGACATGCAGCGCCCATGGTTTCCGAGAAAGCCGGAACGGTTTACGCGCGCACCAGCCCCGCGCGGCGATGGCAATGGGCGTGAGGCTCAGGACGACGACCACGATCCGCGCGCTTTTCTCGAGTGATCGTCATTGTGAGTGATACTGCAAGCCGGGGGGTACACGCGAGGCTCTGGATTGCTTCGCTCCGCTCGCAATGACGGTTGAAAGATTGTGGCCGTTGGGCTCGTCATTGCGAGGAGCGAAACGACGCGGCAATCGATCTTGGATGCGCTTGAGGCTCTGGATTGCTTCGCTCCGCTCGCAATGACGGCGGAAAGATTGCGCCCATAGGTCTCGTCATTGCGAGGAGCGAAGCGACGCGGCAATCCATTTTGGCGTGCGGCGAAACTGGAGAGCTCCGCCCAAACTGACGATATCAATATTTGCGGATGAGGCTCACCAGCTTGCCCTGGATGCGCACGCGGTCGGGGCCGAAAATGCGCGTCTCATAGGCGGGATTGGCAGCCTCGAGTGCGACGGAGCCGCCCTTTTTGCGCAGGCGCTTCAGCGTTGCTTCCTCATCGTCGATCAGAGCCACGACAATATCGCCGGTTTCGGCGCTGTCCTGCTTGCGGATGATCACGAGATCGCTCTCCAGAATGCCGGCCTCGATCATGGAATCGCCGCGCACTTCCAGCGCGAAATGATCGCCCGTGCCCAAAAATTCGGGCGGCATGGGAATGGTGTGACTATGCGTCTGAATGGCGGAAATCGGCACGCCGGCGGCAATGCGGCCCATGACGGGAATATGCGCGCTCTCGCCCATATCCTCATGGCGGGGCGGCGGCAGGGGGCGCACGCGACCCAGATCGCCCTCGATGACGGAGGGCGAGAATTTTTGCGGACGCGGGGCGGGCGCGGTGGAATCGGGCAGGCGCAAGACTTCCAGCGCGCGGGCGCGATTGGGCAGGCGACGGATGAAGCCGCGCTCCTCCAGCGCCATAATGAGCCTGTGGATGCCCGATTTGGAGCGCAGATCCAGCGCATCCTTCATCTCGTCGAAGGAGGGCGGAACGCCGGTCTCCTTCAGCCGCTCATGGATGAAGCGGAGAAGCTCGCTCTGCTTTTTGGTCAGCATGGGTCCATCTCTCGGGTCGCGCCTGATCTTTGCCCCGCCGGTCCGCCAGACGCGCCCGGACGAAGGCGCTTATCTGATAGCGGAATCGGCTAAACAAAGCGTGAACAAACCTAGCTGTTTTGCTTTTGTTCCGCAAGGGGGTGCTCGTCATTGCGAGGGGCGCAGCGACGCGGCAATCCATCTTGGCTTCGCTTGGGGCTCTGGATTGCTTCGCTTTGCTCGCAATGACGGCGGAGCCTAAACCCGCATCACCCGGCACATCTCGCCAGCCTTCACCGCAGGCGCATTCGGTTCTCGCACGATCAGGCATTGCGCATCTGAGAGGATGCGCAACATAGAGCTATCCTGTTTGCCGAAGGCCTCGACCAGAGGGTGCCCATCCTGCATGCCGATGATGCGCGCGCGCATGTAATCCTGGCGGCTGTCGTTTTCGGGCAGGTCGCTTGCCAGCACGGCAAGCTCGCTGCGGTCTTCGCCCGCCTGCGGATCGCCGGACAGCGCGCGCACCAGCGGCACGAGGAAGAGATAGCCGCAGACAATGGCCGAGACCGGATTGCCCGGCAGGCCCAGAATGCGCATGTCGCCGATGCGTCCATGCATCAAAGGTTTGCCCGGCCGCATGGCGATGCGCCAGAAGCCCAGCTCCATGCCCTCGCGCGAAAGCGCGGTCTGGACGAGATCGTGATCGCCCACCGAAGCTCCGCCCAGCGTGACGAGCACATCCGCGCCCATGTCGCGCGCGCGACGGATCGCGCGTTCAATATCTTCAAAACGGTCGCCGGCAATGCCCAGATCGATGACATCGGCGCCGGCATTTTCCGCATAGGCGCGCACGGCAAAGGTGTTGGACGCGACGATCTGATCGGGGCCGGCCTCTTCGCCCGGCCGCACAAGTTCATCGCCTGTTGCCAGCAAGGCAACGCGCGGCTTGCGCGTGACGGGCAATGCGGGATGGTTCATGGCTGCGGCAAGCGCCAGTTCGGATGGGCCGAGACGGCGGCCCTTGTGCAGCAAGATGTCGCCGGCGGAAAAATCCAGTCCGGCGCGGCGCACATAGCGGCCCTGAAACTCGCTCTCCAGCGCGATAACGATCCCTTCTTCAGCGCGCGTGTTTTCCTGAATGAGAATTGTATCGGCGCCATCGGGCACGGGTGCGCCGGTGAAAATGCGCACGGCCTCGCTTTGTGCAAGCACACCTTTGAAGCGACGGCCCGCTGCGCTCTCGCCGATCACTTTCAGTTTGGCCGGCACGCTCGCAATATCTGCCGCGCGCACGGCATAACCATCCATGGCAGAAGCAGGGAAGGGCGGTTGTGTGCGCAGGGCTGCAACATCTTGCGCCAGCGTGCGTCCGCGCGCATCTGCCAGTGGAACCATTTCGGCAGGCAAAGCATCGCGCGCGCTCTCGAGCACGCGCGCCAGCGCGTCGGCAACCGGCAGGAGCGGCGCGCGGCTCACGTCTCGTCCCGGCGCCAGTCGCCGGATTTGCCGCCGGTTTTTTCGACAAGGCCAATGGCCTCAATCGTCATGAAACGATCGACGGCTTTGAGCATGTCGTAAATCGTCAGACAGGCAACGCTGACAGCCGTGAGCGCTTCCATTTCAACACCCGTCTGGCCGCCGACTTTCACGCTGGCCTCCACGCGTACGCCCGGAAGTTTCTCGTCTGGCGTCAGATCCACGGTGACTTTGCTGATCAGCAGAGGGTGGCAGAGCGGGATAAGCTCGTGCGTTTTTTTCGCCGCCATAATGCCCGCAAGCCGCGCTGTGCCGAGAACGTCGCCTTTTTTGGCATCGCCCGACAGGCAGAGTGCGAGCGTCTCGGGCAGCATCACCACGCGGCCCTGGGCGACAGCCACGCGCGTCGTAACAGCCTTTTCGGAGACATCCACCATATGGGCTTCGCCCGAGGCGGTAATATGCGAGAGTTTGCCGCTCATTCTGGCTTTGCTCCCGGATAAGCGCCATGCAGCAGATCATGCGTGGCGCGTGAAACATCTTCCTTGCGCATCAGGCTTTCGCCCACAAGGAATGTGCCAATGCCGGAGCGCACAAGGCGCATGCAATCGTCATGGGTGGCAATGCCGCTCTCACCCACAATGATGCGATTGTCTGGAACCAGTTTCGCCAGACGCTCGGAGACTTCGAGCGAGGTATGAAAGCTCCGCAGATCGCGGTTGTTGATGCCGATGAGGCGCGTCTCCAGCGGCAAAGCGCGGCGCAATTCGTCCTCGTCATGTACTTCGACAAGGACATCCATGTTCAGATCATGCGCCGTCTTGTTGAGCGTGCGCGCATCCTCATCCGAGACAGCCGCCATGATAATGAGAATGCAATCGGCGCCCCAGGCGCGCGCCTCATAGACCTGATAGGGATCGTACATAAAATCCTTGCGCAGCACCGGCAGACGCGTGGCCTCGCGCGCAGCACCTAGAAATTCGGGCCGGCCCTGAAAGGATGGTTCATCGGTCAGCACGGAAAGACAGGCCGCGCCGCCCGCTTC
>CAZHOK010000105.1:0-8227 GCA_964534115.1 uncultured Beijerinckia sp.
AGAGCCCTGCGGGCGCCTGGCAGTGGACGCCGAAAAACTGCGAAGCGGCGGACATGATCCCCGATGCGCATGATGCCTCGAAGAAGCATCCCCCGATGATGACGACCGCCGACATGGCTTTGCGCATGGATCCGGCTTACGAGAAAATCTCGCGCCGCTATCTCGAAAACCCGGCGCTCTTCGCCGATGCTTTCGCGCGCGCCTGGTTCAAGCTGACCCATCGCGACATGGGTCCGCGCGTGCGCTATCTCGGCCCGGAAGTTCCCGGCGAAGTGCTGATCTGGCAGGATCCCGTTCCCGCCGTCGATCACAAGCTCGTCGATGCGGCCGATGTCCGCGCGCTCAAGGCAAAGATCCTCGCCACGGGCCTGTCGGTCTCCGATCTCGTTTCGGTGGCCTGGGCTTCGGCCTCGACCTTCCGCGGTTCCGACAAGCGTGGCGGCGCCAATGGCGCGCGCATCCGTCTTGCGCCGCAGAAGGATTGGGAGGTCAACCAGCCGGCGCGTCTGGCCAAGGTTCTCGATGCACTGCAGGGCGTTCAGAAAGACTTCAATGCCGGCGGCAAGAAGGTCTCTCTGGCCGATCTGATCGTGCTCGGCGGTTGCGCGGGCATTGAGGCGGCTGCCAAAAAGGCCGGTCACGATGTGGAGGTTCCCTTCACACCGGGCCGCACGGATGCGACGCAGGATCAGACAGATGCTGAATCCTTCGCCGTTCTCGAGCCGGCAGCCGATGGCTTCCGTAATTACCTCAAGAAGGATTTGTCGGTCGCCCCGGAAGAAATGCTCGTCGATCGCGCGCAGCTGCTCACGCTCACGGCACCGGAAATGACGGTTCTGCTCGGTGGTCTGCGTGTTCTGGGCGCCAATGTCGGCCAGTCCAAGCATGGCGTCTTCACGAAGTCTCCCGAAACGCTGACCAATGACTTCTTCGTCAATCTGGTCGACATGGGAACAGAATGGAAGCCGACCGGCTCGAATGCTTATGAGGGCCGCGACCGCAAGTCGGGCGAAGTGAAATGGACCGCAACGCGCGTCGATCTCGCTTTCGGCTCGAATTCGCAGCTGCGCGCTCTGGCTGAAGTCTATGCGCAGAACGACAATAAGGCGAAGTTCGTCGCCGATTTCGTCGCTGCCTGGCACAAGGTCATGAATCTCGATCGTTTCGAGATCGCCTGACACAAAAAGGCCCGGGGCCCGCTCTGCGGCTCCGGGCCTTTCGGCTTGGTCCCCTGAAGCTGAGAGAAGCGCCCCGCAGCAAAGCTCCGGGGCGTTTTCTTTTGCCGATTTGATTTCAGCGCGCCAGGCCCGATAATCGGGGCAGGGCGAAGAGGCGGGCATATATGAGCTTTTGCGACGTCATCATCATCGGCGCCGGCCATAATGGCCTCACCTGTGCGGCCTAGCTCGCCCGCGCAGGCCTGTCGGTGCATGTCGTGGAGGCCCGCCATATTGTCGGCGGCGCGGCGGTGACGGAAGAATTTCATCCCGGTTTCCGCAATTCCGTCGCCTCTTATACGGTCGGCCTGCTCAATCCAAAAATCATCCGCGATCTCGATCTGCATGCGCATGGATTGCGCATCGTCGAGCGTGGCGCGATGAATTTTCTGCCCGGAGTCGACGGCGATTATCTGCTCACGCGCGCCGGGCACATGCAGGAGGACATTGCGCGTCTCTCGGCCAAAGATGCGCAAGCCTATCCCGCTTATGCGGCCGAGATCGATCGGGCGGGCGATGTTCTGCGCGGGCTTCTTTTGCGCACGCCACCCAATCTGCCGCGTGGCGGGCGGCTCGATTGGCTGCGCGAGACCATCCATGCACTGGCGCTTGGCCGTTCCATGCGCGGCCTCGATCGTGCCGGATTCACGGCACTGCACGATCTGATGACACGCGCTGCCGGCGATTATCTCGACCGCTGGTTTGAGCATGATCTCGTCAAGGCGCTGTTTGGTTTCGATGCCGTGGTCGGCAATTTCGCCTCGCCCTACACGCCGGGTTCCGCCTATGTGCAATTGCATCACACATTCGGCGAGGTGAATGGCAAGCGCGGCGTCTGGGGCCATGCGATTGGCGGCATGGGCGCGATCACGCAGGCCATGGCGAAAAGCGCTGCGGCTGCCGGTGCCAGGATCAGCACGCAATCGCCGGTGCGCGAGGTGATTGTCGAAAAGGGCAGGGCCTGCGGCATTGTCCTTGAGAATGGCACGGCGCTGCGCGCGCGCGCCATTGTCGCCAACGTCAATCCAAAACTTCTCTATACGAAACTCGTGCCGGGCGATGCGCTGGATGCTAATTTCCTCTCGCGCATCCGTTCGCTGCGCATGCAATCGGCGACATTCCGGATGAATGTCGCACTCAGCCAATTGCCCAGTTTTTCAGTTCTGCCGGGGTCGGCTCCCGCGCTCCATCACAGCGCCGGAATCATTCTGGCGCCCTCGCTTGCCTATATGGATCGCGCTTATTGCGAGGCGCGTCTGCACGGCTGGAGCAGCGCGCCCATTGTTGAAATGCTCATCCCCTCGACGATTGACGATTCGCTTGCGCCGCCCGGCGCGCATGTTGCAAGCCTGTTCTGCCAGCACACCATGTTCGATCTGCCCGATGGCAAGACGTGGGAAACATGCCGCGAGGATGTGGCCGATCTGATGATTGCCACCATCGACAAACATGCGCCGGGCTTTGCCGCCAGCGTCATCGCGCGGCAGGTTCTCAGTCCGCTCGATCTGGAACATATTTTCGGCCTGACGGGCGGCGATATTTTTCACGGCGCGCTGGGGCTCGATCAGCTCTTCTCTGCACGGCCTCTGCTCGGCCATGCCGATTATCGCGGGCCTTTGGCGGGTCTTTATCTGTGCGGCGCGGGCGCGCATCCAGGCGGCGGCGTGACGGGCGCGCCCGGACATAATGCAGCGCGCGAAATCATCGGCGACCTCACCGGCGGCTGGCGCGCACGCCTGGCCGCCGGATCGCGCTGAGACGGGCTGCGCTCAGTCGAACAATTCCTCCAGAAAGGATTTGCGCCGCTTCTGATAGCGCGGATCGTAGCCTTTGCCGTAATGGGGCTGCGGCTGATAGCCGGGCTGCGGTTGCGGCGCATATTGCGGCTGAGGCTGCTGGGGCGGTGCGCTCTGGGCGGCCGCCTGATTGCTGCGCTCGATAATCTTGTCCAATTCACCGCGATCGAGCCAGACACCCCGGCATTGCGGGCAATAATCGATCTCGATCCCCTGTCTTTCGCTCATCGTGAGCGCAGTACGGCAATTCGGGCAGAGCATTCCAGCTTGGCTATTCATGCGGCAACTCCTTTGCTGCTGAAGCTCATATGAGAAGCGACATGAGGCTTCGCGAGCCATGCAAAGGGGGGCTGGCGGTCAAGTCTTCGTGTGAGATGAATATGAGACTAATTGCCACGCGCCCGTCTCTGGTCCGCCTCTGTGGTCCGCCGTACCTTCTGCTGAACAGAACATTTTGAGGGACTTCAATGCGATCCGTTACGGCTGCTTTTGCTCTGGCCCTTGGTGTGGCCACAGCCGCAGCGCAGGAAACATTCCCCTCAAAAAGCATCAGCCTGATCGTGCCTTTTGCCGCAGGCGGCACGTCCGGTGTCATTGCACGTCTGATTTCCGAGCAGATGAGCCAGGTGCTCGGGCAGCGTATCATCAATGAAAATGTCGCGGGTGCCGGCGGGGCCACCGGCCTGACGCGGGCCGCGCGCGCCAAGCCCGATGGCTACACGATTGCCATCGGCAATTTCGGCACCAATGCGGCCTTCTATTCGATCTATCCCGACCTGCAATATACGCCGTCATCTTTTGCGCCCATTGGGCTCATCGCCAAGACCATGTCGGCCATTGCGCTGAAAAAGGATTTTCCGGCCGCCGATATGCGGGCCTTTCTGGCCTTTGCCAAGGCCAATCCCGGCAAGGTGACGCTGGGCCATGCGGGGATCGGCTCGTCGAATTATATTATCTGCCAACAATTCCTTCACGCCGGCCAGATCGATGTCACGCTGGTGAGCTATCGCGGTGCAGGTCTGGCACTCAACGATCTGATGGGCGGTCATCTCGATGGGGTCTGCGACACAGCGACCTCGCTTGCCGGCTCGATCGGGGGCGGCCATGTCAAAGGTCTGGTTGTCGCATCTGCGCAGCGCCTGCCGACTTTGCCGAATGTGCCGACTTCGGTCGAAGCAGGGGTCCCCGATTTTCAGGGCGAAGGGTGGAACGCGCTTTTCGCGCCGAAGGAGACGCCGGCCCCGATCATTGCGCGCCTGAATGCGGCCTTGCGTCAGGCCTCAGAAGAACCAGCCTATCGCAAGCGCCTGTCGGAATTGTCGGCTGTCATTGCCTCGGGCGAGGAATTCGATCCCGCCTATGTCGCAGCTCTCGTGCCGCGCGAGGTCGATAAATATCGCAAGCTCCTGTCGGAATGAGTTGCTGCTTCAGCTTGCGTCGTACGGACATGCCAAGCATGATCCCGCCCGGAATCATTCAGGCAGGCCAATATGTGCAGTGATGTTGTTCTGGTGACGGGTGGGGCTGGCTATATCGGCGCCCATACATGCAAGGCTTTGTCCCGCGCCGGTTTTCTTCCCGTCGTGTATGACAATCTCGTCTATGGCCATGAGCGCGCCGTTCAATGGGGCCCGCTGGAGCGCGGCGATATTGGCGATGGCCAGCGTCTGCGCGAGATTTTCGACAAATACCGGCCTGTCGCAGTCCTGCATTTTGCTGCTTATGCCTATGTCGGCGAATCCGTTGTCGATCCCGGCAAATATTACCGCAACAATGTTGCCGGCAGTCTGGCCCTGCTGGAGGCCATGCAGGCGGCCCAGATCCGCAATATCGTTTTCTCGAGCACATGCGCGACCTATGGCATGCCCGATCGTCTGCCGATTGCAGAGACAGCGGCGCAACATCCGATCAATCCCTATGGCGCATCCAAATTGATGGTCGAGCGCATGCTGGCCGATTTCGGCATCGCACATGGAATGGGTTATGTCGGGCTTCGTTATTTCAATGCCGCCGGCGCCGATCCCGATGGCCAGATCGGCGAGGATCACGATCCGGAAACGCATCTGATCCCGCTTGTTCTCGATGCAGCTTCAGGGCGTCGTCCCGACATTGCGATTTTCGGCACCGATTACGACACGCCCGATGGCACCTGCATTCGCGATTATATTCATGTTGCGGATCTCGCGAGCGCCCATGTTCTGGCGCTGCAGTCTTTGCGCGCGGGCAAGCCTTCGGGCTTTTACAATCTCGGCAATGAGCGCGGCTATTCGGTGCGTGAAGTGATTGCCGCAGTCGAGCGCATCTCCGGTCTGCGTGTTCCTGTCACTCTGTCGCCGCGTCGTGCCGGCGATCCGGCAGCACTTGTCAGCGATGCAACGCGCGCGCGCGAAGAGCTTGGCTGGCGCCCGGCATATCCCGGCCTCGACGATATGGTGAAAACCGCATGGGCCTGGCACCAAAAAGGCAGCGCACAGGCGCGCCGTGCCTAGGCCAGCGCAGCAATCAATGCCTGCGCCAAAAAGAAAGGGCGGCCCAAGGCCGCCCTTTGTTTGTTACAGCGTGTAGCTGCGCTCGCCGTGATAGGGGAGATCGAGACCTTCCTCGATTTCCTCCGGCTTGGCGCGCAGGCCGATTGTGGCGCGCAAAATGGCGATGATGATCGCAGAGACAATCACCGACCAGGCCACAACGGCGCCCACGCCGATGAGCTGCGTGATCAATTGTGTCGTGGCATCGCCATTGTCGCCATAGCCGACGCCCTGCAGGGAGGGATGGGCAAGAAAGGCCACCAGCAAAGTGCCGAGAATGCCGCCCAGACCGTGCACGGCAAAGACATCGAGCGAATCGTCGATCTTCATCCGGTGCTTCACATAATCGACCGCGAAGAAGCAGACGATGGCGCCCGAAAGGCCCAGAATGCAGCCGCCCAGCGGCCCGATAAAGCCCGAGGCGGGCGTCACGGTGGCAAGGCCCGCAACAACGCCGGTGACCGTGCCGACGACGCTCGGCCGTCCAAAGCGGATCCATTCGATGGTCATCCAGGCAAGGCCTGCGACCGAGGCCGACATATGGGTGACAAGAATGGCCATGCCGGCCGCGCCATCGGCAGTGAGCGCACTGCCGCCATTGAAGCCGAACCAGCCGACCCATAAAAGGCCCGCGCCGATCACCGTCAGGCCGGGATTATGCGGCGGGCGCAATTCCTTCGGAAATCCGTCGCGCGGTCCCAGCATGGCCGCCACGACAAGAGCCGATGTTCCCGCCGTTGCATGGACGACGAGGCCGCCGGCGAAATCCATAATGCCGCGCGTCTGCAGCCAGCCGCCGCCCCACACCCAATGGGCCACGGGCACATAGACCAGAAGCATCCACAGGCCGCTGAAGGCGAGCACGGGTGCAAAGCGAATGCGCTCGGGGAAAGCGCCGACAATCAGCGCCGGGGTGATGATGGCGAAGGTCATCTGGAAGATGAAGAAGACGCTTTCCGGCAGCGTGCCATTCAGCGTGTCGCGCGCGGTCGACATCAGGAAAATCTTGCCAAGCCCGCCCAGGAAGGGTGAGCCCTCGTCGAAGGCGAGCGAATAGCCGCAGGCCAGCCACAGAACCGAGCACAGGCAGGCAATGACAACGCAATGCATCAGCACCGACATGACATTCTTGGCGCGCACCAAGCCGCCATAGAACATGGCGAGCGCCGGCAGTGTCATCATCAGCACCAGAGCCGATGCCGTGAGAATCCAGGCCGTATTGGCGGCATTGAAGGCGGTTTCTGCAGCTTGCGCCGGTGCGGCACTCGCCAGAAAAAGGGCGGCACACGCCAGGCTGATACGAGACAGGCTCATTCTTCCCTCAACTTCTTGGGTTTTGGAGTTTCGATCGTTGGCTCAGGCTCTAAAGCGGAAACGTGGCCTTGCCTAGGATGTGGGCGGAAGGCGGCTTTTGCCCCAATGATGGGCTGTTTTGATCTTTTTCGTCATGTGGCGGCAGGGAAAACCGGAGGCCGGCTCCGTTCAATTGCGGAAAATTGAGGCGAATGGGCTGTAAACCGGCAAAAACCGCCTTTCGGGCGGGCGAATGATGGGCCATGATGCCCACAAGAAAAATTCGCTCGGGAGGCAAAAAATGCATTTCGTACGGTCCGGCCTTTTGTCTGGTGTCATTCTCATCGCAGGGGCCAGCCTGCCTGCAGTCGCGCAATCCCCGGCTGAATTCTACAAGGGCAAGACCGTCACCATTTTTGTCGGCCTGTCTGCCGGCGGTGGCTATGACACCAATGCCCGCCTCGTCGGGCGCCATATCGGCAAATATATTCCCGGCAATCCCACTGTCGTGGTCCGCAATATGCCGGGGGCCGGCGGCCTCGTCATGACCAATCACGTCGCCAATGCGGCAGCCGCAGACGGCACCAATATCGGTGCGCCCCAGCGCGGCGTGCCCTTCGAGCCATTGCTCGGTCAGGCCTCGAAAGCCAAATTCGACTCGCGCACTTTGCAATGGATCGGCAGCGTCAATTCCGACACCAGCGTTGCCATTGTTCATTCGCGCTCGGGCGTGAAGACCTGGAGCGATCTGAAAAACCGCGAAGTGGTGATCGCCGGCACGGGCGTCGGTACGGAAAGCGTCGTCGTTCCTTATGTGCTGCGCAATCTGATGGGGATGAAGTTCAAGGTCATCGCCGGTTTTCCGGGCGGCAATGAAATGAATCTTGCAATGGAGCGCGGCGAAGTCGATGGGCGCGGCACATTCTCATGGACGAGCCTGAAGCCGCATTACAAAGACATGATCGAGAGCGGCAGATATCACATTCTCTACCAGATGGGTTTGCGCAAGCATAAAGATCTGCCCGATGTGCCGCTGGTCATCGATCTCGCGCAGGATGCCGAGACCAAGCAGATCATGAAAGTGCAATTCACCGCTTTCGAACTTGGTCGCCCGCTCTTTGTGGCTGAAGCGGTGCCGGCCGATCGCGTCGCGGCTTTGCGTCAGGCCTTCGATCAGGCGATGAAGGATGCCGATCTTCTGGCTGAAGCAGCCAAGACCGATCAGGAAGTCAATCCGATGACTGGCGCCGAAATGGCAGCGGCATTCCTCGAAGTTTACAAGACGCCGCCCCATCTCATCGCCAAGCTCGCAACAGCTTCGACCGACAAGCCGGATCTGAAAGTCTTGCAGGGCGCCAAGGAAGGCAGCGATTGATCGTTCACGCGCGTCCGC
>CAZHOK010000106.1:0-8188 GCA_964534115.1 uncultured Beijerinckia sp.
GGTGAGCGCGTGAGCGAGCCGCACGCCCAAAGGTGCGGTCAGAACGCTCACCGGCGCAAAGGCGATAATGCCGATCAACGACACAAACCCCAGCGACAGCGGCGGCAGATGCGGCTTGTCCAGACCGGCCAGCGCATAACCGATTGCGCCGGGGATCGAAATCAGAATGCCGACGCCCGACGATGTCGCCACCGCCTGATGGATCGTGCGATTATAAAAGGTCATGTACATGGTCGCGAGCTGTCCGCCGCCAATCCCCATCAGCGCCGAGAGCACGCCATTGACGAAGCCAAAGGCGCGCAAGCGCGCGCCCCATGGTACATCATCGGCAAGTTTCCATTTCAGATTGCCGATCAGTCGTGCAGCGCTCGTGCCGGCAATGACCACAAAGACGATTTTGAAAACTTCCGGCGGCGCAAACCGCGCCAAAGCGCTGCCAATCAAAACGCCAATGAGCGTCGGCAGAGCCCAGGCACGCAAAATATTCATATCGGCAGCCCCGCGCGCATGATGGGCGCGAAATGACTGGATCGAGGTGGGAATGATGATCGCCAGCGATGTGCCCACGCAGAGCGGCATGCGCGTTTCTTCCGGCACGCCGAGGAAGCGGAACAATTCATAAAGAACCGGTACGATCAGCGCCCCGCCGCCAACGCCGAAGACGCCGGCCAGAATGCCAGTCAGAGCACCGGCCGCAGCCAGTGCGGCGGCAAGGAAGGCGAGTTCGGTCAGGGAAGCGTCCATGGGGAATCCAGCGGCTCAAGGCCCCGCTTCATGGGCCATAAGCGCCGATCCCGCAACCCCGGTCTCAATGAACGGGGCTGACTTCCGCCATCTGCATCTCGTGGTGGGGGATGATCATGCCGATTTCGGCCCGCGCGCTGCAAATGGCGGCGCAAGTGGCCAAGGCTTCTGCGCAGGCGGCCAGATCGTCCCGAGGGGCGCAGGCCAAAGCCGCCCGCTCGCAAATCTCGACGCAGACACGCAGCGCCATATCGCGCAGATCGGGCAGTCGCTCCAGGCAATCGGCGCTCAGATTGCAGACACGGGCCGCCTCCCCGAGCATGGCCTCAAGGCCGGCATCGCCCTCGCCAGCGTGCAAAAGGACCAGAGCTTCGCCGCAGGCACGGGCAGCATCGCGACAGGAGTCGATTTTCGACCCCGTCATGGCATCGATTGTCATGCATGGCTCCAGCAAGACGCGAGGGCACGCGCCCTCCCCGCATCACAACGCTGCAGCCGTCTCAGGGTTGCGCAAATGGGCAAGAGCCTCGCGAATAACCTCAATACCGGCCCCGCGCACAGGCGCCTTTGTCGCCAATGTCCGGCGGAAGGCGCGCGCCCCGTATCGACCGGCGAAAAGGCCAAGCATATGCCGCGTCATATCATGCAGGCGGATACCTTCCGACAGCCGCGCTTCGACATAGGGAATAAAGGCTTCAACGGCTGCAAAAGAATCCGCGACAGGCGCGGGCGCGCCAAACAGCAAAGGATCGACGCCGAGCAGAAGATCGGGGTTCTGATAGGCCGCGCGACCAAACATCACTCCATCGAGCTCATCGAGATGGGGCTGCGCCGCTTCGATATTCTGCAAGCCGCCATTGAGCGCGATCGGCACATCCGGAAAATCGTGCTTGAGACGATGCACGATCTCATAATCGAGCGGTGGAATGTCGCGATTTTCCTTCGGGCTCAATCCCTGCAGCCAAGCCTTGCGGGCATGGACGATGAGCGCATCGACGCCGGCCTCGACAACACAAGTCGTCAAGGTCCAGAGCGCCTCATCGGGCTGCTGATCGTCCACGCCAATGCGGCATTTGACGGTGACCGGAATGCGCACGGCCGCCTTCATGGCTGCAACGCAATCGCCGACAAGCTTTGGCTCGCGCATCAGACATGCGCCGAAAGCGCCATTCTGCACACGGTCCGACGGACAGCCGCAATTGAGATTGATCTCATCGTAACCGAAATCTTCGCAAATGCGTGCACTCGCAGCCAGAGCTGCAGGATCGAAACCGCCGAGCTGCACCGCCACAGGATGTTCCACATCGCTGAAGCCCAGCAAGCGCTGGCGGTCGCCATGAATGATCGCCCCGGTCGTGACCATTTCCGTGTAGAGCAGAGCATGGCGCGACAAAGTGCGATGAAGGACACGGCAATGCCGATCCGTCCAATCCATCATCGGGGCAACCGAAAAGCGCCAGCGCGCTGCACCCCTGTCTGTCGCAATTTCACCCACCTGGAGCCACACCTTTGCCGGTCAACCGGGCGTGCCAACCGCCCCTGGCTCCGTTTTGCCCAGAAGACGCCAGAAGCGCAAGCGCAGGCTTTCACACCTCATACATGCGCAACAGCCGCTCAATCTCCGGGATCGCATGTTTGGTGAGATCCTTGTTGATCTCGGCGCGAATATGGTTGCGGGCCTCTGGCGATAATTTATCGCGCAATTCGCCCAGCGTTTTGGGCGGGGCGATCAGGATGAGTTTTTTAAAAAGCCCCTCCTGCACCGCGCGATTGATCTGCGCGGCAATCTCATGGGCAAAGCGCATTTCATCCAGCTCATGCCAATCGGTCTGCTCGTAGGAGCTGCGCGCATGCGACATGCTGGCAAAAGCGCGCCCCGGTCGGTCGGTGCCCTGCTCGTGACCGGCCGCACTGGCCTGGATCCGCACCGAGAGCGTCCGCAGATTGAGCAGATCGGGATCGCCCTCATTGGTCAGAAACAGAGCCTTTTTTCCGTCCCCGATCAGAACCCAGTCGCCGTGAGCAACATGCAGCAATGGCATGAACAAGACCTCCGCCTGTGCTCAGGAGAACGTCAAGTGCCAAAGGCGGTTCCGCTCCCGCGCGCAAAGGCAAGCTCCGCTCAAGCTGCCGGCATCAAAGTGGCTGCGTTCCTCCCGAGGACGACCTCCGAAACTTGGCCGCTGCCTGCAGCGGTCTTTTTCGTCCATGCACCAAGCGCATCAATGGTCGTGATCGTCCTCATCGGGCTCGGGGCCCATGGCGTGGCGCATGTAATGGGGGAGATCCTGCTTGATGCCGGCAAGCTCCGCCGATGCATGGGCCTGTCCCAGGCCAACCTGGACCTGTGCATCCGCGAGAACCTGATTGACGGTCTCCTTGGTGAGAAGACCGCGCAGCATGAGGGTCGTCAGCACTGTCTTAATCGTACTGCTCAACGCCTCGACACGCTGCTCAAGCGCGGCAATACGCACTGCCGGATCATCGGCCTGTCCCATTCCATCCTCCTTCGCCGATCCGATTTCGGAAGGCTTCGACGCTTCCAAAGACCCGCCCGTGCGTTTGTCACAGGTCAAGGCCCAAATACCGGACCTGACATAGAACGACACGATCGCAGTGTCACGCGCACAAGTCAGGAGATACACACATGGCCATCAAGGACATCCTTCTCCTCCTTCCCACCAGCGGCGAAACGCAGGCGGCAGACGCCTATGCCATGGCCATGGCCGAGCGCTTCGGCGCACATCTGACCGCCGCCGGCGTGACCTTTGAAATGGTCCTGCCGGCCGGATTCGCCGGCGAATATCCCTATGAGGCGCTGGCTGCGCTCAGCGAGCAATCGCGCCAGCGCATCAGCCAGGCTTATGAAAAATTGCGGGCCAGCGGCCCCCCGACCCTGCGCGGCGAATTTTTGCAGATCGATGCCCTGCCGGGACAGGCACGCGATCATTTTGCCCGCCTTGCGCGCCATTTCGATCTGACCATCGTCGGACAATCGGGCGAAGATGCGACAGACGATGCATTGCTCGCCCAGGCTGCCCTCTTCGACTCCGGCCGCCCCGTGCTCTTTGTACCGCGCATCCAGACGGGCGCTCCGCATTTCAGGCGCGTGCTGGCTGCATGGGATGGAAGCCGCGGCGCCGCGCGCGCCATTTGGGATGCCATGCCGCTGCTGCAACAAGCCGAATTGATCGAAGTCGTGACCATCGCCGACGCGCATACATCCTACAGGGAATTGCCCGGCTTCAACATCACGCGCCATCTCTCCCGCCACGGATTGAATGCGGAATTAAAGCGCCTGCCGCTGTCAGGCGATATTGGCGAAACCCTGCTCTCTTTCGCCGCCGATGCGGGATCGGACCTTTTGGTCATGGGCGGTTATGGCCATTCGCGTCTGCGCGAATTTGTGCTGGGCGGCACGACGCGCACCATTCTGCAATCCATGACGCTGCCGGTTCTCATGTCGCATTAAAGCCGGGCAGCAAGAAAGGCTCCGGCCAGCGCCGAAAGCAGCAAAAGCAGATCGTGCAGGGCCAAAATAGAACGCGGCGGATTGGCTTGCTGCAACCAGAGCGATGAGGCGGCTGTTGCCAGCGACCAGCCCATCGCAAGCACCACAAGACCGAGTGCAATGCCAAAAGCCTCGGAGGCGCCGCCGAGCAAAAGCCGAGATGCAATCACAAGCGCAAGGCCGATCAGCGCCGTTGCCTTGATCCCCGGAAAGCGTGCCAAAACACCCATGCCGAAACCCGGCGCATACATGGCCACCACATGCCAGGCCAGGAATCCTGCAACGCCGGCGGCCGGAATGCCGCATGACAGAATGGCGGAGGGCGCGGCCAGCATGAGCGCGCTCATGCCAAACCATGCTGCAGCAGCCACAATGGTGGGCGCGTAAGCCTCGCGCAGATCACAGGCGCGGGAGGGCGCAGCCACGCCCTGCGCTTCATGCGGGCCCCAGAACATGGAGAGCGCCAGCACACACACCTGCACCAATGCGGCGGCACAGGCAGCCGGAATGAAAATGGAACTGGTGCCGAAAAATGCGCCCACACCAATGATCGCCGGACCGAGAAGACCCGCAAGCGCACCCGAGCCGAAGATTGCACCAAACAACATGGCGCGGCCCATGACGCCGCCGCCCATCGCCGCTTCATGCCGGTAAAACAATCCAAAACCCTGCGCCACGCCGAGCCAGAAAGCACCCAGACAGAAGGGCAGAAAAGCATTGGCATGAAGCGCCCAGGCCAGAACAAGCCCGCCGGCTATGCCATGGGATGCGCCAAGTGCGAATGAGGCGCGACGCCCAAAGGAATCGAGCAGAAAAGACGCCGGAAAGGTTGCAACAGCTGCACCCATGAGCATGGCCATATAGGGCAAGGTCGCATGCTCTGCGCGCGGCGCCAGCAAAAGCCCACCAAGCGGCAAAATGCCCAGCGCCAATGTTTGCGCGAGAACCGAGAGAGCAAAACCCGCCGCCAACAGAAAAGGACCGCGCCGCGCAGCACCTTCAACCGGCATGCCGGGCGGACAGAAACAGACCAGACGCCCCGCACGCGCAGCCATTTCGGGCAGAAGCATTTTCATTGGCGAATATCCTCATCCGAGAGGATGCGCCAGGCACTGCCCTGCGTATCGTCATATTGACCGGCTTTGAGCGACCAGAAGAAAGCAAAAAGCGCGGCCAGCCCCAGTCCAAGCGCGATGGGAACGAGAAAAATGAGCACATTCATGAGCGCTGCTCCTGAGTGGCAAAGGGAATGGGACGATGGCGGCGCGCCAGGACCTGCTGACGCGGCAGCCCGCCCCGCATCCGCAAAGCATTGAGCGTGACAATGATGGAAGAGCCCGACATGGCCGCAGCCGCAATCAGCGGCGTGACATAACCGGCAATCGCCAAAGGCACGGCGAAAAGATTGTAGATCACCGCTATCCAGAGATTTTGCTGCATCAAGGCATGTGACTGGCGCGAAATATCGAGAGCCTGCGCAACAGGTGCAAGCCGATCGCCGAGAAAAACAGCATCGGCCTGCGCCTGCGCCAAATCCGAGGCCGTGATCGGCGAAAGCGACGCATGAGCAGCCGCCAGTGCGGGAGCATCATTCATCCCATCGCCGACCATCAAAATCTTGCGACCCTGCGCCTGCCAGGATTCGATCAAAGCGATCTTGCCCGCCGGATCGATGCCGCCTTGCGCATGTTTGATGCCAAGCTGATCGGCAATCGGCGCCACAGCCTCGGGGCGGTCGCCCGACAGAATGGCCAATTCATAACCGGCCGCCCGCAATTTTGCGATGGTCTCGCAAGCATCCGCACGCAGGCTTTGCCGAATCTCTAACCTTGCGACTTGCGCGCCATAGCGCAGATGAATGAGCGAGACATCTGCCGCCGGCACCACGCCTGCATCCACGACATTGCAGAAAGCTGCACTGCCGAGACGCATTTCCACGCCATCTACGAGCGCGCGGACACCCGAACCCGGCACTTCCTCAACCTGCTCGAAGGGCTCCGCCTCACGACCCGCGCGCGCTACCGCGGCTGCCAGCGGATGACGGCTTGAAACGGCAAGACGGGCCGCCTTGGCGAGAAGGTCGGCATCGATAGCACCCGCATTGGTCACATTCGGATCGGGGCGCGTCAGCGTGCCTGTCTTGTCGAACACAATTGTGCCGATCTCCGCCATCCGCTCCAGAGCGTCGGCCGCATTGAGATAAATGCCGCTGCGGAACAAAGAGCCTGAGGCAACAACCTGCACGGCTGGCACCGCCAGCGCCAGAGCGCAGGGACAGGTGATGATCAGAACCGAAATGGCGATGATGATCGCATCATGTGCTGAGGCTCCAGCCATCATCCAGCCCGATAGAGTGATGAGCGCGGTCAGATGAACCATCGGCGAATAGATGCGCGCGGCACGATCGGCAAGCCGCATAGAGCGCGAACGCGCTTCGCCAGCTTTTTCGACAAGACGGGCCACATCGTCGAGCAAAGTCCCCTCGCCCGCCGCTGTGACTTCCACCGTCAGCGCGCCATCGAAATTCATCGTCCCCGCATAGACACGCGAACCGACAGACACGCCCACGCGCCGCGTCTCGCCTGTCACAAGGCTTGCATCGACCTCTGAGGCTCCCGCAACAATGCGACCATCGGCAGGAATGCGATCGCCCGGATGGACAAAAACTCGATCGCCGGCTGCCAGCGCGCTGACAGGCACGGCAATCACCGCACCATCTGCGCCAAGGCGATGGGCGATCTCGCCCTTTAACGCGGCCAGATTGCCGGCCGCCGCGCGCGTGCGCCGACGCATGGCCTGGTCGAGATAGCG
The DNA here is from genome assembly GCA_964534115.1 of uncultured Beijerinckia sp. Lineage (GTDB taxonomy): Bacteria > Pseudomonadota > Alphaproteobacteria > Rhizobiales > Beijerinckiaceae > Terripilifer. The sequence goes on from CAZHOK010000106.1 coordinate 7,067, forward strand.
CCCGGCCAGAAGGAACAACAGCAACATGACGGCGGAATCGAAATAGGCTTCATGCCCATGCAAAGCCGTCTCGACCACAGACATTGTCAGCGCCAGCAAAATGCCGAGCGTGATCGGCACATCCATATTGAGTTTTCTGGCTCTGAGACCGGCCAAAGCCGAGCGAAAAAAGGGCTGGCCGGCATAGGCTGCCGCAGGCAGCGCAATCAATGCCGACAACCAATGGAAGAAATCGCGCGTCTCCTGCGAAATATCGGTCACATTTCCAGACCAGACGGATACCGACAAAAGCATGATATTCATGGCAGCAAAGCCAGCCACGCCCACGCATTTGAGCAGCCAGAGCGTGCGCTCTTGCTCCTGCGCCTCAATACGCCCCTGCTCAAAAGGATAGGCGCGATAGCCACCGCGCCTCAATGCACGGACAAGTAAAGCTGCATCCGTCTCCTGTTCTTTCCAAACAAGCGACAAACGATGCGTGGTGAGATTGAGTCGCGCCGACACAATGCCGGGACAGGCGCGCATCGTGCCCTCAATATCATCAAGGCAGGCCGCACAATCGACGCCATCTATGGCAAGATCCATGCGGGATAAATCTTCGCCGGCGCTGCGCACATAGGTGGAAAAGTCGATATGGTCGGGCGCGACGTGCATCATGTCACCGGATCAGTTCGACGCGCGATATGGAACGGAACAGCAATGACTGGCTGTCACGCGCCTCGATCCGCAAATTCCAGCGGCCCTGCCCTATTTCAACAGGTCCTGCAAAATGACCGGCATCGATCCTCGGCACTTCGACGCTGATGTCGCGCCGACGGTCTGCGGGATGCATGAACGTCACTGTGATATTCAAACCCGGCGTGACAAAGCCGGCCGCATCTTTCTGGTGAATATCGATCAGAAAGAAACCGGGAGCTGCCGGACGCAGGCTCGCCTCAACGCTCCAATGCCGCTCATCCTGCGCCCGCGCCCGCGCAATCTCCTCATCATATTTGATGCCCTCCTGATAGGGCTTGGCAGCTTCAAGGCCGCTAAAAGTCTTGATGGCGACATGAGCCATATAAAAATTGACTGCAAAGACAGAACCGAAAAACAAAAGCAGACAGGCCAGCACATGCCGCC
>CAZHOK010000107.1:0-7029 GCA_964534115.1 uncultured Beijerinckia sp.
ATGTTTTCATCAATGGTCCTTCCGGGAGCGGCAAGGAATTTGTGGCGCGCGCCGTCCATGCTTTTTCGACCCGGGCGTCGGGCCCCTTCATCGCCGTGAATTGCGGAGCCATTCCACGGGAATTGCTGGAGAGCGAGCTCTTCGGCAGTGAGAAGGGGGCCTTTACCGGTTCTGTAAAGACGCGTGTTGGCCTGCTGGAATCGGCTGCGGGTGGCACATTGTTTCTGGATGAAATCGGTGACATGCCGCTCGACATGCAGGTGAAATTGCTGCGCGTCCTTGAAGAGCGGAGCTTTACGCGCGTCGGTGGCGCACAGGCGATCAAGGCTGATATTCGTCTGGTCTGCGCCACGCATCGGAACCTGCAGGCGCGCGTGGATGAAGGCCATTTTCGCGAAGATCTTTACTATCGGATCAATGTTTTCCCCGTAACGCTCGATGGGCTGGATGAGCGCCGTGAGGATATTCCCCGCCTTGTTGAGTTGATTCTCAAACGGCTGCGGTCACAGGGTTTTTCCGATCTTGCGCGGCCTCGTCCTGCGGCGGTGGCAGCCTTGCAGGGGGCGGATTGGCCGGGCAATATCCGGCAATTGCGAAATGTGCTTGAGCGGGCTTGCGTTCTTTATCCCGGTCAGGAGATCGGCGCCGACGAAATTGAGCGTATCACCCATCGTCGCAAGATCGCCGAGCGTCGGGAAGAGACGCAGGCGCTTTTGGCCTCACTGGAAGGCATTGCACCGATTTCGCGCGAGAGCGCAGAAACAATTGGCGGCTCTGAATTTCTCGCCCGAGCCGAGGATGTTGGAGCGTTTCTCCGCAATGCCGGGGACTTCAATTTCCGCGATCACATGGCACAGGTCGAAATCGCCTTCATTCGCGGTGCGCTTGGCGAGGTCGAGGGGTCGGTGAGCGCTGCGGCCCGAATGCTGGGCCTGCAGCGCACCACTTTGATCGAGAAAATGCGGAAATACGAAATCCAGCGCGAGGAAGCCTGACTGCGTCAGGCTGCACGCACGCCGGCTCGTCCGATGGCTTCCCAGGCGTCGGCTATTTCCGCGATCACCCTGCGGACTTCCTTCACGATGGGCGCAACATTCGTGCGGTTGGCCTCGATGACCTTGCGGCGGGCCCATTCATAGAGCTGGGCCAGAGAGGCCGCGACTTCGCCGCCCTTTTCGAAATCGAGCGTTGAATTGAGAACGTGGATGATGCTGAGGGCCTTCGTCATGCTGGCGGATTTGGCCTGCAGATCGAGCCGCTCGAGCGCGTCATGCGTATGGTCGAGAGCTTTCAGCAATTCCCCATAGAGGATTTGCACGAGGCTGTGCTGATCGGCCCCTTCGACGAGAAAATCCTGCTCGGCTTCTTGATAGGCCTTGATCGCGTCACGGTGGAGCATGGTCCCTCTCAAATTGGTTCTGATATGAAAGACGGCCGCTCCGCTGCATTTTTTAGTTTTTATAAGTTATTGATTAAATTGGATTTTCAAGCGATATCGCAGCTGGCATGGGGATTGCTAACTAACGCCCAGAACGGCTTCCCATCGAAGTCGCAGGATTTTTCCAAGGCGGAGTGCCAGCATGTTGTCGGTCATCCTCTCCGGGCTCAATGTGGCCCAAAAAGATATGCAGGTTTCGGCGAACAACGTCGCCAATGCGAGCACAGTTGGTTTCAAGCGCTCGTCGGCCAGCTTCCTTGACGTGTTCTCGAACGATCCTTCGGCCAATCCCCGGACGGCGATCGGCTCGGGCGCCATTACCGGAGCCATTAATCGAAACACGGGGCAGGGTGCGATGACCTCGACCGACCGTGTGACCGATCTGGCCATCGCCGGCCGCGGCTATTTCACTTTGGCGAGCGTCGATCCGGAAACGGGTGCCAAGACGACCGTCTTCACGCGGGCCGGTAATTTTGGCGTTGATCAGACCGGCAAGGTTGTCGATTCCAGCGGTAATCAGCTGCAGGTCTTCCCGGTTGAGGATGGGCGCGTGAATACCGAGGCCGAGCTGGTTGGCGCGATTGTCTCTCCGGAAAAAAATCCCGCCGACGTGCGCGTCGCGCTTGCAGCAGGCTCTGCCAAGGTCGGGGAGACCGTCACGGTCAACTTCAAGGGCGCTGCGGTCGAGAGCAAGGTTGTCACGAGCGAGGACATTGCGGCTGGCTACGTTAAATTTTCTGTGCCTGATGTCGATTCCGACACCTCGTCCCAGTTGAGCGCATCCTATCCAGTCACGACCGTGCGCGTGCCTCTGGGCAGCATTCAGAACCCGGCTGCGGGCAATACGGTCCAGATTGCCAATGCGAATGGCGTCATCACATCGAAGACGCTCACGCAGCAGGATATCACGCGCGGCTATGTCGAAATGAATGGCCCTGTGATGACGAATGCTGAAGTCGCGGCAGTCTCCGCCACTTATATTGCCAGCGGTCAATCTACAGTTGTGACCGGTGCATTGACTGGTACGCCTCTCCTCTATGCAGCTTCGACCGAATATCGCGGTGTCTATCTCCAGGGAATTGGCATCGACTCGAAGGGCATGATCCAGGCAACTTATGGCGATGGCTCGAAATTCGATATTGGCGCCATTGCGCTCGCCAGTTTCCGCAACGATACGGCCCTGAAGCCGATCGGAAATACGAAATTCATCGCTTCCGATACGAGCGGTAACGCAATCCTGACCCGTGCGGGCGCACCCTATGCGGGCGATATCCTGTCCGGCACGCTGGAACAGGCCAATGTCGACATCACCCAGGAGCTCATGACCATGCTGAAGGCTCAGCAGGTCTATAATGGCAATGCCCGCATGCTGCAGGCGGCTATCGAAGTCGGATCACGTATTACTGATAAAATCTGATAGATAATCTAGAGGCTTGAGCCTTGCCTGATCACCCGCTAGGGATGGTCAGGCAAACGCCTCGAAATTCTGCCGGGACGCTCGCGCCCCGGTCCTGTTACGACGGAGAGGTCCGTGTTCGGCATTATCGGGATTGTGCTCCTGCATGTTTGCGTGTTCGGCGTGTATGTTGTGCACGGCGGCAGTATGGGGCCGATTATTGCGGCTGCGCCTTTCGAAATCGCGACCATTCTGGGCGCTGGAATCGCGGCCATGCTCATCGGCAACGACCTTGATACGATCAAGGGCGTGGCGGGTGGCTTCGGCAAGATTTTCGGCGGGCCGAAATGGAAAAAGCAGGATTTCTTGGACGTCATCTTTCTCGTTTCCAGATTGATGAAAATTCTGCGCGTCGATGGACCTGTCGCGCTTGAAGCACATGTTGAGAGTCCGGAATCCTCGGCCATCTTCGGCGAATATCCGAAGATCATGAAAGACCATCACCTCTTGCATCTCATCACGGATACGATCCGTCTGATGGTGATCTCATCGGGCAATCTCAACGCTTATGCGGTTGAGGAAGTGATGGACGCGGCGATCAAGGAACATGTCAATCATGCCGGCCATCCAGCACATGCGCTGGCATCGCTTGCCGGTGCTCTGCCCGCGTTGGGTATCGTTGCTTGCGTTCTGGGCGTCGTGAAGACAATGGGTGCGATCGATCAGCCGCCCATTATTCTCGGTGGTCTCATCGGTTCGGCGCTTGTCGGTACGTTCCTTGGCGTGTTCATGGCCTATGGTCTTGCAGAGCCCATGGCGAACCGTCTTGCTGCCGTCGTCAAGGAAGAAGCGCAGATCTATCATGTGGTGAAGCAGATCATCGTCGCCACATTGCATGGTCATCCGCAGCCCCTCGTCATCGAGGCGGCGCGTGTTGCCATCAGCTCGCATAACCAGCCGAGCTTCGGTGAAGTCTTCGACGGGTTGCGAGGCAAGTAATCATGGCGGAGGCCAAGAAGGGCGAAAAAAAGGGTGCTGAAGCAGCACCCGCTCCCGCCCCCATCATCATCAAGAAAGTTCAGCCCGATGAAGGCGCAGCCCATGGCGGCGCCTGGAAAATCGCGCTGGCCGATATGATGACCGCGATGATGGCGTTCTTCCTACTGATGTGGCTCCTCGGTGCATCGACGGAAGCGCAACGCAAAAGTATTGCCGATTATTTTAAGCCCACACCCAAGAGCCTGATTGAGACGGGTCAGCTTGCCGGCTCGAATGGCGTTCTCGGCGGACGCTCCATTATGGATCCCGAAGGCATGCCTCAGGCAGCGTCGCAAACATCTATTCTCGATCTGATTCCGCCCAGAGATGTCCAGGGCGAAGACGGCACGGGCGAAGGGCCGGAAAAGGATCCGCAATCTGGCAAGGGTCCAAATTCTGACAATCAGGCCGGCATGGGCAAGACGCCCGAACAATTGAATGAGGAGCAGAAGAGGGCAATAGCCGAGGCGCTTGACCAGCAGAATTTCGAGCGTCTCGAAAAGGAATTGCGCGACAAGATTGCCCAAAGCTCAATGCTGGCCGGGCTTCAGGGCCAATTGCAGATATCGCGCGAAAAGGATGGACTGCGCATCGAAGTCATCGACCGTGCGGATTTTTCGATGTTTGCCTTGGGCACGACACGCATGCTTCCGCGCGCGCAAGCGCTCGTCGATGAAATCGCTCGCTCGGTCGCAACCATGCCGAATAAAGTCACGGTCCGCGGACATACGGACAGTGTTCCCTTTGCCAATCCTGACGCGCGCAACAATTGGACTTTGTCCGCAGAGCGCGCAGAATCGATGCGGCAAATTCTTGAGCGGCGCGGTGTGAGCCCTGATCGCTTCCAGGCGATTGAGGGTGTTGCCGATACCGACCCGTTCAACCCCAATGACAGGGCCGATCCACGCAATCGGCGCATCAGCGTGACGCTCAAATTCCAGACGCAATGAGGGCGGGCGATATGCAACTGCGCGCATGGTCCCTTTTACTGGCGACATTTTTCTCCGCGGATATGGCTTTTGCCCAAGCTCCTGCAACGCCGGAAAAAAGATCCCCACCGCCAAAGCCCTCAGGATTGACTGGAAATGCTTTGCCCTATTGCGAGGCGGGAACTTTTGTAGCCGGCAATATTTGCAAGCCCTCTCCGCCGGGCTTTTATGTTCCCTCTGGTGCGCGTTTTCCCTTGCGATGCCCTGAAGGAACAACATCTCGGGCGGGAGCCCGAGGGATCAGCGACTGCAAATGAGCGCGCGAAGTGTCGAACTGACCGGCGGTCCGGTTTGGCATTGGCGGGCTCTGCAACGGCGTAATGTTTTATGGCAGCCCTTTCGCAATCATATTGCCGACTGGCTTTCAACATGGCCGGTGAGCGAGACTGAGATCATTCTGGTCGGAGCAAGTGCTGGCTGGTGTTTGCCTTCATCTTTTCTTGCCCGTTTTGACAAGATCATCTGCATCGATCCGGACATTTTTGCTCCCGCTTTATTTCGCTATGTGCATCGTAAAACGGGCGCGTGCATTGAATGGATTCATGCAGATTTTTTCGAAAATGCTGAGTCCATTCTCAATGCGCACAGCAAGGCAGCGGTGCTTTTGTGCAATGTCGCTGGCCAGAGACGCTATGTCGTGTCGGATATTGCTGCGGTAGAAGCTGAAATGTCTTTGATGAAAACGAGGCTGGGCAAAAGGCGCTGGGCGTCATTTCATGATCTGCTTTCAGGCAGAGGCGAAATCTCTCCTGCACCTATCGCCTATTCGGGGCGTCGCACCCATCAATCGATCATTCAGGATTTCGGCCTGTCTGGGGAATGGCTCGACCATCTGACTGGCGATTTGCTGCCCCATGAAGGGGCGCGCAAAGTCTTTCCGTGGCGCTTCGACAGGCAACGTCTTCATCTGGTGGAAGCGGGATTTGGCTTTGATGGGGTGTGAATTATTTTCCGGCCATCATCACAAGCTGCAAATAGCAGATGCGACGGCGATAGCTGCGTTCCTGGTTCCATTCATAGATCACCAGACGCGGGCGCGTTGTATTGTTTCGCTCGACTTTAATATCGATCTCATCGGGAAGAAGGATACCAAGCTGGCGTAGAGCGCGATGGGGATTAACCGAAATTCGATCGAGCAGGGTCAGGTCAATCCAGCACCGGGCGAGAACCGCACCCAGATAATCGATGATGCGCTCTTTGAGTTGGCGCGAATCGATGATGATTTCGATGGGCGGTTCTTGATGGAAGTCCTCAGAGCTGGATTCAGCAGGAAACGGCGCGACGACGGTCGCAGTACCGTCGATCACCACCGGCAGGTTTTTCCTGGCATCCTGTTTCATCGCGAAATCTTCAGCCCCCAGATGCGGCAAGGGGGCCGCGCTCACGGATGAACGGACCGTATATCCGGCTCAGTAAGCTGACAAGATGGCCTTTTTAGCAAAATCAGCAGGCTTATTTCAGGTTAATCAGCCCAAAACGGTGACATCGGCATGGGCAGGCCGGAAGAGGCCAGCACGATAATGGACCATGACGAATTCAACATTGAGGCGCGCGGGCTTGATCGAAACCGGGACTTGCGGACCCAAAAGCCTCAGAGAGGCGATCAGGCCGCTGCGTAATGTGTGGCCGGTCTGTTCGGAAATGGTGTGAATTTCAATGGCTGAAATCGATCCGAACAAAAGCGCTTTGATCCGTTCCATTGCGTCCCGCTCCAGGGCTGGAAGTCAGCTCCGACGTCCATCGAGCAATTTCAGGGCCAACGCCTCGTTGGTCTTAAGAGATTGAAAAATAAAGTTTTTAATGGCGTCAGAATTCCGACAATGAAAAAGAAAGCCCGGCTTGGAGCCGGGCTTTCTCGTCTGGACTGCTGTCTGGATCAGAAGCGGAAATTCACACCCGCACGGACAATGTCGAATTTATTGTCATTGCGCACGCTGATGGTCTGCCCACCTGCATAGGCCGGATTGAGCGTGCCGCCCGATACGGTCGTGAACGAGCGATTATTTTTGCCGAGGTTCACATGCAGATATTCCATCTTCACGGACATTGAATTGGTGAAGGCCCATTCGAGGCCGCCGCCGAGTGTCCAGCCCATATTGTCGTCGTCCCCCGAACCGCCAAGGGAGGCAAAGCCGGGCGCGCCAGTGGCGGCGTAATTGCGCTGATCG
>CAZHOK010000107.1:7039-7559 GCA_964534115.1 uncultured Beijerinckia sp.
AAACGCCGCCACGTCCGCCGCCGAAGGCCAGACCGCCGGTTCCAAAGATAAGGGCGCGATCGAAAGCAAAGCCCATGCGGGCCCGCAACGTGCCGAACCAATTATCCGCATCGCCGCGATTGACGCGGAAGTCTGTGCCGGCGGTATTGCCGAGCGCCGGGAAGACACCGCTATTGCCATTGTCGCGGTCGATATAATTGATATCGGCCTCGACGCCGGCCACGAAGGAGCCGAATTGCATATTGTAGCCGGCCTGCAGACCGCCGGTGAAACCGGTATCGTTTCCACCGCCGCTGCCACCATAGATCGGATGGTTGATTGTATTGACGTTGGTCGAAAGGCCGCCGCCATTATTGTTCCAGGCAGCGCCGGCATTCAGGCCGATGTAAAATCCGGTCCAGGTGAAGATCGGAACGGCGACATAAGGTGCGGGCGCCACGCGGGCCGGAAGGTCCGCCGCAAGGGCGGGGCCGGCCACGAGCATCGCCGCCGACGCAAGAAGTGCGCTACGGAAGGACAT
>CAZHOK010000107.1:7635-7850 GCA_964534115.1 uncultured Beijerinckia sp.
GCTTCATTGTTTCTACCGAAAGCGCCCCAAAACCCGCCCCAAGGCGAAAACAACGTAACAAAAGATGAAGCCGAGGCAACTGAGCTACTGGTTCACCAAGTACTTCTGAAATCGAGTGTTTCTGAAATGACACAAAGAAAACGGCGGCTTTGCAGGGCGCCGCCCCCTTGTCCTTGCCAAGCTTCAGCCTCGACTGAAACATCCTGCGTGACGAG
>CAZHOK010000108.1:0-7554 GCA_964534115.1 uncultured Beijerinckia sp.
AAAGGCGCTCGATGTATGAATGTGATGGATGGTTGAAGCTGCAGGTGCAGCGCCGACGATATTGACCGTCTGATGGCCGGCCGCCTGACCGGCAGAGGCGCCGGCCATCGGCTCTTGAGCGTTATGGGTGATGGTGGTTGCTGGTGGCAGCGCATTTGGATCGTAAATAAGGTTTCCGACAATCCCGAGTCCGGTGGCCGGAGCGGCTTGAGCTACTTTGCGAAATCCCCAATTCACCAGACAGATTTTGCCGCCGACCAGAAGAATATCCTGCGGGGAGGGAACTTCGAAACAATCGCGTATTGTGCTGCCGTAGATTTCATGTCCGAAAGCTGGCGCAAGTTGTTCTCTGGCCTTGCGCAGCAATGCGCGCGCATTTGCCTTGGAATTTTCATCAAGAGATGCGTAATCGACGACAAGCCCTTCTTGTGCCGAATACCATGAAATCGTCTTGGCTGAATCGCCTGCGCCGTGACTCAGCACTGGCTCGGTGAAAATAGCGGCGGCATCCTTGCCGCAACTCTCAACGATCGCTTCAATGAGCTGAGAATATTGCGCATGAACCGGAGCACCGAGACACAAAAGGGACACCAGCCCCTCGACGCGATTGCTCCGGAGAAAGAAATTATTCTCCGAGGCCATGATGAAGTCCGATCCCCAAGCCATTCTCTTGTTGTTTGCGCCGGCATGCGGCCGCAGGCTCGATGGATCAATTGAACCTTATCTTTGTAATTATTGACAGGGTTTTATTGTAAAAAGGTCATTGTTTTAGGGAATTAAGAGATAATTGGTTCGCATTTAACAGTGCCTTGCGAAGCCGCGCAGCAGCTTTTGAAAAGGCCTGGCAATTTCAGTTTCATAAATAGTTACATACGTGTCTGATTGTTATCGAACCAGATACAATTGCTCGCCGCATCCCGAGGATCCAGGCCACGCTGAACATTGGTTGGCGATTTATATGCGCCATTCACCGCCAGATCGGTTGTTTGAGCAGCTCCGCCGGGCGAACGCATGATGAAATAGCAATATTGACGGTGGGGAACATCGCTCCCTGACAAAAATTCATAACCTGTTGTGACTTCGCCCCCGCGATACGGCACGGTTTTGAAAACAGTATATCTTGTCGCAACAGCTTGGCCGTTGCGATCTGTCATGGGGCCCGATCTTTGCGCATTATTGGGCGCTGGTGCTGCCGGTGGTGGGGCCGGCGGTTCCTGCACGCGGATACTGGCATTTGGATCGATGCCGACAGTGCCGGTGACGGTCACTTTCGAGCCCGGATCGAGGCGAACGATCGCATCGCGCGTATCCAGTTGCACCGATGAATTCTTGTCGAGAACAACAGTGAGGGGTGTGCGGGTCAGGGCACGCGAAATGGAATCCCCGATCCTGTCGGCGGAAGATCCGCGTTCCAGAAGATGCGAATAGCCCAAGAAAGCCAGCGCCAAAGCCGCGCCAAAACCGAGCGCCACGGCGCCGATGCCGAACATTCTGTACATGAAGGCGAGTGCCGCAGCACGTTCCGCGCCTGCAGCTGCAGGAGAATGTTCAGGTGTATGGGGGTTTTGTGACAATACGGTGCGACCAAGTGTAGAGAGCAGTTTGTCTATTGTTTTGTCTCTCGATCAACAAATCAAGATAGGCGAGCCGCAAAGTCGATTGCGATTCTGAGTGTAAGGAGATCTGAAACATTTCTATTGCCTGAAACGCGCCAAATCTGCCGATGCAAAATAAGCCTCGTTTGATCCGCCAAGTGCGGGAAAGGGAATCAGCGCGCGATCGCTTTGGGGCAATGGCGTTGATGCGGCTCTTTTCTGTTCCTCTTCGAGGGCGAGAATGCGCACTATCTGGATTGGCCAAATTCCAGAAGATGATCCGATTATTATTTTTATTCATGTCGATAATCATTGCTTGCGCCAGTATCATTGGCCGCATGCAGAAGCGCCGATGGCGATGTGCGGCTGCTGGCCCGCCATGACGTGCCCTTGCTGCCCGAGCTCAAGGCCGCCGGGGCGCCGCTCGCCATTGATTCCTGCCCGCAGGTGGGTAATCTCTGCGCCCGATCCGGCGGGGTGGGGGTGGGGTTGGCCCGTCCGCAATCGCCAATCTGAAATAAGGCGTCGGATGTCCGGCAGGATTGCGACACGGCTCCACAGGGATAACAAGGACAGAACATGAAACTCGCGAGCTTCAAGGCGCCCAACGGCAAATCGACCTATGGACTGGTCAATGGCGATCAGGTGATCGACCTTGGCGCTGAGCGCCCCCATGCGCCGACGCTGCAGGCCTTCATCGATACGGATGAATTCCGCTCCGGCAAGATTGCGCCAAAGGGCCCAAGCTATGGGCTCTCGCAAGTGGCGCTCGAGCCGCTGATCCCCAATCCCGGCAAGATCATTTGCGTCGGCCTCAATTACAGCGAGCACATCAAGGAAACCGGTCGCTCGGATTCGGAATTCCCGGTCATCTTCCTGCGCACCGCTTCCTCGCAGGTCGCTCACGGCCAGCCGCTGGTGAAGCCGAAAAATTCCGATCGCTTCGATTATGAAGGCGAGCTGGCGCTCGTCATCGGCAAGCGCGGTCGTCATATTTCGGAAAAAGACGCCATGTCCTATGTGGCCGGCTATTCCTGCTACAATGATGGGTCGGTGCGCGACTTCCAGCGCCATACGCATCAATATACGCCGGGCAAGAATTTCGATCAGACCGGCGGTTTCGGCCCCTATCTCGTCGGCCCCGATGCCATTGTCGATCGCAAGCAGACATTCCTCATCACCCGTGTGAACGGGCAGGAAGTGCAGAAGGCTGCCCTCGCGCAGATGGTTTTCTCGATCGAAGAAATCATCTCTTATGTTTCGAGCTATACGACGCTCGAGCCGGGCGATGTCATCGTCACCGGCACGCCGGGCGGCGTCGGCGATCGTCGCACGCCTCCGCTTTACCTGCATGCCGGCGACAAGGTCACGGTTGAAGTCACCGGCGTCGGCATTCTCGAAAACGGCGTCGTCAACGAAGCCTGAGACTATCGACACTGAAATTCCGGGCGCCCCGCCGCTGGTCGTGCGGGGCGTTCGTGTGTCTGACAATCCGGTGTTTTTGCAAGATCCGCATGAGCACTTCTTTTTTGGCCCATATCGGGAGCGCGCGATGGACAAGAATGCCAATTCAGCCTGGGGTAGCGATGTCGTCGCCGATCTTCTGCGCGCGCTTGATTATCCCTATGCGGTGATTGTGCCCGGTGCGAGTTTCCGCGGATTGCATGATTCCATCGTCAATCGGCTCGGCAATGAAAATCCAAAACTCGTGACCTGCCTGCATGAAAACCATGCGGTCACCATTGCCGATGGCTATTCGCGTGTCACCGAGACACCGCTGCTCGTCATTCTGCATTCCAATGTCGGGGTGATGAATGGCTCCATGGGCATTTACAATGCCTGGTGCGATCGCCGCCCGATGCTCATTCTCGGTGCGACCGGTCCCGTCGATGCCCATCATCGCCGTCCCTGGATCGATTGGGTGCACACGTCCAAGGATCAGGGCGCGCTGATCCGCTCTTATGTGAAATGGGACGATCAGCCCGCTTCCGCCGAGGCGGCGGTGGAATCCATTCTGCGCGCCGATCAGATCACGCGTTCCTTGCCCAGCGCACCCGTCTATATCTGTCTCGATGCGCATATGCAGGAAGGCAAGCTGGATCGCGACGTGCACGTTCCGCCCGTCTCGCGTTACAAGCCGGCACCGATGGCATCGGCAAGCGAAAGACAGATTGCCGAGATCGATCGCGCTTTGCGCGCGGCGAAAAATCCGCTGATCCTGGCTGGCCGCGTTTCGCGCGATATGAAAGCCTGGCAGGCGCGCATTGCTTTTGCCGAACATTATGGCGCGCATGTCCTGTCATCGCTCAACAATGCGCCGGCTTTTCCGGTCACGCATCCTTTGCATGTGCTGCCGCCGGCCGGCGACAAGCCGAGCGCGGCGGAGACCGATCTCATTGCGGCCAGCGATCTCATTCTGTCGCTCGATTGGCTCGATCTGGCGGGTTTCCTGCGCGCCCGCACGGGGCGTCCGCAAACACAGCTTCCGCTCGATGCGCAGATCATTCAGGCCTCGGTGGATAGCGCGCTTCACAATGGCTGGAGCATGGATCTTCAGGCTTTGCCGGCAGTCGATATGCCTGTCGCCTGTCATCCCGATGCGCTGGTCGAACAATTGCTCGCCCATGGCGGTGCGCGCGTGTCCCGCGATGGTCGCTCAAGCCCGGCTCATTGGCGCAAGGCTGCGAAAAAACCGGCAGGCGCCCGTTTCGATCTGCGTTCCATGGCGGATGCCGTGGCGCAATGGAGCGCCAATCGCAAAGTGACATTCGCACGTCTGCCGATCGGTTGGCCGCAGGATGCTCTGGCTTTCGAACATCCGCTCGATTTCCTCGGCAAGGATGGCGGCGGGGCGGTGGGAACGGGGCCTGCCCATACGGTGGGCGCGGCTCTGGCGCTCAAGGGCAGCGATCGCATTGTGGCCGGCATTATCGGCGACGGCGATTTCCTCATGGGCATGAATGCGCTCTGGACGGCATCGAACCAGAATTTGCCCATGCTGCTCATCGCCGCCAATAATCGCTCCTATTACAATGACGAAGTGCATCAGGAGCGCGTCGCGCTGCAGCGCGGGCGTCCGGTCGAGAACAAGAGCATCGGCCAGAAGCTCGACAATCCGGCCGTCGATCTGTCGCAGATCGCCGCTGCCCAGGGTTTTGAGACGCAGGCCCCGGTCATGTCGGCCAGTGAACTGGCGCAGGCTCTGGAGGCAGCAGCCCGCGTGGTTGGCGCGGGCGGGCGCTATTTCATCGATGCGCGCGTTGAGCCCGGCTATATGAGCTGATTTTGTTTCCGGGCGCATTTTTCTGCGCCCGGACATTTATTTTTGACTGGCGCACAGGCGGGGAAAAGCTAGGCTCCATAGAGGCAGAGCGCAAAAGAACGTCAGCCGGGAGGAACATATGAAGATATTTACTGCAGGTTTCACGGCAAGTCTTGCGCGCGCCATGCTGCTCGCCGCAGGCGTCAGCATGACATTCGCCGGTCAGTCCGCCATGGCGCAAGGCGCTGCCGATGATTTTTATCGCGGCAAGGATGTGCGTATTCTCATCGGCGCGGGCGTGGGCGGCACTTACGGGCTTTATGCGCAACTCGCGGCGCGCCATATGGGCAAGCACATTCCCGGCAATCCCAATCTCGTGCTGCAGACCATGCCGGGGGCGGGTGGCAATGTTGCGCTGGCCTATTCCTATACGGCTGCCCCGAAGGACGGCACGCTCATTCACCTCATTCATTCCGACGTTTTGTTCGAGACGCTGCTCAATCCGGCGGTCAAGTTCAACGCCAAGGATTATCTCTTCATCGGGCGTATCGCCGATGCGGATTCCGTCACCCTGTCAACGCGCGCGTCGGGCATCAAGACGATCGATGATGCCAAGACCCGCGAAGTCACGATGGGCTCGACCGGCATTACAAATGTCTTCTCGCTTTCGGCCTTGATGATGAACCGCACGGCGGGCACGAAATTCAAGGTCATCGCCGGCTATAAGGGCGCATCCGATATTGCCATTGCCATGGAACGCGGCGAGCTCGACAGCAGCGGCATGTCGCTGGCCAATGCTCTCACCCTGCATGGCGACAAGCTGAAAACAGGCGATTTCCAGCCGGTTTTCGCCATTTCCTCAAAACGCCTGCCGGAATTTCCAAATGTTCCGGCAATGACGGAATTCGGTTCGCCCGAAGACAAGATCCTGATGGAAATTTATGTGTCCACCGGCGAACTCGGTCGGCCGCTGGCCTTTCCGCCCGGCGTCTCGGCGCAGCGTCTTGCTGTGATGCGCGAAGCTTTTACGAAAATGATGAAAGATCCCGATTTCCTGGCCGAGACCAAAAAAGCCGACATACCTGTCTCGCCGATGAGCGGCGAGGATATGGCGGTTTATGTCAACAAGGTCATGTCAGCACCGGCTGCGCAGATCGAGGCCGCGCGCAAATTGCATGCGGAACTGATCGCCAACAAATAACCAGGCCGGCTTCAGTCTGAAAACCCCGGAGCGCAGGCTTCGGGGTTTTTTTATTGGGCGCTTGTATCGCTGCGATGTTGGCGCAACGTCTCTGCCGATTGGCGCACAATCTCTGAAATCTGCGCCAATTGCTCGGCCAGCGGGCTCGATTTGCGCCAGATCATGCCGATTGTGCGCGATGGGCTGGGGCTTCCAAAGCGCGTGACCGAAACGGCGGCCGAGCGTGTCTCAACCGGCACGGCCATTTCCGGAATCAGGGTCACGCCGATCCCCGAACCCACCATTTGCACAAGTGTGGAGAGCGATGTGCCATCGAGGGATTCGCGCGGCAGCGATGAATTCATCTTGCAGAAGGCGAGCGCCTGATCTCTGAAACAATGTCCCTCTTCGAGCAGCAGCAGGCGCATGTTTTGCAGCATGTCGATGCTGGGCACGGGGCGATCATCGCCGTCGCGCGGGCGCACAAGCATGAACTCTTCCGAGAACAGGGCGACTTCCTCGAAAGAGGGTTCGGAGACCGGCAAAGCAACAATGGCCGTGTCGAGCCGGCCTTCCGACAATTCCTGAATCAGTCTTTGCGTCACGGTCTCGCGCACACGAATGTCGAGCCCGGCATAATGGCGGGTGAGATTGGCGATAATGGTCGGCAGCAGATAGGGCGCGATGGTGGGAATGACGCCGATGCGCAAACGACCGGCCAGACGCGCCTGCGAGGCGCGGGCAAGATCGGCCAGCTCGTCCACCGAGCGCAGGATTTCGCGGGCGCGCAGATTGAATTCCTCGCCCAGACTCGTCAGCGAAATCTGCCGCGCACCGCGCTCGAACAGGGCTGCGCCCAGCGTCTCCTCCAGTTCCTTGATCTGCATGGAGAGGGCCGGCTGGGAAATGGCGCAGGCATCGGCAGCCCGGCCGAAATGGCCCGTGCGGGCCAGCGCTTCAAAATAGCGGATCTGCTTGAGCGTAATGTTGATCATAAGCCTGGCTTATCGATGCGATCAGAAAATAAAAATTAAACTAATTGCGCACCTCTGGTAAAGAGGCTCCAGAGGCGGGAATCGACCGCGCTTGGATAAAGGAAAAAGCCATGGACGGAGACAAGATGGGCCTGGGCAAATGCCCGGTCATGCATGGTGGCCCGAACGCCACATTCGGCAGCCGCACCAATAAGGATTGGTGGCCGAATGCCCTCAATCTCAACATCCTGCATCAGCACACGGCTCTGTCCAATCCGATGGGCGCTGCCTTCAACTATGCCCAGGAATTCAAAAAGCTCGACTATCAGGCGCTGAAGAAAGATCTGCACGCCCTGATGACTGATTCGCAGGAATGGTGGCCGGCCGATTGGGGTCATTACGGCCCCTTCTTCATCCGCATGGCCTGGCATGCTGCCGGCACCTATCGCACGGGTGACGGACGCGGCGGTGCGGGCACCGGCGCGATGCGCTTTGCGCCGCTCAACAGCTGGCCGGATAATGGCAACCTCGACAAGGCGCGCC
>CAZHOK010000109.1:0-7542 GCA_964534115.1 uncultured Beijerinckia sp.
TCATCTTGTGCACACTATAGCGTGCGGGCGCGGGCACACGGATGAGAACGCCATCCTGCCAGGCAAGGGCAGCCTCGATATTGTCTTCGATGAGATAGTCCATATAGGTCAGGGCTTCCGCCGAAATACCAAGACTTTTCATGGGCTGGATCGAAGACGGACCTCTGCGCGCCACGGTCAGGAACTCGACAACCAGCCCCGTGGGAGATCGGAACCGGCTCGGAGGTACAGACATTCGATCGGGTTCGAGCGTCGCCTCGCCGCGCGCGAGGATCGAAGGCAGCGACACAGTCTGCGGCAAGCTGGTGACCACGAGCGGCATGACGCCGAGGTCGATGTCATTGGTTGCCAGTGCTGAGGCCGTCAAATGCTGACCAAGCAAGAGCGGGTAAGTTCCATAGGCGAGTGTGCCGACAAGAACGAGACGGTTTTGCGCGAACAAATTTTCGCGCGACAAAGCGTCCAGTACACGACAGACAGCGGGAGCGGGGGCGGATATGCCGGCGCTGCGCAACATGGCCACCAGTTTCCGGCGCTCTTTCGCGCGGGCCGCAGATTGGCGGACGGCAGCAGCCTCGTTGCGCGCATGCGTGTCGCCGGCCGGGCCGATATAGCGTTGACGGCGCGTGCTGCCATGTCGTTCGGTCGCATAGAGATGCGGCGCGCCATCCACCATGCGCTGCGTGACGGAGCCCGCCATCGCATCGCGCCCGCCCAGCCGCAGCTGTTGCATGAGTTCGGCATAGAGCGTTTGAATGGCGAGCGAGATGGGCAGCATGGCTAACTATATACACAAAATGAAAAGTGTATATAGTGGTTAGCCAGCGCCTTCTCCCTCCCCTTGAGGCGAGGGGGTGGGGCTGCAATGCTCCATCGTCATTGCGAGGAGCCGCAGGCGACGCGGCAATCCATCTTCTGGCGCGTGTGATCTCTGGATGGCTTGCGCTCGCAATGACGGGCGGTGGGAGAGATCGCGCGACCCCCACTCCTGGCCCCTCCCCTCAGGGAGGAGGGGGATCAGATTGCGCGCTGCCTTCGGCCGCCTCGCAATGACGATTGTCAGGACTTCGTCGCGACGCGGCGCATCCGCAAAGTCACTTCGCCGACTTTCACGCCGAGCTTCGATACCACAGCGCGGTTGAGCACGCTGCCGTCGGGCTCATAGCCCAGCACGTCATCGAATGTGAGCGCGATGGAGGAATTTTTTGTTTTCACATCGGCTTTGTAGGTGAGCCGGAAGAAGGGCCCGTCGATCAGGCCTGTTGCATCGCCGATGACATCTTCCCGCGTGCCGGTATAGGTCGATGGGCCCGTCTTGGTCAGCACCCAGGTTTTGCGGTCGCGCTCGCCGTCGGAGAACAGAAAATCCTCGACCAGCGTCAGTTTCTGTCCGTCGAATGTGCCGCGGATCTTGGCTGTCAGGCCACGGCGGCTGCCGTCAATCGTGTTGACGAATTCGCCTTCGGCAAAGGTCTGGCCGACGAAAAATTTTTCCGGAACGAAAGCTTTGCGGGAGGCGGCCCCATCGAGTGCGGGAGGCGTGGCGCAGGCGGCGAGCATCAGCAGGCTGGAGAGCACAAGACCGCGGAACAACATGGCTGACCTCTTTTGCTGGCGAATCATAAGGTCTACGTGGGGATAGAACGCCCGGTTCAGGCAAACAGCCATGCGCCGGATCGACAAAAGCGTGATCTGGCCGCAGATTGGCCGAAATGATTCTCATTTTGTTCCGCATTGCTCTATAGGCCTTTGCGAGCAGGAAAGAGCCCGTGTCAGACCCGTTCAGTCTTGAATTTGCCGAAGATCCGCCGCGCCGCGACGACGACCTGAGCTATACGCCCAAGGCCGGCGGGCTGGCTGCGCGCGCGCAGGCGGCCGTGGCGCGCCAGGTCGATTATCTTTCCGTGCTCAATCCCGAACAGCGTGCAGCGGTGGAAGCCATTGACGGCCCCGTTCTCGTGCTCGCTGGCGCAGGCACGGGCAAGACGCGCGTTCTCACCACCCGCATCGCGCATATTCTGGCAACAGGCCGCGCCCGCGCGCATGAAATTCTCGCCGTGACTTTCACCAATAAAGCGGCGCGCGAAATGAAGGAGCGCATCGGCGTGCTCGCCGGGCCGGCGGGCGAGGGCATGCCCTGGCTTGGCACGTTTCATTCGATCTCGACAAAAATTTTGCGCCGCCATGCCGAGCTTGTCGGGCTGAAATCGCAATTCACCATTCTCGACACGGACGATCAGATCCGTCTCATGAAACAGGTGATCAAGGCTGAAAATATCGACGAGAAGCGCTGGCCCGCGCGCCAGCTCGCCCATCAGATCGATAGCTGGAAAAATCGCGGGCTCGATCCTGCGCGCGTGCCGCCGGGCGAAGCAGCGGCTTTTGCCAATGGCAAGGGCGCAGAACTTTATGCGCTCTATCAGGCGCGGTTGAAAACATTGAATGCGGCCGATTTCGGCGATCTTCTGCTGGAGGCCGTGCGGCTCTTTCGCGAACATCCCGATGTGCTGCGCCAATATCAGGAGCGCTTCCGCTACATTCTCGTCGACGAATATCAGGATACGAACACGATCCAATATTTGTGGCTGCGCTTATTGGCGCAGGGCGGTGGCGATGCGGCACGCCACAATGTCTGCTGCGTGGGCGATGACGATCAGTCGATCTATGGCTGGCGCGGCGCAGAGGTCGACAATATCCTGCGTTTCGAGAAAGATTTTCCCGGCGCCATTGTTGTGCGGCTGGAGCGCAATTATCGCTCGACGGGGCATATTCTCGCCGCTGCTGCGCATCTGATTTCCCATAATGAAGGCCGGCTCGGCAAGACGCTCTTCACCGATGGCGAGGATGGCGAAAAGCCCACTGTCACCGGCGTGTGGGATTCGGAAGAAGAAGCACGCACAATCGGCGAAGAGATCGAACAATTGCAGCGCAAGGGCCAATCGCTCGAAGAAGTCGCCATTCTTGTCCGCGCCTCTTTCCAGATGCGCGAATTCGAAGAGCGTTTCATCACGCTGGGTCTGCCCTATCGCGTGATCGGCGGTCCGCGTTTTTATGAGCGCGCGGAAATCCGCGATGCTATGGCCTATCTGCGCTGTGTCGCCCAACCCGCCGACGATCTCGCCTTCGAGCGCATTGCCAATGTGCCCAAGCGCGGCCTTGGCGATGCGACCTTGCAGCAATTGCACGATTATGCGCGCCGCCAGAATATTCCCATGCTGCAGGCAGCGCGCGTTCTGTGCGAGACAGATGAGATGAAGCCCAAGCCGCGCCAGACCTTGCGCGACCTGACAGCCGATTTCGCCCGCTGGTCTTCGCTGATTGGCACAATGCCCCATCACGAAATCGCCGAAATGATTCTGGAAGAATCCGGCTATACCGACATGTGGCAGAAGGATCGCACGGCGGAAGCGGCGGGACGGCTTGAAAATCTGAAAGAGCTTGTCCGCTCGATGGAGGAATTCCCCGATCTGGCGTCTTTCCTTGAGCATGTCTCGCTTGTCATGGATGCCGATTCCAAGGGCGGGACCGAAAAAGTCTCGATCATGACTTTGCATGCCGCCAAGGGGCTCGAATTCGAGAGCGTGTTTCTGCCCGCTTGGGAAGAAGGGCTCTTCCCGCACCAGCGTTCGCTCGATGACAATGGCCGCGCGGGACTGGAAGAAGAGCGCCGTCTTGCCTATGTCGGCATTACGCGTGCCAAGCGCCGCGCCAAAATCTATTTCGCCACCAACCGGCGCATTCACGGCCTTTGGCAGACCACCATTCCCTCGCGCTTTCTCGATGAGCTTCCCGCTGCCCATGTCGATGTGGTGGAAGCCCCGGGCGGCAATTATGGCGGCTATGCGCAATCGCGTTTCGCCGCCATGGATACATATGAATCCTCCTATGCGACGCCGGGCTGGCAGCGCGCGCAAAGCCGACGCACGGATCCCAAAAGCGGCGGCGGTTTTCAGGAACGCGCCCGCGAATGGGGCGGCGCCAGTCGCAAGCCCACTCTGATCGAAGGCGAGCTTGTCGCAAAATCCTCGACGGTCTCCGGCTTCACCAAGGGCAGCCGCGTGTTCCATCTGAAATTCGGCAATGGCACGGTCGTGCTGGTCGATGGCAACAAGCTGACGGTGGAATTCGACAAGGCCGGCCGCAAAATGGTTTTGGAGAATTTCGTTCAAGCCGTGTGAGTGAAGCGGCCCATTGTCAGCTCGTCATTGCGAGCGCGCGCAAGCAATCCAGAACCCCCACACGCATGATGGATTGCTTCGTCGCTGACGCGCCTCGCAATGACGATGCGAGGAGGCCCCGATCACCGTCGCGTACAGCTCGCTTTTGCCGGCGTGCAGGCGATCCCCGGCGTCGAGCAATGGGTGGCGGCGTCCGGCTTTTCCCTTATGCAGATCTGGCAGCTGTCGGTCCATTCCAGGCAGGTCTTGTCGGTATCGCCGAAGCGCGAGACATGGGGCTCGTCTTGTGGGGGCAGGGCAGGCGCCTTGGGCGCATCGGCCAGAGCCGGGGCGGCGAGAAGAAGCAGCGCAGCGAAGCTTTTGATCATGCTCTGGAGCATAGGCGGCTGTCGTGCTAATCGAAAGCCATGCTGGAAGGTCTCCCCCCCAATAATGCCGCCCATATGCTCCGCCTGATTACGGAGGAGGAGCCGGCGCGCGCCATTGCCGATCTTATCGTCGAAATGTTCGACCCCACCGAGACGGCGGCCTCCGCCTTCGAGCTCGAGCCCAATATGCGCGACTGGAACCCGAGCCTCGGGCCCTGGGTGGTGGAGGCCTATTTTGCCGATGAGCCCGACCCCGATTATCTGCGCGAGCTTGTGGCCAGTGTTGCAGGCGCAGACGTGGCTGCGCGTGTCGAATTCGATCGCGTGGCCGAGCAGGACTGGGTGAAGAACGCGCTCGAGGGCCTTGTGCCGGTGCGTGCCGGCCGCTTTCTCGTTCACGGGTCGCATGATCGCAATCGCGCCCGCAATCATGAGATTGCGCTGGAGATCGAGGCGGCGCTCGCCTTCGGCACGGGCCATCATGGCACGACGCGCGGCTGCCTTTTGATGCTCGATCAGGTTTTGAAACAGCGCCGCCCGCGCAATATTCTCGATGTCGGCACGGGCACGGGCGTGCTGGCTCTGGCGGCTGCACGGTCTTTGCGCATGAAAGTTGCTGCCGGCGATATCGATCCCATATCGGTTGAGGCGACGCGCGCCAATGCGCGCATCAATGGCGCCACGCCATGGATCCGCCCGGTCACGGCGCGCGGTACGCAGCATCCCGATTTGCGCAATGGCGGCCCATACGATCTGATCTTTGCCAATATTCTCTCAAAACCCTTGCGCATGCTGGCGCCTGAAATTGCGCGTCTGTGCGACACGGGTGGGGAGCTGATCCTCTCGGGCCTTTTATATCGCGATGTGCCGGGCGTGCTCTCGGCCTATGCCGCGCAGGGTTTTGCGCTCAAGCGCAAACTCCATCTGGAAGGCTGGGCGACTTTGTTGATGGCGCGCGGTGGCGCAGCGCCCCGTCCATGGTAAAAAACATGTTCGAGGCCCGTTTCCAGACATTTTCCGAACATGCCGATCCCTCGCATGGTAAGGCGCGCCTTGCTGCTTTGCGCAAGGAGTTGCGCGCGAATGGGCTCGATGGATTTATCGTGCCGCGTTCCGATGAGCAGCAAAATGAATATGTGCCGACCTGTGCGGAACGTCTCGCCTGGCTCACCGGCTTTACCGGTTCTGCCGGCACGGCGATTGTTTTGCTGGGCAAGGCCGCTGTTTTTGTCGATGGGCGTTATACGCTGCAAATTGGCGAGCAGGTGGATGTGAAAATCTTCACGCCCGTCGCCATTGCCGAAACGAGCCCCGAAAAATGGCTGGAGCGTCACGCCGGCAAGGGCGCGCGCATCGGTTACGATCCGGCCTTGCATACTGTGGCGCAAGTCAAACGTCTGTCGGGCGCTGCTGCGCGCGCCGGCGCCGAGCTTGTTTCGCTCCAGACCAATCCACTCGATTGCGTCTGGGCGGATCGTCCGGCTGCGCCGCTTGCACCCGTGCGCCTGCATCCGAAAAAATTTGCCGGCGAAGAGGCAAGCCGGAAACTGGCGCGCATCGGTAAAAAGCTGGATGGCGTCAACGGGCTTGTCGTCAGCGATCCCCATGCTGTGGCCTGGGCCTTTAACATTCGCGGCCAGGATGTGCAGCATACGCCGCTGCCGCTGTCCTTTGCCCTGATTTTCAAGGATCGCAAGCCGCGCCTTTATGTCGATTCGCGCAAGCTCGATGCAAAGACGAGCGCGGCGCTGAAAAAAATTTCCATTCTGTGCGAGCCTGATCAACTTGCAGAGGATTTGCGCGCCGCTGGCGAAGAAGGCCTGACGCTGCGTTTCGATTCTGCCACGGCATCTGAAAAAATCGTCCGCGCTCTGGAGGCTGCAGGCGGCGTGGCCGATGTCGGCCTCGATCTGATTGCGCTGATGAAGGCGCGCAAAAATGCGGCGGAGCTGGAGGGTGCGCGCGCCGCCCATTTGCGCGATGGCGTCGCCATGGTGCGCTTTCTGGCATGGCTGTCGGAGAAAGCGCCCTCAGGTCGTCTCACCGAGATCGAGTCCGTTGCCGCGCTTGAAACCTTCCGGCGTGAGACGGGTGCTTTGAAGGATGTGTCTTTCCCGACCATTTCGGGCGCCGGGCCCAATGGGGCGATTGTTCATTATCGTGTCAGCGAGAAAACGAACCGGCGGATCGGCAAGGGTTTCTTTCTGATCGATTCCGGCGCGCAATATGAGGATGGCACGACCGATATCACGCGCACGATCTGCATCGGCAAAGCCTCGGCGCAGATGCGCGATCATTATACGCGCGTGCTGAAAGGCCATATTGCCATTGCGCGCGCTGCTTTTCCAAAGGGCGCGAGCGGCGCGCAACTGGATACGCTGGCCCGCGCCTCGCTCTGGGAGGCGGGGCTCGATTTCGATCATGGCACCGGCCATGGCGTCGGCTCTTATCTTTCGGTGCATGAAGGGCCGCAGCGCATTTCGAAAGTCAGTTCGGTGGCGCTGGAGCCGGGCATGATCCTGTCGAACGAGCCGGGCTATTACAAGCCGGGCGCTTACGGCATCCGCCTTGAAAATCTCGTTGTCGTCAAAGAGGCTGCGATCAAGGGCGCCGAGCGCGACATGCTCGATTTCGAAACATTGACGCTCGCGCCCTTCGAGACGTCATGCCTTGAGCGGCTGCTGCTCAACCGTTTCGAAGTCGCCTGGATCAACGATTATCATGCGCATGTGCGCGCTGCTCTGTCGCCCCATCTCGATCGCAAGACGCGGGCCTGGCTGAACAAGGCGACGGCGAAGGTTTGAATGTCCCTTCTCCCAGAGGGAGAAGGTGGCGCGCGGAGCGCGACGGATGAGGGGTTGCCATCAAGCGATGTGAGCGCGTAACCCCTCACCCCGCTTGCTCCGCAAGCGACCCTCTCCCTCCGGGAGAGGGTTTTAACCCACCCGCGCCAGCCATTCGTCTTCGCTGATCACTTCAATGCCAAGCTCGCTGGC
>CAZHOK010000110.1:0-7308 GCA_964534115.1 uncultured Beijerinckia sp.
ACGAAGTGAAGCTGATTGTCGACCTCATCTATGAGGGCGGCATTGCCAATATGAATTATTCGATCTCCAACACTGCGGAATACGGCGAATATGTCACCGGCCCGCGGATCATCACGCCTGCCACCAAGGCCGAGATGAAGCGCGTTCTCGACGACATTCAGTCGGGCAAGTTCACGCGTGACTGGATGCTGGAAAACAAGGTCGCGCAGACCTCGTTCAAGGCGACCCGCGCCCGCAACGATGCGCATCAGATCGAAGAAGTCGGCAAGCGCCTGCGCTCGATGATGCCCTGGATCGGCAAGAACAAGATGGTCGACACGACCCGCAATTGACCGAGCGGAATTCCCTTTTCGGGCGAATTCATGAGGCCGGGGCGAAAGCTCCGGCCTTTCTCGTCTGGGCGAGACGAGAGCTTGACTGTAACTTATACTTATGGATTCATTTCAGCTTCTGATATGTCTCGCTCAGGCTGCCTCCCGCCGCTACGGCAGATTTTTTGATTAAATCGTTCTTTTTTGGATTGCACCAATGTCGGGTTGTTCCGTTTCGCTCGCCCTTGCCGACCATGTCCTGGCCTTGCGGGCTGGGAGTGCCTTCGACAAGCTCCATGATGCGATGAGCCCGCGCATTTCCTATCTGCTGGCCGGGGATCGTCGCCTCATGCCCTATGCCGGCCGTTTTCTGGGCCGGATGGACACTTGCGTGGCCTTTCAGGCGCTGGATGTCGAATTTGAGATGCGCGATTTCGAGATTGCGGAACGGCTCATCGAAAACTCCAGCGCTGCGGTGCGCTGGTCTTCTGTCTGGATCAATCGGGGCACGCACGACAGCGCCCTGATCCAGGGTTTTTCGCATTTGCGCTTTGTGGACGGGCTGGTCAGCGAATGGAGCGATTTCATCGACACGGCGACCGCCTCCTATCTCGCCGGCTGGCTGCCTGAAATGCCGGCCTTCGCCATGGCCGGCCCGGCTGGGCGCGGCTAGAGCAATCTTTCATCGTCATTGCGAGGAGCGCAGCGACGCGGCAATCCAGAGCACGCGGCGACTCTGGATGGCGCACGCTTCGCTCGCAATGACGGGTGGCGGGAGAGATCGCGCGACCCCCACCCCTAGCCCCTCCCCGCAAGGGGGAGGGGGATGGGTTGCGCGCTGCCTTCATCCCGCCCGTGACGGGCAGGCTCCCGCTCGCAATGACGAGGCCTCGCGGGTAAGCTTGCTTCATGAGCATTCGCATTGCGACCTTCAATCTCGAAAATCTCTACGCGCGGTTCGATTTCGGCGGGAAGGTCAGCCGCGAGTCGCGCGTCATCGGAACTTATTCTGTACCGGACAAGCAGGATTACGAGACTTTGCGCATGGCCTTTGAGGCCGTCGCCTCAGACGATGCGCGTCAGCTCACCGCGCTCGCCATGGCCGATGCGCGCGCCGACCTCTTCTGCCTGCAGGAGGTCGACAGCCAGCAGGCGCTCGATATTTTTAACGCCAATTATCTGCGCCCCGTGCTGCGCCAGCGTTTTGCACAGGCCACCAAGGGTTGGAGCGAAGCGGATCGTCATGCGCATGATGCCGAGTTTTTCTATGATTATCGGCATGTCATCAGCGGCAATGACACGCGCGGTATCGATGTCGGTGTGATGTCGAAGCGGCCCGTCGGGCTGAAATCAAATGCGGCGATCACGTATGAATTTTTGAGCGATGCACCGCTTGATTGGGCCGTGCTTGAGGAACATGGCATTCAGCGCAGCGATCGGGTTTTGCGCCGCGATTGCCTGATGATCGAGGTGGAAGTCGATGGCGCGGAGCTGACCATTTTCAATTGTCATCTGAAATCGATGAATGGCAATGGCAGCATACGCAGCGGACGCGATGGGCGTGCGCATTCGCAAGCCTTTCGCCTGGCCGAAGTCTGGGCGATCCGCAAATTGATCGATCTGCGTTTCCTGGGCCACCCCGAGCGCGCCAATTGGATCATCTGCGGCGACTTTAATGATTTTATCGATGTCGATGGCGTGCCTGCACAGCATTCGGCGCTTGGACCGTTTTTTGAAAATGGCTTTGCAATCGATCCCATGCACCGTCGCGCTGCGATGGATCGCTGGACGCATTATTATGCTGAGGGCGATTCACATGTGCAGCTGGATTATATTTTGCTCTCGCCCAAATTGGCGCGCGCCAATCCCGATGTCGTGCCGGATGTGATCCGCAAGGGCTTGCCCTATCGCGTGCCGCGCATCGAACATGAGGATCGCTATCCGCGCATCGGCTGGGCACGACCGAAAGCCAGCGATCATTGTCCCGTCGTCATCGAGATCGAGGTCCCGAAGTGATGTCTCCCGCCATTGCTTGGCTCCGCTTGCAATGACGCCACGAGGTTGAGCAGATATGAAACGCCAATTCTACACGCTCGATGTTTTTACCGATACGCCTCTTGCCGGCAATCCTCTGGCTGTCGTGCGCGATGGCGAAGGACTGGATGATGCCCGCATGCAGGCGATTGCGCGCGAGTTCAATCTGTCTGAAACAATTTTTCTTCTGCCGCCAAAAGATCCCGTCAATACGGCACGTATACGCATTTTCACGCCCAGCCGCGAATTGCCTTTTGCCGGTCATCCGACCATTGGTGCGGCTGTTCTCATCGGCCTGCTCGATGCGCCGGAATTAATCCGCGTGCAGGATATTCTCATCGTCATCGAGGAAGAGATCGGCGATATTTCCTGCACAGTCAGTCACCGCAGGGGGCAGGCGCCGCGCGCGCATTTCACGCTTCCGCGCCTGCCCCAGCCCGCCGGCATGGCTGGCGAATCCCTCGCCATTGCTTTGGCCTTGGGACTCGATGAAGAAGACATTGGCTTTGACAATCATGCGCCATGCATTTTTTCGGCAGGCAATGCTTTTTGTTTTGTGCCGGTGGCAACGCGTGCCGCCATTGCGCGGGCGCGGCCCGATTTTTCGGCCTGGCCGCAGGCTTTCGGACATATGGAACGCGGTGCGGCCTTTCTCTACACGCGCCAATGCGTGCATGCGGACAGCGATTTTCACGCGCGCATGTTTGCCCCCGGACTGGGCGTCACGGAAGATCCGGCGACGGGTTCGGCAGTGGCAGCCTTTGCCGGTGTGATCATGCAGAGCGAGACCATGCGCGATGGCTCACATGTGCTGATGGTTGAGCAGGGGTTTGAAATGGGCCGCCCAAGTTTCATCTCGCTCGGTCTGGAGGTCGCAGGCGGTCGTTTGATGGAAGCCAGCATCGGCGGCTCTGCCGTTCTGCTTCAGCAAGGCACGATCGACATATGAGCGCGCCTGTCGAGATTTTTCGCATCGACGAGATCGATATTGCTGTCGAGGCGCATGACTGGACCTATGCACGCGACCATGAAGCAGCGATTGCGGCCGATTGGCGCGCGCTCAAGGCAGGCAATGACAAAGTCTTCGACGGCCGCGTCTTGCTGCTGCATCGTCACGATCTGCAGGGCGCGCGCTTTGCGGGGGGATGTTTCGAGACGTCTTTCAGCGCCTTCTATCATTGGCGCAAGCGCGGTTTTCCCGATCTCAGCGTGCGCAATTTTTTCGCCATGGCGGCGCTGCGGGCGGAAGACGGGGTTTTTCTGCTGGGCGAAATGGGCGCCGACACGGCCAGCGCCGGGCAGATATATTTTCCCGCCGGCACGCCGGACCCTTCCGATATTGATGGCGGCAAGACCGATCTTCTGGGCAGCGTTTTGCGCGAGCTTGAAGAGGAGACGGGGCTAAGCCCCGCCGATGTCGATGTGCGGCCCGG
This sequence comes from uncultured Beijerinckia sp., assembly GCA_964534115.1. Classification (GTDB taxonomy): domain Bacteria; phylum Pseudomonadota; class Alphaproteobacteria; order Rhizobiales; family Beijerinckiaceae; genus Terripilifer. The sequence continues at coordinate 3,779 of CAZHOK010000110.1, forward strand.
CTGGGACGCCATTTTCTGCGGCGGCTATCTTGCCTTCATGCGCGAAATCCGTGTGCCGGGCAGGGGCGCGGCAGCGGTGGCCAGAATCGAGGATGCGCTCGCGCGCCAAAAACATCCCGAGCTGGCGCGCATCCATCAGGTGGGGCAGGTGGAGGCTGCAGCGGGGCTGAAAATGCCGCCCTTCATGCTGCCCTATCTGAAATATGCTTTCTCTCAGCCCGGATAGCCATGGCGGCGCTTGATCGCGCTTGTGCCGGCAAGGGCCGCTCCATCCTGGCCGCTCGCGCAGGCGGCGCGCACCGGCTGCAGCTCGCGCTGGATCTGCTCATGGACTTTTGCCGCAACATTGCCGCTCTCCAGATCGGCGGCCAGAACGGCATCGAAACGGCGGATCTCGGCCGCACAGCCGCTGCCGGAGGGCAGGGCCGCCGTGCTCCCGGCAACAGGGCCGCCGCCGGCATTGCAGCCGGCCAGCAGCGGCAGGGCGAGGGCAAGAAGGGCAGGGCGCAGCATGATCCGAATCCTCCAAAATCTTCTCGGCAGGATCGGAAGGTCGCACCCGTCGGTCAAGCGCAGGCTTGGCGCGACATCTTGCATGGCAAGGCCGGCATCGGTTATGAGAGGGACAGGCCATCAGGGCCATTTGCGAGCAGAGGTTGTCGTGGCCCGTTTCGCCACTTTGTTTTTGTCGCCGGATGCGGGCCTTGCGGGCCGGCTTTCGCGCGCGCCTCTGCCGGCTTTCCGGCTGCTTCTTCTTAGCCGCCCCTGAGCGCCGGCCGGGCTTTGCCTGGGCGCCCAGGGGGTATTGAGCCGATGAAGATCAGCCAGCGCGCCCCATAGAATTCAGGCGCAGATTATCAGGACACACCAATGGCCAGCCCGAACGAGACCAACCCAACCGGAGCCGAGCGCGACCGCGTTGTCATTTTCGACACGACTTTGCGTGACGGCGAGCAATCGCCCGGCGCCTCCATGACGCATGATGAAAAGCTCGAAGTGGCTTTGCTGCTCGACGACATGGGCGTCGACATTATCGAGGCCGGTTTCCCCATCGCCTCGGAAGGCGATTTCGAAGCCGTGTCAGCCATTGCCAAAGTGGTGAAAAATGCCACGGTCTGCGGCCTTGCCCGCGCCGCTTTCAAGGATATCGACCGCGCGGCCGATGCGCTGAAACATGCCGCGCGTCCGCGCATCCATACATTCGTCTCCACCTCGCCGCTGCATATGAAGTATAAATTGCAGAAAGAGCCCGACGAAGTTCTCGCCATGGTCACCGCGCAAGTGCTGCGCGCGCGCAATTATGTCGAAGATGTCGAATGGTCGGCAGAAGACGGCACGCGCACGGAAATGGATTTTCTCTGCCGCACGGTGGAGGCCGCCATCAAGGCGGGCGCAACGACGATCAATATTCCAGATACGGTCGGCTATACTGTGCCGGACGAATATGAGCATATTTTCCGCACCGTGCGTGAGCGCGTGCCCAATTCCGACAAGGCTGTTTTCTCGGTTCATTGCCACAATGATCTGGGGCTTGCAGTCGCCAATACATTGGCGGGCGTGCGCGGCGGTGCGCGCCAGATCGAATGCACGATCAATGGCATTGGCGAGCGCGCCGGCAATGCGGCGCTCGAAGAAGTCGTCATGGCTTTGCGCACGCGCGCCGATATTCTGCCCTATACGAACCGCATCGAGACAACCATGCTGACGCGCGCCTCGAAACTCGTCTCAGCCGTGACGTCTTTCCCGGTGCAATATAACAAGGCCATTGTTGGCCGGAATGCTTTTGCACATGAGAGCGGCATCCATCAGGATGGCATGCTGAAAAATGCGCAGACCTATGAAATCATGACGCCCGAAAGCGTCGGCGTGTCGAAGACATCGCTCGTCATGGGCAAACATTCGGGCCGTCACGCTTTTAAGGAAAAGCTGAAGGAGCTCGGCTATACGCTGGGCGACAATGCGCTGGAAGATGCGTTCAAGCGCTTCAAGGATTTGGCCGACCGCAAAAAGATCGTCTACGACGAAGATCTCGAGGCTTTGGTCGATGACGAGATCGGCCATGCCGGCGAGCGCATCAAAGTGCTCGAACTCGCTGTTGTTGCCGGCACCAAAGGCCCGCAATCGGCCAAACTCACGCTCGCCATCGATGGTGTGCAGGCGACACATCAGGCAACCGGCAATGGTCCGGTGGATGCTATCTTCAACTGCATCCATGCGCTGGTGCCGCATAATGCCGTGCTCGAACTCTATCAGGTCCATGCGGTGACAGAGGGCACGGATGCGCAGGCCGAAGTCTCCGTGCGCCTGCATGAAGACGGGCGCGGCGTGACCGCCAAGGGTGCCGATCCCGACACGCTGGTTGCCTCCGCACGCGCCTATATTGCAGCCCTTAACAAGCTGATGGTGAAACGCCGCCGCTCGCCCCCCGAGGCGATCGAGCCGGGCGTGCGCAGCGTGACGCCGTAATCAAGCAGAGCGATCGGCGATGAGCCGGTCGCCCTCGCGGCGGAAACGCACCGGATTTCGCGCATCGGCATGCTGGGCGACATAATCGGTCGCGCTGATTGCTGTGCAATGATAGCCGAGGTCTGAAAAGGAGCGGGTCAGTTCCGCCCGGCCTTCCGCAAACCATGGGAAATCCCACATTTCGAAGATGATGGGGGGAAAGCCGTGGCGGCGCAAAAAATCCCGGCCGCCGCGCAGCACTTCATTTTCATGGCCCTCGACATCGAGCTTGATCAGTGAGACCGTGCGCGGCGTTGCCAAATCGTCGAGTGCGGTGATCGGGACTTTTTCCGATGCAGCTTGCGAGATCGCGCCGCGCGTATAGGGCGGGCGAAATTCCGGCGTCAGCGAAAAGGCCCCGATATTGGGATTGACGGCATAATCGACGAGCGGAATGTCGATTGTGCCGGTCGCCGCACCGGCCGCCATATGCAAAGCCACAACATTATCGAGCCGGTTCAGGAAGACATTGCCGCACAGCTGATAATAAATGATGCGCTGGGGCTCGAGCGCCAGAACGCTCCCTTTCCTCGCCTGCACGAATTTGGCCATAGGCACGGAATAAGCGCCGAGATTGGCGCCAATATCGAGCACGAGCGGCGCTGGCATGTCGCCCAGCATGAATTCGCTCATGCGCAGGATATAGGGCTCCCATTCGCCCCTCTGGCGCAAGTGACGGCTGATCAGATCGGGGGTCGAGAACAGGAGAAAATCGGCTTCCTTGCAACGGACCGGAGCCACCACAGGCAGCATGAAACACCTTTGGAAAAAACAAAAAATGACGGGCTGAAAGCCCAAGCAATAACAGAATCCTGCCCTCCCGCCGGGCCCGGGTCAATGCAGGCTGAAGGATATACACGCCCCCTTGCTCGCTCCGCTCTTTCTGGGCCTCCCGCACTGGACAGCGGCCTGTGCCTTTGGTACACCCCCGCTCGCTCCAGGGCGCATCTTGCCCCGCAGCCTTCTTCGAATGGGCGCATAGCTCAGTTGGTAGAGCAGCTGACTCTTAATCAGCGGGTCCTAGG
>CAZHOK010000111.1:0-7265 GCA_964534115.1 uncultured Beijerinckia sp.
GGCTGGAAGGCGAGGCCCAGATCCCAGGGGAAATAGATCCAGGTGTCCTGCGACACTTCGGTGATGAAAGTATCGACCAGCGGACGACCCTGCGGCTTGGCATAGACGGTGGCGAAATGCGCGTTCGGCAGCATGTCGCGCACGACTTGTGCAGTCTTGCCCGTGTCGACGAGATCGTCGATCACCAAGACGCCTTTGCCATCGCCGGGCTTGACGACATCGGATGAAATGCCCTTGAGCACCTGCAGGCCGCCCTGCGACGTGTAATCGTGATAGCTGGCGATACAGACTGTCTCGATCATGCGGATGCCAAGTTCGCGCGCGACAATGGCTGCCGGCACAAGTCCGCCGCGCGTGATGCAGATCAGCGCGGTAAAGGGCCCCGCTTCCGCCAGACGCCAGGCAAGCGCACGCGAATCGCGGTGGAACTGGTCCCAGGAGACCGGAAAAGCCTTTTGGGCATTGGGATCAGACATTTTAAATCTCCTCAGCCGCGCTCTGCGCGCAATGTTGCGAGCATCGCCTCGACGTCTTGCACGCCTGCAGCCACTTCCTGCGGGTCGCGGCCGCGTATGATGATCTGGTTGCGGAATTTGCCGTCGATATAGCTCGGATAGGATCCGATCGACAGATTTTCGCGCGCTTTGGCAATGTCGCCCAGAGCGGCAGCATAGGCGCCTTCGGGTGCATCGGCATCCACCGATTGCATGGTGAGTTTCACGCCGGTCTCAAGCGTCGGGGCGACGGAATCGAGCATGGCCTGCATGATCATCGGCACGCCGGCCATGACGATGACATTGCCAATGCGAAAACCGGGAATCTTGTTGACCGGATTAGGCACAAGCTCGCCGCCTTTGGGCACGCGCGCCATGCGCCGGCGGGATTCGTTGAGATCCTCCGGCTTCATGCGGGTGAGCATGGCCTCGATGATGCGCTGGTCTTCGTAGAGTTCGACCCCAAAAGCCTTGGCCACTGCATCGGCGGTTATGTCATCATGCGTCGGCCCGATACCGCCGGTGGTGAAGACATAAGTGTAGCGCGTGCGCAAAGCGTTCAGAGCATCGGCGATTTCATCCATGACATCGGGCACGACGCGCACTTCGCGCAGGTCGATACCGATATTGGTCATATATTCGGCAATATAGCCGATATTCTTGTCCTTGGTCCGTCCGGACAGGATTTCATCGCCGATCACGAGAACGGCGGCGGTCACGTAAGGGGCGGGCTGGTCTGTCATGTTTCGGCTCCGGATCCGGTTTAGGGAGGGCCGGGGCGGATAGGCAAGCGCAAAGGGGACGCGATTCACCGCTCAAAAGCCGCCATCCCCCGAAACAGGCGGAATTTGCCCCTCAGGCCCGCTCCCAGATGATATTGGCCCGGCTGCGCAAAAGCTCCCGATAGCCATAGGCCGGCAGAAGGCGCTCGAGATCGACCGACCAGGGCGTGCTCGGGCGCGCACAGAGAATCAACCGCGGCCAGAGCGCCGGGGGGGCCTCGCGGAAAAAGGGCTCCAGAACCACATCCTCGGCGCCTTCAATATCGATCTTGAGCGCATCGACCCGCGGATAGGCTTCGCCGGTGAGAATATCCTTGAGCGTTTTGGCGTGAACCTTGATCGCCTCGCCCGCATCGCTGATGCGCACCGAGGTCTCGCCATGATTGCCCTGGGCCAGAAACAGGGTGATCTCGCCATTGCGGTCGGCCACGGCGCAATCGAGCGCTTTCACCGTGGCAAAGGGGTTTTGACGAATATTATAGGTCAGACGCTCGAAAATGAGCGGATTGGGCTCAATGGCCAGAATACGCGCCCGTGCGCCCGCCAAAGCGCCGACAAACAGAGTATAAGCGCCGACATTCGCACCGATATCGACGAAACACATATCCTCGGTCATGTAATTCGCCAAAAACGCACGCTCGGCCGGATCGAAAAACTGCGGCGTGAAAAGAATGCGCTTTTCGCTTGTATTATTGTACGGATAGAGGCGCATACGCGCGCCAAAGGTCTCGACATCCATCGGGCGACCGGCCAAAGATTTGACCGCAATGCCGCGCAGGATGAAGGCTCGGCGCGCACCCGACCAGCTCAAAGGACAGCGGCGCGTCAATTCGAGAATCGCACCGGCAATTCCCTTGGGGGAATAGCGGCCGAAAGCGGCGAAATCATTTGCGATTGGTCTGAGCATCCGCTGGTCCGGGGCCGGTCGGACATGCGGCTGAGCTTGCAAGAAGCGCAGTCAGGTCCTCTGCCTGAGCGCCTTCTAGCATGCAGCCAGCGCAGATGGCCAGCACTGGCCAAAGACCGGGCTTGCCCCGGCGCGCAACATGCCTATTTTCAGTGGGGAAGCGGCGCGCTGCGCCCTCCTGCAAGGATCCGAGATGACTTTCGTCGATGCGTCAGAAGCGCCCAGCCGCAAGACCGGCCAGATCAAGCTCCATGGCCCCGAAGATTTCGAGGGCATGCGCAAGGCCGGCCGTCTGACCGCCGAAGCCCTCGACATGATGACCGATCTCGTCAAGCCGGGCGTGACGACGGAATCGCTTGACCGACGCTGCTTCGAATTTGCCATGGACCATGGCGCCTACCCTGCCCCGTTGAGCTATCGCGGCTATCGCAAATCGATCTGCACCTCGATCAATCATGTCGTCTGCCACGGCATCCCCGATGACAAGCCCTTGCGCGAAGGCGACATTGTCAACATCGATGTCACGCTCATCGTCGAGGGCTGGCATGGCGATTCAAGCCGCATGTATAATGTCGGCGAAGTGCCGCGCCGCGCCGAGCGACTTGTCGAAGTCACCTATGAAGCGCTGATGCGCGGCATAGCGCAGGTCAAACCCGGCCATACGACGGGCGATATTGGCGCCGCGATCCAGGAATATGCAGAGGGTGAGCGCTGCTCAGTGGTGCGTGAATTCTGCGGCCACGGACTGGGCCGTCTCTTCCACGACGAACCCAATATTCTTCATTACGGACGCCGCGGCGACGGTGTCGTTCTGAAACCCGGCATGTTTTTTACCATCGAACCGATGATCAATCTCGGCCGCCCGCATGTAAAAGTGCTGGCAGATGGCTGGACGGCCGTCACACGCGATCGCTCGCTCACAGCGCAATTCGAACATACGATCGGCGTGACGCTGGACGGGGTGGAGATTTTCACTTTGTCGCCGAAAGGCTATCATCAACCGCCTTACAAGCATGAAGTTCGCGAGGCTTGAGACTAGCCTTTTGTCCGCAACGTGCTGCGCCCGCCATCGATACCGATCACCTGCCCGGTCATCCAGCCAGATTGTGCGGAGGCAAGAAAAGCGACAGCCGCAGCAATATCCTCAGGCGTTCCGATACGCGGCAGCGGATGCATGGCAGCAATGGCATCTGCCATTTGCGGATTTGCCAGCAATTTGCTGGCGAGATTGGTTCGCGTCAGCGAAGGAGCGATGCAATTCACTCTGACCTTTGGGGCCAATTCGGCGGCCAGCGAGCGCGTCAAACCTTCCACCGCGCCTTTGGCCATTCCGATGGAGGCATGATTGGCAAAGCCCTGCGCCACTGCAATGGAAGAAAAGAGCACGACACTGGCACCCCCCTCCTGTTTGGCAAGCGCAGGCAAGGCTGCTTGCACCGCCTGTGCAGCCCAAAGCGCATTGACGAGATAGTCGCGTTCAAAATCGGCACGCGTCAGACGCGCGAGCGGCTTGAGATTGATTGTGCCAACAGCAAAGACGAGACCGGCCAAAGCACCGCCCGCTGCAGCCTCCTCGGCCACACGCTTGAATGAACCCTCTTGGTCGAGATCTGCCAGCGACATTGTGGCACCCATCTCTTGGGCAAGTGCCGCAAGCTCGGGTTCTTTGCGCCCAACCAGGTGAAGCGCTGCACCTTGGGCATGGAGCGCGCGTGCGCTGGCCGCACCGATACCTCCGGTCGCACCGAAAATGAGAATCTTTCCTGACATGGCAAACCTCCGCTTGCCAGGGTTTACGCAGTTGCAAGGCTTATGGATGAGCCTTGCCGAGGGTTGCCAAGGCCTGCGGCGTGTCGATGTCGATCCGCGCCGCTTCATCGGCAACGGGCATTTCGACAATTTTCAGGCCGGGATCCTGCAAGATTTTGCGCGCGCCCGCATCGCCGGATAATTGCATGATCTGCGGAACCATGCGTTGCGACAACAAAACAGGATTGCCGCGCTCGCCGGCAAAAACCGGGACAATGGCATCGGCCAGAGGATTGGCCAGATAGGTATCGACCAGCGATCGGATCAGCGCCGCACTGACCAGCGGCATGTCGCCAAGCAAGACGACAAAGCCGCCCAGATGGGCGGGCAAAGCCTCCACTCCGGCCTTGAGTGAAGAGGCCATGCCGCTTGCATAGGCATCATTCTGCACATGTTGAAGATCGAGCCCGGACAAAGCCTGCATAACATTGTCCTGCGCATGGCCGGTGACTGCAATCACCGGGGCAAGACCGGCAGCCAGAGCCGCCTCAGCCACATGACGCACGAGCGGCTTGCCCTGATGCAGAGCGACCAATTTCGTTTGCGGCCCCTGCTCGCCTGCAGCCGCGCGAAAGCGCGAGGCTTCGCCGGCCGCCAGAATAATGGCAGCAATATCATTCATCCTGCGAGGCCTCGCCGCCGCGCGGCTGTGGCCGCGAGATGATTTCCATCAAAAGACCACCCGCCCCCATGCGCCTGATATCGGCAGCCGTCACCGGCACTTGGGCGAGCATGCGATGCAGCACCCAATCGAAGCCATTTTCCTTGGGACTGCGCGCGCAACCGGGCGCACCCAGGAAGGGCTTGCCGTCAATCTCGCCGATCAGCAGCAGATTTCCGGGATCGACGGGCATGCCGAATTGTTCGATGCGCCCCCCGCTGGCAACAAGCGCAGCAGGTATGACATCGCGACGGTCGGTAATGGCAGAAGCGCCAAAGACGACGATCATGTCGGCATCATTCTTTGCCTCGGCAATCGCCTTGGCGAGCTCGTCTGGATCATGCCCAATGCGCCGGTCGAGCGTAATTTTTGCACCAGCCGGCGCCAATCGCTCGGCCATGACGCGCAATGTTTTGTCGATGGTGGAGGTTTTCAGGCCCGGCAATTTTGTGGACAGAACCGCCACACGCATCGCCTTATAAGGCGCAATGCGAATGTATTGCCCGGCCGCCGCGTCAATGGCGCGGGCAACAAGCGCGCGCGGCAAAGCAAAAGGAATGATCTTGACGGTCGCAACCATCTCACCCTCAACAACATTGCGCCAGGGCGGCAATGTTGCCAGAGTGATCTGCTCATCGACGGCATTGATCGCATCGACCAGAGATGGTTCAGCCACGAGCACGCCATTGCAGGTGGCAAAAAGATTCGCCCGGCCCGTAAAGGCTTCATCGACACGGATATTCTCGCCAGACAGGGCGCTGGCAGCCTGCGCTGCAGCCTCATCCTCGCCTATATCGCCCTCTTCAAGACGCGCAATCACGACATGAGAAATATCGGCCTGCCGCAAGGCTTGGATATGTTCGCGCGTAATCGAATCGCCTTTTTTCAGAACGAGGCCGTCGTGACGCAAGGAGTGAACGAGAATCCCGCCCTCAGCCTCATCAATGGCAACCTTTCCGAATTTCACGCCGGCTTCTCCACGCGCAAAGGCTTTTTGCGCAACGCAAGAATAATCTCGCCGAGCACGGATGTGGCAATTTCAGGCGGCGTGACAGCGCCAATATCAAGGCCGACGGGTGCACGAATGCGCGCCATATCTTCTGCACCAAAGCCCTTGGCGGTCAGGCGCTCCAAACGCTTGCTGTGGGTTTTGCGCGAGCCAAGTGCACCAATGTAAAAACATTGCGCGCGCAAAGCCTGCTCAAGTGCCGGATCGTCGATTTTTGGATCGTGGGTAAAACAGCAGATCGCCGTATAGCGATCGATCTTCATCGGCGGCAGCGCCACTTCAGGCCATTCGGCGAGAACGGGCACATCGGGAAATCTCTCGGGCGTGGCAAAAGCCGTGCGCGGATCGACAATGACCATGTCGAAGCCCACCATTTTGGCCATAGGCGCAAGCGCCTGCGAAATATGAACGGCACCGATCACCACAAGCCGCACCGGCGGAACTTGCACGGTGAGGAAAGAGGAGACGCCCTCGCGCTCGACCATGCCGCTTTTGCCGCTGCGCAAGGCAGCATCGATCTCTTCGCCCAGCGGATCGGCACTCACTTGATCGGCCTCGACCAGACGCTGCGCTCCGCCCTCGATCTGGGTCACCAGCACGGCCGCGCGCCGCTCGCGACGCGCCGCATTCAAACGCTCCAACAAAAGGCGATCCATCAGCCGACCCTCTCGACATAGACGCGAATGCGCCCGCCGCACGACAGGCCCGCACGCCAGGCGGTCTCGTCGGCCACGCCGAATTCAAGCACGCGGGGCTTGCCATCCGAGATGCAATCAAGCGCCTCGGTCACGACATCGCCCTCAACGCAACCGCCCGAGACGGAGCCCAGAAAATGCCCGTCTTCATCAATGGCCAGATGACTGCCAACCGGACGCGGCGCCGAGCCCCATGTCTCGATCACGGTCGCCAGAGCCACGCCCTTGCCCGATTTGGCCCAGGCTTCCGCCTGACCGAGAATATCGTCATCGCCCGCAAACATTGCCGACCTCCGTCATGTCCGGTTGAATATAGCGCTCACGTGAAGGCGCGCAAAGGGCCCGGCCGTTTTCCCGCTCAGGAGGCCCGCTTTGTCCAGATGCGCGGGTCGATCTCCATCCGCATGGCCGGGCGCGCCAAAGCTTTTGCCAGATCCTGCAGGCTGGCCAGATGATGAATGGGCCGGAATTCATCGACATGGGCCAGCATGGTGCGAATGCCCGCAGCCTTGGGCTCGAAACGATCGTAGCGCAACAACGGATTGAGCCAGACGAGACGGCGGCAGGATTTATGCAGCCGTTCCATTTCAAAGCCAAGCTCGCCGACGCCGTCGCGCTCAAGACCGTCTGTGAAAAGCAGAACGATTGCGCCCTGCCCCAGGACGCGGCGCGACCAGATACGATTAAAAGCCTGGATCGAGGCGCCGATGCGCGTGCCGCCAGACCAATCGGCCACAGCACCTGACACATCGGCCAGAGCCGCATCAATGTCGCGCGCGCGCAAGCGTCTCGTAATGCGGGTCAGGCGCGTGCCGAACAGAAATGTTTCGACACGGCGGCGCTCATCGGTGAGGCGATGCAGGAAATGCAGGAAGATACGCGTGTAATCGCTCATCGACCCCGATATG
>CAZHOK010000112.1:0-5049 GCA_964534115.1 uncultured Beijerinckia sp.
GACGGCCTTCGCTGATCGCCTCATAAAGCGTATCGCCGCGCGTCTGGGCGCCAAATTGCGTGACATAGGCCTGACGAAAGCGCCGCATGGATTCGCTGGTCAGCTGCACTTCGCTCATCGGCACAAGATCGAGCGCGCGCAATTGCCCCGTTGTGCGCTGGCTCTCGGCATCGAAAGCGCGGATCGATTCCAGCGTGTCTCCGAAAAAATCGAGCCGCACGGGTGCTGGCATGCCGGGCGCAAAAAGATCGAGAATACCGCCGCGCACAGCATATTCGCCGGTTTCGCGAACCGAGCTAGCGCGCAGGAAACCGTTGTTTTCGAGCCATTTCACCAGCTCGTCCATATTGACGGCATTGCCGGGCGCAGCCGAAAAACTCTCCTGCTTGATCCAGGCCAATGGCGGCACGCGTTGCAAAAGCGCATTGACCGTGGTGGAGAGCACGCGCGGGCGCTCTTCGGACGATTGCGAGCGCGCCAGGCGCGACAGAACAAGCACGCGCTTGGCAGCAATTGCCGCATTGGGCGAAACGCGATCGTAGGGCTGACAATCCCAACTCGGGAAATCGAGCAATTCCAGATCGGGCGCTGCAAAGGCAAAGGCTTCTTCAAAGGCGCGGGCGCGCTGGCTGTCGCGCGCCACATGAACGAGAACGGCAGCACGGCCATGGGCCGCACCCGCCATCAATCTCGCAAAATCGGCAGCGATAAAGGCATCGAAACCATCCGGCACGCAGGCAAGCGAAATCGAGCGGCCGGCGGTTAATTCGGCGAGGGCTTTTTTGTAATCTGTCACGTGGCCCCGTTCAGCCGAAAATCGGCCCGTCATGGGTGTGGAAGGTTTTCAGCTTGCGGAAGACCGGCGTGTCGTAATGGGTGGGCGTTGGCGCCTCGCCGGTGATGAACATCAGCACATCGCGATCCGGCAAATCCATCAAACGCTCGAAATCGTCCAACTCGCCATCTGTGAGAAGCGCGATCTGGGCATCGGCGAATTTGCCATAGAGAATATCCATCTCCCGCATGCCGCGGTGCCAGGAACGGAACAGCGCGCGGCGACGGCGCTCATCGAGCCCGGCGCTTGAGATCGTGGATTCGGTCACGAGCGAACTCCTGAAACGGGAAAACGCGCCGGACGGGGTCCGTCCTGCGTTCGGGGGTGTATATAGAGCAGGTTTTTGCCATGCCCAAGCGAAGATGCGCGCCGCGCGATTGCTCCGGGCCAGCGAATTCCATAGTTTTGGCCACCATGCGACCCGATGTCCTCAATCCGCTCTTTGCCTCAGTCGCGACGCTTCCCGGCGTCGGGCCAAAGACGGCGATTCTGTTTGAAAAAGCCCTTGCTCCGTCCCATGGCGCACCGGCGCGGGTTGCCGATCTCCTGTTCCATCTGCCCCGCAGCGGCATCGACCGGCGCGACCGCCCCAAAATCATGAGCGCTCCGCGCGATCAGATCGTTCTGATCGAGGCAAAAGTCATCGAGCATCGCCCGCCCGGCAGCCGAAATGCGCGTGCACCCTATCGCGTCATTGTAGAAGACGAGACCGGCGATATGGCGCTGGTTTTCTTCCTTGCCAATCACCAATGGATCGAGCGCTCGCTCCCGCTGGGCGCCAAGCGCTGGATCTCCGGCAAGATCGAATTGTGGGACGGCCATCTCCAGATGGTCCATCCAGACAAGGTTCTGGATGAGGCGGCTTTGGCGAAACTGCCACCGGTCGAGCCCATTTACGGCTTGACCGAGGGGCTCACCCAGCGCGCCGTGCAGAAAGCCGCCGAAGGCGCGCTCGCCAAATTGCCCGATCTGCCCGAATGGATCGACGCGCCGCTTGTGGCCCAGCGCCGCTGGCCGACATTCAAGGCGGCCTTGCAGGCCATCCATCGGCCGGATTCAACAGCCGCTTTCGATCCGCAAAATCCCGCGCGCCTGCGCCTGGCTTATGATGAATTGCTGGCGAGCCAGGTGGCGCTCGGCCTGATGCGCGCGCGGATGAAAAAACTCGGCGGACGCCCCAGCATCGGCACAGATGCGCTTGCGCAAAAAATTCTCGCCGCTCTGCCATTTTCGCTGACGGGCGCGCAGCAGGAAGCACTGGCCGAAATCCGCGCCGATCTCGCCTCGAACGAACGCATGCTGCGGCTTGTGCAAGGCGATGTCGGCTCGGGCAAAACCATTGTCGCGCTTCTCGCCATGGCGACCATGGTGGAAGCCGGACGCCAGGCTGCCATGATGGCGCCAACGGAAATTCTGGCGCGCCAGCATTATGAGCGCATGCTACCTTTGTGCGAAGCCGCGCGGATGAAACTCGCTTTGCTCACGGGACGCGACAAAGCAGCCGAACGCAAAAAGACGCTTGCCGCCCTTGAAGCGGGCGATATCGATATTGTGGTTGGCACGCATGCGCTGTTTCAGGAGGCCGTCGCCTTCAAGGATCTCGGCCTGGCAGTCGTCGATGAGCAGCATCGCTTCGGCGTGCATCAGCGGCTCGCGCTGGGCTCAAAGGGCGATTGCGTCGATGTTCTTGTGATGACGGCCACGCCGATCCCACGCACTTTGGTGCTCACCTATTTTGGCGATATGGACGTGTCGGTCCTGCGCGAAAAGCCTGCTGGACGCCAACCGATCGACACACGCGCCATTCCGCTTGAGCGGCTCGATGAAGTGGTGGCGGGCATTGGCCGCGCCATCAAAGCGGGTGCACGGGCCTATTGGGTCTGTCCGCTGGTGGACGAAAACGAAGAACTCGATCTCGCGGCAGCAACCGAACGCGCTGAAGTGTTGCGGCAGTTTTTCGGCGATCGCGTCGGCCTCATCCACGGCCAGATGAAGGGCGCGGAAAAAGATGCGGCGATGGAGGCTTTCCAGCGCGGGCAGACGAATGTGCTTGTGGCGACAACTGTGATCGAAGTGGGCGTCGATGTGCCGGAAGCCACCATTATGGTGATCGAACATGCCGAGCGTTTCGGCCTGGCGCAATTGCATCAATTGCGCGGACGGGTCGGGCGCGGCAAAGGCCGCTCGACCTGCCTGCTTCTCTACAAGGCTCCGCTCGGCGAAGTGTCAGAGGCGCGGATCGCCATTATGCGCGAGAGCGAAGACGGTTTCCGCATCGCCGAGGAAGATCTCAAATTGCGCGGCGAGGGCGAAGTGCTGGGCACGCGCCAATCCGGCACGCCGGGCTTTCGGCTCGCCAGTCTCGATGTCCATGGCGCACTCCTGCCGGTGGCGCGCGACGATGCACGGATGATCGTGGAAAAAGATCCCGAACTTGCCAGCGAACGCGGCAAAGCCGTGCGCGCCCTGCTTTATCTGTTCGAGCGCGACGAAGCGGTCAAATTGCTGCGCGCGGGGTGAAGGCCTCTGCCCTTGGTCATGACAAGGAGCGAAGCGCCGAAGCCATCCATGCTGCAGAGAATCTGGAATGCTTGAGCGCGCTCGCGATTATTGCGCTGCTGCGCCTTGCGCGCGGAAGGCGATGTAATCCTCAACGGAATCGGCAAAAGCCCTTTCCAATTCCTTGGCCGACTTGCCCTGAAAAGTGATGACATCTCGCAGGTTGACGACCTCGCCGTGAAAAATCTCGGCATCCTCGTCATAAGCGACAATGGCCTGATAGTCTTTGTAAGACATCGTGTTCATGGCGATAGCCTGTCTCGTTCAGAAATCGGCGCTTCGATTTGACCGCGCCTCTGTCCGTCTCTTTCTCTGGATGCGGTCGATGAAAGATCGCCCTACGCCACCTTCTGCGCTTCGATTGCCTTCTGAGCCTTGGCCTTTTCGGCCAGCGCGCCGAGCGCGGCCTGGGTTTCTGGCTGGATCAGGCCGGCTGACATGATCAGCTTGGCGGCATCGTCCGGTGTCATCGGAATTTCGATAACGTCAGAAACCGGCAGGAAGAAATAAAAGCCGGTCGTCGGATTGGGCGTGCAGGGCAGGAAGACGGAAATATGCTCGCCGGAGGGCAGCGCATTGCGCACGGTTCCTGACGGCGGGGCCGAGATGAAGACAATCGTCCACATGCCGGGTGCGGGGAATTGCACCAATCCAACTTTGCGGAAGCTCGTGCCCGATTGCGAGAAGACCGTCTCGAAAATCTGCTTCACGCTTTTATACAGGCCACGCACAACGGGCATGCGGTCGAGCAGGGATTCACCGATGCGGATCAAGGTACGACCGAGCAGATTGGCCGCCAGAAAACCCAGAAGCGTCAGGCCAAGAAAGGCGACGATCACGCCAACGCCGGGAATATGGTAGGAGGTGTAGCGATCGACCGACAAAGCCGGCGGCATCAGCGGCTTCATCCAATTATCGACCGTGTCGATGAACCAGAGGACGAGCCAGCCGGTCACGGCCAGCGGCCCGGCAATCACGAGACCGGTCAGGAAATAGGCGCGGATCCGGGCGCCGAAGCTCGGCCGGTGGGGTGTCTCCGCAAGCGTCTCGTTCAAGTGGTTCATGTCATATCCATGCAGCGTCTGCCGGCGGCAGCCGGAAGGCTGAGAAAATCGTTCAAGCCGACGCTAATCTATTCGACCGTAACGCTCTTGGCGAGGTTTCTGGGCTGGTCGACGTCCTTACCCATGACCACAGCTGTGTGATAAGCGAGCATCTGGACGGGAATGGCATAGGCCATGGCGGCAAAATCGGACGCCATATCCGGCATGGCAATGGCCGAGAAAAAGGGCACGGACGCCTCATGTTGCGCCCGTAAATCACCAATCAGGACGATTTTGCCGCCGCGCGCCGCCACTTCCTGCATATTGGAGACGGTTTTCTCGAAGACGCTGTCAAAGGGCGCCAGCACGATCACGGGAATGTTTTCATCGATCAGGGCAATCGGCCCATGCTTCAGCTCGCCGGCGGCATAGCCTTCGGCGTGAATATAGGAGATTTCCTTGAGTTTGAGCGCGCCTTCCAGCGCCAGCGGATAATTGGTGCCGCGCCCCAGATAAAGAACGTCGGTCGCCTTGGCGAGTTCGCGCGCCAAAGCCTCGATCTGCGGCTCGCGTCTAAAAGCTTCCGCCATCAATCCCGGCATGGACATGAGA
>CAZHOK010000112.1:5059-7139 GCA_964534115.1 uncultured Beijerinckia sp.
AGTTCGCTCTCGCGTTTGGCATCGATCGCACCGCGCGCACGCGCAAAACCAACGGCAAGGCAGGCCAGAACAGCAAGCTGGCATGTAAAGGCCTTGGTCGAGGCGACGCCAATTTCCGGGCCGGCGAGCGTGCTGGCCACGACATGGCTTTCGCGCGCAATGGTCGATGTCGGCACATTGACGACGCAGAGAATGTGCTGGCCCTGCTCTTTGGCATAGCGCAGCGAAGCAAGCGTATCTGCCGTCTCGCCCGATTGCGAGACAACGATCATCAACCCGCCTTCGCTCATCGGCGCATCGCGATAGCGGAATTCGCTTGCAACATCGATTTCGACCGGCAAACGCGCGTAGCGCTCAAACCAATATTTGGCGATGAGGCCGGCATAAAAGGCTGTGCCGCAGGCCGATATTGTGATGCGCGACAATTTTGCCGGATCGAAAGGCAGGTCGAAAGGCAGACGCACGGCGCCCGCAGACATATCGAGATAATGCGCCAGCGTGCGGCCGACGACTTCGGGCTGTTCATGGATTTCTTTCGCCATGAAATGGCGGTGATTGCCCTTGTCGACGAGAAAGGCCGAGGCCTGCGTCTTCTGCTTGGCGCGCCGAACGGGGCGGCCTTGCGCATCGTGGAAGTCGGCGCCTTTGGGCGTCAGGATCACCCAATCTCCATCTTCGAGATAGGTGATCGTATCGGTGAAAGGTGCCAGCGCCAGAGCATCCGAGCCCAGATACATTTCGCCTTCGCCATAACCAATGGCGAGCGGTGCGCCCTGGCGTGCGCCGATCAAAAGATCCGCCTCGCCCTCAAAAATGAAACCCAGCGCAAAAGCGCCGCGCAATTTCGGCAAAGCCGCCGCAACGGCCTCGCGCGGGCCATGGCCCTTGCGCATTTCCTCCGTCACCAGATGGGCGACGACTTCCGTATCCGTTTCGCTCTTGAAGACATGTCCGAGGGCGGTGAGTTCTTCCCGCAATTCGCGGAAATTCTCGATAATGCCATTGTGCACGACAGCGACTTTCTCGCTGGCATGGGGATGGGCATTGTTTTCGGTGGGGCGTCCATGCGTGGCCCAGCGCGTGTGACCGATGCCGACTGTCCCCTGAAGCGGTGCGGCGGCCAGTCTGGCGGCCAGATTTTTCAGCTTGCCTTCAGCGCGCAGACGGGTGAGCTGACCGTTCTCCAATGTGGCGACGCCGGCAGAATCATAGCCGCGATATTCCAGCCGCCGGAGCGATTCCACGATCTGCTCGGCCACCGGTTGCGACCCGACAATGCCCACAATCCCGCACATAAAGACCCGCCTCCGCTTTGTTCAGGCTCTTGCTAGACCGGGCCGCGCCCCGCCTTCAAGACACTTTCCGTGACCAATCGTAACGATGGCGCCTTCAGCGTTTCTTCGGGCGCGACGACTGGGCGTCGCGGAACCGCTTGGCCCAGCCGGGTTTTTCGACCTGCGGCGCACGGGCGAGCGACAAAGCATCATCCTCTACCGGGCGGGTGACAACGGAGCCCGAGCCGATATAAGCGCCAGCCCCGATCCGGACCGGGGCAACGAGCGAGGAATTGGAGCCGACAAAGGCCCCTGCCCCGATCTCGGTGCGGAATTTGTTGAACCCGTCATAATTGCAGGTGATCGTGCCCGCGCCGATATTGGCCTGCGCGCCGATATTCGCATCGCCAATATAGGACAGATGACTGACCTTCGCGCCTTGGCCGATGGTCGATGCTTTCACTTCGACGAAATTGCCGACTTTCGAATCCTCGCCAAGGTCCGCACCGGGTCGCAAACGCGCATAAGGACCGACATTGGCGCCGGAGCGCACGCGCGCGCCCTCCAGATGGCTGAAGGCATGGATGACCGCCCCGTCTTCCACCACACAGCCCGGCGCAAAGACCACATGGGGCTCCACCAGAACATCGCGCCCGAGCTGCGTGTCATAGGAGAAAAAAACCGTCTCGGGTGCGATCAGGGTTGCGCCCTCGCGCATGGCGGCGTTGCGCATGCGTCGCTGAAAAACCGCCTCTGCGACAGACAGCTGAATGCGGTCGTTGACGCCCAAAACCTCTTCGGCAGCG
>CAZHOK010000113.1:0-7004 GCA_964534115.1 uncultured Beijerinckia sp.
CATCCGGTCGCTCGCGCGACCACCTTCTCCCTCTGGGAGAAGGACGCGCCCTTTCGATACTCATCACGAGCCGAGCGGCATACCCATCACATCCGCAACAGCCGCTGCGCGTTGCCGCTCAAGAGCTTGACCTTGTCCTCGCGCGAGATCTGCAAATTCTCGACCCATTCCATGGCCGGACCATTGGCGACAAACGGCCAGTCGATGGCAAACATGATGCGATCCATGCCGAGTTCCGTCATGGTGCACATGAGAGCCGGCGTCGAAAAATTGCCGCTCGTCGTCACATAGAAATGGCGCGAGAATTGTTCGCGGAAGCTCAATTCCTCATGGCCGGGACGCGACAAAGCCTGATTGATGCGCCAGAGCAGGAAGGGCAAAGTCTCGCCCATATGGCCGATGATAATGTTGAGATTGTCATGCTTCTCAAACACGCGCGACAGCACAAGGCGGATGGCCTGCGTCGCGGCTTCCACCGTATAGCCCCAGGCCGCACGAATGACCTGCGGATATTCCTGCGCATAATCGGCGTAATAGGCCTTCATCACATCGGGATGGGGAAAGGAGGGATGCAGATAGATCGGCACGCCGAGTTTTTCGGCGCGCGCAAAGATCGGCCAGAATCTTTTGTCATCAAGCCACAGGCCATTGGTCAGGCCATGGATCATCGCGCCCTTAAAACCATGTTCGCTGACGCAACGATCGAGTTCATCAGCCGCTTTTTCAGGATGGATCGTCGGCAAGGCCGCAAAACCGGCAAAGCGTGTGGGATGCAAGGCAATGGCTTTGGCCAGACGATCATTGACACGGTGGCAGAGATCGACGGCAAGATCTTCCGGCAGTTTCTGCCCCGATGGCGCACCATGCGAGAGCACCTGCACATCGACGCCCGCGGCATCCATTTCGCGGATGCGCAATTCCCCGAGATCGTGCAGGCGCTCAAGCAAATCCTTGGAGCGCGTGCCCTCGGCCCCGGTGAGATGGGAGACGAGTTCGGCATCCCAATAATGCTCTTCGAGCGCAATGACCTTGATTTTCGAATGGCTCGCCATGGCGTTTCCGTTTCTTCTCTTTATCGGCTCCGGTCGCGCCGGCGCTCTCCCTTATAATTGGCTTGGCGGGCGGCTCACAAGACGGGAACGAAAACTTCCAGCGCGGCTGGGCGCAAAGTGAAGATCGCCGGGGTTGTCGTGACAATCTCGCCATCGGCATTGACGGCATGCGGCTGGCGCGTGCGGACTTCAAAATGGCGCCCGTCCTCAATACGGACCTCCTCCCAGGCGCCATGCCGCCCGGCGCGAAAATCCGGCGCGATGAACAATAACTTCCACAAAGCCGTCATTTCCAGCGAATAGAGATGCAATTGATGATCGTCGATCGCGGCGGCCTCATGCACTGCCATGCCGCCACCATAATAGCGCCCATTGCCCACCGCGATCTGATAGGTTCGCACATGGGCATGACGGCCATGTGCAATGATTTCAGCACGAAACGGGCGCGCACGGACGAGCACACGCAAAGCTGCAATGGCATAGGAAAAAGGCCCAAAGATTTTTTTCTTGCGGGCTGTCAGTTTCAGCGCCAGTTCGGCTGAGAGGCCAAGACTTGCGACATTGAAAAAAGGATGTCCGTTCACTTCGCCGACATCGATACGCGCTGTATGGCCTGCTGCAATCACGCCAATCGCGCCTTCAAGATCGGTGGGCAGACGCAAGGTCCGGGCGAGATCATTGGCCGTGCCGAGCGGAATAATGCCAAATGGCTTTCCTGCTGCCAGCAAAGCCGGGCCGGCGGCGTGAACCGATCCATCGCCGCCGCCAATGACAATGAGATCGGCTTCTGCGCTCAAATTGCGAATGAGATCGCATGAACTGCGCTCATCATTTTGCGGCGGCACAATCACCGAAAAACCGGCATCGAGAAAAGCCTGGCGCACCGCCGGCAGGCTCGCAAGTCCGCTGCGGCTTTTCGTATTGACGATCAGAAGAACGCGTTTGTTCTGCATGTGCCCTTCAAAGCTGCAGGCATGTCGGCTGTCTCATCCATTCGTCTGCGCTTTGGCGATGGCTTCAAACAGGCGCAGGGGCGTAGCCGGCATTTGCACCGGCCCAACCCCATGGCGCGCCAAAGCATCTGTCAGCGCATTCATCACACTGGTCAAAGCACCCGCGCAACCTGCCTCGCCGCAACCCTTCACGCCCAGCCGATTTGTGCGCGCCGGCACAGCATGGCTGATGAAAACAATCTCTGGCACGTGAATGGCGCGCGGCATGGCGTAATCTGTGAAGGAGCCCGTCACCAGCTGGCCATCCTCGCTATAGATCGTATTTTCAAGAAAACATTGCCCGATCCCCTGCACAATCCCGCCGCGCACCTGACCGGCAACGATCAAAGGATTCACCAGCGTGCCGAAATCATTGACGCTCGTATAACGCACAACTTGCGCTTCGCCCGTCTGCGGATCGATCTCGACTTCGGCAATATGGACGCCATTGGGATAGGTTGGCGGCGAGAGCTTGTGCATATGGCTGACATCGAGAGATGCGGGCACGCCATCGGGCAGCGAGGGACTGGCGGCAATTCTGCGTGCCACGTCCATCAGGCCGATGCGCCGATCCGTGCCGGCAATGACAAATTCGCCATCGGCAAATTCAAGATCGTCAATGCCAGCCTCCAGAAGATGCGAGGCCGCAAGGCGCGCTTTTTCAATCACAAGCTCGCCGGCTTCAAGGAAAGCATTGCCGCTTGCCATCAGGGATTTCGATCCGCCAGTGCCGGCACCGCCCGGCAATTCATCGGAATCGGTCTGGATCAGACGGATTTGGGCAAAAGGAATGCCCAGCTGCCCGGAGACAATCTGCGCGAAAGATGTCGTATGGCCCTGCCCGTGATCATGCGTGCCCGTGCGCAAAGTCACCGTGCCATCCTGCTCGAAACGAATATCGCCGAGCTCATTGGCGCCGGGCGCCGTCACTTCGAGAAACTGTCCGATGCCAATGCCGCGCCACAGACCGCGCGATGCGCTCTCGCGCTCGCGTGTCGAAAAGCCCTGATAATCGCTGGCTTCCAGAGCCCGGTCGAGAAGAGAGGCAAAATCGCCGCTGTCATAGACAGAGCCTGAAGGCGCTTTCCATGGCATTTCATCGGGGCGAATGTGATTGCGCCGGCGCAATTCCACCGGATCGATGGCCATGTCTCGCGCCGCCTGATCGACAAGCCGTTCAAGATAATAATTGCCTTCCGGCCGCCCTGCCCCGCGATAGGCCGTCACTGGAACGCTATTGGTCAGAACGCATTTGGTGCGCACTTCGACAAGCGGCGTGCGATAGACGCCGACAATATGCTTGACGACATTGAGCGCGGGAATGATCGGCCCGAAAGATGTGAGATAAGCGCCCATATTGGCCGTACCGACAACGCGGATCGCCAGAAAATGGCCCTGCGCATCGAGCGCCAGTTCGGCCAAAAATTCATGATCGCGCCCGTGATGATCGGAGAGAAAAGATTCGGAGCGCGTATCGGTCCATTTCACCGGCAAGCCGAGAGTGCGTGCGGCATGAAGCGCGCAAATATATTCGGGAAAGAGCGATGTTTTCATGCCGAAAGAGCCGCCGACATGGCGGGCGACAATGCGCACATCTTTCGGCTCGACGCCCAGCACATCGGCGGCAAGCGCACGCATGCCGAGCGCGCTTTGTGTGGGTGCATGCAATGTGTAACGGCCATTCTCGAAAGAAGCGAGACAGGCGCGCGGCTCCATTGCATTGACGACAACGCGATTATTGACGAGATGCAGCCGCGTCACATGTGCAGCCTGCGCGAAAGCTGCCGCAACGGCAGCACTGTCCCCATAGGCATAATCGAGCGCAATATTTTGCGGAATATCGTCGTAAAGCTGCGGCGCTCCGGGCTCGGCTCCAGCGCGCGATTGCGTCACGCAGGGCAGAATTTCAATCTCGAGGCCGACAGATTCCGCCGCCACGCGCGCCTCATGCGCACTGCGCGCCACTACACAGGCCACGGGGTCGCCGACGAAACGCACACGATCTTGCGCCAGAGCCGGGCGCATGGGTGCGCGCATCGGCGATCCATCGGCATTTTTGAGCGGCATGCGACTGGTCTGCGGGCGATAAGCGGCAAGATCTGCGGCCGTATAAACAGCCATAACGCCAGGCATGGCGCGCGCGGCTTGCGTCTCGATATGATGGATTGTGCCATGCGCATGGGGGCTGCGCACCATGGCCATGTGCAATTGGCCATCGAGCGAGACATCATCCGTATAGCGGCCCTCGCCGCGCAGCAGCACGGGATCTTCGGCGCGCGGCACGGCCTGACCCACGCCGAATTTGAGACTTGCGAGGCTTTCGGAATCGATTTCGAGTGTCATGGCCATGCCCGTGCGAGATCACGAGGCAAAAGATAGGCTTTTGCAGGCGCTTGACCAGTGGCAGCGTCCCTTTTGCCGGTCAGGATTTCGCCATCGCCTCGATCCGCGCGACATCGAGCAGGCGCACGCCATCGGGCACGATCAGAATCGCCTTTTCCCGCGCCAGGCGCGTCAGCATGCGACTGACGGTCTCCACCGTGAGGCCGAGGAAATCGCCAATGTCCTGTCGTGTCATGGGCAGCGGGATGGTGACCGAACTGGCCGAGAGCCGCGCCCAGCGCTTGCGCAGGCCGATCAGAAAGGCCGCGATTTTCTCCTCAGCCGTGCGCCGGCCCAGAATGACCATATGCTCTTGGGCCAGCGACAATTCATGACCGGCCATGGCATGCAATTTCCGCAACAGATGCGGCTTGGAATCGAGAAATTCAGAAAAAGACTGGCGCGAGAAGCTGCAGGCGGTGAGCGGCGTCAGCGCATCGGCGGAAAAGGCATTCCGTTCCGTCAATGCAAGACCGAGAAAATCGCCCGGCAGGGCAAAGCCGACGACCTGACGGCGCCCGTCGGGCAACAGACGATAGAGCCGGGCCGAGCCGGAGGTGATGTTGAAAACCGAACCGGCCAATTCGTCCTGCTCGAAAATCGTCTCCCGCGCTGCGTGATGCATGGGGTGGGACAGACGATCGAGATCGACCAGCTCATCGGCCTCCAGCGCCCCGCAAAGGCTGAGGCTGCGAACCCGGCATTGCCTGCAATGCGTTGCGGCCTTTGCATTCGGGCAAAGGGCGAGCGGTGGTGTGGAAAAGGCTTCTTGCGAACCTGCCATACCGGCTCCTCTTATCTTCTTTCAAATATGGCTGATTTTTTACCACCGCGGAAACATATGGAACAGTTTTTTTCAATCCCGGCAAAGCTGCAACCCGGAAATGAAAGGCTGAAAACGGGTTCAATTGCTCCGAAAGTGGAGGAAAAACGGGTCAAAAACCGCACAACCGAAGCCGGCGAATGGGCGCATTCTGGGCAACGCGAGCTTTGCCAGTTGAATTTGCTAAAAATCCTCACTAGCCTTCGAAACAATTTTGGAGTGCAAATAGTGAGTGAAAGAAACGAACTTGCAAATTTGGCGCGTTATGCAGCCAAAATGTTTAAGCTGATGAGCTCGCTGCGCGGGCGCCATGGCATCGATTTCGATGAAGTGCTCATTTTCTTCGCCTTGGGCCGGCTGAACTTTGACCATATTCCGGGGAATCTGATGTTCGTGAAACCGGCGAATATTGTTTCCCTTTCGGATTTCATGGAAATCCCGCGCGAGACGCTGCGGCGCAAATTGCTGCGTCTGGAAGAAAAGGAACTCGTGCAGCGCACCAGCTATGGCTTTGTCGTCAAGGACCTCGCCAGCTGGAAGCGGCTGGCCGAATTATCCCAGCTGGTTGAGGCGGAGGCCTGAGAGGCGCCGCCTCAATAGCCGAATTGCTCGCGCAGGATTCGCTCATCGAGCGAATGTCCGGGATCGTGCAGCAGCACAAGGCCGGTGGCGTGATCCATCGCGATCTCGACGCACATGACGTTACGGATCTCGACATGATCGGCCACCGCTGACACCGGCCTTTTGTCAGCCTCCAGCATGTCGATTTTGACATGCGCCTTGTCGGGCAGGAGCGCGCCGCGCCAGCGCCGCGGCCGGAAAGCCGAAATCGGCGTCAGCGCCATCAAGGGCGCATTGAGCGGCAGAATGGGGCCATTGGCGGAGAGATTATAGGCTGTCGAACCCGCCGGCGTGGCGACCAGCAGACCATCGGCAACCAATTCGGCAAGACGCTCGGTTCCATCGATGGAAATGCGCATTTTCGCCGCCTGATAGGACGAGCGCAGAACCGAGACTTCATTGATGGCGCGCGCGTTCATCACCTCGCCATTGACGTCCGTCGCCTTCATCGTCAGCGGATGGACGAGCGAGGCCTCTGCCGCTGCAAGCCGCTCGCGCAGCCGCTCGGGCGAAAATTCATTCATCAGAAAGCCGACCGAGCCGCGGTTCATGCCATAGATCGGCTTGCCCGAGCCCATGAAGCGATGCAGCACCTGCAGCATCAAACCATCGCCGCCAAGCGCCACAACAACATCGGCCGCCTCGGCGCCGACATTGCCATAGAGCCGCACCAGATCCGCCAAAGCGCGCTCCGCCTCCGGCGTGCCGGAAGAGAGAAAGGCGATGCGCTCAAAAGTCTGACCGTGCGCGGATTTCATCGTGTTCATGGCTAGATTCATAAGACGAAAAGCCCAACGCGGAAAGGCTCAGAAGATATGTTTGATTTAATAAAGAAAGCAAAAGAAAATAAGCACGAGGTGCTATTTGAAAAATATCAAATCCCAGAAATAACATGGGAAGATATGATGAACTATATATATAAAGAGTCTACTATAAAAAATAAAAACTTAAAAGAAAGGGTAGAAAAAGTTAACAATCTTTCTGCTCTGGACTATATTGGAAACATACAGATACAGGAAAAGTTTTGGCTTGCCCCACAAACGCATAATCTTTTTGATGAGTTTGCTGGAGTGTCAGAACTACTATATAAGATAAACAACTCTACAGATAACAGAGATTGTGGCTACTATAAAA
>CAZHOK010000114.1:0-5015 GCA_964534115.1 uncultured Beijerinckia sp.
GAGCAGCGGTTTTGTAAACCGAAGGTCGGGGGTTCAATCCCCTCATCCGGCACCACCCCCCTTTCCCTTCGATTTGTCTGGCCCGGCATGGTTTTGCCGTGGGTTGGCCTGTTCATGAAAAAAACACATTGTCAGCCTATCCTTACACTCGTTTGTCAACTAGTATTGACATTGCGGGGCCTGTCTCCGTGCCTCCCTCGGGTGGCTCCTGCTAACTCCCCCCCGCCACGGTCCATCCCCCGTCGGGGGGTTTTTTTGTGCTTTCTGCCGAGCCGGGAAAAAGACCCGCAAGCCTGTCTTGCCGGCCGGCAATGCGGCCATGGCATGTCGCATTGCAAAGGGCGAGAAGCGCGCTGACTCAATCCATATTGCGCATCACACAAAGCAATGCGCGATCGCGCGCGTGCAGCAAGGCTTGCGTGAAGGACAGCGCTGCGCAACAAAGATGCATGTTTGAAAATATCGCCCGTGCATTTGCGATCGCCTGCACAATCGCCATTCTTTACCTCTCACTTGTGCCGGGAGAATTGCGTCCGCAAAGCGGCGCCTCAGGTCATTTCGAACATTTCATGGCCTATGCAGGAACAGCTTTTTTCTATGCGCTTGGTACGCAGTTGCGCCAAGGCATGGTCCTCGTTCTTGCGCTCGCGCTTTTGTCGGGACTTTTGGAAATAGCGCAGCTCTATATTCCAAACCGCACCGGCGAATGGCCGGGCTTTGCAGCCTCAAGCCTTGGTGCTTTTGTCGGCTTTGTCGCCGGCACACTTGCCCTGCACATGCGCGCCCGAATCTGGCGCAAAGGCTAGAGCGGCGGATTGCCCCCGCCCGCCTGGCCGATGGAAGCACGAATCACCTTGATCTCGCCGCCCTGCGGCTTGCGACCGGCAATGGTGATGATGGCACCGGGCCGAATATCCTGCGCGCTGGCAGGACGCGCGATCCAGACCATGGCCTCTTTCAACAGGCCCACTTTGCGCTCGCCCTCCGCATAAGTGAGGCTCAAAACCGGCCCCTCGTTACTCGTCCCGACATCGGTGATCTTGCCCACAAGCGGCGCCGGGCCGCCCACGCTTGCCCCGCTCACACCTGCCCCGCCCACGCCCTGTTCTGCCCCCTGCTCGTAGATGATGACCTGCGAGGCGACCATGCCGCCGGCCGCAGAACTGCGCGCCCGCACGCTCGCCTGCTGGCCTGCCCGCAAATCCGAGATTTTGGCTCGCCGCATCGAATGAATGCCCGGCCCCGCATCGAAACGAATGCGCAGCACAATGCCGGTGCTGGGCGAAATGGACATGATGCCATTCTCGAATTTCTGGACCGTGCCGCTGATGCGCACGTCATCCTCTGCCGGCTGGGCCGCCACGCCCGTCACAAGACCCACATAACAAAAAGCAACAAGGGCGGAAAAACGCAGGTTCGAAAACATCATCCCAAAACTCCGTTGAGCTTTCCCATAAATGCAAAAAACAGCCGCTCGGCGCCAACAGCCCGGCTCGCGCATTCAGAACAGGCAAAATGCACGACATTTGTAGGGCAAAGGCGCAGACTTAGGCAGGACGCAGCCGCCCTGATGGATAAAATTTCGATCAGTTTCGCGACAATGTGACGGGAGACTGCTCATGGACCGCGGCGATCGGGTGAAATTCAAATCGGGGTCAAAAGCACGCCACAATTGGCGCGTCGGCGATGAAATGGCGGGGACGATTATCGCCCGCTATCGCATCCCCCGTCGGCCTGGCCCCGAACGGCTGGATGTGAGTTTTGGGCGCGGAATCGTCGTCTGGGGCGAGAGGGCCAGCGAATTCGAGCAGGCCAGGTCCGACACGCTCCAATAAAGCCCTGCGCCTTGTCCATATCGCGCGCAGGAAAATTGCATCCACGATCAAGCTGTGGTTCGATCCCGATCAGCGGCGCCTTGAGACGCCGACCGGGAGGAAGACCATATGCCCAAGCAGATTTTGCTCGCGGCTGCCCTGATCGTCGCAATGACGGGCGGTTCCCACGCACAGACCCTCAAAGTCGCCCTGCCCCAGAAAGGCAATTGGGACACCGGCATTGTCGAATATGGCGTCCGGGCCGGCATTTTCAGAGACGCCGGTCTGAATATTGAAATCAGCTATACGCAGGGTGGCGCGGCCACCATTCAGGCGGTCATTTCCGGCAGCGTCGATGTCGCCACGCATACGGGCATGCTCGGCCTGATCGGCGCCTATGCCAAAGGCGCGCCTGTGCGCGTGATCTCGCCCGCCATCACCGGCTCGCCCGAATTGTTCTGGTATGCACGCCCGGACAAAAACATCAAAAGCCTGAAGGATGCGACCGACAGGACGATCGCTTATTCAGCCGCCGGCTCCTCGACGCATCTGCTCGTCCTGTCGCTGCTCGATCTCGAAAAGATCAAGGCGCGCCCGACCGCAACAGGTGGCATTCCCTCCACCTACACGCAGGTCATGTCCGGCCAGATCGATATCGGCTGGTCCTCGCCGCCCTTCGCCATCGAAGACATTCGCACGGGCAAGGTGAATATTGTGGCGCGCGGCAATGATCTGCCTGAAATCCGCGACACCACTTTGCGCGTGAATTTCGCCAATGAAAATGCGCTGAAGAGCAAGCGCGATCTCTTCCTGCGCTTCTCGCAAGCCTATGTGAAGTCGCTCGAATGGTCTTATGCCAACCCGCAGGCCATCGACTTTTTTGCCGAGGCTGCCGGCGTCAGCCGCGAGATCGCGAAAGAATCGGTCGAAAAATTCTATCCGAAAGACTCCTTGCAGCCCTATGAGATCCGCGGCCTTGCCGTCTCGCTGCAACAGGCGTTCGACCATAAATTCATTCCCAAGCCGATGAGCGAAAAGGAAGTGGCGGGCCTGTTCGACATTCTCGTTCCAAAAGGCAAGTAAACGCGCCCAGAAAAACAGGCCCGGCTTGAGCGGCCGGGCCCAAAGCCTTGAGCGCCCCATGTTCGCCGCCAAACTCCATCTCCCGCCCATCGTCTCGCGAAGCATTTTCTTCGCGGTCTTGCTTGGCGCGTGGGAAATGGCCTCCATGGCGGGAATGATCGGCCGGTTTATTGCGCCCCCGCCCAGCGAGATTTTTCCGGCCATTCACCTGCTCTATGCGCAAAACCATTTGGTGGCGCGTTTCTTCCTGACCTTCGGACAGGTCTTTGCCGCCGCCGGCATTGGCGTGATTGCGGGCATGGCCATCGGCTGGTGGCTGCATCATGACAAGACCGCCGGAAAAGCCTTTACCGATTGGTTTGCCGCCATTGCAGCCGCACCGCTGGTTCTTCTCTTCCCCCTGTTCCTCGTTCTGTTCGGGCGTAATGCAGGAACCATTGTCGCCATGGGCGCTGTCGCGGCATTGCCGCCGATGATCCTGAAAACGAAAGAAGGCCTCGACAATGTGCGCGCTGTGCTGATCGATGTCGGGCGCACATTCGGCCTGACGCGCTGGCAGCAGATGCACATGATCCTTTTTCCTGCTGCTCTGCCGACCATTTTCACCGGCATCAGACTGGGCCTGATCTTTGCTCTCATCAATGTGGTCGGCGTCGAATATCTGATCGGCTTTGGCGGCATGGGCCTGATGATTTCCGAACTCGGCGACCGTTTCGAAATTCCGGGCATGTATGCCTCGATCCTGTTTGTCGTGATCTGCAGCGCCAGTTTCTTCTACCTCACCGAAAGGCTTGAAAAATGGCTTCTGTCGGCGAGATGAAAAACGTTGCTCACGCCGGCAGGACTGGCCTGTCGCGCGTCATGCTCTATCGCATTCTTGCCTTCGTTCTGATTTTGGGCGCATGGGAAGCCGCTGGTGCATCGGGCCTGTTTTTTCGCGGCGTGATCCCCTCCAGCGTGCTGATCGTCAAAGCCTTTATCAAACTCATGGGCGATCCCGTTTTCTGGCATCATTTCGGCGTCACCTTTTTCGAAATCGTGACAGGCTTTGCCATTGGCACATTGCTCGGCGGCATGGCCGGACTTGTGCTCGGCATGAATCGTTACACATCGCTGGTGCTCGAGCCCGTGGTGCAATATCTCGCCGCAACGCCGAAAGTCGTCTTTCTGCCGATCCTGCTCATTCTCTTTGGCATTGGCGTCGGCTCAAAAATCAGCCTTGCCGCCATTTCCTGTTTCTTTCCCATGGCGCTCTCGCTCGCCAGCGGCGTGCGCACCATTCCGCCGATGTTTTTGCGTGTGGGGCAAAGTTTCAATCTCACATTGTCCCAGCGCATTGTCATGATCTACATGCCCGCGCTCCTTCCCCCGATTGCCACCGGATTGCGGCTGGGCTTTGGCATTGCCACCGTCGGCTGCCTGCTGTCGGAAATCAAACTGTCGAATGCAGGTCTGGGACATGCAGCCATGCAGGCCTATTCGCGTTTCGACATTCCCACCATGCTCGCCTTGCTGCTTGTGATCTTCACACTCGCAGGGCTCGGCAATTATCTGATCGGGCGGCTCGTGCGCCTGCCCGGACCAACCAATCGCCGCGTCACGCGGCTGCAACAGGGCTGATCTCATGCCGGACGACAAGAAAAATATCGAAACGCCCGTTCCTGCCAGCGATAACGGCCAATGGGGCAGCGATGCGATTGCGCAAATGTTGCGCGCGCTCGGCCTGCCTTATGTGGCGCTCAACCCGGGCGCCTCCTTCCGCGGCCTGCACGATTCACTCGTCAACAAGAATGGCAATCGCGACCCGCAAATGCTGCTTTGCCTGCACGAGGAAAGCGCCGTTGCCATTGCCCATGGCTGGGCGAAAGTGAAGGAAGAGCCGCTCTGCGCCATTGTTCATTCAAATGTCGGTTTGATGCATGCCACCATGGCCGTATTCAATGCCTGGTGCGATCGCGCGCCGCTGCTGGACCGTGCACGGGTTCTCGAAAACCTACGGTCTGGCAGGCCTGCGCATCGGGTACGTGGAATGCCCGGACGCCGCCGGCTGCGATCGACTGGCCGACCACTGCCTGGCCCGCACCACGATGACCGGCGCCGCCACCGTGTCGCAGGTCG
>CAZHOK010000114.1:5025-6981 GCA_964534115.1 uncultured Beijerinckia sp.
TGCTGCTGCTGGGCGCAACCGGCCCGGTCGATGCTGCCAAGCGCCGCCCATGGATCGATTGGATTCACACAGCCAAAGATCAGGGCGCGCTGATCCGCGATTATACGAAATGGGACGATCAGCCAGCCTCCGTGCCCGCTGCCATGGAAAGCCTGTTGCGTGCCTGGCAGATCACGCAGACTGCACCGCGCGGTCCGGTCTACGTCTGCCTCGATGTGGCCTTGCAGGAAATGCGGCTCGACAAGGCGCCCAAAATTCCAGATGTAACGCGCTTCCGCGCCGCACCGCCCGCCGAGCCGCCGCGCCAGCAAATCAAGGATGCGGCAGACAAACTCGCCAAAGCCCAAAGGCCCCTGTTGATGATGGGCCGCATGTCGCGTCAGGAGAAAGATTGGGCAGCGCGTATTGCTCTGGCTGAAAAACTCGGCGCGCTTGTGCTGACCGACATGAAAATTGCCGGCGCCTTTCCCACCACGCATGAATTGCATGCGGCAGCGCCCGCGACTTTCGCCAGCGAAACGGCTTGCGATCTGATGCGACAGGCCGATGTGATCGTTGCTTTCGATTGGGTCGATCTTGCGGGCACATTGCAGGCCGCCCATGCCGACAAGGATCCGGCGGCCACGATCATCAATGTCACGCTCGACCAGAGCTTGCACAATGGCTGGAGCATGGACCATCAAGGCCTGCCGCCCGCCGATCTTTTCATTGCTGCCGATCCCGATGTCACATTGCATTGCCTGAGCGAGGCCTTGGCATCGCACAAGCGCGGCCATGTCTGGAGCGATTGGAAAAAAGCGCCACGCCAGACTTTGCCGGAAGGCGAAAGCGGCAAGCCGCTCACCGTGCCCGTGCTCGCCAATGCGCTGCGCAAAGGATTTGCCGGCGAAAAGACAACATTGATGCGCCACCCGCTCTCATGGGCAGGACATATGTGGGATGTCGAACATCCGCTCGATTTTCTCGGCACAGATGGTGGCGGCGGTATCGGCTCGGGGCCCGGCACATGCACAGGCTCGGCGCTTGCGCTCAAGGGCACGGATCGCATTCCGCTTGCCGTTCTGGGCGATGGCGATTTCCTGATGGGCGCCACCGCCATCTGGAGTGCGGTGCATTACGGCATTCCGATGATCGTCTTCATCGCCAACAACCGCTCCTATTATAATGATGAAGTGCATCAGGAACGCGTCGCGCGCATACGCGACCGGCCGGTTGAAAACAAATGGATCGGCCAGCAGATTGCCGCCCCCGATGTCGATCTCGCCATGATGGCGCGCGCACAGGGCGCAACAGGCATAGGCCCCGTTCGCGACATTGCCGAATTGCTCGAAATCATTCCGCTGGCCATCGAAGCCTGGCGACGCGGCGAGACGGTTCTCGTCGATGTTCGCGTCGAGCCGGGTTACGATTCCGGCATGGCAAGCGCCTTGATCAAGGAAGTCGGACGGTCATGACACATGTTCCAGCTTTGCGCATTTCTGGCGTCAGCAAAATATTTGAAACCGCGAAGGGCCGCGTTACGGCCGTCGATAATGTCTCGCTCGATATTGCTCAGGGCGAATTCATTTCCGTGATCGGCCCGTCGGGCTGCGGCAAGTCCACGCTGATGAATATGGTCGGCGGGCTCTTGACCGAATATGATGGCGAGATCCTGCTCGACGGCAAAGCCGTGCGCGGCTGCCAGCCGCAAATCGGCATGGTGTTTCAGGAAGAATCCACTTTTCCCTGGCGCACGGCGATCGAGAATGTTGCTTTTCCGCTCGAAGCCGCGGGCGTGGCGCGCGACAAGCGCGTTGCGCGCGCCCGCGACCTGCTCGATCTCGTTGGCCTCACCGGCTTTGAAAATCATTATCCGGCTGAATTGTCGGGCGGCATGCGCCAGCGCATTGCCATTGCCCGCACATTGGCTTTCGAGCCGCGCATTCTGCTGATGGACGAGCCCTTTGCTGCGCTCGA
>CAZHOK010000115.1:0-6756 GCA_964534115.1 uncultured Beijerinckia sp.
CCTTCGGGCGAGGGTTTTTTGTTTGGGGGGCCGTCATTGCGAGGAGCGTGAGCTCCGAAGCAATCCAGAGCGCGCGGCGGCTCTGGATTGCTTCGCTCCGCTCGCAATGACGGATACTAGCACCACCCGGCGCGCTTGCGGCCCGTGTAGATGCGACCATAGCCTGCGCTCACCATCATCTCGGCCACG
The DNA here is from genome assembly GCA_964534115.1 of uncultured Beijerinckia sp. Lineage (GTDB taxonomy): Bacteria > Pseudomonadota > Alphaproteobacteria > Rhizobiales > Beijerinckiaceae > Terripilifer. The sequence goes on from CAZHOK010000115.1 coordinate 190, forward strand.
TCGCGCATGGCACCATTCTGCTGCACGAAGACGCGTGCCAGAATGCGCTCATATTTGTCGGTTGAAATTGTATCGACGAGCACATCGCCGCCGGCGAGCAATTCGGCCAAGGCGTTTGCTGCTTGATGGGCCAGATGTTTTTCTTCCTCGCAGGCGCCCTTCATTTCCGGGGTGTCGATGCCGCGGATGCGCAAGGGTGCGCGCACGATCTCGCCCGAGCGCAAGGTCACAAAAATATGGAACGTGTCGCCATCGACGACATGCGAGACACGCACGGGCGTGGGCGAGGGCAGGCTGGCCAGAGCAAGGGCCGCTTCGCTGCGCAGGCGCCCCCCTGTCGGGCGCTGCACCACATAAGCGCAGGCCGCCAGCAGCGCCGCGAGGGCGAGCACAAGGGTGAAGGAGGAGCCGCGCTTGAAGATCAAGAAGGAAGGCCGTTCATCAGAAGTCGCTCGTCAATCCTTTGATTTCCCAATCGCCATAGCGGACCGGATCGAGGCCGCCGCGGCCATCGATCTCTTTTGCCCGCTCCTGCGCCTCGGCCGCCGCCCGCTGGCGGCGCTCTTCGGCCTCCGCCAGCGCCCGCTGGGCGGCCGGGGAGAGAATTTTTTTCACAGTCTCGGCCGGGGCTTGGCTTTGCGTTTCGTCGTTCATGTCCGCTTTTCCTGCCGCGCCGCTTGAAGCGGGGCTTGTGTCATCCCCACATATAGGTCGCGGGTCCGGCCTTTGGCCAGTCCCGGCCGTGCCGATTGGCCTGTTCGCTCTCTTTCGGTCACTTTTCGGTCTCTTGGGGTGGGTCCATGAATTTCATGCGTACAGCCGTCCTTCTGGCGGCCATGACTGCGCTTTTCCTGCTGGTGGGCGGGGCGCTGGGCGGCCAGACGGGCATGATGATGGCGCTGGTCTTCGCTATGGCGACGAATCTTTTCGCCTGGTGGAATTCGGGCCGCATGGCTTTGGCCGCCAATGGCGCGCAAGAGATCGACGAGGCGCAGGCGCCCGAACTTTTTCGCATGGTCCGCGATCTTTCGGCCCGTGCGCAAATTCCCATGCCGCGCGTTTATGTCATCGAGAGCGATCAGCCCAATGCTTTCGCCACCGGGCGCAATCCAGAAAATGGCGCGGTTGCCCTGCATACCGGCTTGATCCGCATGCTGACGCGCGAGGAACTCGCCGGCGTCATTGCTCATGAACTCGCCCATATCAAATATCGCGACACGCTGACCATGACGATCAGCGCGACGCTGGCCGGCGCCATTTCCTCGATTGCGCAATGGGGCATGTTTTTCGGCGGTCGCCGCGACAATGGACTTGGCGTGATCGGCGCTTTGGCGCTGGCCATTCTTGCGCCGCTGGCAGCGATGATCGTCCAAATGGCCGTCAGTCGTTCGCGCGAATATGTGGCCGATCGCTCGGGCGCAGAAATCTGCGGCAATCCGCTTTGGCTTGCCAGCGCGCTGGCCAAAATATCGCGCGGTGCGCAGGCCGTTCTCAACGAGCGTGCGGAGGCCAATCCGGCCATGGCGCATTTGTTCATCGTCAATCCTTTGTCGGGGCGCGGCGTCGACAATCTGTTCTCGACCCATCCCAATGTCGAAAACCGCATTGCCGCGCTTGAGGAGCTGGCGCGCGCCATGAATGTTCCGACCATCTCCGGCTGGACGCCTTTTTCCGAGGATGTTCATGCGCCCGCTTATCCTGCACGCTCGGCCTGGGGGCGTGCGCGTCCTCATCATGGCGGTGACTGGGGCTCGCCATGGCGTCCGAACAAGGATCGTGCTAACCGCGAGGGACGGCGCGGCCCTTGGGGTTAAGCGCATCGTGGAGATGATGAGATGAAAAGCGCCGCCCGGCGAATGTGTCTTGCATGGTGAAGCCGGCGCGTCCCGGTCGTCCATCCGGTTTCAATCGCAGGGTCGAGGCGGCGCCTGAAATGGTCCCCGGCCTTGCCGTTCGTCTGGCTGCTGCTGCCATTCTGGCTGAAGTCGCAGGCAAGGGTCAGGGTCTGGATGAGCGTTTCGCGCTGGGCGCGGGACCGGAAATTCTCGGCACGCTGGATGTCCGCGACCGCGCACTTGTGCGCTCCATCGTTCTTGCGAGCCTGCGCCATCTGGGTAGTTTGCGCCTGGCTTTGGCGGCAACGCTCGACAAGGGACTGCCGAAAAAAGCCGAATCGCTCGAATGGATTTTGCTCATCGGGGCGGCGCAAATCTTGTTCATGGATGTGCCCGATCATGCGACCGTCGATCTGGCGGTCCGGGCCGTGCGCCATCAACCGCGCACCGCGGCTTTTGCGGGTCTCGTCAATGCCGTGCTGCGCAATGTTGCGCGCCGTCGCGACGAATTTTTGAGCGGCTCCGATCCTTTTGCCGACACGCCGCAATGGCTCGCCATGCGCTGGCGCAAGGCCTATGGCGAGGAACGCGCTGCTGCCATTGCGCGCGCCCATGCCTGCGAGCCGACGCTCGATCTCACCTTGAAGCCCGATGCCGATCCGGCGCTCGTCCCGCAAGGCCTGCTTCTGCCCACTGGTTCCCTGCGGCTGGAGAGCCATGCGCCGGTCGAAGAATTGGCCGGCTATGGGCAGGGCCAATGGTGGGTGCAGGATGCTGCAGCCGCCCTTCCCGCGCGCCTGCTTGCCGTCGGGCCCGGCGAGCGCGTCGCCGATCTTTGTGCCGCACCCGGTGGCAAGACAGCGCAATTGGCAGCAGCCGGTGCGCAGGTGATCGCCGTCGATCGTTCGGCCGAGCGGTTAAAACGTCTGGCCGCCAATCTCGAGAGGCTCGGCCTCCAGGCAGAGATTCGCGTCGGCGATGCCATGGCTTTCGAGGCCCCGCCGTTCGACGCCATTTTGCTGGATGCACCCTGTTCGGCCACCGGCACGATCCGCCGCCATCCCGAGGTCGCCTGGGTGAAAAAGGCTGGCGATATTGCGTCACTGGCAGCCATCCAGTCGAAAATGCTCGATCGTGCAGCCGGGCTTTTGAAGCCTGGCGGTCGGCTCGTCTATTGCACCTGTTCGCTCGAGCCCGAGGAAGGCGAGATGCAGATCGCCGCTCTCTTGCGTCGCAATCCCGATCTGGAGCGCCTGCCGGTCCGGCCCGAAGACATAGGCGGATTGACGGAGATGATCACGCCCGAGGGCGATCTGCGGACATTGCCCTGCCATCTGCCGCATGACGACGCGCGCTTTGCCGGTCTCGACGGCTTCTTCGCGGCCCGGCTCATCTCCCGCCGGACGTAAGAAAATTTAGGATTTTCAATGAGTCGTTAAGCAAATCTCAGCCTAATGCGAAATCATATTCCGGCGCATCTCAGGCAATGCGCGGCAGACCTATTTTAGATTGTGCGGAGGATCATTTGGCATCGTCGACGGCCGCCGAAAAATTGCGGCTCACGCGCCTTGTTGCTGGGCGCGGGGCGATGGTGCTGTGGCGTGTTTTGCGCTGGCCTTTGCGTCCGCTCGCCGTGTTTGGCGCCTCTGCGCCGGAGCGTCTGCTCATCGCGCCGCAGGATATTCGCACAAATGATCCAACCATCGCCGCCGATATTTATTCCGGCTATTTCGTTTTCGCCGGCAAAGCGGTGAATACGCATGGCGCATCGCCGTTTGAAATCGACCCGCCCTCCGAGGCATGGCTTGCGGCGCTGACGGGCTTTTCATGGTTGCGCCATTTGCGTGCCGCCGAGACTGCACTGGCGCGCGCCAATGCGCGTGTCCTGATTGAAGATTGGCTGAATCTGCGCGGCTCGCCCTCCGATTGCATCGATTGGCGTCCCGATGTCACGGCGCGCCGGCTTTTGTCATGGCTGTCGCAATCGCCGCTCATTCTGGAAGGCGCGGATCGCAATTTTTATCGGCGCTTCATGCGCGCGCTGGGTCTGCATGCGAAATATCTGCAGCGTCATCTGGCCGAGGGGCTCGATGGCGAATCGCGCCTGTTTGCTGCTCTGGCTCTGGCTGAGCTCGGCTTGTGCGCGCAGGGCCTGCCCAAACTTGCCAAGCGCGGCTCGCGCCTGCTGGCCGATGAATTGAAAGCGCAGATCCTGCCTGATGGCGGGCATATTTCGCGCAACCCGCAAGTGCTGGTCGATCTCCTGCTGGATCTTCTGCCCCTGCGCCAGGCCTATGCGGCACGTGGGACGCAAGCGCCGCAAATGTTGCTGAATGCGATCGATCGCATGATGCCCATGCTGCGCCTCTTCCGGCATGGCGATGGATCGATTGCTCTGTTCAACGGCATGAGCGCGACGGCGGCCCATAATGTGGCGACCGTTTTCGCCTATGACGATGCGCGCGCACAGGCTCTCAGCGAAGCGCCCCATTCCGGCTATCAACGGCTGGAAGGCGGTGAGACGATTCTCATTATCGATTGCGGCCCGCCGCCCTTCGGTCCGGATTCACGCGAGGCCCATGCGGGCGCGCTCTCCTTTGAAATGTCGAGCGCTGCGCAGCGCATGATTGTCAATTGCGGCGTGCCGGCCAATCCGAGGCCTGGCATGCGCGAGGCCGCACGCAGCACGGCGGCCCATTCCACGCTGATTGTCGGCGATGTCTCTTCGTGCCGTTTTGCCACGGGCGCGGGCCTCGATCGCTGGGTTGCGGGCCAGATTCTCGCCGGGCCTGAAAAAGTCGAGAGCCGTCGGGCTGAAGATGCGCATGCGCTCGAAATTGTTGCTGCGCATGATGGCTATGACCAGCGCTTTGCCCTTGTGCATGAGCGCCGCCTGACGCTTTCCTCCGACGGCCTGCGACTGGAGGGCGAGGATCGCCTGATCCAGACGGGCCGGCGCGTGCCGGGCGACGGACAGGCCGATTTTGTCCTGCGCTTTCATCTCCACCCCAATGTGCGGGCCGAACTGGCCCCAGGCAGCCAGGGCCTGCGGCTCATTCTGGCGGACGGACAGGAATGGCTGTTTCGCGCCAGCGGCCTGGCCGTGAATATTGAAGAAAGCATCTTCCTCGGCGGCCGCGAGGGCCCGCGCAATACCAGCCAGATCGTCATCCCGGCCCGCGTGCGCGACAATCCCTCCATTGTCTGGACGATGGAAAGATTGGGATAAGGATGGGTCTGGGGCCGAAAGCCGGCCTTTCCCCCTCCCGCGTCCCGTGCTAATCGCCCCGCATCTTCAATTTTGCGGGATCGATTCATGCCCACCCATCTGCGTCGCGTCACGCGCGCCCTCCTTTCCGTTTCCGACAAGACCGGGCTCATCGATTTCGCGCGCGATCTCTCCGCCCTTGGCATCGAGCTGGTCTCGACGGGGGGCACGCGCAAGGCTCTGGCCGATGCCGGGCTCCCGGTGAAGGATGTGGCCGATCTCACCGGTTTTCCTGAAATGATGGACGGGCGGGTGAAGACGCTGCATCCACGCGTCCATGGCGGACTGCTCGCCATCCGCGAAAATCCCGAACATGAGGCGGCCATGCTCGCCCATTCGATCCCGGCGATCGATCTGCTGGTGGTCAATCTCTATCCGTTCGAGGCGACCGTCGCGAAAGGTGCGGATTACGACGATTGCATTGAGAATATCGACATTGGCGGTCCGGCCATGATCCGCGCAGCCGCCAAGAATCATGGCGATGTCGCCGTGGTGGTCGATGTGGAGGATTATCAGCGCGTCTTGCATGTGCTGCAGGAAAATGCCGGCAAGACAACGCTCACGCTGCGCAAGGCGCTCGCGCAAAAAGCCTATGCGCGCACCGCGGCCTATGATGCAGCCATTTCCAACTGGTTTGCGGCGGAGCTTGGCGAAGATGCGCCCGATTATCGCGCCATCGGCGGACGCCTCGCCGAAAAGATGCGCTATGGCGAAAACCCGCATCAATCCGCTGGTTTCTATCTGACGCCGGAAAAGCGTTTCGGGGTTGCCACTGCGCGTCAGGTGCAGGGCAAGCAGCTCTCCTATAATAATGTGAATGACACCGATGCCGCCTTTGAATGCGTCGCGGAATTCGATCCCGCGCGCACGGCGGCTGTGGCCATTATCAAACATGCCAACCCTTGCGGCGTGGCGGAAGGTGCGTCGCTGGTCGAGGCTTATGAAAAAGCTTTGCGTTGCGATCCCGTCTCGGCCTTTGGCGGCATTGTGGCGCTCAACCGCAAGCTCGATGCGGAGGCCGCGTCCGAGATCGTGAAGATTTTCACCGAAGTCATCATCGCACCCGATGCCGATGAAGATGCCATTGCGCTGATTGCCGCGAAAAAGAATCTCCGTCTGCTGCTCACCGGCGGCCTGCCCGATGTGCGCGCCAAGGGGCTCACGTTCAAGACAGTGGCGGGCGGTCTTCTCGTGCAGGGCCGCGACAATGCCGTGGTCGACGATATGGATTTGCGCGTCGTCACCAAGCGCCAGCCGACCCCACAGGAATTGTCGGACATGCGCTTCGCCTTCCGCGTGGCCAAACATGTGAAGTCGAATGCCATTGTTTACGCCAAGAACGGCGCGACGGTGGGCGTTGGCGCAGGCCAGATGAGCCGCGTCGATTCCTCGCGCATTGCCGCGTGGAAAGCAGCCGAAGCGGCCAAAGCGGCCGGCCTGCCGGAGACTTTGGCAAAAGGCTCA
>CAZHOK010000116.1:0-6618 GCA_964534115.1 uncultured Beijerinckia sp.
GATCTGCGTCTTCGTGCACAAGGACACGAAGGAATTGCTGCGCGACGCCAGTGTCGATGCAGCCATTGCCGAGGCTTTCGAGAAAGAAGGCGGCGACGCCTGGTTTCAGGCCGGCGCGAAAGAGCGCTTTATCGGCGCACGTGCACCCGATTACGACATGGTCATGGATGTGCTCGATGTCTGGTTCGATTCAGGCTCGACGCATACTTACACGCTCGAAGATGCCAAACATTTTCCCGGTCTTGCCGGCACCAGGCGCAAGGTCGATGGCGGGCACGATCAGGTCATGTATCTGGAAGGCTCGGATCAGCATCGCGGCTGGTTCCAGTCCAGCTTGCTCGAGAGCTGCGGCACGCGCGGGCGCGCGCCTTTCGACATTGTGCTGACGCATGGCTTCGTTCTGGACGAGAAGGGCCAGAAAATGTCGAAGTCGCTCGGCAATGTCACGGCGCCGCAGGATGTCATCAAGGATTCAGGCGCCGACATTCTGCGCCTGTGGGTCGCGGCTTCCGATTATTCGGACGATCTGCGCATCGGCAAGGAAATCCTGAAAACCTTCGTTGAGACCTATCGCAAATTGCGCAACACAATGCGCTGGATGCTCGGCACGCTGGCCCATTATGACGAGGCCAAACGTGTCGCCTATGCGGACATGCCGGAGCTTGAAAAGCTCATGCTGCATCGGCTGGCCGAACTCTCAACCGTGATCGAACAGGCCTATGCGACCTATGATTATCGCAAGGTCGTGGCGGAGCTCTCGCTCTTCCTCAATACCGATCTCTCGGCTTTCTATTTCGACATTCGCAAGGACACGCTCTATTGCGATCCGCTGTCGAGCAAGGACCGGTTGGCGGCGCTTACCTGTATCGAGGATGTTTTTCGCGCAGTGACTTTGTGGCTCTCGCCCATTCTCTGTTTCACGGCAGAAGAATCCTGGCTGTCGCGCTATCCCGATGCACAATCGGTGCATCTGGAAACATTCCCCGCAGTGCCAAAAGAATGGCGCAATGAGGCGCTGGCGGCGAAATGGGCGAAAGTGCGCGCGATCCGTCGCGTTGTCACCGGCGCGCTGGAAATCGAACGTGCGCAAAAGCGCATGGGTTCGTCGCTGGAGGCGGCTCCCATTGTCTATATTGCCGACGATGCTTTGCGCGCCACGCTCGATGGACTGGATTTTGCAGAAATCTGCATCACGTCCGCAATCGAACTTCGCGCCGGCGTCGCGCCGGCCGGTGCTTTTGCACTCGACGATATGGCCGGTGTCGGCGTCCTTCCCGAAAAGGCCGGCGGGCGCAAATGCGCGCGCTCCTGGAAAATCTCGGACAAGGTCGGCACAGATGCCGAATATCCCGATGTCACGCCGCGCGATGCGCAGGCCCTGCGCGAATTGAAGGCAGCGGGGCTGTTGTGAGCGAAGTCGCACCCGAGGTTCCTTCCAGGACGAAAGTCTCCCCGCGCATGCTGGGCGCGACGGCGGGCTTTCTGATGCTGCTCATCGACCAGACGCATAAAATCTGGATGCTCGATGTCTATGACATTGCCAGCCGCCAGCCCGTGCGCGTGCTGCCATTCCTCGATCTGGTCATGGCCTGGAACCGGGGCGTGTCCTATTCGCTGTTTGAGGCTCATTCAGAGATGGGCCGCTATGGGCTTCTGGCGGTCACTTTGGCCGCGACCCTGTTTCTGGCGGTCTGGATGTGGCGGGCGCAGACGCGTTTCACCGCGCTGGGCCTGGGTCTGGTTGTCGGCGGCGCCCTGGGAAATGCCATCGACCGGGCCGCCTATGGCGCCGTGGCCGATTTCTTCCATTTTCACGTCGGGACCTTCTCCTGGTATGTCTTCAACCTGGCCGATGTTGGCATCGTTGCGGGCGTCGCGCTTCTTCTGTATGAATCGCTCTTATGCGCGCAGGAAAAGGCCTGAGGGCCGGAGCTTGCCTCCAAATTGCCGCGAAGAGACGGCTTCCTGCCAGGGTCGGGGTGTCCCGGCCGGTTTCGAAACCCGATTGGACGATAGGATTGGCCATGACTGTTGAGACGATCCGCCCGCACGTGCGTCCAGGCCTTGCCGCCGCCTTTTCGCTGGCTCTGGGGCTGGCTGCCGCATCCCCGGCTCTCGCCCTGAATGATGACGGGCGCGAAAATGTCTTCTCGTCGATCCTCAACCTTGTCCTGCCCGATGACAAGGATCAGCCGACCATTGAATATCGCGAGCGTGCGCCGCTTGTGGTGCCGCCGAACCGGCAGGCCCTGCCGCAGCCCCAGCCGCCGGCCCAGCAACGCGCCAAGGCCTGGCCCAAGGATCAGGAAGTCGCCCGCCGCGAGGCCGAGCGCGCCGCCGCCGGCAAGCCGCGCGTCGATGAAGTCTGGAACCCTGTGAGCCGCAGCGAGCTTGACCGCGTGCGCACCAGCGGCGCCCAGCAGCCGCGCTCCACGGGGGAGAATTGCAATGATCCGCTGGCGCGGGTCTGCAATCAGGAAGCGCTCTGGTCGGGCCTCAAGGGGCGTTCCGCGGTTGATGAGCGGCGCGATCTCGTGCCGGGTCAGGAAGCGCCCCGTCAGGCCCTGACCGATCCCCCGGCGGGCTATCGCAAGCCGACGACGGTCCAGAAATATACGTTTGAAGTGCGCCGTGAGGACGACATCACCGATGCGCGCCAGCAGGCGATCCGCGAGCGCCAGAGCCGGGAAGAGCGTGAACGCTGAGATGGACGGCAGGGGATGATCTTCCCGCTGTCATCTCCTATATTGTTGCCATGATCCCACCACCGCCTCCGGTGGTGGCTCCTTGTTCGAAAACAGGCGACCATGGCACGCAATTCGATGGCTTCTTCATCCGCCGGCCTGACGCCGGGCTCTTCCGCTCCGGCGGCCGCCGCCGGGCCCGTCATTTCCCATTTCCGTCTCGACAATGGCATGGAGGTCGTGGTCATCCCCGATCTGCGCGCGCCGGTCGTGACGCATATGGTCTGGTATCGGAACGGTTCGGCCGATGATCCGGCTGGCAAGTCGGGCATTGCCCATTTCCTTGAACATTTGATGTTCAAAGGCACGGCGAAACATCCGAAGGGTGAATTCTCCGAACTCGTGGCTGAACTCGGCGGGCAGGAAAATGCCTTCACGTCGAATGATTACACCGCCTATTTCCAGCGCATGCCCAAAGCCCATTTGCCGGTCGTGATGGAATATGAGGCGGACCGCATGCGCAATCTCGTCCTGACCGACGATGTGGTGGCGCCCGAGCGCGATGTCGTGCTCGAAGAGCGGCGCATGCGCACCGACAGCGATCCCTCGGCCCAATTGCACGAGGCCGTGCAGGCCGCGCTCTACACGCATCATCCCTATGGCAAGCCGATCATCGGCTGGCACCACGAGATCGAGGATCTCGGCCGCGAAGATGCGTTGAATTATTACGGCCGCTTCTACACGCCTGAAAACGCCATTCTCATCGTCGCCGGCGATGTGAGCGAAGATGAAGTGCGCGACATGGCGGCCCGGATTTATGGTGCGATCCCGGCGCGTGGCGAGGCTCCGCAGCGCAAGCGCCCGCGCGAGCCCGAGCCGCGTGCTCATCGTCTCGTCACGCTGGCCGATGAAAAGGTCGAGCAGCCCTCGCATCAGACCGTTTATCTCGTGCCCTCCTATCGCACGGCGCGCAAGGGCGAGGCGGAAGCGCTGGAGGCGCTTGCCCATTTGCTGGGCGGCGGGCCGACGAGTCTGCTTTATCGCCGGCTTGTGGTGGAGCAGAAAGTCGCTGTCGTCGCTGAATGCTATTACATGGGCACGGCGCTCGATGAGACGCGTTTCTGGATCTATGCCATGCCTGCGCCGGATGTGAGCCTCCAGAAACTCGATGAAGCCATCGAGGCCATCATTCGCGAGGTCATCGACAAGGGCGTGGCAGAGGCAGATCTGGCCCGCGCCAAGACGCGGCTTGTCGCCGATGCCATTTATGCGCAGGACAATCAGGCCTCGCTTGCGCGCTGGTATGGCGCGGCGCTGACAACCGGCATGAGTGTGGATGACATTCGCCAATGGCCCGAGCGCATGGATGGCGTGACGGCGGACGATGTGCGCGAAGCTGCAAAGAATTGGCTCGACCGGCGCCGCGCTGTGACCGGTTTCCTCCTGCCGAAAGAAACCGAAGACGCCTGAGGGTTAATCCCCTCCCCCTTGCGGGGAGAGGAAGCGCTCCGCTCCTTGTCATGATGAAGCGATATCAGAAACGGAAAAGCCCATGAACGCGCCCCATTCGCCGAACATGACCCTTGCCCCGCAGGCCTCGCGCGCTGCGCGCGTGCAGCAGGTCGTGTCGCAAAAGGGTATCAAGGCCTGGCTTGTTGAAGATTATGCCGTGCCGCTTGTGGCAGTGGAATTCGCTTTTGCGGGCGGAACGTCGCAGGATGCGCCCGGGCGCATGGGTTCGTCTGTCATGCTTGCGGCTTTGATGGATGAAGGTGCAGGCGAGATGGATGCGCAGGCCTTCCATCATGCCATGGACGACAAGGCCATCGAGATTTCCTTTTCAGCCGATAGCGATACGTTCCACGGCCGCCTGAAGACGATGACGCGTCATGTCGATGCCGCTTTCGGCCTTTTGAAACTCGCCGTCAATGAGCCGCGCTTCGATGTCGATGCGATTGAGCGTGCGCGGGCGCAAATGCTGGCGGGCCTGCGCGCAGAAGCCAACGACCCCGATGCATTGGCAGCAAAAGCCTGGCGCGAGCTGGCTTTCCCGAACCATGTTTATGGCCGTCCCTCGCGCGGCTCGCTGGAGAGCGTATCGGCCATTTCGCGCGACGATCTTGTGCATCTGCAGCGCGCTGTCATGCAGCGCCAAAGTCTGTGCGTTGCCGTTGTCGGCGCTATCGATGCCAAACGTCTGGCGACATTGCTCGATGACGTTTTCGGAACGCTGCCGGAAAAGACCGGACTTGCCGCCGTGCCCGATATTGTGCTCGCCAATCTGGGGACGACGAAAGTCATCGATGTGGATGTGCCGCAATCGACCATCCGCTTCGGCCTGCCGGGCATTGCGCTGCATGATCCCCAGCATATTCCGGCCATGGTTCTCAACCACATTCTCGGCGGCGGCGTTTTCTCTGCCCGGCTCTTCAAGGAAGTGCGCGAGAAGCGCGGGCTTGCCTATTCCGTTCATTCGCAGCTCGTGACCTATCGCCATACGGCCAGTTTTGTCGGTGGCACATCGACCAAAAACGAGCGCGCAGCGGAATCGCTTGCTGTCATCACGGAAGAAATCGGCAAGCTCGCTCAGGATGGTCCGACGGCGGAAGAACTCGACAAGGCGCAGAAATATCTGATTGGCAGCTACGATCTGCGTTTCGATACGTCAACCAAGATCGCCGGTCAGCTGTTGCGTCTGCAGATCGAGAATCTGCCTGTGACCTATCTCGATGAGCGCAATTCTCTCGTTGCCGCCGTCACGCTCGAACATACGCATGATGCAGCCAAGCGCCTGTTTGCGGGCAAGCAGCTTCTGGTGACGGCAGCCGGCCGCCCGGTTGGCATGTGATTAACCCTCTCCCACAGGGAGAGGGTGGCTCCGCAGGAGCCGGGTGAGGGGTTACAATCTTTGCGGTTTGAGTCGCCCATCCCCTCATCCGTCGCGCTCCGCGCGCCACCTTCTCCCGCCGGGAGAAGGACGACGCAACATCATTGACTGAGCACCCCATGCCCGTCCGTCGCCTCGATCCCGTCCTCATTGACCGCATTGCTGCGGGCGAGGTTGTCGAGCGTCCGGCTTCTGCCGTGAAGGAACTCATCGAGAATGCGCTCGATGCGGGTGCAAAGCGGATCGATATTGCGCTGGAGCAGGGCGGGCGGCGTCTCATTCGCGTGGTGGATGATGGCGAAGGCATGACGCCGGACGATCTCGCCCTGGCTGTCGATCGTCATGCCACCTCCAAACTGCCCGATGGCGATCTGTCCAATATTGCGACGCTTGGCTTTCGCGGCGAGGCTTTGCCCTCCATTGCCTCTGTGGCCCGTGTCGATCTTGTCACTCGCCGCGCGGGTGCCGATCATGCGTCGCATCTGCGTGTCGATTTCGGCAAGAAGTTTGAGGTCGCGCCGACATCGGGCGCGCAGGGCACGAAAGTCGAAGTGGCCGATCTTTTTCTCGCCACGCCCGCACGGCTGAAGTTTCTGAAAACCGACCGCGCCGAAGCGCAGGCTGTCGCCGATGTCGTGAAGCGTCTTGCCATGGCGCATCCGCGTGTGCGTTTCTCGCTTGCAGGCGACAATCTCTCAGGCTTCGATCATGTCGATTGCGGCGCGGGCGATGCCGGGCGTCTGGCGCGCATCGGCCAGATTCTGGGCAGCGATTTCACGCCCAATGCTCTGGCGGTGAGTGCTGCGCGCGAGGGTTTTCAGCTCACCGGCTTTGCCGGTCTGCCGACCTTCCATCGCGCCAATGCGCAAGCGCAATATCTTTACGTCAACGGTCGCCCGGTGCGCGACAAAGTGCTGAATGGCGCCGTGCGCGCGGCCTATATGGATTATCTGCCCGGCGACCGTCATCCGGCGCTGGCGCTGTTTCTCGTTTGCGATCCGCGTTTCGTCGATGTGAATGTACATCCGGCCAAGGCGGAAGTGCGCT
>CAZHOK010000117.1:0-6606 GCA_964534115.1 uncultured Beijerinckia sp.
ATGTGCGCTCTTCTCTCGCGCATCTGGAGACGACATTCGCGCCCTGGACGCAGGCCGATCTCGTCAGCAATCAACGCTATCCCTATTTGCGCCTGCGCGACGACATTGCCTTGATCGGCCTGTGCTCGGGCGTGCCGACAGCGCCGCTTCTCGCATCGGGAAAGCTTGGGCCCGACCAGCGCAATCGTTTTGAAATGGCGCTCGCCGAAGCGCGCGCCAATGGCCATATGCGCGTGGTGATGATCCATCACCCGCCGCATCATAAAGGCGCAACGCCGGGGCGTGGCTTGACGGATTCGCGCCATTTCGAGGCCTTGATTGCCAAATATGGCGCCGAGCTTGTCATTCACGGCCATAACCACCGTCATTCGATTGCCCATATTGCCGGGCCTGACGGGCCTGTGCCGGTTGTCGGCGTGGCCTCTGCTTCCGCCGTTCCGGGCTCAGAGCGCCATCGCGCCGCCTGGCACATGTATGAAATCGCCCGTCAGGGAAGCAAATGGCAGATCGAAGGCACGATCCGCGGCATGAAGGGCGACAGCGAAGAGATTGTGGAGATCGGCCGGTTTGCGCTCTAGGCCGTTCCCCCTTCTCCCGCGCTTGCGGGGGAGGGGCGCGCATGACGATGGTCGCCTCTATACTGTCGCTGAAAAGCGAATCGGATTTGGTGCATGAAGCCTGCGAAGAAAAAGGCCCGATCCTGGGACTTCTGGATCGACCGCGGCGGCACGTTCACCGATGTGATCGGCCGCGATCCTGCAGGCCGTCTGCATGTTGCAAAACTTCTGTCTCAAAATCCGGATCAATATTCCGATGCAGCGGTCGCCGGCATTCGCCGTCTGCTGGGGCTGGCCGAGAATGCCAAAATTCCCGACGGTCTTGTTGCCCATGTGAAAATGGGAACAACTGTTGCCACCAATGCCTTGCTTGAGCGCAAGGGCGAGCGCGTTCTGCTTGTCACCACCAAAGGCTTTCGCGATGCGCTGGAGATCGGCAATCAGGCGCGGCGAGATATTTTTGCGCTGAAGATTGTGAAGCCGGAAATGCTCTATGCGGGCGTTGTCGAGGTGGATGAGCGCGTGCGCGCCGATGGCACGATCGAACAGGCGCCCGATCTGAAGAGCATGCGCCGCGATTTCGAGCTGGCCTATGCGCAAGGATATCGCGCTGCGGCAATTGTTTTCATGCATGGCTGGACATGTCACGCGCATGAGCGCCAAGCGGCCGACCTGTTGCGCCAGATCGGCTTTACGCAAATCTCCGTCAGTCATGAGGTCTCGCCGCTCGTCAAATTCATCGGCCGGGGCGATACGAGCGTGGCCGATGCCTATCTCTCGCCCTTGCTGGCGCTTTATGTGCAGCGCGTGGCCGAAGAGCTTGGCCCCTCCGTCAATCTGCTTTTCATGTGTTCGCATGGCGGGCTTGCTGCAAGCGGGGCTTTTTCGGGCAAGGATGCAATCCTCTCAGGCCCGGCGGGTGGCGTTGTCGCCATGGCGCAGACAGCGCGCGTCGCCGGTTTTTCCGATGTGATCGGTTTCGACATGGGTGGCACGTCAACCGATGTCGCTCATTATGCCGGTGAATTCGAACGTTCATTCGAAACGGAAGTGGCGGGTGTGCGGCTGCGCGCGCCGATGATGCAGATTCATACGGTGGCGGCGGGCGGCGGTTCGATTCTGTCGGTTGAATCGGGGCGTTTCCGTGTCGGGCCGGAATCGGCGGGCGCCGATCCGGGGCCGGCCTGCTATCGCCGTGGCGGGCCGCTTGCTGTCACAGACGCCAATGTCATGACCGGCAAATTGCTGCCGGATTTTTTCCCGGCCATTTTTGGGCCGCAGCAGAATCTGCCCATCGATGCTTCTGCCGTGCGGGCGCAATTTGCGCAGCTTGCCGCATCGGCGCGACTGGCCCGCACGCCGGAAGATATTGCCGATGGGTTTATCTCGATTGCCGTTGCCCATATGGCCGAGGCGATCAAAATGATTTCTGTGGCGCGCGGCTATGATGTCAGCGCCTATGCGCTCAATTGTTTTGGCGGGGCAGGTGGACAACATGCCTGCCTTGTCGCCGATGCGCTGGGCATGAAGCGCGTGCTCATTCACCCTTTGTCTTCCGTGCTCTCAGCCTATGGCATGGGGCTCGCCGACCAGCGCGTCTTTGTGCAGGAGAGTGTCGAGAGGCGGCTCGATCCGCGTGGATTGAAACATGTGCGGACGCTGGCGCAAAAACTCAAGCAATGCGCCGAGCGCGATCTTGCCCAACAGGGCGTGGCAAGACAGAAAATCACCTCCCGCCTCGACCTGCGGCTGAAGACGGCTGGCACCGATATGGCGATTGTCGTGCCGGCAAAATTGTCGGGCGATCCGGACAAAATCATTGCCCGATTGCGGCGAGCTTTTGAAAGCCTGCACAAGAAACGTTTCGGCTTTGTCGATGCCCATGCAAATCTCGTGATCGATGCGGCCAGCGTTGAGGCGGTCTCTTTGGGGGTCAAGCCGCGCGAAAAAACAATCCGTCGCAAAAAGGCCGTGCCAAATGCGGTGCGCAAGACGAAATTCTATTCGCAAGGCGCCTGGCACAAGGCCGGCATTTTCCTGCGCGAGGCCTTGCGGCCAGGTTCTGTCATCAAGGGGCCGGCGCTCATCATTGAGCCGCATCAGACGATTGTGGTCGAGAAAAGCTGGCGCGCCGAGATCACCGCCCATGATCATGTCCTTCTCACGCGCATCAAATCGCTGACCAAGAGAAGAGTAGCCGACAAAAGCGCCGATCCGGTGCGGCTGGAGATTTTCAACAAGCGTTTCATGTCGATTGCCGAGCAGATGGGCGTGACCTTGCAGAACACGGCTTCGTCCGTGAACATCAAAGAGCGGCTCGATTTCTCCTGCGCAATTTTCGATGCAAACGGTCATCTTGTCGCCAATGCGCCGCATATGCCGGTGCATCTGGGCTCGATGGATCGGTCGGTCGAGACAATCATTCGCGCCAATAAGGGCAGGATCAGGCCGGGCGATGTTTTTGCGCTGAATGCGCCCTATAATGGCGGCACGCATCTGCCTGACATTACCGTCTGCACGCCGGTCTTCGATAAAGCGCGCAAGAAGATTCTGTTCTGGGCCGCATCGCGGGGCCATCATGCCGATATTGGCGGCATTGCGCCGGGCTCCATGTCGCCGCGCGCCAGGAATATCGAGGAGGAAGGCGTCTATATCGACAATCTGAAAATTGTCGCGCGCGGCCGTTTTCAGGAGCGCGCTGTGCTGGAGGCGCTGATGGGCGCGCGCTATCCGGTGCGCAATCCGGCGCAAAACATGGCCGATCTGAAAGCGCAAATTGCTGCCAATGCGAAAGGTGCGGCAGAATTGCACAAGATGATTGCCGATTTTTCATGGCCTGTCGTGCGGGCCTATATGGGCCATGTGCAGGATCATGCAGCTCAGCGGGTTTGCGATCTCATCGATCGCCTGCAGGATTCGAGTGCCGAATTGACGATGGATGATGGCTCGCTCATTTGCGTTGCTATTTCTCTCGATCGGCGGCGCCGCCGTGCGCGCGTCGATTTTACCGGCACGAGCGCGCAGCGGCCCGATAATTTCAATGCGCCCGAACCTGTCACACGCGCGGCCGTTCTCTATGTCTTTCGCGTGCTGGCCGGCGGCGACATGCCGATGAATGCAGGCTGTCTGCGCCCGCTCGACATGATCATTCCGCAAGGCTCCATGCTCTCGCCCGTCCATCCTGCTGCCGTTGTGGCGGGCAATGTCGAGACCAGCCAGGCAGTGACCGATGTTCTCTTTGCTGCGCTTGGCCGTCTGGGTTCGGCGCAAGGCACGATGAACAACCTCACCTTCGGCAATCTGGCGCATCAATATTACGAGACGATCTGTTCCGGTGCGCCGGCGGGCGAGGGTTTTGATGGCGCGGCTGCCGTGCATACGCATATGACCAATTCGCGCCTCACCGATCCCGAAATTCTCGAAATGCGTTTTCCGGTCGTGCTCGAGGATTTTCATATCATGCGCGGGTCAGGCGGCAAGGGGCAATGGTGTGCGGGCGATGGTACGAGCCGCACGATCCGCTTTCTTGAAAAGATGCAGCTTGCCATTCTGTCGGGCCATCGAATTGTGCCGCCGGCGGGCACCAATGGCGGCGACGATGGCAGGCTTGGGCGCAATCGTCTGCGCCGCGCCGATGGGCGTGTCGAGATTTTGCAGGGCTGCGATCAGGCCGATGTTGCGCCGGGCGATGCCATCATCATTGAAACGCCGACGGGTGGCGGTTATGGGCCGCGTCACTGACGCCGGATTTTTGCGCCCGGTGGCAGGAATTCGCCATTCTGCAGAAGCCGGTCGAGCGGCGTCATGGGTTCCAGCCGCGCGGGTGGCGCGACAATGGGCGTTGCTTCGATGGGCGAGCGTGGCTCGATCACGCTGGCTTGCGCCTGCGCAACGCGCGTGCGCATTTGCGGCGGCGGTGCTGGCGGCAGGCCGAGTTGCACACTGCGCACACCGTTTGCTGAAAGCGATTGCGATGCCATTTTCGGCTTCGTCTTTTCGATCAGGCCGGCAATATCGAGATCTTCTTCCAGTTCCGGTGGATCGGGCAGATCGTCGAGTCGCTGACGCGGCGGCATCAGGCCCGGTGCAGGCAGCGGCTTGCAAATGCGGCGCGGGCCTTCCGATGTATTGCCATGCATGGCGAGATCGACATGCATGTGATTGTAGTGGAACACGTCGGAGCCCGGCGCGAGAACCGTGGTGAAAACCTGGCAGGCGCCGGCCTGGATTTCGCGCAAAAATGTTTTGGTTGCGCCATCGCCGCGCGTCCAATCCTTGACGAAAGTGATTTCGCGACCGTCGGCGAGAATGAAGCCGCCAATGTCGATGGCATTGCCAAAACCATGTTCGGAAATGCGCACGCCCTGATTGTTCATCGAACGGCAGGCATAAGAGCCCATGCTTTTCACTTCGGTGACAGGCATGCCGAAACGCTTCAGTGCGGCGGGCTGGACGAATTCAGCGATCCATTGATCGAGCGCGGCGGTCATCGGGCAGCCGATGGTTTGCGTGGTGGCAATGGCAACCGTGCCGCCGGCAAGCGCTGTGACTTTCAGCGGCATGGTGAGACCGCAAATGCCGGGCCCGTCAATCTCGCGCGCCAGTTCGACATAGGAGGAGAATTGCACTTGCTTCTGGGCGAAACAGGCCTTTTCCGCCTGTGTGCGCCAGGCAGGCCTCTGCGGTCGCTGGAACAGGGAACACCCCGCCAGGGCAAAAGCGGCAACCAAAAGGGTTGCGATTGGCAATACGCGACGCGCCATTCGCGAAAAATCGCAGCAATGGGTTAAGAGCCGATAAAGAAAGCGGCCCAAAAACCCCATTTTTCAGGGGCGTGGCGGGCAGGTGACGGAATTGGGGGCATTTTGGCAGGCCGCGCCCGTCTTTTGGGGAGATTTGGGCGGATCACGCAAAGTTTGGAGCCGGATCGCTTATAATCGGGGCCATCTGCCCCTATATTGTGCTTTGCGGGTGCTTTGCCCGTTTTTTCGAGAGGTTTGCCACATGACCACCCGTCGCATCACGACCAGCAAATTGGCCGCGATCGGGGTAGCCTTGTCGCTGGCTTTCGCGCCTGCCCTTGCCGAGGCCAAGCCCGGCAACAGCGGCAGCGCGGGCAGCCGCGGCTCCAAAACCCATTCCGCTCCGCCCTCCACCCAGACCGCGCCCGGCGCGGCCCAGCCGATGCAGCGTTCTGCCACGCCGCAGAATCAGCCAGGCGCCGCCCAGCAGGCGCAGCGCCCCAATGCGCCGGCCCCCGCTCAAGGCGGCTTCTTCGGCTCGGCTCTGGGCAAAGGCCTCATGGCCGGCCTGATCGGCGCGGGCATTTTCGGCCTTCTGTCGGGCTCGGGCCTGTTCAGCGGCCTTGGCTCCATGGCCTCTTTCTTCGGCCTGCTGCTGCAGATCGGCCTGATCGCTCTGGCCGTCATGCTGGCCGTCAAACTCTTCCGCGCCCGCCGCAACAGCCAGCTCGCAACCGCTGCCCCGCAGGGCGCCGGTCCTGCTCCGCAGGCTCCGATGCAGCGCGAGGCTTTCGGCGGCATGTTCGGCGGTGGCGCGGCCACGGGCGGCGCAGCAGCCTATGGCGCATCGCAGGTGCGCGATCTGCAGATCGGCCCGGATGATTTTTCGGCCTTCGAGCGCAAGCTTGCCGAAATCCAGTCGAGCTATGGCGAGGAAAACCTCACCCATCTGCGCCGTCTGGTCACTGCGGAAATGGCTTCCTATTTCGCCGAGGATCTGGCTGAAAACGCCCGCAAGGGTGTGATCAACAAACTCTCGGGCGCGAAACTGCTCGAAGGCGATCTCGCCGAGAGCTGGAGCGAAGCCAACGAGGAATATGCCACCGTCGCCATGCGCTTCTCGGTCATGGACACGATGGTCGACCGCAACACCGGCGCCTATGTGTCGGGCGATCGCCACGAGCCGTCGGAAACAACGGAGCTCTGGACCTTCGTGCGCCCGATCAATGGCGCGCCGGACGATTGGAAATTGTCTGCCATCCAGCAGACAGCCTGAGAGCGGTTTTTCAGCTGATATGCAAACGGGC
>CAZHOK010000118.1:0-6590 GCA_964534115.1 uncultured Beijerinckia sp.
GCGACGAGCGCAGCAGCCGAACCGAGGAGAAGGCTCTTAGCGAGCTTCATATGAAACCTCCAGTGTGAATGATTCGATCCGGGAGAAGCGACTTCCATACCGAGGCATGATTGAAGGCCCTGCTTCCGAATCCCAATTGGCAGTCGTCATGGTTTTGACCGTCCAATTCGGTAGCTGGACAATAGCTCGGGCTCTGTAACAGGCCTTGTTACCTAGAGATTTACTCAAAGCTTTAGCTTGTTTGTCAGGGATATGCTGCATTTCTGCAACATAACTAGCGCTTAGCTATGGCGCGACTGGAGATTTCGCCCCGGCTTGGGCCGCCCTTGCGGCAGGCAAGCCCCCCTGATGGCCTCAGCCGGGCCCGAAGACGGGGAATTTGTCGGCCATGAAGGCCTGGCGCGCCTCTTCTCGGGCGGCTTCCGATTCGAACCGGCGCAGCAGGGCAAGGATGGATCCGCGTTCTTCCGCCACAATGGTCTGGCAAGCCTCGATGGCGGCGTTGACGAGCCGGCGGCGCGGGGCTGAATTGCCGCCGGCGCTTCCTGAGCTGCCCATGGCGGCCAAAACCGCGGCAAAGACCGGCTGGACCGAGCTCGGCAGGCAGGCGCGGGCATAAAGTGCCTGAAAGCCGCCACTCGAAGGGCGCTCGCAAAGAGAGGCCACGCGCTGGCGCGGCAGGCCGGAGAGATTGGTGAGGGCCGATTCGAACAAAAGCCGGTCGCCCGTGACCAGACTGCGCAAGAGCAGCGAGGAGGTCAGCTGACCCGTGGCGCGCAAATGCGCGACCAGACTGGTTGCTGCGCCGAGCGCGCCCCGTTCATCGCCCGCAACCGATGAGATGGCGACGCGATCTCGTGAATCGCGCAAAATGCGCCGTGTACGTTCCGGCGAGAGCCATTGGGTGCGCTCCAGAAAATTGCCCAACAGATCGGCAACGATTTCTGCAAGCCTCACCCGTGCAGCCGGTGCAAGATCTGGCCGCGCGAGAAGATTTTCGCGCAGCTGTCCGACATCCCCTGCCCGTTCGATCATCCGCAGCATTGCGGGCTCCGACAGATGCGCCGAATGATTGGCTGCAAGCGCCACAAGAACGGCGGGCTCCGCGCAATCGGCAATCATTGCTGCTGCTTCAGCCGGCAGATCGGGACGCAAGGCAATGGCAAGCTGGGCCGTGCTGGCGCTCTGGCGTGCCGCTTCCGCCAATTCGGCGCCCGAAAATTGCGGCGAATGCGCCAGCACAAGAATGGCGACATCCGTCTGGTCCATGGAAAGCGCCGAAACAAGATGATGGGGCGCGCGCGCCTCGGCTGCCAAAGCAGAGGCCATGGCGCGGCGCACCAAAGGCGAGGGATCTTCCAGAAGATTTGTGAGAATGCCTTCGATCTCGTTTCTCTCGGCCGGGCTGAGCTCGGCCTCCAGATAATCGCCGATGAGGGATTGCACGGCCTTGGCCCGTTCAGCGGCGGGCGCATGGCGTGCCCAGACAAAAAAATGTCGGCGGATCAGCACGGAAAATCCATCATTCAAAAGAACGCCGCTGACGCCAAACCGCGCCGGGCAAGACTGACCTTGCGTCAGCATGGTTAATGATTCCTTAATCGGCTACAGAAAGGCGTGAAACATGATGAGGGCGAATGTGACGCAGACCAGCGGGCAAAAGGCAGGGCGTGACCTTGCCCATACGGCAGCACAAGACATGCACCCCGAACAGGACCTGCGTTCGCTGCTCTTCGTGCCGGCCGATGCGCCCCAGCGCCTGATGCGCGCGGTGCAGAGCGGGGCGGATGCGATCATCCTCGATCTGGAAGATATGGTGGCGCCAGAGCACAAGCCGAAGGCGCGCGCGGCAGCGGCTGAATTTCTGCACGCGCGCAACACGAGGGAAGACGGGCCGCGTATCGTCGTGCGCGTCAATGGACTCGAAACCGGCATGATGGATGCCGATCTCGATGCCATTATGCCGGCTGCGCCCTTTGGCATCATGCTGCCGAAATCGCGCTCGGGCATGGATGTGCAGCATCTGGCTGCCAAACTTGCCGTGCATGAGGCCCAGCATGATCTGCGCGATGGATCGACACTCATTCTGCCGCTGGTGACGGAATCCGGCGCTGCTGTTTTTGGTCTCTCAACCTATCCGCGCGCCAGCCATCGGCTGGCCGGCCTTGCCTGGGGCGTTGAAGATCTTTGCGCCGATATTGGCGCAGAAGATGCGCGCAATGAAAATGGCGATTGGTCGGCGCCTTTTGCGCTGGTGCGCAATCTCACAATCTTCGCCGCAGCCGCCGCTCTTGTGCCTGCCATCGACACTGTCTTCCGCGATTTCGGCGACGCAAATGGTTTGCGACAGGAAGCGCTGCGCGCACAGGCCGACGGCTTTTCGGCCAAAATGGCGATCCATCCCGATCAGGTGGAGACGATCAACCAGATTTTTACGCCAAGAGGCGAAATGCTGGCGCGCGCGCAAGCCATTGTCGCGGCTTTTTCTGCCCATGCCGATGCGCGCCATGTGAGCATCGAGGGGCGCCTCTACGATCGCACCCATCTGGCACGCGCAAGACGCACAATAGCGCGCGCTGCCCGCTTTTAGCCGCCAGCCGCCGTATTGCCAGCGCCCGGTGGACGACGCACGGCAAAAACCTTGTCGACGACCGAATAATCCTGATAGCCGCAGCGCGCGATCGGTTTCATCAGCGTAATATCCATCACGCCATCGCGCAGACAGGCTTCATCGAGATGAACGCCGATGACCTGTCCCAGGACAAGATAGCGATCGGTTTGCGCGCCATCCATATCCTGCAATTGCACGATTTGCGTGACCTTGCATTCAAGCGCTGCCGGCGAGGCTTTGACGCGTGGCGCTTTCACCAAATGGCATGGCGCCGTTTCCAGCCCGGCATGAATGAATTCGCTCTCTCCGCGCGGCAGAGGCGCAGATGTCGCATTCATTTCCATGCGCAAATCCCAATTGGCCATGTTCCAGACAAATTCACCGGAGGCTTTTGCAAAAGCCGCGCTGTCCTTGAAACCTTCGGAGCAAAAGCCGACCAGCGGCGGCGCGCCCGAAAAAGCATTGAAGAAGGAATAGGGCGCGAGATTGACCTCGCCCTCTGGCGACATGGTCGAAATCCAGCCCACAGGACGCGGCGCAATAAGCGCCTTGAACGGATCATGCGGCAGGAGATTGCGGTCGCGTGCGTGCGGTTCGTAAAAAATCACCGGGCCGCTCCGAATTCCGTGACGATGCTTGCCAGTTCGGGGCGCGGACGATCATCAGGCGCAGCGGTTGCGCGCCCGATATGCACAAAGCCTGCGATGCGCTCACTCTCGGACAGACCGAATTGCGCCAGCACACTGCGATCGTAGGAAAACCAATTGGTCAGCCAGGAGCCGGCAAAGCCCATGGCATGAGCGGCGATGAGCAGATTCATGCAGACGGCGCCGGCAGACAATTCCTGCTCCCATTCAGGAATTTTCGCATGCGGACCGGCGGTCGAGACAATCGCGACAATCAGCGGGGCCATTGTCATGCGCTTGCCTTCGGCGGCAATACGCGTGGCATCGGCGGAGGGATCTTTGCGGGCAAAAGCCTCGGCCACAATCGCGCCGGCGCGCTCGCGCGCCTCACCCTTAAAGACAATGAACCGCCAGGGCGCCAGCTTGCCGTGATCGGGAACACGCGAGGCAATGCGCAGCATGGTCTCGATCTCGGACGCATTCGGTGCGGGGCCAGCCAGAGCAACAGGAGCGACGGAACGACGCTTCAGCAGAAAATCAATCATCTCACTCATGCTTTGCTTATTCCCGTCCGGCGAAAGTGGCGTCAAGGGCGCAAGCCAGGACATGGGCTACACGCACTGCCCCAAACTCGGCTCTCCGGCCTGTTTTTGCAAGACCAAGGGGGGAGAACCAAGGGGCAAGGCCATAGAGCAAGACCGCTGGGCGCCGGGGCGGTATTGTTTTTGACCCCCGCCCCGCTTTGGGGCAGAACTGGCCTGCCATGAAGTGGATCGTCCGACCCTTTGCCATCGCATGTCTCGCTTTTGCCGCGAGCACGACGGCCATTGCCCAAACCAATCCCGGCCAAGGCATGACGCCCTCTCCGCTCGCGCCCCAGCCGCAGGGAACGCCGGGCCGGCTGCAACCCTTCTCGGGCACGCCGTCTGCCGGCACGGGCCGCCTCTTTCTCTCGGCAACTTTCGGCGGCAATTCGCAAAGCGTTGTGAGTGGCGTGCGGTGGCGGATTTTCCGCGAAAGGCCGGATGCCAATGGCGTGCATCAGCTGGTGGCGGAATCGAACGATCTGGCTCCGGCACTGACCCTGCCCGACGGCGATTATATCGTCCATGCCGCCTATGGGCTGGCTGCCGTCACGCGCCGCATTGTCATCAGCAGCAATAATGTCAATGAGCGCATTCCGCTCAATGCAGGTGCATTGCAGATTGCCGGCCTGCTTGGCGAGGCGCCAATCCCTGTCGCGCGGCTGAAACTCGATCTTTATGTGCCCGAGCGCACAGGACAGCCGGAAAAACTCGTCGCCGCCAATGTCAAACCCGGTGACACCATCCGCCTGCCCGAAGGCAATTACCGGATCGTCTCGACCTATCTGGATGCAAATGTCCCGGCATCCACACCGGCCATTGCCGGCCTGCCCGCCAATGCAACCAATTCCGTCATCAATGCCGAAGTGCGCATCGAAGCCGGAAAAGTCACGGATGCAATTGTGCGCCATCGTGCCTCAAACATCACGCTGAAACTCGTCAATGTGCCGAAAGGCGAGGCGCTGGCCAATACATCCTTCACCGTGCTGACGCCGGGCGGCGACGTCATTCGCGAAATGATCGGCGCTTTCCCGCGCCTCGTTCTGGCGGAAGGCGAATATACGGTCATTGCACGGCGCGACGGCCGGACGCATCAAACGACATTCAAGGTTCCCGCCAATGGCGACC
This sequence comes from uncultured Beijerinckia sp., assembly GCA_964534115.1. GTDB lineage: Bacteria > Pseudomonadota > Alphaproteobacteria > Rhizobiales > Beijerinckiaceae > Terripilifer. The sequence continues at coordinate 4,950 of CAZHOK010000118.1, forward strand.
ACGAGGTCGAGATTATGGCGACCGGATCGGGAGGCTAGAGGCCATGCAGACATTTTTCGTTGAAATCAAATGCGCGCTGGGCCGCACTTATGAAGTCGCCAGCGCATTGGCCGAAGCCGAGATCGCCTCGGAAATTTATTCCATTGCCGGCAATTACGACATTCTCGCGAAATTCTATGTCGAGAAAAACATCGATATCGGCCATTTCGTCGGCGAGAAAGTGCAAACAATCCCCGGCATTGTCGACACGCGCACCATCCTCACTTTCAAGGCTTTCTGAAAAGCCCCAAAACCTGCAGAAAGAAAATTCATGAGCGAGACCGCTGAATATAACGACGATCGCATGTTCCTTCTGGCTGTCTATCCGGCAAGGCTCGTCAAGGATGCGGAAGAAAACCATCAGACAGCGGTTTTCTACGATGAAAAGCCCGAGCCCTGCCTGTGGGCGGTGCTGACCATCCAGAATACGCCGGATTATCCCCTCGTCGGCATCAATCATTTCGAGACTGAGGAACAGGCGCAGGCCTATAAAACCGGGCTCGAGCGCTGGGGACCGCTGCACAGCCTCGGCGGGCGCTCCCCGACAGCGCCCATGTCGATTGAAGATTACAATGCCTGGAAGAAAGAAAATCGCCTCAACGATTTCGATCCGGCAAAAGTGCCGCGCCTCGATGTCGAAAACCGCATCGAGCTGGTCATGCAGACGAAAGAGCAGTTTATGGCCGGATTGCAGCAAGTAGCAGCAGTCGTGCAGGGCCGCCCGTCGTAAGGGGCGGATTGAGACACGAGCCGTAAGCGCAAGAGCAGCTGATATCAGCCTGCCTTGCGCTTTTTCTTTTTATCATCCGCCGCCAGCGCCATTTCCAGCGCGCGGCGAATGAAACGCTGATAGGGAATCCCCTCCTCCTTCGCCCGCGCGCGCGCGGCATCCAGCAATGTCTTGGGCAAACGCATATTGACGCGCTCGCTCTTGGGCTGAAGCTCGAAATGCATCGGCTTGAATTGCGACAGATCATATTCCGTCAAATCAGCCGTTTCGACAAAATGTTCTGCTTCCTCATCGCTCATGAGAACCGGAAGCGGCTTGAGCTTTTTCATAATGGGCAACCTCCTTCGCATGCATGTAGCGCGCGCTGATTGGGCGTATGAAAACAAGACCGTCGCGAAATCTGATCGTGAAAACAGCAAAAATCCAACGACCCTTTGCTGTTTTGCCGATCGCTCGGGTCCGCGATTCAAGAACCGAGTTTTTCAGGTCGGGCCACAGGCCCGGTCCCGACACAAACAGATCTTCAAGCTCAGCAATGCTCACGCCATGCTTCTGGCATTTGACGCGGTTGGCCGCATCCCAATCGAAACCGTCGAAATCCATGACAATGTCTCAAATGTATGTACAAATGTCAATACAATTTAAAAAAGGCCCGCCCCAAGGTTAATCTCCCCGTCGCGTCCTGGCGCGCAAGGACGACACAAAAAAGGCGGGCCGAGGCCCGCCTTTTCTTTTCAACTCACATCCGCTTTAAATCGGGTGCAATCGCTTCTGCGGCCAGCATGTCGAGTGCCTCATCCAGCGACATGGACGTTTGCGCCTGCGATCCCAACCGGCGGATCGACACCGACTGTTCAGCCGCCTCTTTCCTG
>CAZHOK010000119.1:0-6463 GCA_964534115.1 uncultured Beijerinckia sp.
CCCTCGTATTCAGCTTGGAAGGCTGCTGCTCTACCATTGAGCTACACCCGCATCGCGGCAAGATATGCCCTGCCCCATGCCAATAGGCAAGCCGATTTCAATTGCCAATCTGTAATCGATCGATTACGGTCTGTCATGTTCGAAATTCGTTTTTTGCCTGAATTTGAAGCTTGGCTTTTGAACTTGCGGGACAGTCTCACGCAAAAGCGTTTGCTTGCCCGCCTGCGTAAAGCCCAGCTGGGCAATTTGGGTGACGTGAAACCTGTCGGCGAAGGTGTTTTCGAAATGCGGGAATTTTTTGGACCCGGATGGCGGATGTATTTCGTCCAACGTGGTGACGTTTTGATCGTTATGCTCGGTGGCGGCGATAAATCCACCCAATCGGCCGACATCAAAGCCGCGCTTGAACGCGCACGTCGTCTTGTGGAGTAGCATCATGGTAAAGCCGACCAAAGTCACAGAGCTCCGCACTTTCGATGCCGCTGTTTATCTGACCGATGATCAAGCCATGGCCGATTATCTGACGGCCGTCCTGGAAGATGGTGATGCCTCTCTTCTGGCGGCGGCTCTGGGAGATATTGCGCGCGCACGCGGCATGACGGATATCGCCAAATCGGCGGGCCTGACGCGCGAAGCTTTGTACAAAGCTCTGCGGGCCGACAGCGCGCCGCGTTTCGATACAATCCAGAAAGTCTGCGGGGCGCTCGGCATCAAACTCGTGGCGCAACCAGCGGACGGCTGAAAACCGCAATCCTGCACGCACCCCGTCTGGATTGCTTCGCTGGCGCTCGCAATGACGGCAGACAGCGATTTTCATGAAAGGGGGGAGGAAGCCGCTTGCCGGGCCGAAGCCCTCAGGGCGAAGGCAAAGATGGGAATGGTGGGGGAAGCAGGACTCGAACCTGCGAAGGCTAAGCCAGCGGATTTACAGTCCGCCCCCTTTGCCGCTCGGGACATTCCCCCGCCGACGAAAAAGCCCCGTGCGAAGACGGGGCGATCCGTGAGCGCGCTTATGGTGGGCGGGCGCTGGACTGTCAACCTAAAAAGCCATGAAGACGGCGTCTGCCATGCCTTTCAACCTGTCCTCAATGGACAGGTCCGGTTTTTTGCGACAAACAGGCCTGTATGAGCCGAAAGCGCCCGCCCCATCAAAAAGACCGCCGCGACCAGCGCCCCGGCCCGCCCCGCGATCCCGATGCGCGTCGTGAGGCACCTGCGGCTTTTCAGGGCCGCCGACAGGAGCGCCATGGCACGCCGAAAGTGCCTGCCGATGTCGCCCTGATCTGGGGCTATCATGCGGTGCGCGAGGCCTTGCGCTCGGACCGTCGCAAGATCCTGCGCATTTTCGCAACCGATGCAGCGGCGGAAAAACTGGCCGGCGAGATTGCCGCCAAAAATCTGCGCGCGGAACTCGTTTCGCCCGAGCAGATTGCCCAGCGCCTGCCGCAAGATGCCGTGCACCAGGGCGTTTTGGTGGAAGCCCGCCATCTGCCCGATCTCGATCTCGAAGACCTGCCCGAAAATGGCTTCATCCTCGTGCTCGACCAGGTGACCGATCCGCATAATGTCGGCGCGATCCTGCGCACGGCGGCAGCCTTCGCGCTTGACGCCATTGTCACGACCGAACGCCATTCGCCTGCACTCACCGGCGTTTTGGCAAAAACCGCATCGGGCGGGCTCGAACATGTGCCCATTGTCAGCGTGGTCAATCTGGCCCGCGCGCTCGAAAAACTCGGACAGCGCGGCTATTTGCGCGTCGGTCTGGATTCGGAGGGGCCGCGCTCGCTGGAGGATGAAACGCTCTCGCGTCCGCTGGCGCTTGTGCTGGGTGCAGAAGGCAAGGGCCTGCGTCGCCTTTCGCGCGAAAATTGCGACGTGCTGGCGCGCCTCGACATGCCCGGCGCGATCAAGAGCCTGAATGTGTCCAATGCCTGCGCTGTGGCGCTGACCATTGCCCGGTTGAAGCTTTCTGCCGCATCCTGAAGCCCCTTGCTTATCGGCGATGACAGGCGCGAGACTGAGCCTCTGACAGGCTTTGTTTTGCGGAGGCTGGCTTGGATCATGTCGATACTGCCCGCGCGCTGATTGCCATCGATGCTGTGGTGTTCGACACGGAGACCACAGGCCTCGATCCGGCGCATGCGCGGATTGTCGAAATGGGCGGCGTGCGGATCGCAGCCGGACGTCTGGAAGAGAGCGATGCCTTCCGCCAGCTCGTTCATCCCGGCATGGCCATTCCAGCCGCCTCAAGCGCCATCCACGGCATTGTCGATGCCGATGTGGCTCGTGCCCCGCGCTTTGGCGAGGCCCTCGTCAGGCTGCAGGCTTTCGCAGGAGACCGGATCTGGATTGGCCACAGCATCGGTTTCGATTTTGCCATTTTGAAAAAGGACGCGGCGCGTGCCGGTCTTGCCTTTGAACAAAAGCCCGCGCTCGACACAAGATTGCTCGCCCAGATCGTTGCACCGCAATTGCCCGGCTTTTCCATGGAGACGCTCTGCGCCTGGCTGAATGTCGAACCTGCCAAGCGCCATAGCGCTTTGGGCGATGCGCAGAGCGCGGCGCGCATTTTCCTCGCGCTTGTTCCGCATTTGCGCGAGAGGGGCATACGCACAATCGGCGAAGCGCTGCGCGCCTCCTCGCGCCTCACACAGGCGCTGGAAGCTGAACATGCTGCGGGCTGGGCCGCAATTGGCGATCCCCCGCCAAGGACAATGCAGAGCCATTCCCGCATCGATGCCTATCCCTATCGCCACAGGGCGGCCGAGATCATGAGCTGCCCGCCCCGTTTTGCCTCGCCTTTTGAGACGGTGGACACAGCGCTGGCGATGATGATGCGCGAAAAAATCTCCTCGCTCTTCATTCGTGGCGCACAGGGCGAAGAACAAGCGCAGAGCTGCGGCATTGTCACCGAGCGCGATCTGTTGCGCGCAATGGCGGCGGAGGGTGGCAGCTCATTGGCGCGCCCGCTGGAGACCATCGCCAGTCGGCCCGTGCACAAAGTGGCGGCAGATTCATTCCTGCATGTCGCCATGGCGCGGATGACGCATTTGCGTATCCGCCATCTGGCGGTGACCGATGCCGACGATCGCATTATCGGCGCGCTCTCGGCGCGCGATCTTTTGCGCCTGCGCGCAGACGATGCGCTTTCGCTGGGCGATTCCATCGAAATGGCCACAGATGCGCGCGGGCTTGCTGCCGCTTGGTCGGACCTGCCGCGCACCTGCGCCGCGCTTGTTGCCGAGGGCATGAAGGGAGCGGAGATTGCATCCGTCATCTCGCAGGAAATTTGCGCCATGACGGCACGCGCCGTGACTATTGCGCAAGAGGGGATGCGGCGCGCCGGCGCGGGCGAGGCCCCCTGCCCCTTCGCCTTTCTTGTGCTTGGCTCGGCGGCGCGCGGCGAAAGTCTTCTCGCAATGGATCAGGACAATGCGCTTGTCTTTGCACAAGACGACGCACCATCGCATCGCGATGCCTGGTTTGCCGAACTGGCCGCGCGTATCTCCGATCTCTTGCATGAAGCCGGCGTGCCGCTGTGCAAGGGCGGGATCATGGCCCGCAATCCGCTGTGGCGCGGGTCGCTCGAAAGCTGGCGGCGCCGGGTCGAAACCTGGGTGACGCGCTCCGATCCCGGCGATCTGTTGAGCGTGGATGTCTTTTTCGACATGCGCTTTGTGGCAGGCGACGCCAGTCTGGCGGAAAGCTTGCGCCTGGATGCCATGGCACTGGCGCAAGGGCGCCCTTCATTCGCGAAATTGCTGGTGGAATCGTCGGGAGCAGCCGAGCCGGCCTTTAACCTTTTCGGTCGTCTACGACTCAAGGATGGGCGCATCGATCTGAAACGCGCCGGGCTGTTTCGTCTGGTCTGCGCGGCGCGGGCTTTGGCGATCAAACATGGCATCGGCGCACGCGCCACGGCCGAAAGATTATCGGCACTGCGCGCGATGAAGGCTGGCGGCGACCATGATCTGGAGCATCTGATCGAGGCGCAGAGATTTTTTCTGACGCATATTCTCAGACAGCAGATTCACGATATCGGCCTTGGCGCGACGCCATCCAACAGGATTGAGCCAGCGCGACTGAGCGGGCTGGAGCGCGAACGCCTGCATGAATCCCTGCGTGCCATCGAGGCGCTTGAAACGCTCGTGCGCGAACTTCTGTTTTTTGAATAAAGCCGGCTCAGAAGCCGAACATGCGCATGAAGGCCGGCGCGGCAGCAATGGCCGTGGCGAGCATCCATAATTGCAGCGAACGGACATTGCTCATCGCAAGCCCCGTCGCGCGCTCATAAAGGGCCGCAGGAATGCCGCCAATGATCACTGTGATCAGCGAGAGCACCAGCGAGGTGAGATAGAAAATGATGAGTTGCGACGAGATCCAGAAGCTCGAGGCAAGAGCCGCCACAGGCACGAGCATGAGATCGTACCAGGGCGAGAAATGCATGCCATTGACGAGCGAAATGATCGCAATGCCGAGCAGATAGCCATCCTGCTTAAGGGCCTGCTCGCGAAGATCCATGTCGCCGGGCGACAATGGGGGAAGCGGCGGGAGCGTGCTCATAGATCGACCCTCGGCGCCATGCCTATTTTCAGAAGAGCGAGGAAAAGAAACACGCGCAACATGATGACCCAGACGATTGCCAGAACCATGACAAGGCCAGGCGGAACAATTGCCGGGGTCAGTGTCCGCACGGCGCCAAGCACCGGATCGGTCAATTGGCAGAAGACACGCCAGATGACGAGCTGGCTGTCAGCTTTGAAAAAAATCGACAGGAGATAGCGGCCGATCAATGTGTACATGATCGTCGCCAAAAAATAATTCGGCAGGATGAAGAGCCAAAAGCCGGTTTCGTTGTTCATGGCACCTTCCTATCGTGCACGACAGCGCCCGTAAAGAAGAACGGGGTGGGAGAAAGCTCCCACCCCGCGTTTTTCACCAGATCCGATGAAGGATCAGACTTTTTCTTCCATGAGCGTCTTGCCCTTCGGGCGGCGGCAGGCGTCGATAAATTCCTGCAGCTGCTTGGAAGGAGCGGGCGTCATGATCGAGACGACATACATCACCAGGAACCCGATCGGGAGGCCGAAGGCCGCCGACGAGATATTGGCAATGTTGAGCCAGCCCACGCGCGAAGCGAGCGGGTTGTTGGCCGCCACCGGACCATCCGCAATCAGCGGATCGGCAAGATGCTTGGCCATTGCGGCTGCATCGATCAGCGGAGCGCCCGTCACCGGGTTCAGGTTCGAGACCATGCCGAAATACTGAACGCCGATATGCGGCCAGTAGCGGGTGATGACCAGGTAGAACAAGGTCACGAAGAAGCCCGCCAGAATGCCCGCAATGGCGCCCTGTGTATTCGCGCGCTTCCACCAGACACCGAGCACGAGAGCCGGGAACAGACCGCCTGCGGCGAGACTGAAGGCCCATGCCACCATGGCCACAATGTCGGTTGGTCGCGTCGATGCCGTCCATGCCGCCAGAACAGCGACGATCACCAGCAGCACGCGGCTGACGATGAGGCGCTGTTTGGTGGGCGCATTCGGATTGATGATCTTGTAATAGATATCATGAGAAAGCGCATTGGCGAGTGCGAGCAGCAGGCCGTCGGCCGTTGACAGAGCAGCCGCAAGGCCACCCGCCGCAACCAGACCCGTGATCACATAAGGCAGGCCCGCGATTTCCGGAGTCGAGATCACCACCACGTCGGTGTTGATGCCGAGATCCTGCCAGCGCAGCACACCCGCATGACCGGCAATCGCCTTACATGCAGCCGCCACGTCAGCAACGGAAGACGCGCTCTTGCCGCAGATCGTCACCAGGCCAAGCTTGCCCCAGTTGTAGACCCATTGCGGCATTTCCGCGAGCGGCTTGCCGATGAGCGTCGAATAGACTTCGAGCTTCGAGAAGGCCGCATAAGCGGGGGCCGTGAAGTAGAGGATGAAGATGAAGAGCAGCGACCAGGCCACCGACACACGCGCTTCCTTGACGCTCGGCGTCGTGAAATAGCGCATGAGAACGTGCGGCAGAGAGGCCGTGCCGACCATCAAGCAGAAGATCAGCCAGAAATAATTCGCCGGCGTATAGCTGGTGAACGGCGCCTCGTGGATCTTCATCGTCGCCGGCGCAAGACCATTCTTGATGAAGCTCTGTTCGAGGACGGCGATCTGCTCAAGCGCCTGACCATAGGTCAGCTGCGGGATGGGAAGGCCGAATTTCTTGGCCGACATCCACGCCACCGGGATGAGATAGGCGACGATGAGCACGATATACTGGGCAACCTGTGTCCAGGTGACGGCTTTCATGCCGCCGAGCATGGAGCAGACGAGAATGCCGGCGAGGCCCACGAAGCAGGCCAGCTCGAAATTCATGTCCAGGAAGCGCTGGGCGATGAGACCCGTGCCGAAAATCTGCGCCACCACATAGGTGAAGGAGCAGGCCATGAGCACGAGAACGCCGCACA
>CAZHOK010000120.1:0-6131 GCA_964534115.1 uncultured Beijerinckia sp.
CATTGTGCTTGGTCGCATGGGCGAGGCGCTTGTAATGATTGTGCACGGCGACAGAGAGCACGCGCTTGGCCTGCGGCTGGCCGATAACATAATCATCGAGCACTTTGCAGATCTCACGCGGCGTCGGAATGCCTTCCTTGCCCTTCACCAGCGAGGATTTGTTCTCCTCACGGATGATGTCCATGCAGAGTTCAACGCATTCGTCGCAGATGAAGACCGTCGGCCCCGCGATGAGCTTGCGAACCTCGTGCTGGCTCTTGCCGCAAAACGAGCAATAGAGCGTATTTTTCGAGTCGCTTGCGCCGCCCTTGCTCATCTTATTCTCCGTTCAGACGAGCGGGCCGCAGCGCGCAGGGCTCGTCAGGGTACAAAATAATCAGGACGGACTAACAAAGCGTAGACCGCCATATCGGGCGGTCGTGCCATTTTGACAGCCCCGCTCCAAAACACCAAACCGACGACCCGATGCAAACACGCCGGACCGCCGCAATCAAGCGCGGCCACCGGCCCCGCCCCCCGGACGAGGCCATCCATACATCTCTAAACCCTTGCCTATAAAGGGCTTTCCACCAGCAGGCGGGTCACTTCGCCTCGGGCACTTCCGGGCGGGTCTCCAGCACCTGATCGACAATGCCGAAATCCTTGGCCTCGACAGCCGACATGAAATGGTCGCGATCCAGCGTCCGCTCGATCGTGTCATAGTCGCGGCCGGTGTGCTTGACGTAGACTTCGTTCAGGCGGCGCTTGACCTTCATAATGTCTTCCGCATGGCGGAGAATGTCGGAGGCCTGGCCCTGGAAGCCGCCGGAGGGCTGATGGACCATGACGCGGGAATTGGGCAGGCAGAAGCGCATGCCCGTCTCGCCGGCGCAGAGCAGCAGCGAGCCCATCGAGGCCGCCTGGCCGATGCAGAGCGTCGAGACCTTCGGCTTGATGAATTGCATCGTGTCATAGATCGCCAGACCCGATGTCACCACGCCGCCGGGCGAGTTGATATACATGGCGATCTCTTTCTTCGGGTTTTCGGCCTCGAGGAAGAGAAGCTGGGCGATAATCACCGAGGCCATATGGTCCTCGACCGGCCCGGTCAGGAAGATGATTCGCTCGCGCAGCAGGCGCGAATAGATGTCGAAGCCGCGCTCGCCCCGGCTCGTATTCTCAATAACCTGAGGAATCAGATAGTTAGCGTAAATTTCCACGGGATCGCGCATCGTATGGTCCTTGAACGGCGGACGGCAGCGTCCGGCGCTTCATCTGTTCCCAACATAATAAGGCCGGCGGGCTTTCACAAACCCTGCCGGCGCAAATTCTCGCTTGAAAAGCTGCGGAAGGGTAAAAACCATCCCTGCCGCAGCGTCAAAATCAGGCCGCCTTCTCGCTGCCGGCGTCGATTTCGAAGAGTTCGTCCTTGGAGACGGTCTTGTCCGTGACCTTGGCCAGAGCAACAATATGGTCGACGACCTTTTCCTCGAAGACCGGCGCGCGCAGCTGCTGCAGGGCCTCGGGATTGTTGCGGTAATAATCCCAGACCATCTTTTCCTGGCCGGGGAATTGGCGGGCCCGCTCAAGCAGGGCCTGCGTCATTTCATCGTCGGTGATCTGCACATTGGCGGACTGGCCGACTTCGGCCAGAACCAGGCCCAGACGCACGCGGCGCTCGGCAATGCGACGGTAATCCGCGCGGGCGGCTTCTTCCGTCGTGCCTTCTTCGGCAAAGGACTTGCCGCCGGCCTTCTGCTCGTTCTCGACCTGAGCCCAGATGCCGGAAAATTCCTGCTCGACCAGCCCTTCAGGAAGTTCGAAGGAATATTTCTTGTCGAGTGCATCGAGAAGCGCGCGCTTCAGCTTGTCGCGCGAGGCGCGGGTATAATCGCGCTCGATGTTGGACTTGATGGCATCCTTCAGCTTGTCGATGGCATCAAAGCCGAATTGCTTGGCGAATTCATCATCGAGCGTCATTTCGCCCGGCGCTGCAATCGACTTGACCGTGACGTCAAAAGTCGCCTCGCGACCGGCCAGATGCGTGGCCGTGTAATTTTCGGGGAAAGTCACTTTGACAACGCGCTGCTCGCCAACCTTGGCGCCTTCGAGCTGATCCTCGAAACCGGGAATGAACGTGCCCGAGCCCAAGACAATATCGATGCCTTCGCCCGTGCCGCCCTCAAAAGCCTCATCGCCGATCTTGCCGGCGAAATCGATCGTCAGCTTGTCGCCCTTGGCGCCGGCGGCGCCCTCTTCCTTGGCATTATAGCTGCGGTTCTGCGACGCCATGCGATCGAGCGTCTGCTGGATTTCTTCGTCCGACACATCGGCCTTCAGGCGCGTGACCTCGACGTCATCGAAAGAGCCGACATCGAAAGTCGGCAAAATCTCGATTTTCACGCCGACGGCGAGATCGCCCTTGGCTTCGAGCGCGGCTTCGACTTCGGCCTGATCGGTCGGAAAATCGATCTTGGGCTCGAGCGCCAGCTTGAACTTATTGTCCTCGACGATCTTGCGATTCGCCTCATTGATGGCGTTCTGCAGCACTTCGGCCATGACGGAGCGGCCATAGACGCGCTTCAGATGCGCGGTCGGCACTTTTCCGGGACGGAAGCCGTTGATGCGGACCTTGTCCTTCATCTCGGCCAATTGGCTGTCGAGGCGCTCGGCCAGATCCTTGGCCGGAATGACAACCTTGAATTCGCGCTTCAGGCCCTGCGACAGGGTTTCGGTCACCTGCATTTTATTCGCCTTCTGGAACGGCAACGGACGGGGGACCCCCGCGCGCGCGTGAAAAGTCTTTCGAAATCCGTGAGCTAGACCATTTACTGGTGCGGGCGGAGGGACTCGAACCCCCACACCTTTCGGCGGTGGAACCTAAATCCACTGCGTCTACCAATTCCGCCACGCCCGCGAAAATCCGCTACCCGCGTGGGACGGATCCCGGTCGCTCACTGCTTCGGGTGGGGCTCTATAGCAATGGAGCGTGCCCGACGCGACAAAAAAGTGCGGGAGGTGCGCAATCGTCGGTAGCCAAGCTCCCCGCCGGGGCTCGCAAAGCCCCGAGAGCTTCGTGCAAGTGGCACCAAACAAATGGGGACACTCTTGCCCCCCAAGCAAAAAAGCGCCCGGACCGCCTCCCTATCGGTCCGGGCGCTTGCCACGCCGGCCCCGCTTTTGCGGATTGTCCGGCAGACATTGCTGTATCGCCTAAAAATGCATCTGCTGACCTTCGATGGTCAGGCGGCGCATGAGGCGGGGTTCTTCGCGCGGGAAATCCTTGCTCGCGTGGATCGAGCACCAATTGTCCCAGATGACGAGATCGCCGAGCGACCAATGGTGCTCATAGACGATGCTCGGGTCTTCCGAGATTTCGAAGAGCTGTTCGAGAATCTCGTCGCTCTCGGAGCGCGAGAAACCGTCAATCCGGGCCGTCATCAGGCGGCTGACATAGAGCGCCTTTTTGCCGGTGGCCGGATGGGTGATGAAGATCGGCTGCTCATGATGGCGGATTTTCGAAATATCGACCGCATCGACATCGATCCGCTCGCGGCGCTTGTAATCGTGCATCTGAAGAACCTTGCGTCCTTCCAGACGATCGCGCAAAGCGCGCGGGATCCTGTCATAGGCTTTGTACATATTCGAAAAGCTGGTTTCCCCGCCCCAGCTGGTCAGTTTCATCGCATAGAGCAAAGTCGCGCGATGGGGTTCTGGATAATAGCTCGTGTCGTGATGGAACCACATTTCGCCGTCGCCAAAGGCGCCGATCGATTTTCCATTCTCGACAATATTGGTGACGAGCATGAAAGGAGTGTCGAAATCGCCTCCGGGCCCGGGTCCGCTGACCGGCTTCTTCCGAAGGGCTACCTTGCCGAATATTTCGGCAGCCCGGAGTTGCTGTTCTTCAGTCAGGTCCTGCTTGGGGAAGACCACGACGATATGATCGTCGAAAGCCTTCCGGATCGCGGCCATCGTGCCTGCATCCAATGGCTGGCGCAGGTCCACACCCCGAATCTCCGCCCCGCAAGCGGGGGAAAGCGGCACGATGGTCAGGGACATTATTGTCCTCTCCTTGGGCGTTTCCTCATAGGATCGAGGTTATGTGGGCTTAGACTTTCGGCATAGACGGGCTTTCCTGACATGATTGATCAGGATTTTTTGACAATGACCCCCGCCCCACCCATGATCGCCGGGCGGAGGGGCCATGGACCGGCTGAAAGCGATCGAGACTTTTGTGCGCATTGCGCAGACGGGCAGCCTGTCCAAGGCGGCGCAGGAACTGGGCATGTCGCGGGCGCTGGCCAGCGCCCATCTCAAACAGCTTGAAGATCATCTGGGCGTGCGGCTCATGAACCGCACCACGCGGCAGCTCTCGCTCACGGAAGCGGGGCAGGAATATCTCGCCTTCAGCCAGACCACGCTCGCCGCATTCGAAGACGCCGAACAGGCGGTTTCGCGCGCGCGCGACGAGCCGCGCGGCACGCTGAAAATTCTGGCCTCGATGGCTTTCGCCAATATTCATCTGGCGCCTGTGGCCGCCGATTTTTCGCTGACCTATCCCGAGATCAAGATTTCGCTGATCCTGACGGATACGACATTCTCGCCCTTCGACCTGATCGACCAAGGCTATGATCTGGCTGTCTGGATGCATGCCATCGAAGACATGAGCATTATCTCGACCAAGCTGGGCGATGTGCGCTGGCCTGCATTGGCAAGCCCGCAATATTTGCGCGAGAACAAAAGGCCCGAACATCCATCCGATCTTGTTTCCCATTCCTGCCTTCTGCATCGCTCCATCGCGCCCGATGCAACCTGGCGTTTCGATGGTCCTGACGGACAAGTGGCCGTGAAAGTTGCAGGACCGCTGCTGACAAACAGTGTCTTTGCCTTGCGTGCCGGCGCACTGGCGGGCCTTGGCGTCACTTTGCTGCCGACTTATTTCATCGAAGACGACATCCGCAGCGGACAACTTGTCGAAGTCTTCAAAGATTACGATCCGCCGCGGCGACCGATCTATGTCCTTTATCCGCATGCGCGCTATCTTCCCCTGAAGACGCGGCTTTTCATCGATTTTCTGCGCGCCTATGTGCGGCGGCAGACTTGGTGAAACAGAAGGACGCAATGCTGGACACAAATGCGACGCGGCGCGCTTTTCTCGGCTTTCTTGCGACCCATCTCGCTGTGCCGAACGCGGCCATGGCGCGCGATATTTTGCGCCTGATTGCCAGCGAGATACGCACGCAGCCGGCCTTGCGCGTCCGGCTCGGCGAAGACTTCCGCCTGCAACTTGTCAATGATCTCGATGCACCGCTTGCGCTGCACTGGCGCGGACTTCGTCTGCCCAACGATATGGATGGCGTGCCCGGCCTCACGGGACATGCCACAGCACCGGGCGATCGTGTCGACATGGGCTTCACACCGCCCGATGCCGGCACGTTTCTTTATCATCCATCGCTGCGCAGCCATGCCGCGATGCAAATGGCGCGCGGTTTTGTGGGGCTCTTGATCGTCGAAGAAGAACAGCCGCCGCAAACCGATGCCGATCTGGCAATCCTGCTGTCAGAATCCACCGACGAAAAGGGCGAGCGCATTATCCTCGCCAATGGCCAGCGCCAATTGGAAACAATGGCGCTGCCGCCACAAGCGCGGATCAGATTGCGCATCGGCAATGGATCGTCACGGCGCATGATGGCCATCGGCCTTGAGGGCGCCAAAGCGCAAGTCGCCGCCATTGACGGCCAGCCCTGCGGCCTGTTCGAGCCCGCGCGGCAAAGGCTGCCGCTTGTACCGGGCTCTCGCTACGATCTGTTTTTCGATCTGCCCAACCAGACAGAAGCAAATGTTTCCTTCCTTCTGCACGGCGCGGGCGAGACTTCGCAGACGATGTTGCACTTCCGCACACAAGGCGCGGCGCGAGCGCCACTGGAACCCTTTTCCGGCTTACCCGAAAACCCGAAACTGCCGGTGCGCATTGCGCTGGAGAAATCGCGACGGGCCGAACTTGCGATCGATCAGACGCCCGATGGCCGATCATGGCGCCTGAACGGACAGCTGGCCGATGAGATCGGCCCAAAACCGTTTCTCTCCATCCCTCGCGGCACGCCGGTGATGCTGAACCTCGTCAATCGGAGCAAATCGGCCCAGATCAT
>CAZHOK010000120.1:6141-6447 GCA_964534115.1 uncultured Beijerinckia sp.
CCCTATTGGCGCGACAGCGTCGTCGTGCCGGCAGAGCGAAATCTGCGAATAGCCTTTGTCGCCGACAATCCGGGCAAATGGCTCATTGCGGGCGGCTTCGGCCTCGGCGAAGGGCCAGTCGGCTGGTTCGAGGTCAACTGACCCGATCCTGCCAGCTGGCGGGACGGCTTTCCCTGTTTTGCCATTATGGAACCGCGTCCCGGGCGGGGAAGCGGGAGGTGCATGGCCAGGTTCGAGTTATGTGAGAAACGCATAGCGGCCATGCGAACTTCCCGCTGGTTCTTGTGCATCGCACAATCCATATTG
>CAZHOK010000121.1:0-6380 GCA_964534115.1 uncultured Beijerinckia sp.
ACGAGATCCTGCGGCGTTGCATAGAGTTTGGCGATCAGCCTCTGCAATTCCTCACCTGCAATCGGCTCAATATCGAGATTGATCCGCTTGGCCTCGGCAACAAGATCATTGTCGGTCATGGCCGCCATAAAAGCCTTGCGCAGCATGGCGACACGTTCCTCCGGCACGCCGGGGGCCACAACATAGGGGCGCCCGAAGGTCGATTGCGAATAGATCAGCTCGAGAATCTGCCGCTGCTCTTCCGTCTTGGCGAAATCGCGTGCCAGCGGCACGCCCATTTTGTCGAGTGCCGGATAGCCCTTGTTCGATTCCTGCACGAGCGGCTTGACCAGATTGTCCTTAAACCAGTTCGGATAGGTCACTGCCACGCTGGACCATGTCTGGCCGCAGCCGCCCTGCACTTCTGAACGCTCAAGCGCCAGATTGATTTCTCGCGTACCGGGATAACCCGCAACGATCTTGAATTTTGCGCCCATCAGATTGCGCAGAAGCACTGCAAAATCGCGCGTCGATGCACCATCGGCCGAGGCGCCGATCACAAGCTCCTTGTCGAAGACATCGGTAAATGTCTTGACCGGCGCATCCGTGCGCACGAGGCAGACATAGGCATCGCTATTGGCATTGCCGATATAATGAAACTTCGACATGTCATGCGTCGGCCGTTTGCCTTCGCCAAACAAGGGCTCGACCACGGCGCCCATGAAAAGCGCACCGATCACCGTGCCGTCTTTTGGCGCGACATTATAAATATGCGCGGCGGCAATATTGGAGGCAGCCCCCGGCATATTCTGCACGACAATGGTCGGGTTGCCTGGAATGTGGCGCCCGATGTAGCGCGAGATGAGCCGCCCATAGAGATCGTATCCACCACCGGGCGAGGATCCGATGATGATCGAGACATTGCGGCCCCGATAAAAATTGGCGAGCGCGTCCTGCGCTTGTGCCGCGACGCTCGCAAGCAAACCTGTACCCAGGACGGCACTGGCCAGAATGGCCGATCGACGTTTCATGTTCTCTCCCTCATGCGCCCTCTGCCGGGGCATTTCCGCCCAAGTCTAGTCGGGCCAGCGCACCTTGCAAGGGCACAGGCGCAAAAGCTAAAGTCACGCCAGCGCCGCCACGGCGGAAGAAAAAACACAAAGGGAGAGACTATGTCGCGCGACATTGAGCTGACATTGGCCTGCGGGGATTATGAGATCGTCCGCGCCTTGAAGGAGGGCACGGTCAAGCCGGATGGTATCCAGCTCACCATGGTCACCAAGCAGGATTCTTCGACCCGCCACTGGCGGTTTCTGAGAAACAATGAATTCGACGTCGCCGAACTTTCCAGCTCATCCTATCTGATCGCCAAGGATCAGGGTTTTGCGGTCGATTCCCTTCCGGTCTTCCTGCATCGCCGCTTCCGCCATGGCTTTGTTTTCATCAACACCAAAAAAGGCATCAAATCCGCAAAGGATCTGATCGGCAAAAAGATCGGCGTCAAATCCTATCAGGTCTCGGCCATTCTGTGGTTGCGCGGCATTCTCGAACATGAATATGGCGTGCCGCACAAGAGCTGCGAATGGTTCTCGGAAATCGACGAAGATGTTGAATTCATCCCGCCTGCCGATTTGAAACTCACGCGCCTGCCAGATGACAAATTTGTCGAGCAAATGCTTGTCGATGGCGAGCTCGATGCCGTGCTGCATCCCGATCTCATCGAGCCCATGCTCAAAAAGGACCCGAATGTCGCCCGCCTTTTCCCCAATTATAAGGCTGACGAGATTGCCTATTACAAAAAGACCCAGATTTTCCCGATCATGCATGTGATGGGAATTCGCCAGAGCATTGTCGAAAAATACCCATGGGTTCCTGTCGAACTCTACAAGGCTTTCAATGCCGCCAAAACCATCGCCATGAAGCGCATGGAAAATCCCCGCATTGCGCCTGTTGCCTGGTATCGCGAGGCCTGGGAAGAGCAAGAAGAAATCCTCGGCCTCGATCCATGGGAATATGGAATGACGCCGAAAAACATCCATAATCTCGAGACGCTCGTCGGCTATTCCTATGAACAGGGGCTGATGAAGAACAAAATGTCGCTCGACCAGCTCTTCCTCAATGTCGAACAGGGACGAAAGCGCGGCACGTTCCGGGTGTAAAATCTCAAGCGCATGAGCAGCGAAACAATCCAGAAAGCACATTCCATTGCTGGATTGTTTCCGCTCATGCGGGCCATGATGGGATTATGAAAGTGCCGGCCAGACGTCGCGCGTGAACAGATCGAGCGATGTCTGCAATTCGCCCGCCGACAAATCGCCAAAGGCAAATTGCCCGACCAGATAATTGCATTGGCTCTCCTGCATCTGTGCACGCAGGAGCCGCGCCACAGTGTCTGGCGCACCCGCAATCCCCTTGCCCTGAGCATGCAGCGCATCCCATGTATCGGGCCGCGGATGGCGCGCTGTGCTCCCGAGCTTGCGGGCGAGATGGGTGAACGAGCGATGCCAATTGGGATAGGCGCGGCGCGCCAGGCTCAACGCCTCTTCATCTGTGCGCGCCACAACAATGAAACGGCCAAGTCCCATCAGAGCGTCAGAATGCACGCCACCCCGCGCGCTGCGATAGGCCTCGCAACAGGCCCTCGCCTCTTCCGCCGTATCCAGCGAAATGGTCTGCCAGCCGCGCATGGCCGCGCGCTCGGCGCTGTCGGGTGAATGGACGCCATACCAGACGGGCGGCGTCGGCTTTTGCAGGCAGGCGACTTTCAATTCGATCGCATCGAGCGGCGCAGGCCGGCCCGGCTCCCGCAAAATGCCGGTTTCCAGCGCTTCCAGAACCAAGGGCAAACGCGCCCTGAAGATCGCCTCTGCATCCTGGGGTTCGACGTCATAGAAGCGCAATTCGCCCGGCGCAGACCCACGCCCAAAGCCGATCACAAGCCGCCCATGGCTCAATTGATCGAGCATGCAGATTTCTTGAGCAAGCCGCAGCGGATGATAGAGCGGAAGCGCATAGACCATCGGACCGAAGCGCAGGTTTTTCGTCCGTTGCGCGACGGAGGCGAGAAACACATTTGGCGAAGGCGCCATGCCAAGCGCCGTGCCGTGATGCTCTGCCAGATGATAGGCATAAAACCCGGCCCGATCATAAGCCTCGATCAGCGCCAGACGTTCGTCGAGAAATTGCGCAATCGGCAGGGCATCATTATCCAGATGATCGAAGACCCCCACCTTCATATCCACAACCCCTGCCCGCTTTTTTGATGCTATCGGGCCTTTCGCCGGCTCGTTTGTCAAGCATCGCCCGGCGGTTGACCGGATCGGCTCGCGGCGTCAGGATGCGCGCACAAGATACGCCGAATGGCAGATTCCAGGGAGGCCACATGCCAAGCAGGTGGAGCGCAGGGCTTGCCCTGCTCGTCGGTATTTTTTCTTCGGCCGCCGCGCAGGCGCAAGATGCAATTGCCGGCTTCTATCGCGGCAAAACCATCCAGATGGTGATCGGCTCCTCACCGGGGGGCGGCTACGATCTCTATGGGCGTCTCGTGGCCCGCCATATGGGAAAATATATCCCCGGCCAACCGAATATCGTTGCCAGCAATATGTCGGGCGCGGGCTCCATCGTCGCCACGCAACATATTGCCATTGCCGCCCCCAAGGACGGGACGGTGATAGGCGCCATCTTTCCGGGCGCCCTCGTCGAACAGCTGGTCGGCGACAAGGGCAAAATCAAATATGATGCGCGCAAGCTCAATTTTATCGGCAGCGCCAATAATGAACTCTATGTCTGCATCGTCCGTGCGGACGCAGGCGTCACGGATTTTCCCGATTTTCTGAAGCGCAACATTTTGATCGGCGCCAGCGCAGCTGGTGGATCGACCCGCGACTTCCCTCTTCTGCTGACCAATCTTTTTGGCGCCAATTTCAAGATCGTCAGCGGCTATCCGGGCTCGAATGAAATTCTTCTCGCCATTGAAAAAGGCGAAGTCCAGGGAACATGCGGCGTGGGCTGGTCGACGGTGTCCGTGCAACGCTCGCAATGGCTGCGCGATGGTTTTATCAAGATCGTCGCGCAAGAAGGCATGCGCTCGGCAGCCGAACTCGACAAGCAGGGCGTGCCGCTGGCCTATTCATTTGCAAAAACACCGCGCGACCAGCAGGTCATGCAGGTTCATTATGAACCTTTGAGCTTTGGGCGCCCCTTTATTGCGGCAGCCGAAGTGCCGGCAGATCGTATCGAGGCATTGCAGGGCGCATTCATGAAAGCCATGGAAGATCCCGATCTGCGCGCCGAGGCCGAACGCCTGCGGCTCGACATTGCCCCTGCTTCGGGAAAAGAAGTGGCTGCAATCGTGAACAAGATTTACGATCTGCCGCAGGACATCATCGATGCGGCGCGCGCGGCCATCGGCAGCAAGTAAGCCATCTCAAGAAGAAAAGAAAAATGGAGAAGAAAATGTCTGATGCCAGCAAACCGCCGTTCCGCGCCGAAGTGATCGGCTCATTTCTGCGCCCCGATGCCATCAAAAATGCGCGCGATGCCCATCATGAGGGCCGGAGCAGCCATCCTGAATTGCGCGCCATAGAGGATGAAGAAATTCGCAAGGTGATTGCGATGCAGGAAAGCGTCGGCCTCAGAGTAGCCACCGACGGCGAATTCCGACGCTCGACCTATTCGGAGAATTTCACCACACAGGGCCTGACCGGTGTGCGCAGCGAACATGTGGGCAGCGGCGACTGGGCCTATTCCGACGGCAAGGGCGGCACACGCGCCGCACGCGTGCCCGTTGTCTCGGCACCGATCAAATGGACGGCCTCCGTCAATGCGCCGAACTTCAGCTTTCTGCAGGCCCATGTGAAAACGGCCATGCCGAAAATCACCCTGCCCGGCCCCTGCTATATTCATTACCGCTCGGGCCGCGCCAATATTTCAAAAGACGTCTATCCCAATCTCGACGATTTCTGGAACGATCTCGCCAAGGCCTATCATGCCGAAATGCAGGCCCTCTATGATGCAGGCTGCCGCTATGTCCAGCTCGATGAGACATCGCTGGCCAAACTCGGCGATCCCAAAATCCAGAAAGCACTGGCAGAGCGCGGCGACGATTGGCGGCAATTGATCGAGGTCTATACGGATGCGATGAATGCTGTCGTTGCCGGTGCGCCCAAAGGCATGCATGTGGCCATGCATCTGTGCCGCGGCAACCAGGCCGGCCATTGGCAGGCGGAGGGTGGCTACGATCTCGTCGCCGAGAGATTGTTCCGGAAGGTCAATATCCAAACCTATCTGATGGAATTCGATTCCCCGCGCGCCGGCAATTTCGATCCTTTGCGCCACCTGCCTGCCGACAAAATCGTCGTGCTGGGTCTGGTCTCCAGCAAGGTCGCGCAGCTTGAGGATCGCGCCAAAGTGCGCGCGCGTCTCGATGAGGCGGCGAAAATCGTGCCCATCGATCAACTGGCCATCAGCGCCCAATGCGGCTTTGCAAGTTCGGTCCCCGGCAATCCGCTGTCGCAAGCCGATCAGCGCGCCAAGCTCGAATTGATCGTCTCGATCGCCAATGAGGTCTGGGGCTAGGCCAAGCGGGACGGTGGGCCCAAAGCCCATCGCCCCCGTTGCCGATCTTTAACCTTTTTGGGGCGATAATCTTCTCCAGTTACGCAGCATTCGCATGCAGGGAGAGCGAGATGGCGTTACTTTCGAGAGGAATTGCATGTTTGCTGGCGGGAGCCGGCAGCCTGCTTGGGGCTGGCGTCGCGCAGGCCGAACTTCTGGTCCTTGATTGTAAGGGCCAGAAAAACGCCATCTACCAGATCAGCTATGACACCGAAACGCGCGCTTTCCTGCGCAAGGATGACAAAATCAGCCAGACCTACCGCGTTGTGCGCGCGCAGGTGGAAAAGAATGGCGATGTCCTCGTCTGGGGCGTGACGCGCGAAAGCGGTGGCGATCTGCTGGCTTTTTTCGGCTCCAAAACAATGGTGAAGAATTTTTACGGCAATGGCAGCGAGACGACGGATTCCTGCACCCAGAAGAAACGATAGGGGCCAGGGTCGGCCGAGCTGCCATCCGCGGGCCGGCTTGCCAAATTCATTGATTTGAAGGAATTTACGGCCCCGTCCGCGCCATTGAGGCGCTCGCCAGATCGACTTTCTCACCCAGCAGGACAAGCCCCGTGCCAAACCCCGTGACAGATGCGACGCGCCGCACTTTTCTGGCTGCCATATCCTCTGTCCTCGCCATGCCGGCCGCCTTTGCGCAGGCGCAGAACGGTCAGCGCACCGGCAATGACGGCCCTCGCTTCAGCTTTGAAACCGTCGTCGAGCGTGCCCGCCTCCTCGCCGAGGCCGAATATCAGCAACCCAAGATCAATCTGCCCCCCGAGATCGAAGCGCTCGACC
>CAZHOK010000122.1:0-5069 GCA_964534115.1 uncultured Beijerinckia sp.
TAATAAAGAGCGGCATCGGGATCGGAACCGCGCACCGATTTGTGCAGGGCCGAGATCAGATTGTAATGACCCTCCTGCCCTTTGTCGTAAATGGGCGCGCGGCGCTGTACGATATCGGACAAAGTTTTCGCATCGAAAATTTCGCCCTCGCCGGCCGCACGCCAGATTTCTTCCGCCAGAGTAAGAGCGGCGCGCCCATCGCCATCGGCCATGCGCACGAGCGCATCGCGCGCGTCCAGATCGAGCGGCAAGGACTTGCCCTCCACCTCTTCGGCGCGCGCCAGCAATTGCTGCAAAGCCTCGTGCGACAGCGAACGGAAAGTGAGCACACGCGCGCGCGACAAGAGCGCCGCATTCAATTCGAAAGAGGGATTTTCGGTCGTCGCGCCGATCAATGTGACCGTGCCATCTTCCATCACCGGCAGAAAAGAATCCTGCTGCGCACGATTGAAACGATGAATCTCATCGACAAAGAGAAGCGTCCCGCGCCCCGCACGCGCGCGCTCGCGCGCAGCCTCAAAGACTTTCTTGAGATCCGCAACGCCGGTGAAAATGGCTGAAATCTGGGCAAATTCGAGCTGCGTCTCATGGGCCAGCAAGCGCGCAACTGTTGTCTTGCCTGTGCCGGGCGGCCCCCAAAAAATCAGCGAGCCGAGCGAACCGGAGCGAATGAGCCGCGTGAGTGCGCCATCATGACCGACAAGATGTTCCTGCCCTGCAACTTCGGACAAAGTCTGCGGCCGCATGCGATCGGCGAGCGGGCGCGGTGCATTTGCTGAAAGTCCTGCGCTGTCGAAAAGATTGCTCATGCCTTTATCCGTCAGTGCATTTTTGTCACGATGCAATGCAACAGTGCATAAATATGCGCATTCACCTTACGTGACGTGCCAAAACATATTGCGACTCATTCACGCTCTTCCTAACCTTTTCGACATTCACGCAAGTGATTCATTTTGCGAACGTCCAGCGACTGAAAGCTGCACAAGGGAAAAGGGCCGTCTCATGCGTACGATCTCACTCGTGACCCAGAAGGGCGGCTCCGGCAAGAGCACGCTTGCATCCTGCCTTGCCGTTGCCGCCCAGGAGGCCAGCGAGCGTGTGTTCATCATCGATATGGACCCGCTCAAGACGCTGGTCAATTGGTCCAGGCTGCGCGGAGAGACCGATATTCCTGTCGAGATCGTGCCGGGTGGAAAGCTGGCACCGGTGCTCAATGCGCTCGAGAAAAAAGGCGTCACGCTGGTCATTATCGACACGCCCGGCACGTCGAGCCCGGCGACGGAGGCCGCCATGCGCCATTCCGATCTCGTCATCATTCCCGCACGGCCCAATGTCTTCGATCTCTGGGCCAGCGAGACAACGCGCAAGGTCGCCCGTGAATTGCGCCGCGATTATGCTTTCGTGCTCAACCAATGCCCGCCCGCCAATCAAAGCGCGCGCGTCGAACAGGGCGCCAAAGCGCTGGAAGCCATGGGCGGCCTGCTGACGCCGCTCATTTCCGCCCGCGTCGATTTTCAGGAGGCTGCGCGCAATGGCTGGGGCGTGAGCGAGATCAACCCCAATGGCGATGCAGCCGAGGACATTCGCAAACTGTGGTCCTCCATCAAGCGCCGCATGGCCAAGGGCAAGCCGGTCCGCAAGGCCGCGTGACGCAGGCCTTGATGGCATAGGTGGGCGAAGCGATTGAGAGGCGCCGCGGGCAAAGATGGATTGCCGCGTCGCCTGCGGCGCCTCGCAATGACGACCACAGGTGAGCGCCCGCTTCTCCCATGGGGAGAAGCTGTCTGCGGAGCAGACTGATGAGGGGATACGACCACCGTCATTGCGAGCGAAGCGTGCGCTATCCAGAGATCACACGTGGGGCCTCTGAATTGCCGCATCGCCTGCGGCGCCTCGCAAGGACGCGCCCTCAGCCGCCGAGAACTGTTGTGATGACCTGCCCGCCGCGCAGCAGGGTCAGCTTCCAGTACATTTGGCGATTGGCTGTCGCAGCGCGCAGATCGGCTGTGCGCGCCATACGCTGATCGTTGACGGCGAGAATGACATCGCCGCGCTGCAATCCGACCGCTGCTGCTGTTGTGCCGGGCTGGATCTCCGCAATGATCACGCCCTCCTTCACGCCCTCGACGGAAAATTCTTCCATTGTCGCAGGCGATGCATTGACGATTGTGGCGCCGGCAAAAGGCGAGCGGCCCTGCAGAACAATCTGTTCGCGCGGTGGCGTTTCCGGCGCGGCCATGAGCTTCACATCGAGCGACATGGGACGATTGCGACGCAGGATGGACAGGCGCATCATGCCGCCCAGCGGGCGCACGCCCATGCGATAGCCAAGCCCCTCGGGATCGTCGATGCTCACGCCATCCACCGCCGTGATGACATCGCCACGCTGCAGGCCTGCCTCCTCCGCCGGGCCGCGCGCAATCACATCCGAGACCAGCGCACCCGCTGGTCGATCCATGCCAAGCGAGTCGGCAATTTCACGCGACACAGGCTGCAATGTGGCGCCAAGCCAGGGACGGCGCACCTGCCGCACGCCACCCTTTGCGGCGGCAACAACAATTTTCACCATATTCACGGGGATCGCAAAACCGATACCGATGGAGCCGCCCGATTTGGAAAAGATCGCCGTATTCACGCCGACAAGTCGCCCCTGCATATCGACCAGCGCGCCGCCGGAATTGCCGGGATTGATCGCCGCATCCGTCTGGATGAAGAAGCCATAATCGGTAATGCCGACCTGCGTGCGCGCCAGCGCCGAAACAATGCCCTGCGTCACCGTCTGGCCGACACCGAAAGGATTGCCGAGCGCCAGCACAATGTCGCCCACTTCAAGATTGTCGGAATCGCCAACTTCCATGGCCGGAAACGTCCCGCCATTGCGAATGCGCAAAACGGCAAGATCGGTGCGCGGATCGCGCAGCACGATTTCCGCATCGAATTCGCGCCGGTCGGCCAGCGCGACTTTCACATTGGTCATGCCTTCGATGACATGATGGTTGGTGATGACAAGGCCGCTGGCATCGACAATCACGCCCGAACCCAGCGATTGCGCCGTCTGTCCCCTGCCCTGCTGATCGCCGAAGAAACGGCGGAAGATCGGATCGTCGAAAAGCGGATTGGCAGCGCGGCGCTCAATGCGCGAGGCATAGACATTGACGACCGATGGCTGCGCAAGCTTGACGATGGGCGCATAGGAGAGAACGAGCTGCCCGCGCGAGTCCGCCACGGCGCGCTGCTGGGCGGTGGCGGGAAGTGCGAAGAGAAATGTCAGCAGGGCAAGGGCAAAGCGCATCATGTCAATCGGCTCCAGGTCGCGGCGCGCCCTTCTCCCGCTCTGGCGGGAGAAGGTGTCATGCGCAGCATGACGGATGAGGGCGACAGGGCCGCGCAACTCTTTCAAGACCACGCTCCATGCCCGGCGCCCTCACCCGTCCGGCTTTGCCGGCCACCCTCTCCCGCCAGAGCGGGAGAGGGACGCGCACACGCATGGCTCTTGATATAGGTACGCCTCCCAGATCAGCAAAGTCGCAACAAAAAAGGGCGACCCGAAGGCCGCCCTGAAACTTTCAGCTGAAAAGCCCGATTACTCGGCGGCAGCCTCGACAACCGGGCCCGAATCCTTGCCCTTGGCATCGACGTCGCGATCGACGAATTCAATCACAGCCATGGCGGCATTGTCGCCGTAGCGGAAGCCGGCCTTGAGGACGCGCGTATAGCCGCCATTGCGGGTCTTGTAGCGCGGGCCGAGCACGTCGAACAATTTGCGAACGAGATCGACATCCTTGATCTGGGCAATCGCCTGGCGGCGGGCATGGAGATCGCCGCGCTTGCCGAGGGTCACCAGCTTTTCGACGACGGGGCGAAGATCCTTCGCCTTGGGGAGCGTCGTGACGATTTGCTCATGCTTGATGAGCGCCTGGCACATATTGGCAAACATCGCCTTGCGATGTTCGGCAGTGCGGTTGAAACGACGCTTGGAACGACCGTGATACATGTGGCTCTCCTGAATTTACGCGACGCCGTGCCAAGGAACGCCGGTCTGATTTTTGGGGGCGGAAAAGCACCGCCCCCGGTGCAAAACTCAATAATGTTCTTCGAAGCGCTTGGCGAGCTCTTCGATATTTTCCGGCGGCCAGCCGGTGACTTCCATGCCGAGATGGAGACCCATCTGGGCGAGGACTTCCTTGATCTCGTTGAGCGACTTGCGGCCGAAATTCGGCGTGCGCAGCATCTCGGCTTCCGTCTTCTGGATGAGATCGCCGATATAGACGATGTTGTCGTTCTTGAGGCAATTGGCCGAACGCACAGACAGCTCGAGCTCGTCGACCTTCTTGAGCAAAGCCGGGTTGAAGGCGAGCTCTGGGATCGAGGGAGCAGCTTCCTCGCGGCGCGGCTCTTCGAAGTTCACGAAAACATTCAGCTGGTCCTGCAGAATGCGCGCAGCATAGGCCACGGCATCATCGGGGCTGATCGAGCCATTGGTCTCGAGCGTCAGCGTCAGTTTGTCATAATCAAGGATCTGGCCTTCGCGTGTGTTCTCGACGCGATAGGAAACCTTCTTGACCGGCGAATAGAGGCTGTCGACCGGAATGAGGCCGATGGGCGCATCTTCGGCGCGATTGCGCTCGGCGGCGACATAGCCCTTGCCGGTGTTGACGGTGAATTCCATGCGGATTTCCGCGCCTTCATCCAGCGTGCAGATGACGAGGTTCGGGTTGAGAACCGTCACATCGCCGGTGACGCCAATGTCGCCGGCCAGCACGGCGCCGGGGCCCTGCTTCTTGAGCACCATGCGCTTGGGGCCTTCGCCCTGCATGCGAATGGCAATGTCCTTGATGTTGAGAACAATGTCGGTGACATCTTCACGAACGCCGGGGATCGAAGAAAATTCATGCAGCACGCCGTCGATCTGCACGGCCGTGATCGCTGCACCCTGCAGCGAAGAGAGCAATACGCGACGCAGGGCATTGCCGAGCGTGAGGCCGAAACCGCGCTCGAGCGGCTCAGCGACAACCGTCGCCTGACGCTTGGGATCATCGCCAGCGGCGACTTCGAGCTTGTTCGGCTTG
>CAZHOK010000122.1:5079-6378 GCA_964534115.1 uncultured Beijerinckia sp.
TCATGATGCAGCGTGCAGCATATCGGTCCGTCGACCCTGGCTGCACGCCCTCGATGAAACAACAAACGCCCTCCCCACCCGTCGGCGGGAAGGACAAAAAAATCAAACGCGACGACGCTTGCGCGGACGGCAACCATTGTGCGGGATCGGCGTCACGTCGCGGATCGAGGTCACGGTGAAGCCCGCAGCCTGCAGCGCGCGCAGAGCCGATTCACGGCCCGAACCCGGACCCGAAACTTCGACTTCAATCGTGCGCATGCCATGTTCGGATGCTTTGCGCGCAGCATCTTCAGCTGCCATCTGCGCAGCGTAAGGAGTCGATTTACGCGAGCCCTTGAAGCCCATCGTGCCGGCAGACGACCAGGAGATCGTATTGCCCTGCGCATCGGTGATGGTGATCATCGTATTGTTGAATGTCGAGTTCACATGAGCGACGCCCGACGCGATATTCTTGCGTTCCCTGCGGCGAACGCGACCGGCTTCTTTTGCCATTTACTAAGTCCTTCATGCGCGCCCGTAATGCCAGGCGCTGGGGAGAAAGGTGATCGGCGCAAAGATCGATGCGATGCGCCAGATTGTTTGCGTGGATCCTTCGCGTGCTGCGCACGCTCTGGATATTTTTCCGCGCGCGGAAAAAATTACTTCTTCTTGCCGGCGATCGGCTTTGCCTTGCCCTTGCGGGTGCGCGCATTCGTATGCGTGCGCTGGCCGCGAACGGGCAGCTGGCGACGATGACGCAGGCCGCGATAGCAGCCGAGATCCATGAGGCGCTTGATGTTCATGGCAACATCGCGGCGCAGATCGCCTTCGACCATATAATCGCGGTCGATCGTTTCGCGGATCTGCAACACTTCGGCGTCGGTGAGCTGGGACACGCGGCGCTCGGCCGGAATGTTCACCTTCTCGCAGATTTCCTGCGCATTCTTGGCGCCGATGCCGTGAATGTACTGAAGCGCAATGATGACGCGCTTGTTGGTCGGAATATTTACACCTGCAATACGAGCCATCTGGCCGTCTCCATGTGGTGCTGCGATAAAAGCAGCAGGCTGATCATCCCCGCGCCGGTGGAGGCCGGCCCCTGCGGAGTGAGACAAAAGCATCCGGGTGACCCTGCCAAAGGCAGAGCCCCAAGAACGCGCGCGTCTCGGGTGAAGGAGTGTCTTCTAGGGGATGGTGGGGGTGGGGTCAAGCGAGAACCGGGCAGAAAATGCTTGAGTTTGATGGTGAAAACAAAAAGTATAAATTCCTATAGCTTCGTCATCGCAAGCAAAGCCTAACATCATCCAGAACCGCCGCAGG
>CAZHOK010000123.1:0-6227 GCA_964534115.1 uncultured Beijerinckia sp.
GCCCGATGATGTACCTGGCGCTCTCCTACGATCACCGCATCGTCGACGGCAAGGAAGCGGTCACCTTCCTCGTGCGCGTCAAGGAAGCGCTGGAAGATCCGGCTCGTCTCGTCCTCGATCTGTAATTTCGTCCTTGCGAGCGGGGCGAAGCCAACCAGTTTGCCAGTGCAAAATCTGGATTGTTGCTTCGCTTCGCGCCTTGCAATGACGATCTCCTGACGCTCTCGCGGAGCAATCCAAATGTCCTACGATCTTGTTGTCATCGGCACCGGACCCGGCGGTTATGTCTGCGCGATCCGCGCCGCCCAGCTCGGCATGAAAGTGGCTGTTGTTGAAAAGCGCAAGACGCATGGCGGCACTTGCCTGAACATTGGCTGCATTCCCTCGAAGGCGCTGCTGCATGCTTCCGAAATGTTCGATCTCGCAGGCCATGATTTTGCGCCGCTCGGCATTGTCGTGGGAAAGCCGACGCTCGATCTCAAAGCGATGATGAAGCACAAGGCCGATACGGTCGATGCCAATGTCAGCGGCGTGGGCTTTCTGCTGAAAAAGAACAAGGTCGAAAGTTTTACCGGTTTTGGCACGATCAGCGCGCCCGGCAAGGTCGATGTGAAGGCGGATGATGGCAAGATCACCACGCTCGAGACGAAGAATATTGTTATCGCAACGGGCTCCGATATTGCTTCGCCTCCCGGCGTCGACGTCAAATTCGATGAAAAAGTTATCGTCTCGTCGACCGGCGCGCTGACACTGGAAAAAGTACCGGCGAAACTGATCGTGATTGGCGGCGGCGTGATCGGCCTCGAAATGGGATCTGTCTGGCGTCGTCTGGGCGCACAGGTCACGGTTGTCGAATATCTCGATCGCATCCTGCCGGGCATGGACAATGAAGTCGCCAAGCAGTTCCAGCGCATCCTGGAAAAGCAGGGCTTTGAATTCAAGCTTTCATCCAAGGTCACCAAAATTGAGAAGAAGGGCAAGGGCGCTGCCGTTACCTTCGAACCGGTTGCGGGCGGCGCTGCTGTTACGCTTGAAGGCGATGTCGTTCTCGTCGCTACCGGTCGCCGGCCCTATACGGATGGCCTCGGCCTCGAGGCGGCAGGCGTTGCCATGGACCGCGGTCGCATTGTGATCGACGATCATTTCGCGACCAATGTGAAGGGCATTTATGCCATTGGCGATGTCGTGCGCGGTCCGATGCTGGCGCATAAGGCTGAAGACGAAGGCGTTGCAGTGGCCGAAATTCTGGCCGGCCAGCATGGCCATGTGAATTACGATGTCATTCCCGGCGTTGTTTACACGATGCCGGAAATTGCATCGATCGGCAAAACCGAAGAAGAACTCAAGGCTGCGGGCATTGCCTATAAGGTCGGCAAGTTCCCCTTCACTGCCAATGGCCGCGCGCGCGCCATGCGGCATACGGATGGTTTTGTGAAAGTGCTGGCGGACGCCACAACCGATCGCGTGCTCGGCGTCCATATTATCGGCATCAGCGCCGGCGAATTGATCGCTGAATGCGCAGTGCTGATGGAATTCGGCGGATCGTCGGAAGATCTCGCCCGCACCTGCCACGCTCATCCAACGATTTCGGAAGCCGTGAAAGAAGCGGCCATGGCGGTCGAGAAACGCCAGATCCACATGTGAGACGAAAAAGGCCGGAGTTATTCTCCGGCCTTTTTTGTTTCAGAAAACATAATGGACCAAGTTCGGCGCAAGCGTCGCAATGCTCATCAAGGCGAAGGAAATTGCACCCAATCCGCCGGCAACCCAGACCAGAGCTGCAATGCCTGTGATGATCATGGCTGAGCAGAGCACGATTGCGATCTGAAGCACGGCGGAACTGACCTCGAACACTTCGTTGCGGGCCTTGTATTCATCGCGCTTTTGCTCAGCTGCTTTTGCCCGCGCCATCAATTCACGGCGTCCCTCACCGGTTTCCGGCTCCGTCTCATAGCGCTCGGCTGTGCGCTTCCAGTCGGTCACGCGCTTCTGCAGAACGTCGCGCTGGGCCTGATCGGTGATGGTGATCAATTGCGCCTCGACCTGTTCGGAGGCGACCTGCACGGTCGTCCTGCGAATGGTCTTGGCCTGGAAAAAGGCCCAGAGATTGGAAGCCTCGAGATTATGGGCTTGCGCCTCGCGTTCCGCATTGCTTCCCCCCATTTCGGAGAAGGCCAGCATCAAGGCCAG
Organism: uncultured Beijerinckia sp.; assembly: GCA_964534115.1. Classification (GTDB taxonomy): domain Bacteria; phylum Pseudomonadota; class Alphaproteobacteria; order Rhizobiales; family Beijerinckiaceae; genus Terripilifer. The sequence continues at coordinate 2,191 of CAZHOK010000123.1, forward strand.
AACGGCGATGAGAAGGGCTACGCCCTTATTGTTGGTTTCCGGTTCTGCCGCGTGTCCACCAGACATTCGATCCCCCCGTGATTCGTGCTTGAGCACTTGACCCGAGAGCTTCTAAGCGGCGATCTCGCATCGCTCAACGGTTCATTTTGAGGTTTTTTGGGGGGATATCCCAAATTGAGCCTATCCGGCGCGTGGATGGGCGCTGCGCCAGGCTTCCAGCAGGCGCACCCCATCGACGGCCGTATAGACCTGCGTCGTAGATAAAGAGGCGTGCCCCAGCAATTCCTGGATTGACCGCAGGTCGCCGCCGCGCGCCAGCAAATGGGTGGCGAAGGAATGCCGAAGCGCATGGGGCGTGGCGCTGTCGGGCAGGCCGAAAGCGCCGCGCATCCGTTCGACCGCAAGCTGGATGATGCGGGGCGAGAGCGGTCCGCCCTTGGCCCCCACAAAGAGCGGGCCCTCCGGCTTGAGCGTGTAAGGGCATAAGTCCAGATAATCCTCGATCGCCCGCGTAATAGGGGCGATCACCGGCACCATTCTTGTCTTCGACCCCTTGCCGATGACGGTCAAACTGTCCCGGCCCTCGCAGGGGGCATCGCGCCGCTGGATTCCAAGCGCTTCGGAAATGCGCAATCCCGCCCCATAGAGCAGGCCAAGCACGGCTGCATCGCGCGCCAAAATCCATGGCGGGTTGGCCTCGCCGGCACGGGCGTCGAGGCCGATCATTTCGCAGGCCGTCGATGCGGGCAGGGGTTTTGGCAGGCTGCGGCCGATTTTTGGGCTGCGGACAGCGGCAAAAGCGGCGGCTTTCCCTTGGCCTGCCCGCTCCAAATGCCGGGCAAAGGAGCGAAGCGCGGCAAGGCTTCGCATCAGCGAACGGCTCTCGATCCCGCCACTGCGTCGCCGCGCCATAAAGGCACGCAAATCGGCCGGCCGAAGCTCAGAAAAGGCTTTGAGGCCGGGCGAGGCGCCAAAATGATTTTTCAGGAAGGACAGGAACTGACGCAGGTCGCGCTGATAGGCTTCGACCGTTTTGGGCGACAAGCGGCGCTGGGCCGCCAGATAGGACAGCCATTGCCGCCCCGCCTCGGAAAGGTCGGGGGCGGCTTCTGGAAAGGCAAGATTGGCCCCGGTATCGCCCATGATGGCCATATTCGGGGCTCAGGCTGAATAAAGTCTTTCCTAGCGGCCGGCTTTGATCTCTTCCGCCGCCTTGACGAGCAATTCTTCCATGGTCCGGCGGATTTGATGATCCGACTGGCTCACGCTGGCGCTGTCGAAATCTGTCCGGATTTTGCGAAAAACATCTTCATCGCCGGCTTCTTCGAAATCGGCGCTCACCACTTGGCGTGCATAGGCTTCTGCGTCTGCGCCAACCTTGCCCATTTTCTCGGCCGCCCAGAGGCCCAGAAGCTTGTTGCGACGCGCAACGGCCTTGAACCGTAATTCCTCGTCATGGGCGAATTTCTTTTCGAAAGAATCGCCGCGCTTGTCCATTTCCGTCATTTTGCTCTCCCAAATCCAAGACCAGCCCTCGACGGGCTTCGAATGTCATGTAGGGAGAGAATAGTGACATTCCCATGATGCTCTTGGCCTGCGCTATTCACAGGCATGGCACCGCAAGCCGCATCTCAGGACCCGAATCATTGTACAGGGCCCTTAAAGGCTATAATTTACACCATGGGTTGTTTCCTGGGCCTGTTCGGTCTAGGACGCCTCTCTAGGATCCGTGGCCTTGCATTCGCCCGGCTTCGTTCTGCTCTTCGTCAGGCGCAGATCGCAAGTCAGAGAACAGCCCCGGTCCGTCCCATGGATTTCCTCAAGCTATGGTTGAACCCCATGAACCGCCGCCGTCGCATTTACGAAGGCAAGGCCAAGGTCCTTTATGAAGGCCCTGAGCCCGGAACGCTCATCCAGAAAGCATGAAGTCATCGACGGCAAGGGCGTGCTGAACAATCGCATCTCGGAATTCGTCTTCCAGCACCTCAATGATATTGGCGTGCCGACGCATTTCATCCGCCGGCTCAACATGCGTGAGCAGCTGATCCGCGAAGTCGAGATCATTCCGCTGGAAGTCGTTGTGCGCAACGTCGCGGCGGGCTCGCTGTCGCAGCGGCTTGGCATCGAGGAAGGCACGCAACTGCCCCGCTCGATCATCGAATTCTACTACAAGAATGACGCGCTCAACGACCCGATGGTGTCGGAAGAGCACATTACGGCTTTCGGCTGGGCCAATCCGCAAGAGATCGACGACATTATGGCGCTTGCCATTCGCGTCAACGATTTCCTTTCAGGGCTTTTTCTCGGCGTCGGCATTCGTCTTGTCGATTTCAAGATGGAATGCGGTCGCCTTTGGGAAGGCGAGATGATGCGCATTGTCGTGGCCGATGAAATCTCGCCCGACTCCTGCCGCCTCTGGGACATCAAGTCGAACGACAAACTCGACAAGGATCGTTTCCGTCGCGACATGGGTGGCCTGGTGGAGGCTTATAGCGAAGTCGCGCGTCGTCTGGGCATCATGCAGGATAATGAGCCGCCGCGCTCCGGCGGTCCCAAGCTGGTGCAATAAATCTTTCTGGGGGCCTTGGCCCCCGGATCTTTTCGTCCTTGCGAACTGAAGGCTTGAGCATGAAGGCCCGCGTCACCGTCACCTTGAAGAACGGCGTTCTCGATCCACAGGGCAAGGCCATTGAAGGCGCATTGAAGTCGTTCGGCATCGAGGGCGTCGACAGCGTGCGCCAGGGCAAAGTCTTCGACATTGAATTGTCGATGCAGGATCGCGCTCAGGCGGAGGCGCTGCTCAAGGCGGCTTGCGAGAAACTGCTCGCCAATACGGTCGTTGAAAATTATCGCGTCGAGATCGTCTGATCCGCAAAGGTCTGCCGCCATGAAAGCCGTTGTCGTCCTTTTCCCCGGCTCCAATCGCGAAGGCGATGCGGTGCGCGCGCTTGAAATGGCGACGGGCAGGAAACCGCAGATTGTCTGGCATGCCGAGACAGAACTTCCTGCGGGAACCGACCTTGTGATTTTGCCCGGCGGCTTCTCTTATGGCGATTATCTGCGCTGCGGCGCCATTGCCGGTCGTGCGGCCATTATGGATGCGGTGCGTGCGCATGCTGCGCGTGGCGGCCTCGTCCTTGGCATTTGCAACGGTTTCCAGATTCTTTGCGAAGGCGGACTGCTGCCTGGCGTTCTGATGCGCAATCGCGATTTGCGCTTCATCTGCAAAATGCAGCATTTGCGCGTCGAGCGCGCCGACACGTCCTTTACGCGCGCCTATAGCAAGGGTCAGGTGATCAAGGTCGCCATTGCTCATGGCGAAGGCAATTACGAAGCCGATGAAGAAACAATCAAACGTCTCGAAGGCGATGGCCGCGTGGCGTTTCGCTATTGCGACGAGAACGGTCTCGTCAATGATGCAACAAACCCCAACGGTTCAACAAATGGCATCGCCGGCATTTATTCGCAGAAAATGAATGTGCTCGGCATGATGCCGCATCCAGAAAATCTGATCGATCCGCTTGTTGGCGGCATCGATGGCGCGGGCCTGTTCAAGAGCCTGATTGCAGCCTGAGCAACCAGAGGTCGTCACTTGCAGAGCCAGTCCGTGGAAATCACTCCCCAACTCGTTGCCGAACACGGCCTCAAGCCCGATGAATATGATCGCATTCTCAAGCTGATCGGCCGCGCGCCGACACTCACTGAGCTCGGCATTTTCTCGGCCATGTGGAATGAGCATTGCTCGTATAAATCGTCGCGCCTTCATTTGCGCAAATTGCCGACGAAAGCGCCGTGGGTCATTCAGGGGCCGGGTGAAAATGCCGGCGTCATCGATATTGGCGATGGACAGGCCTGCGTCTTCAAGATGGAGAGCCATAATCATCCTTCCTTCATCGAGCCCTATCAGGGTGCTGCGACAGGTGTGGGCGGTATTTTGCGCGATGTCTTCACCATGGGCGCGCGCCCGATTGCCTGCCTCAACCTGCTGCGCTTCGGCGCGCCTGACCATCCCAAGACCCGCCATCTCGTGTCGGGTG
>CAZHOK010000124.1:0-6185 GCA_964534115.1 uncultured Beijerinckia sp.
AACCGCTGACCTCGTCATTGCGAACGACGCGCTCTCCCAACTGAGCTACAGCCCCAAAGCCACGCGTGTGTACAGCGGGTGCCTGCGGCCTGTCAACGCAGGTGGGCGCCTCTGCTGCCAAGGCCCATCAGCCTCGCTTGCAGCCCTGACGCGGTCCAGCTAAACCGTGAGAAACGCGAGAGGTCCCATGGAAGCGATTGTCAGGCTGTTTCTGGTCATCCTGGACTTTTATGTCTGGATCCTCATTGCGTCTGCCATTTTGTCATGGCTCCTCGCATTCGATGTGATCAATATTCGCAACCGGTTGGTCAGGTCGATCTGGGATGCGCTGCTGGCTTTGACCGAGCCGGTCCTGATGCCCATACGCCGGCGCTTGCCCTTTATGGGGGGGATGGACCTGTCCCCGATTGTCGTCATTTTCGCAATCTATTTCATTCAATTGGTCATCGGACTTTATATCCTGCCGGCGGTACGCGGTTATTGAGCCTGCCGCCGCCCTGGTCGGAACATCCCGCAGGCCTCCTCGTTTCCGTCAGGCTGACGCCGCGCGCCAGCCGTCATGAAATTGAAGGGATTGGCCAATTGTCGGATGGATCGCAGGTCTTGCGCATATGCGTCCGCGCCGTGCCGGAAAAGGGCGAAGCCAACCGGGCCTTGCTGGAAATTTTGGCGCGCGCCGCACAGATAGCGCCCTCCTGCGCGCGGATGGCAAGCGGCACAAGCTCAAGACGCAAGACCATCATTCTGGAAGGCGATGCGGCAGCCATGATTGGCGCTCTCAAAGCAAAGCTTGCTGCGAAGAGCTAGGATGCCTCCACGCGCCTGACGTCCTATTCAAGGGACATGAGACAGCGGAGACGGGCATGACTCATAGAGCAGCGAAGACCAATCCGGGACATTATTTCGAAGATTTCCGCATCGGGCAGGTTCTGACGCATGCCACACCGCGCACCGTCACGACCGGCGATGTCGCGCTTTACACCGCGCTCACGGGCTCACGCTTTGCGCTGCAATCGTCCGACGAATTTGCGCGCGATCTCGGCCATCCAAGAAGCCCGATCGACGATCTGCTGACATTCCACATCGTTTTTGGAAAGACAGTGGCAGATATTTCACTCAATGCCGTTGCCAATCTGGGCTATGCGGGCTGCCGTTTTCTGGCGCCGGTCTATCCCGGCGATACGCTCACGGCGGAATCCGAAATCATCGGCCTCAAGGAAAATTCAAACGGACAAACGGGTGTCGTCTATGTCCGCTCGACCGGCACGAACCAGAATGGCGTGATCGTCCTTGATTATGTGCGCTGGGTCATGGTGCGCAAACGCGACGCGTCAGCACCTGCTCCGCACGAAGTTCTGCCCTATCTTCCAAAAGCCCTGACACCTGACGAGATCGGCGAGGCATGCCCGCGCACAGCCCGAGAAAATTTCGATTTCACAATGTCGGGCGCTCCCCATCGGTTCGATGATTATGCGAAAGGCGAGCGCATCGACCATGTCGACGGCATGACTGTGGAAGAAGCAGAACATCAAATCGCGACACGCCTCTACCAGAACACGGCCAAAGTCCATTTCAACCAATATGCAGAAGGACAGGGCCGTTTCGGGCGCCGCCTGATCTATGGCGGCCACGTGATTTCACTGGCGCGCGCCCTGAGCTTCAATGGTCTTGGCAATGGCTTTCATATTGCCGCCATCAATGCCGGCCGGCATGTCGCACCGCTCTTCGCCGGAATGACTGTTTTTGCATGGAGCGAGATTCTCGAGAGCGAACCCTTGCCGTGCCGAGATGATTTCGGTGCTTTGCGCATCCGCACCATCGCAACGAAGGACAGGCCCTGCGGCGACTTTCCCTTCAAGGAAGGTGAGAATTACGACCCTTCGGTCATCCTCGATCTCGATTATTGGGTGCTTGTGCCGCGCTGATTCAGGGCTTTGCGCGCTTCAGCAGGAAATCCCACATCATGCGCGCGCCATCCATATCCTGATTCTGCGCACCGACGGGCAAACCACGCGAAGTGGAAAGGCGACGCCCCGGTATCGTATGGCCACCACCCTCGACCTTGACCAATTCGACCGGCATTTTGCAGCCCGTGCCGCGCTCGATGGTGACGCGCGATCCATCATTGCGATCGCGATCGGTGAGTTTGTGACTGGTCTGGCCCGAGCATTGCGCAAATGTGCTGAACAGCGAAAGCGTCGCGGCCGTGGACAGAACCTCGCGCGGGCCTTCGGGCATATTGGCGATGCCGCCCTGGAACGGCACCATTGGATCGGCTGTACCATTCATCAGCATGAAGGCGACCGGTTGCGCCGGTTTGCAATCGCCCGCCCATTCGGTCGGCATATTGGCAAGGAACGCGCCCACACCACCGAAAAGATCGCTGTTCTCGCAGGCGATCTTCATGGCAATCATCCCGCCGCCCGACACGCCTGCAATATAGATGCGACGTCTGCTTGTGACGCCCTGATCGATGAAGCGATTTGCAAGGGCACGCAGGAATGCAGAATCATCGGGGACGGGCTCGCCCGGCTTGGCGCGTCCCCAATATCCATCGGCTGCATCGGGATAAACGATAATCGCACCCATATCGCGTGCGAAAGCATCGAGCCCGAGATTGCGTCTGGCGCGAAGGCCCGCACCACTGCCTCCGGCACCGCCATGCAAAACCATGATGACCGGACGCTGGCGCTTCTTGAGGCGTTCAAATTCCACCAGAGTGGCGGTTCGCTTCACCCCGTCGACCGTGAGCGTAATCCGGCCATAGGCCGCCTGCGCCCGGTCTGCCAGGGGAGCCATGGCAAATGACAGACAGGCGGCAGAGACAAGGACCGCGCAAGCGCGGATGAAAAAACGCAACATGGGGCGATCTTGCGGGAAGCAGGGGCCGGGTGCAAGCCGCGCCATACGTCCCCTTTGAGCCAGAGGCAAGAAATGACAGAATGGCTGGAGGGGAGGAGCCGATGCAAAGCGTGACTGGGGCGCCGAAAGTCTGGCGCGACTATGACCAAGCAGCCCTCGATGCAGCCTATGACCAAGCGGTTTATGCGCCCAATCAGGATGCGATCAAAACGCGTCGCATGATGATGGCGGATCTCGTCTTGTCGCGTCTGGGATTGCCGGAGGTCATTTCCTATGGCGCGGGCCCGAACGAGACCTTCGATCTCTACAGAGCGAAAGGCGACAGCCAGCCCTTGGTGATTTTCGTTCATGGCGGAGCCTGGCGAAACGGGCGCGCGCGCGATTTTGCATCGCTTGCCGAAATCTTCGTGAGAGCCGGCATTCATTTTGCCGCGCTCGATTTCGACCTGATCGACGATTGTGGCGGCGATCTTTTCCCCATGGTCCATCAGGTGCGCCGCGCCACGGCACAGATTGCCACACGCGCGCGCGATTACAGTGCCGATCCGGCGCGCCTTTATCTCATCGGCCATTCATCGGGCGCGCATATGGCAGCTTGTATCGCGACGACCGATTGGGAAAAGGATTTCTCGATTCACTCAAGCCCGCTGGCCGGCGCACTTCTGTGTTCGGGAATGTATGATCTCGAGCCGGTGAGTCTTTCAAAACGCTCGCGCTATGTGAAGTTCACCCCCGACATGATCGAGAAACTGAGCGCGCAAAGACATATGGCGCGCATCAATTGCCCGCTCATTCTCGCATATGGCACACTGGAAACACCCGAATTCCAACGCCAGACGCGCGATTTTCACGCTGCACTCGTGGCCGCAAAAAAGCCGGCGCGACTGATTGTCGGCGCCGGCTATAATCATTTCGAGATTTTGGAAACGCTCGCCAATCCTTACGGATTTCTGGGCGCTGCCATGCTTGAACAGATCGGCAGCTGATCAGGCCTGGGCGGCCGGCTGGCAAACGATTCCATTTTCAGAAAGATGGCTGGCGAGTTCGCCCGCCTGGAACATTTCGCGGATGATGTCGCAGCCGCCAACAAATTCGCCCTTCACATAGAGCTGGGGAATCGTCGGCCAGTTGGCGTAATCCTTGATGCCCTGACGAATCTCTTCATCCTCGAGAACATTGATGCCTTTGTAGGGCACGCCCAGATAATCGAGGATCTGCACAACCTGGCCCGAGAACCCGCACATGGGAAATTGCGGCGTGCCCTTCATGAAAAGCACAACGTCGGTCCCGGTCACTTCCTGCCTGATCTTGTCCTGAATGTCGGCCATGGCTTTGTTCCTTTGAGCGGAGGTCAAGGTTCCGCTGATGTCGAATAATATAGGCAATTTGTCGGAGCGCGCCAGTCAGGCCGGTGCACTGGTGGTCAAGGCCAGCGCATGCAGTTCGCCGCCCATCCGGCCCTTCAGCGCCGCATAGACCATCTGATGCTGCTGCACGCGGGTCTTGCCCTTGAAAGCGGAGGAGACGACGGTCGCCGCATAATGATCGCCATCGCCCGCCAGATCTGTGATCTGCACATTCGCGTCGGGAAAAGCCTCCTTGATCAAGGCTTCAATATCTTTTGCCTGCATGGCCATGGGTCAAACCGTCCTCAAACTGCGGATGATGCATCGCGGCCGGCCATATAATTTGGCAGCCAATCTTCATGCGAGCGGATGAGACGCTCGATTGGAACGGACTTTTCGCCCGGCAGATCAAGCCTATCGCCGCCTGTCGTGCCGATAATGGCCGCGGGCACGCCCGCCGCTGTCGCATCGGCAAGGATTTTCGGCGCTTCATCCGCCGTGGCCGTCAAGAGATAACGGGCCTGATCTTCACCGAAGAGAATCGCATGGGGTGTCGCGCCGAGATCCATGGTCAGCGTCGCGCCGACCTTGCCAGCCATCGCCATTTCGGCAAGCGCAACGGCCAGGCCGCCATCGGAGAGGTCATGCGCAGCATCGACGCGCGAGGCTTCGATGAGCTTGCGCACGAAATCGCCATTGCGGCGCTCGGCTGCGAGATCGACGGGTGGCGGCGCACCTTCTTCGCGGCCGCAGACATCGCGCAGATAGACGGATTGTCCGAGCCAGCCCTTCGTCTCGCCGATCAGGATGATGCTCTGGCCTGCCTTTTTGAAAGCGACGGATGCAGCCTTATTCACATCGGCGATCACGCCAACGCCGCCAATCGATGGCGTGGGAAGAATGCCGCGCCCCTGCGTCTCATTGTAGAGCGAGACATTGCCCGACACGATGGGGAAATCCAGCGCGCGTGCGGCTTCGCCAATGCCCTCAAGGCAGCCGACGAATTGGCCCATATATTCGGGCTTTTCGGGATTGCCGAAATTCAGATTGTCGGTGAGCGCCAGCGGCAGCGCACCACTCGCCGTAATATTGCGCCAGGCCTCCGCAACTGCCTGCTTGCCACCCTCGACAGGATCGGCCTCGCAATAGCGCTGCGTGACATCGGTCGTGAGCGCCAAGCCTTTCGGCCCGTCGCCAATGCGGATCACGCCCGCATCGCCGCCCGGCTGCTGCACGCTATTGCCGAGGATGAGATGATCATATTGTTCCCAGACCCAGCGCTTGGAGCAGAGATCGGGTGTGCCCAGAAGATGCACGAGCGCATCGGCATTCGATTTGGGCGGCTTCACGGAAGACGCTTCGATCACCGGCTTTTTCGGCGTCGGCACATGCGGACGATCGTAGAGCGGCGCTTCATCGCCCAGTTCCATGATCGGCAGATCGGCTTCGATCTTGCCCTTGTGCTTGATGACAAAACGCTTCGTATCCGTCGTCTTGCCGATGATCGCGAAATCGAGACCCCATTTGATAAAAATCGCTTCGGCCTCGGCTTCCTTCGCAGGATCGAGGACCATGAGCATACGCTCCTGGCTTTCCGACAGCATCATCTCATAAGCGCTCATGCCTTCTTCGCGGCACGGGACTTTGTCGAGATCGAGCTCAATGCCAAGCCCGCCCTTCGCGCCCATTTCAACGGCGGACGAGGTGAGGCCCGCAGCGCCCATGTCCTGAATGGCGATGACGCAGCCCTTGGCCATGATTTCGAGACAGGCTTCGAGCAGCAGCTTCTCCGAGAAGGGATCGCCAACCTGCACGGTCGGGCGTTTCTCTTCCGCATCGGCTTCGAAAGAAGCAGAAGCCATGGTGGCGCCATGAATGCCATCACGACCCGTCTTGGAGCCGAGATAGACGATGGGACGGCCAATGCCTGTCGCCTTCGCATAAAATATTTCGTTCGCCTCAGCGATGCCCACTGCC
>CAZHOK010000125.1:0-2660 GCA_964534115.1 uncultured Beijerinckia sp.
CATGTATGGCTCGCCTGAGACAACGACAGGCGGCAATGCGCTGAAATTCTATGCGTCCGTGCGTCTCGACATCCGCCGCATCGGCGCGATCAAGGACCGCGAGGAAGTGATCGGCAACCAGACCCGCGTGAAAGTGGTCAAGAACAAGGTCGCCCCGCCTTTCAAACAGGTCGAATTCGACATTATGTATGGCGAAGGCGTCTCCAAGAACGGCGAATTGATCGATCTTGGCGTCAAGGCCGGCGTGGTGGAAAAATCGGGCGCCTGGTTCTCCTATGACAGCCAGCGCCTCGGTCAGGGCCGCGAAAATGCCAAGACCTTCCTGAAAAACAATCCGGAAGTCGCCAATGCCATCGAGCAGGCGATCCGCAGCAATTCCGGCCTGATCGCGGAGAAAATCCTCGAGAGCGGCCCGGATGAGGAAGCCGCAGGCGACGACGCCTGATCGGGTGAAAGCCCATTGCGTCCGGCAGAGCCGGCGCATCGCCTCAATCCGGTCCGCAAAGCGGACCGGAGCCATGGAAATACCCCGATCCAGCCTTTCTGGCGGCAGAATCCTCCGTCATAGGCACGACTGGACGAATCCGAAGGGCTGGCTTCATGCCGCTGGAGCTGCCCTGAAGCATGATGCGGATGGTCCCCCCGCGATTGCCGGATTCGTCCAGCTTTCCTGACGCGCCAAAGCCTTGGCCCAATGGCGCCTTGTCGCTCCGGCCACAGGCGCCAAGGGCCTCGCCAAGCTCTCGACACTGCAAGGGTCTCCCGCTAGAACGGGCGCGGCTCCGCAAGGGGGCCGGACGTCCCGTTTTTCGCCTCGTGCGGGCAAACGAACGTCACGCGAGATCCAGCCGGATGGCGGCCAGCGCGCCCCACAGTGCCGGACCAAGGGCAAAGAGTTTGCGAACATGAGCGGCGTCAACGAAATCCGGTCGGCCTTTCTCGATTTCTTCAAGGCAAATGGGCATGAGCCTGTCGCCTCCTCGCCGCTTGTGCCGCGCAACGATCCGACATTGATGTTCACCAATGCCGGCATGGTGCAGTTCAAAAATGTCTTCACCGGCATCGAGAAGCGGCCCTATACGCGCGCCACAACTGCCCAGAAATGCGTGCGCGCCGGCGGCAAGCACAATGACCTCGAGAATGTCGGCTATACGGCGCGCCATCACACATTTTTCGAAATGCTCGGGAATTTCTCTTTTGGCGATTATTTTAAGGACGAGGCCATTTACCTCGCCTGGAATCTGATCACCAAAACATTCGGCCTCGACAAGAGTCGCCTGCTGGTCACGGTCTATCATACCGACGATCAGGCTGCCGATCTGTGGAAGAAGATCGCCGGTTTCACCGACGACCGCATCATTCGCATTCCGACATCCGACAATTTCTGGGCCATGGGCGACACCGGCCCCTGCGGCCCCTGTTCCGAAATTTTTTATGACCAGGGCCCCGCCCTTGCCGGCGGACCGCCCGGCTCGCCCGATGAAGATGGCGACCGTTTTCTGGAATTCTGGAACCTCGTCTTCATGCAATATGAGCAGGTGTCGCGCGACGAGCGCATCAGCCTGCCCAAACCCTCGATCGATACGGGCATGGGCCTCGAGCGCATCGCCGGCATCATGCAGGGCGTCAGCTCGAATTATGACATCGACCTGTTCAAATCGCTGATCCGCGCCTCCGAAGAAGTGATCGGCGTCTCCGCCACGGGCGAGCGCACGGCCAGCCATCGCGTCATTGCCGATCATTTGCGCGCCGCTTCTTTCCTGGTCGCCGATGGCGTCAACCCCTCGAATGAGGGCCGCGGCTATGTGCTGCGTCGCATCATGCGCCGCGCCATGCGCCATGCGCAGATTCTGGGCGCCAAAGAGCCGGTCATGTACAGGCTCGTCCCCGCGCTGGTGCGCGAAATGGGCGCTGCCTATCCCGAATTGATCCGCGCTGAGGCCACGATCACCGACACGCTGAAGACGGAAGAAACGCGCTTCCGCACGACGCTCGTGCGCGGTCTTTCCATTCTCGATGACGAGACGCGCAATCTGTCGGCCGGCGGCAAATTGTCGGGCGACATTGCCTTCAAACTCTACGACACTTACGGCTTCCCGCTCGATCTCACGCAGGATGCCTTGCGCGCCCGCAAGATCGATGTCGACACCGATGGCTTTAATGCCGCCATGGAGCGCCAGCGCGCCGAGGCGCGCAAGGCCTGGTCGGGCTCGGGCGAAGCTGCGACGGAAAATGTCTGGTTCGGCATTCGCGAGCGCGTCGGCGCCTCAGAATTTCTGGGCTATGGCACGGAAACAGCCGAAGGCATTGTCTCGGCCATTGTGCGCGATGGGGCAGAAGTACAGGAATTGAACGCCGGCGAGAGCGGGCATGTCATTCTCAACCAGACGCCTTTTTATGGCGAATCCGGCGGTCAGATCGGCGATACGGGCCTATTTGCAGCGACCGGCCTGAAGGTCGAGATTTCCAACACGCAGAAAAAGCTCGGCGATCTTTTTGTCCATGAGGCAAAGGTCATCACCGGCAAAGTGACAATCGGCGCAGCACTCGAATTGCATGTCGATCACGCGCGCCGCTCGGCGATCCGCGCCAATCATTCGGCCACCCATCTTCTGCATGAGGCGCTGCGCCAGATTCTGGGCGATCATGTCGCGCAAAAG
>CAZHOK010000125.1:2670-6046 GCA_964534115.1 uncultured Beijerinckia sp.
TGGTCGCCAGCGACCGCCTGCGTTTCGACTTCACCCATAACAAGCCGATCGACGATGCCGATCTCGCGCGGATCGAAGATATTGCCAATCAAATTGTGCTGCAGAACGATCCTGTCATCACGCGGCTGATGGCCGTGGACGAGGCCATTCAATCGGGTGCGCGCGCGCTGTTTGGCGAAAAATATGGCGATGAAGTGCGCGTTGTGTCGATGGGCACAATGGATGGCGCCAATGGTCCGCGCCCCTTCTCGGTGGAATTATGCGGTGGCACACATGTGACACGCACCGGCGATATCGGGCTTGTGACGATTGTCGGCGAAGGCGCTGTAGCATCGGGCATTCGTCGCCTCGAAGCCAAGACCGGCGATGCGGCCCGCCATCATCTCAATGCGCAATCGCGCGCGCTGCAAAATCTCGCAGGCCTTCTGAAGACGCCCGCCGACGATGCGGCCGAGCGCCTGAATGCGCTGATTGAAGAGCGCAAGAAACTCGAGCGCGAATTGACCGATGCGCGCAAGAAACTCGCCATGGGCGGTGGCGGCGGCGCAGGCGCCGACAATGCGGTGAAGGATATTGCGGGTGTGAAACTTTTTGCCCGCGCTGTCACCGGCGTCGAAATGAAAGATCTGAAATCTTTGGCCGACGAGGCCAAGGGCCAGGTCGGCTCAGGCATTGCCGCCATTGTCGGCGTGTCGGACGATGGCAAGGCTGGCGTTGTTGTCGGCATCACCGCCGATCTGACGGCGCGTTTCAATGCTGTCGATTTCGTCCGCGTGGCCTCTGAGGCACTGGGCGGCAAGGGCGGCGGCGGGCGCCCCGACATGGCACAGGCCGGCGGGCCCGATGGTTCGAAAGCCGAAGAGGCACTGAAGGCCATTGCCGATCTGCTGGCAGCCAAGGCTGGCTGATCAATGTCATTGCGCGCCGCGCAATGACGATGGCCCATTCGGGAACCCCTTTCCAGCGCCACCGTTGAATGCAAACAACGGAGGCCGGTCATGAATTTTGGCAATCTGCTTCACTGGGCGCTGGTGTTTCTCGTCGTGGCGCTGGTTGCGGCCCTTTTCGGTTTCGGCGGCCTTGCTGGAACGGCCATGGAGGGCGCGCGCATCCTGTTCTGGATCGCTCTCATTCTGCTGGCGGTCTCGCTTGCTGCAGGCCTGTTGCGGCGCGGGCGCTGACGGGGATGTTTCGCACCATTCTCGTTGCGGTCGATCTGGCAGATCTCAATCTCGCCAAGCCCGCGATTGAAGAAGCTGCGGCTTTGGCCCATCAATCGGGCGGCGCGCTGCGGCTCATCAATGTGCAGACAATGCTGCCGGCGACCTTCATGGATTATGTGCCCGAAGATTTCGATCGGCAGATCAAGGAAAATGCGGAGACGCAATTGCGCCATGTGAGCGAGCGCGTGCCGCTCGACCAAAGCCGCATCTCCTTCACCGTGCGCATCGGCGGGATCTATCCTGAAATTCTTTCAGAGGCAGAGGAATGGCGCGCCGATCTCATCGTTGTCGGCTCGCATCGGCCGGCCATGTCGACCTATCTGCTGGGCTCCAATGCCAAAACAATCGCCCGCCATGCCAAATGTTCGGTGCTGATCGTGCGCGAATAGGGCTTTTGCCAATGGCCAAGCCCCTGCTAGGCTCGCGCCATGTTGCGATTGATGCTTTTGCGCCATGCCCAGGCGACCCAATATGCAGGCGGCGGCGATGCCGAGCGCCCGCTGAACGAGCGCGGCCGCCGCGAGGCACAAAGCATGGGCGATTATCTCGCCCAGCAGGGCCTCTTTCCCGATCTCGCTGTCGTCTCACCCGCGCGGCGCACCCGCGAAACGCTGGAGCTGGCGCTGGATGTTTTCGGTGAGCCCTGCCCCGTTCTCTCGGAGCCCCGGCTCTATCTGGCGGAAGCGCCGCAGCTGTTCGAGATGATGCGTGCCACACCCGATCATGTTCGGCTGATGCTGGTGGTCGGGCATAATCCCGGCTTTCACGATCTGGCCGTGGAATTGGTCGGCGCGGGCGACCGGGCCGCCCGTTTGCAACTCGAGACGGGTTTGCCGACCTGCGGGCTTGTGGTGATCGATTTCGATGCCGAAAACTGGGCCGATGTGACGCCGGGCAGCGGCATGCTGGACCGCTTTGTCATTGGCGCGGATTTGCGCCGCTAGGCGAGATCCCTTGCAAAGCCACGCCCGCTTCATACATGTGACAGGCAACAAGCCGCCGGAGTCTGCGTGGCGCTGATCCCCGACATTCTTCTTGAAGCGCGCATTGCAGCGCGCGCTTTCGCCGATTATGTCGGCGGCGGCTCCTTGCGGCTGGGCGTCACGGGGCTTTCGCGCGCCGGCAAAACCATTTTCATCACCGCGCTCGTGGATGCGCTCACCCGCGTGTCGGAAGCCTCGCAGGCGGGCGCGCGCAATCACCTGCCCGTCTTTCGCGTGCATGCCGAGGGGCGCCTCGTGCATGGTGCGCTCGATCCCCAGCCCGACGACAATGTGCCGCGCTTTGCCTATGAAGATCATCTGGCTGCCTTGCGCGCCGGGCCCGATCGTCACTGGCCGCAATCGACGCGGCGGATTTCGCAATTGCGGCTGACGCTCGAATTTGAAAGCGAGACCGGCTGGCGCAAGGGCGTGCGCCATTTGAGCCTCGACATTGTCGATTATCCCGGCGAATGGCTGCTCGATCTGCCACTGCTTGAAAAATCCTATGCGCAATGGTCGAGCGAAATGCTGGAGGCAGCAAGAGGTGCTGCGCGCGCCTCTCTGTCAGCGGAATGGCGCGGATTTCTGGCCGGGATCGATGCCGCACAAGCGGCGGATGAAAATGTCGCGCGCAAAGCAGCAGAAATTTTCACCTCTTATCTGCGCGCCTGCCGGGATGAAAAATACGCCCTCTCCACTTTGCCGCCGGGTCGCTTTCTCATGCCCGGCGATCTTGAAGGCTCACCCGCTCTGACCTTTGCACCGCTGCCGCTCACGCAGGAGATTTCATCGGGCTCGCTCGCTGCCATGATGGAGCGCCGCTTCGAGGCCTATAAACGCTATGTGGTGCAGCCGTTTTTTCGCGATCATTTTGCGCGCATCGATCGCCAGATCGTGCTGGTCGATGCTTTGGCGGCGATCAATTCCGGCCCTGCGGCGCTACGCGATCGATCACGTCCACCACGGTGCCGTGGCGAGCGCCGCCGCCTACGCCGCCGCCCTCGGCGGGTCGGTCGACCAGATCGAATCGGCGATCGGGATGGTGGTGGCCCACTACGTCCCCTATCGCGCCATCCGCGCGGGGCACCAACTCTCCGACAGCAAGGGCGCGTCGGCGGCGCTGGCGGCCGAGGCGGCCGTGCTCGCGGCTCGGCGGGCGCTCGCGGGATT
>CAZHOK010000126.1:0-5450 GCA_964534115.1 uncultured Beijerinckia sp.
TGCCATTCACGACCATCGGGCGTTCCTGGATCTTGTGCATCCCGAGAATGCCCGACTGCGGCGCGTTCAGGATCGGTGTCGACATGAGCGAGCCGTAAATACCGCCATTGGTGATGGTGAACGTGCCGCCCTGCATTTCTTCAATCTTGAGCTGGCCGTCACGCGCACGTTTGCCGAAATCGGCAATGGTCTTTTCAACGCCCGAGATCGAGAGCTGGTCGGCGTCGCGAACGACGGGAACGACAAGACCCTTTTCCGTGCCGACAGCAATGCCGACGTGGTAATAGTTTTTATAGACGAGATCGGTGCCGTCGATCTCGGCGTTGACGGCGGGCAGCTCCTTGAGCGCCTGCACGCAGGCCTTCACGAAGAAGCCCATGAAGCCGAGCTTATTGCCGTGCTTCTTTTCAAAAATATCTTTGTAGCGGGCGCGCAAAGCCATGACTTCGGTCATGTCGACTTCGTTGAAAGTCGTGAGCATGGCGGCTGTGTTTTGCGCTTCCTTGAGGCGGCGCGCGATGGTCTGGCGCAGCTTCGTCATCTTCACGCGCTCTTCGCGCGCAGCATCATCGGCCACCGAGGGCGCGCGCATGGCAACAGGCGCAGCAGCCGGAGCAGCAGACGCGCTGCCCGCGGCAATGGCCGCCAGCACGTCGCCCTTCAGCACCTGACCGCGCTTGCCGGAACCGGCAACAGCGGATGTGTTGATATTGCTTTCGGCAGCGAGCTTAGCGGCTGAGGGAGCCGGCGGCATGGACGAGCCGGCCGTCGCCGGAGCAGGAGCGCTCTTGGCAGGGGCAGGCGCGGCAGCCGCAGGCGCAGCAGCAGCCGAAGCCGGCGCGGCCGCACCAGCGCCACCTGCTGTAATCTGGCCGAGCAGAGCGCCGGGCGAAACCGTCTCGCCATCCTTCGCCGTGATCTCAGCGAGAACGCCGGCGGAGGGCGCATTCACTTCGAGAGTGACCTTGTCGGTTTCAAGCTCAAGCAAAGGCTCGTCGGCCTTCACCGCATCGCCGGGCTTTTTAAACCAGCGGCCGATCGTTGCTTCAGAGACGGACTCGCCGAGTGTGGGAACGCGAATTTCTGCCATTTTCGTCACGCCCGCGCCATCGCGCGGCCCTTCGTTTCAGAGGGTTGTTCTTCAGCCCGCAAGGGCCTCATCAAGAAATGCTTTCAGCTGAGCAAGATGTTTCGACATCAAGCCCGTCGCAGTCGCGGCCGAGGCAGGACGCCCGACATAATGCGCCCGCTTGACCTTGGAGCCTGTCTGCCCGAGCACCCATTCGAGATAAGGCTCGACGAATGTCCACGAGCCCATGTTTTTGGGTTCTTCCTGACACCAGACAATGTCGGCCTTCTTGAAGCGCGACAATTCCGTGACAAGCGCTTTGAGCGGGAACGGATAGAGCTGTTCGACGCGCAGCAGATAAATATCGTCTATGCCGCGCTTTTCACGCTCCTCGTAAAGATCGTAATAGACCTTGCCCGTGCACAGGATGACGCGACGGATCTTGTCATCCTTCACAAGCTTGATCTTCTCGTTCTTCAGCGATTCCGCATCATCCCAAAGCAGGCGATGGAAGGATGTGCCGGTCGCCAGCTCATCCAGACGCGAGACTGCCCGCTTGTGGCGCAAGAGCGATTTTGGCGTCATCAGAATGAGCGGCTTGCGAATGTCACGCTTCAACTGGCGGCGAAGGATATGGAAATAATTCGCCGGCGTCGTGCAGTTTGCAACTTGCATATTGTCTTCGGCGCACATTTGCAGATAGCGCTCAAGGCGCGCCGAGGAATGTTCCGGGCCCTGGCCTTCATAGCCGTGAGGCAGAAGACAAACGAGACCGGACATGCGCAGCCATTTGCGCTCGCCTGAGGAGATGAACTGGTCGAAAAGCACCTGCGCGCCATTGGCGAAATCGCCAAACTGCGCTTCCCACAATGTCAGCGTATTCGGCTCGGTGAGCGAATAGCCATATTCGAAACCCAGCACAGCCTCTTCTGAAAGCATCGAATTGATGACTTCATAGCGGCCTTGGCCCTCGCGAATATTATTGAGCGGGACATAACGCGCTTCCGTTTCCTGATCGATCAGCACGGAATGACGTTGCGAGAATGTGCCGCGTTCGCAATCCTGTCCCGACAGACGCACACGATGACCTTCATCAACCAAGGTTCCGAAGGCAAGCGCCTCACCCATGGCCCAATCGAGATCCTGTCCGGTCTCGACCATCTTGCGTCGGCCTTCGAGAAAACGGCCGATCGTTTTATGCGCATTGAAACTGTCTGGAACCTGCGTGATCTTTTCGCCGATTTCCTTCAGCTTTGCGAGATCCACGCCGGTCTGACCGCGACGGGCATCATCGCCCGAATCGCCGGCTGCACGCAGCCCTGACCAACGACCATCGAGCCAATCGGCCTTGTTCGGCTTATAGCTCTGGCCGGCTTCGAATTCCGCATCGAGGCGCGTGCGCCAGTCGGCCTGCATCTTTTCGACTTCGCCGCTCGTGACGACACCCTCGGCGATCAGCTTCTCGCTATAGAGCTCGAGCGTCGATTTGTGGCCGCGAATTTTTTTATACATCAGCGGCTGGGTGAAGCCCGGCTCATCGCCTTCGTTGTGACCGAAGCGGCGATAGCAGAACATGTCGATGACGACCGGCTTGTGGAACTTCTGCCGGAATTCGATGGCGATCTTGGCAGCATAGACAACCGCTTCCGGATCGTCGCCATTCACGTGGAAGATCGGCGCTTCGATCATTTTCGCCACATCGGAAGGATAGGGCGAGGAGCGCGAATAGCGCGGATAAGTTGTGAAGCCGATCTGGTTGTTGACGATGAAATGGATCGAACCGCCGGTGCGGTGACCCTTCAGGCCCGACAGACCGAAACATTCGGCAATGACGCCCTGACCGGCAAAAGCCGCATCGCCATGGATCAGCAGCGGGAGAACTTTTGAGCGCTCAACAACATCGCCAAGCTGGTCTTGCTTGGCGCGCACCTTGCCGAGCACGACCGGATCGGCAATCTCAAGATGCGATGGATTGGCGGTCAGCGAAAGATGGACCTTGTTACCATCGAATTCGCGATCCGACGAAGCACCCAGATGATATTTCACATCGCCCGAACCTTCGACTTCATCGGGCGCAAAAGAACCTCCCTTGAATTCATGGAAGATCGCGCGCTGCGGCTTGCCCATAACCTGCGCAAGCACATTCAGGCGGCCACGATGGGCCATGCCAAGAACGATCTCGCGCACGCCGAGTGCGCCGCCGCG
Organism: uncultured Beijerinckia sp.; assembly: GCA_964534115.1. Lineage (GTDB taxonomy): Bacteria > Pseudomonadota > Alphaproteobacteria > Rhizobiales > Beijerinckiaceae > Terripilifer. Next base: position 3,275 of record CAZHOK010000126.1, read on the forward strand.
CTTGATGATTTGTTCAAGCGCAGGAACCATGGATTCGCCGCCATCGAGACCAAAACGCTTGGTGCCGCGGAAACGCACGTCGCAGAATTTTTCAAAACCTTCTGCTTCGACAAGCTTGGACAGAATCGCGCGCTTGCCTTCGCGGGTGAAGGTAATTTCTTTATCCGGACCTTCAATGCGCTCCTGCATCCAGGCTTTTTCGGCCGGATCGGACATGTGCATGAATTCGAAGCCAATCGTGTCGCAATAAGTGCGACGCAGAATGGCGAGCATTTCGGGAATGGTCGCATAATCGAGCCCGAGCACATGATCGATAAAGATCTTGCGATCGTAATCGGCTTCCGTGAAACCATAGCTCGATGGATGCAGCTCTTCGTGATCCTTCTGCGGCTCAAGGCCGAGCGGATCGAGATTGGCGTGCAGATGCCCGCGCATCCGATAGGCGCGGATCATCATCAGGGCGCGAACCGAATCGCGTGTGGCGCGCAGCACATCAGCGGGCGAGACTTCAACGCCCTTAGCCTGAGCTGTCTTCTGGATCTTGTCGCCGATCTTCTTTTCGACAACGCCCCAATTGCCATCAAGCGCGGAAACAAGTTCGCCATTGGCATGAACGGGCCAGTTCGGCTTCTGCCAGGAAGCGCCCTTGGCGCTTTTCTCGACAGCGGCCGGATCATCCTTCAGCGCGCCGAAAAATTCCTGCCATTGTGCATCTACGCTGTTCGGGTCTTTCTCGAAACGTGCATAGAGATCCTCAATATAGGCGGCATTGCCGCCATAGAGGAAGGAGGTCGAGAGCAACGCGTCGTTCATGTCCTGACGTGCCATTTCGATTCACCTGGTCAGATCGCGCCGGATCAATCTTCCGGACGCCCGTTTCCGCTTGGTAGAAAGCGCGCCGCTGGTGAGCGGCGCGATTTTTGTCACTTGCCCTTCAAGACTTCGACAAGCGTCTTGCCGAGGCGTGCAGGCGAAGGGGACACGCGGATGCCCGCGGCCTCCATCGCTGCAATCTTGTCTTCCGCGCCGCCCTTGCCGCCGGAAATGATCGCACCCGCATGGCCCATGCGGCGACCCGGAGGAGCCGTGCGGCCCGCGATAAAACCAACCATCGGCTTTTTGCGACCGCGCTTGGCTTCGTCGATGAGGAATTGCGCCGCATCTTCTTCGGCCGAGCCGCCAATCTCGCCGATCATGACAATCGATTCGGTCTTGGGGTCAGCAAGGAACATTTCGAGCACGTCGATAAATTCGGTGCCCTTGACGGGATCGCCGCCAATGCCAACAGCCGTCGTCTGGCCAAGGCCTTCGACAGTTGTCTGATAAACGGCTTCATAGGTGAGCGTGCCGGAACGCGAGACAACACCGACCGAACCAGGCTTGAAAATATTGCCCGGCATAATGCCGATCTTGCATTCGCCGGCGGTCATCACGCCGGGGCAATTCGGGCCGATGAGGCGCGACTTTGAACCGGAAAGCGAACGCTTCACACGGATCATGTCGGCAACCGGAATGCCCTCGGTGATGCAGACGATCAGCGGGATTTCGGCATCGATGGCTTCGCAGATCGCGTCGGCCGCACCTGGCGGGGGAACATAGATCACCGATGCATCGGCGCCGGTGGCGTTGCGCGCTTCGCCAACGGTGTCGAATACAGGGAGACCGAGATGCTTGGAGCCGCCTTTACCAGGCGACGTGCCGCCAACCATCTTCGTGCCGTAAGCGATGGCCTGTTCCGAATGGAACGTGCCGTTCTTGCCGGTGAAACCCTGGCAGATGACCTTGGTGTTACGATCGATCAAAACGGACATTATTTGGCCCCCCGAACGGCCTTGACGATTTTCTGGGCGGCATCGTCCAGATCGTCGGCGGAAATGACATTGAGGCCGGAGCCCGAGATGATCTTCTTGCCGAGCTCGACATTGGTGCCTTCAAGGCGAACGACGAGCGGCACCTGCAGGCCGACTTCCTTCACGGCGGCCAGCACACCTTCGGCGATGACATCGCATTTCATGATGCCACCGAAAATGTTGACGAGAATGCCCTTCACATTGGGATCGGCGGTGATGATCTTGAAAGCCGCCGTGACCTTCTCTTTCGTGGCGCCGCCACCGACATCGAGGAAGTTCGCCGGGAATTCGCCGTAGAGCTTGATGATATCCATCGTCGCCATGGC
>CAZHOK010000127.1:0-5200 GCA_964534115.1 uncultured Beijerinckia sp.
GATTACACGCACCGCATTTTCGAATGGGGTGACGGCGGCACGCCGAATATGATTCTCGACGATGGCGGCGACGCCACCATGCTCATCCATCTGGGCATGCGCGCCGAAAAGGGCGATGTCGCCTTCCTCGAAAAGCCCGGCAATGAAGAAGAAGAAATTCTCTTCGCCTCGATCAAGAAGCGCCTGAAGTCGAACCCCGGCTGGTACACGCGCAATGGCACGGCCATCAAGGGCGTGTCGGAAGAAACAACCACGGGCGTGCACCGTCTCTACAATATGGAGAAGGACGGCTCGCTTCTGTGGCCTGCAATCAACGTCAACGATTCGGTCACGAAGTCGAAGTTCGACAATCTCTACGGCTGCAAGGAATCGCTGGTCGACGGCATCCGTCGCGGCACGGACGTGATGATGGCGGGCAAAGTCGCCATGGCCGCGTGATGGTGTCCGAAATCGATCCGATCTGCGCTCTGCAGGCGGCGATGGAAGGTTATGAAGTCACGACGATGGAAGATGCAGCGCCCCGCGCCGACATTTTCGTCACCGCGACCGGCAATGTTGACGTCATCACCGTCGACCACATGCGCGCCATGAAAGACCGCGCCATTGTCTGCAACATCGGCCATTTCGATTCCGAAATTCAGGTCGGTGCGCTGCGCAATTTCAAGTGGAACAATATCAAGCCGCAGGTCGACGAGATCGAATTCGCCGACGGCAAGAAGATCATTCTTCTGTCGGAAGGCCGCCTCGTGAATCTCGGCAATGCGACGGGCCATCCGTCCTTCGTCATGTCGGCCTCCTTCACCAACCAGACGCTCGCCCAGATCGAGCTTTGGACGAAGCAGGGCCAGTATGAGCGCAAGGTCTACACGCTGCCCAAGCATCTCGATGAAAAGGTCGCCGCGCTCCATCTCGAAAAGATCGGCGTGAAGCTCACCAAGCTCACGGGCGAGCAGGCCCAATATCTCGGCCTGCCCTCACAAGGCCCGTTCAAGCCTGAGCACTATCGCTACTGAGCAACAGTCTCCGGCAAAACAGACGCGGAAACGCCCTCGCCCTCCGGCGGGGGCGTTTCTTTTTTTCATCGCTTTGTTGCTTCGTGCCTCCCGGCTAAAGTGGCCTGATTCGGGGACCGGCGAAGTTTTGCGTTTTGCGCCGCTCAAGGGAGATCGCGCGAGGGGGCTCGTGCGGACTTCGGGCCACCGCAGGGGCAGACGAGAATATGGGAAGGCGAAAAATAGTCTGGCGGCAGGCGATCCGCGCATGCACCGCCCTCTGGCCCGTGTCCGCACTGGTTACGAGCGCGACGCTGGCCAGCACGACACCGCTCAGGGCCGCCGGGCAGAATCTGATCGAACAGCCAGAAATCATAGGTATTTCGGCTGCCGTGGCGCTCGGCATTTTCGCCACCGCCGCCACTTACATGCATATGGCCGGGCGCAAATCCGCCGCCAAACGCGAAGCCGCACTCAATGCGGAACTCGCCGCCGTGCGGGCGCGACTTGACCGTGCGGAAGTCTTTCTGGCCTCCGAGCCGCAAGTGAATATTTGCTGGAATTCCGCTCATGGCGAGCCCGATATCGAAGGCGATGTCGGCCAGCTCATCGAGCTCAACCCGCCCCGCCGCGTTCTGGCTTTCGGCGCCTGGCTGTCGCCCGCAGCCGCACAGCAGCTGGAGCGGGTGGTTGAACGGCTGCGCCTGCGCGGCGAAGCGTTCCGTCTGCCGCTGGCAACCCTTTCGGGCCGCCATCTGGAAGCCGAGGGCCGCGCCGTGGCCGGCCGTGCCGTGATGCGGCTGCGCGATGTCTCAGGCGACCGGCTGGAAGCCGTGCGGCTGCGCGAGGCCTACGGACAGGCCCTTCTGGAGCGCGATGCTTTCCGCACCATGCTCGACGCCACGCCGGGCCCCGCCTGGCTGCGCGACCCACAAGGCCGTCTCACCTGGGTAAACCGCGCCTATATGCGCGCGGTGGAAGCCGAACGGCGCGAAAATGTCCTCCTGGAGGGCACGGAATTGCTCGACGCACCCATGCGCGGCGCCGTGGAAGAGGCGCGCAGGCGCGTTGAAATCTGGCGCGGCCGCGTGCCTGCCATTGTCGCAGGCGAGCGGCGCATGCTCGATGTCACCGACGTGCCGATGGAAACGGGTTCGGGCGGCCTTGCCACCGATGCCTCCGAGCTCGAACAGGTGCGCGCCGATCTCGGCCGTCAGATGGATGCGCATGCGCGCACGCTCGACCAGGTTTCAACCGCGGTCGCCATTTTCGATCAATCGCGCCGCCTCGTCTTCCATAATGCAGCCTATCGCCAATTATGGTCGCTCGATGCAGGCTTTCTCGAACAGCATCCAGCAGATGGCGAAATCCTCGACCGTCTGCGGGCCGAAGGCAGATTGCCCGAACAGGCCGATTTCAGGGCGTGGAAAACCGCGCTTCTGGAAGCCTATCAATCTGTCGAGACGCGCGAGCAGATCTGGTATCTGCCCGGCGCGCGTACTTTGCGCGTTGTGGTGAACCCGAATCCGCAAGGCGGCGTCACCTATCTCTTCGACGATATGACCGAACGCTCGCGCCTCGAGAGTTCCTATAATGCGCTGATGCGCGTGCAGGGCGAAACGCTGGATTCGCTGAAAGAAGGCGTTGCCGTTTTCGGCACGGACGGGCGCCTCAAACTGTTCAATCCGGCCTTTGCCAAACTCTGGAATTGCGACGCCGACAAACTGGCGGAACGTCCGCATTTCGATCAGGTCATGCAGGCCTGCCGCGCCTTGCACGACCGCCGCGAAGATTGGGACGATCTGCGGGCTCTTGTCGCCGGCCTGCAGGATGCGCGAACAGGTTTTGAGCGCCGTCTGACGCGCTCCGACGGCTCGATTGTCGATTGCATGACCGCGCCTCTCCCCGATGGCGCAACGCTGATCACCTTTATCGATGTCACAGCCAGCGTCAGTGTTGAGCTGGCGCTGACGGAACGCAATCAGGCGCTGCTCGATGCTGAAAAGCTGCGCAATGATTTTGTCCATCACGTGTCCTACGAGCTGCGCTCGCCGCTGACCAATATTATCGGTTTCATTCAGCTGCTTGGCGAAGGCGCTGTCGGCCCGCTCAATGAAAAGCAGCGCGAATATACCGGCTATGTGCTGAAATCCTCGGCAGCGCTTCTCGCGATCATCAATGACATTCTCGATCTCGCCTCCATCGATACGGATGCGATGGAATTGTCGCTGGAACATGTCGATATTCGCGACACCATTTCAGCTGCCGCCGAAGGGCTGCAGGACCGTCTGGCGGAATCGAGCATTCATCTCAATATTGTCGCCCTGCCCGATGTCGGCGTCTTCCGTGCCGACGGCAAACGCATCAGACAGATTCTCTTCAACCTTCTGTCCAACGCCATCGGCTTTTCCGAACCCGGCCAGACGATCACTCTGGCCGCCTTGCGCCGCCCTGGCCAAATTGTCTTCAAAGTGAGCGACCAGGGACGCGGCATTCCGCTCGATGTGCTCGATCATGTCTTCGACCGCTTTCACACGCATACGGTAGGCTCGCGCCATCGCGGCGTCGGCCTTGGCCTGTCGATCGTGCGATCCTTCGTCGAATTGCATGGCGGCGACGTTCATATTCAATCCGCGCCCGGCGAGGGAACAGTTGTGACCTGTACCTTCCCCGACGATGCCGGAGCCATGGTAAAAGCTGCAAGCGCGTAAGGAACCCTGCCCGTGGCAGAAGCACAGACGGCCCGTTTCGAATTCGACCTCGCCGATGAAGCTGCAACCGTCAAACTGGCAAAGCGCATTGCCGGCATTGTCGCGGCCAATGATCTGGTGACCTTGTCAGGCGATCTTGGCGCCGGCAAAACGACGCTGGCGCGCGCGCTCATCCATGAACTGACCGGCGAAGCGGAACTCGAAGTGCCGAGCCCGACTTTCACCTTGATGCAGCTTTACGATGGAAAGCATTTTCCGATCGTTCATGCCGATCTCTACCGCATCAAATCGCCCGATGAATTGACCGAGCTTGGCTGGGAAGAGGCGGCAGACGGCGCGCTTCTTCTGGTCGAATGGGCAGAACGCGCCGGCGATGAATTGCCCGCCGATCGCCTCGATATTGCGCTCGAACTCTCGACCCGCAAGGACAGTACCTATCGGCGCGCGACATTGACGGGCACAGGCGCCTTTGCGCCGCGTCTGGCGCGCGCCATGTCGGTGGATGCACTGCTGGCGCGTGCCGGATGGAGCAAGGCCAAACGCAGTTTCATGCTGGGCGATGCCTCGACACGCGCCTATGAACGGCTGGAAATGGAGGATGGCCGCCGCGCCATTCTGATGATCTCACCGAAGCGGCCCGATGGCCCCCCGGTGCGCTTCGGCAAGCCCTACAGCGCCATCGCCCGGCTGGCAGAAGATATTGCGCCTTTCATCGCAATCGACCGGGCGCTGATCTCGGAAGGATTTTCTGCGCCCCTGATCTATGCCGAAGATAAAGCGAACGGCCTTGCCATTCTCGAAGATCTCGGCGCACAGGCCATTGTCGATGAAAATGGGCCGATCCCGGAGCGCTATGGAGCTGCCATTAGCGTGCTTGCACGTCTGCACACGCGCATCTTGCCCGATAAGGTCGAGGCAACGCCCGGGGCCTATAAAATCCCACCTTACGATCTCGAAGCTCTCACCATTGAAATCGAGCTTCTCATCGACTGGTATGCGTCCCATATCGAAAAGGTCAATCTCGCCTCGGGCGCGCGCGCAACCTTCGTCAATATCTGGCGCGAGGTCCTGACGGAAATTGTTGCCGGGCCACGCACCTGGACATTGCGCGATTATCATTCGCCCAATCTCATCTGGCTTCCCGAGCGTGAAGGCCACAGATGCATCGGCATCATCGATTTCCAGGATTGCGTGATGGGCCATCCGGCCTATGACGTGGCTTCGCTGCTGCAAGATGCGCGTGTGACCGTCAGCGATGCGCTGGAAATGAAATTGCTCGGCCAATATTTGCGTCAGCGTCGCGAGAGCGATCCGGATTTCGATATAGCCGCCTTTGCCCGCGCCTATGCGATCATGGGTGCGCAAAGGGCAACAAAGGTTCTCGGCATTTTCGCGCGCCTCGACAAGCGTGACGGCAAGCCGCAATATCTGGCCCATATTCCGCGCATCCGTGCCTATCTGCGCAAGGATCTGGCCCATCCAGCCCTCGCAGCCGTG
>CAZHOK010000128.1:0-5161 GCA_964534115.1 uncultured Beijerinckia sp.
CAGAGCCGCGCGCACGAAGATGGATTGCCGCGTCGCCTTTGGCTCCTCGCAATGACGGAACTATCGTTCCGTCAGCTTCAGCTCGATGCGACGGTTGCGCCGATAGGCCTCTTCATTTTCGCCCGTATCGATGGGCTGGAATTCGCCAAAGCCGGCGGCCACGAGTCTTTGCGGCGACACGCCGCGCGAGATGAGAAATTGCACCACGGCAATGGCGCGCGAGGAAGAGAGATCCCAATTGGTGCGCCCGACAATCGGTCGCTTGTCGGTATGGCCATCGACACGCAAAACCCAGGCAATTTCGGGCGGAATTTCGCGCTCCAGATCGGCAATGGCGGAGGCGAGTTTTTCCAGTTCCGCGCGACCCTGCGGGTTGAGCGAGGATTGGCCCGTCTCAAACAGAACTTCGCTTTCGAACACGAAGCGATCGCCGACAATGCGAATCCCCGGACGCTGGCCGAGAATCTCGCGCAGCCGCCCGAAGAAATCGGAGCGATAGCGCGCCAGTTCCTGAACTTTCTGTGCCAGCGCCACATTCAGCCGCGAGCCGAGATCGGCAATGCGCGCCTGGCTCTCGCGGTCGCGCCGCTCCGAGGCCGAGAGCGCGTCCTCCAATGCTGCCAGCTGACGGCGCAATGCAGAAATTTGCTGGTTCAATATTTCGACCTGCGCCAAAGCGCGGGCAGACAGTTGACGCTCTGAATCGAGCGCGCGACGTGCGTCGCTGGCGGCGCTGCCGGCGGCCTCAAGACCGCCACGGCTGGCGTCCGCCAATCCCTGCAGGCGCTGCCTTTCGCGCTCGGCCGCATCGAGCGTGGCCTGAAGCGCCAGAATGGTCGATTGCGCCTCGCCCTTGCCGGCGCGCTCCAGCGCCAGAAGCGAGGTGAGTTCCTCGATCTGTCGGTTGAGTCTTTGCAGCGCATTGTCCTTGCCGGTGACTTCGCGCGAGAGAAAATATTGCGCCAGCATGAAGACCGACAGAAGAAAGATGATGACGAGCAACATGGTCGACAAAGCATCGACAAAGCCCGGCCAGTAATCGAACCCGCCTCTCGTTCGTCTTGCGCGGCCGAGCGCCATCAGCGCCGCTCCGTCTCGGCAGCGATGCGCGCCAGCAATTTGCGAATCTCGTCCTGCTGTTCGGCTTGCGCCTCAACCCATTTGCGCACCATCTGCTGTTCGGCGCGCATGTGCTGGACAAGGCCCTGAATGCCCTCAGCCAGATTGACCATGGCCGCCGAGGCGGTGCGCGCCACAACAGGATCGGAGCTTTCAGCAAGCTTCTGCAGTGCCAGCATCAGATCGGGCGGCATGAAGGAGGGTCCGCCTGTGGGCGTGGCAGCATCGCCGGCAAGCGAGGACAGCGCATCTTCGAGTTCGGTGTAAAAGCGGTTTTGCGCTTGGCCTGCCTGCAGATCGAGAAAGCCGAGAATGAGCGAACCGGCCAGACCGAAAAGCGAGGAGGTGAAGGCAATCGCCATGCCCTGGATCGGTGCGGCAAGGCCGTTTTTGAGATCGTCGAACATGACCGCGGCATCGGCACCGCTTTGCATGGAGCGGATCACACCGCCGATGGAGCCCGTTGTTTCGAGCAGGCCCCAGAATGTGCCGAGCAGGCCGAGAAATACCAGCAGGCCGGTGAGATAGCGCGCAATCTCGCGCGCTTCATCGAGCCTTGTGCCGATCGAATCCAGAATGGCGCGCAAAGTTGCCGTCGAAATGGCGCGGAACCCGTCCTCGCCCATCAGGCGCGCCATGGGCGAGAGCAGACGCGGGGCGGCGACACGCCCGGTATTGCCGCGCCGCAGGGCATTCACCCAGGCGATTTCAGGAAACAGAATGATCACCTGCCGCAGGCCCATCAGAATGCCAATGGCCAGCACGGCGAGAATGAGCCCATTGAGGCCCGGATTGGCCTGGAAGGCCACAATGATCTGCCGATAGAGAATCAACGCGACAAAGGCCACGAGGATCAGGAAAACCACCATCCGCACGAGAAAGATGCGCGGTGAAGACAATTGATAGGGGTCGCGCTCGAAAGCCATGTCCAAGTCCTGCCGCGCGTCGGAAGCGACGCGGCTTTTGTCCTAACAGACTCGAAATCGGCCGCCCGTTCAAGCTTGGGCTTGATGTTTTCAGGCGCTCTTGATCGTCGCCAGCAGGGCGCGGTGCATTTGCTCGTTGCCGACGCAGATCGAGCCCGTCTCGAGCATGCGCTCGCCGCCATCGGCATCGCTGACATAGCCGCCGGCTTCGCGCACCACCACCATGCCGGCCGCCAGATCCCAAGGCGAGAGGCCGCGCTCCCAATAGCAATCGAGCCGACCGGCGGCGACCATGGCCAGATCCAGCGAGGCGGCGCCCATCCGGCGCACATTGCCGCAATGGGCGATCACGGCCGAAAGCTCTTCCTTGAAGCGCGGATGATGATGGGCGCGCGCCAGCGGAGGAATGCCGCAACCCACGAGCGCCGTGGCAAAATCTGTGCGCGCGGCAACACGCAGGCGGCGATTGTTGAGCCAGGCGCCCTGACCCTTTTCGGCGACATACATTTCGTCCGTGGCCGGATTATAGACCACGCCGGCAATCATCTGGCCCTCGCGCTCCAGACCGATGGAGACGGCAAAGACCGGCAGGCCGTGGAGAAAATTCGTCGTGCCATCGAGCGGATCGATGAACCAGCGGTGGCTCTTGTCCGAGCCTTCCACTGCGCCTTGCTCTTCCATCAGGAAGCCATAGCCGGGCCGCGCCTTGCTCAATTCCTCGAACAGGACTTTTTCGGCCTTTTTGTCGGCGGCCGAGACGAAGTCGCCCGGCCCCTTGAGCGAGACCTGAAGATTCTCGACCTCACCCAGATCGCGCTTCAGGCCGCGGCCAGCCTTGATGGCGGCAGAGGTCATGACATTCATCAAAGCGGAGCGGATCATCGGGCGGGGCTTTCAGCTGCAAGGAGGCTGGGTCTTAACCCGCGCGGGCCTCAAAGATCAATCGGCGGGTGGTTCAGGGGCCAACGAATTGCCGGACCCGCTCCTCGACAATGGCCATGTCGCGGAGGTTCATGTCTTTGAGCGTCGCATCCAGCCGGTCGTCATTGAGCCCGGCAGCGCGGGCCAGAATGTGCCATTTCATCGCCTCGATCTCGTCTTTGGCCACGCCGCGGCCGGCCAGATAGAGGCGGGCGAGGCGGTTCATGGCGACCGGATTGCTGCGATAGGCGGCGCGCAGGAAGAGTTTTGCCGCCCCGGCCTCGTCGCGGGCAACGCCCTCGCCGTTGAAAAGCATGATGGCATATTCGACTTCGGCGGCGGCAATGCGCTCATCGGCAGCGCGCTTCATCCAGCGGGCCGCCGCCACATGGTCGCGCATCACGCCGCGGCCTTCGCGATGGAGAAGGGCGAGCGAATAGGCGCCGTCCATATTGCCGCCTTCAGCCGCACGGCGGAAAAAATCGGCGGCGCGAGAAAAATCCTGTTTGTCGCCATCGATGGCGAGAATGCCGAGATTGAACAGGGCGCCCGCATGGCCGGCGGCACCGGCTTTTTCAAGCAAGGCAGTGGCGGCGGCGCGATCCTGCGGCACGCCTGTGCCAGTCAAAGTCGCCATGGCCAGAGCAAATTGCGCCTGAACGTCGCCGCGCTCTGCAGCAAGCCGGAACCAGCGCGCTGCCTCTTCCAGATCGCGACGAATGCCAAACCCTTCCTTGAAGATTTCGCCGATCAGCGTCATGGCGGCCGTGTCGGCCTTGTTGCGATCGAGCCGCTTCATGGCCTCTTGCAGCGCGGTGCGGAAATAGCCGCGCTGATAGGCGGCATAGGCGAGATCGGCATTCGGACCTGCTGGCCCGAAATCCGGCATGGGTTGCGGGCGGTAGAGCGGCAGAAGGCCGGCGGCAGCAGAAGATGGGCGGGCGGAGAGATTTGGCGGTCCGGAAGGCGCCAGCGATTGGGCGCAGGCCAGTGCGGGCGCCAAAGCAAACAGCAGAGCCATGCGCAAACGCAGGACGTGCCGCTTGCCCATCATCCCGTTCCGGTCTCGGTTTTGCGCGCATCCAGAACGGCCTGCGCCTGCGCCACCGCAGCAGCAACACCGCGTGCATCGTCCCAGACGGCTTCGCGCAGCGAAATGAAATCGGCGCCGGCGGCAGCGAGCGTGGCGACATCGGCCAATGTGGGCGCATAAGCAACGCAGGGCACGTTGAAAATATCCGCCCACCAGGCCGCCCGTTCGGCGATCTGTTCGATGGGAGGATGGAAGCCATCGGGTGCCGGATCGCCGAAGCTGATGTAATCGACGTCGAATTCGCCGGCGATCATCGCATCATGTTTGGCGCGCAAACCGCCCGCACCCAGAATGCGCTGCGGCTTCAGCGTCGAAATGGCGTCTTTCAGCGTTTTTTCCAATGTCTCGCCACCGACGCGCAGATGCGCGCCATCGGCGCCTGCGCGCATGACAAGCGCCGGATTGTCGATCAGCAGCGCCACGCCTGCAGGTTCTGTCACGGCCATGAGGGATTTGGCGATCTTCTTGGCCTCGCCTTCATCGCGCGCCAGAAGCGGGGCCAGGACGCAGGCGATATCGCCCGCGCCCAGCGCATCGGAAAGACGCTGCGGCCAGTCGCCGATCTCGGCAAGCGGCGGCAGGATGAGGTAGAGGCGCTGGGCGTTTTCGGTTTCCATGAGTGAGATCAGCCGCCCAGCTTGGCGACGAGCGCATCGGAAATCTCGAAATTGGCGTAGACATTTTGCACGTCGTCATTGTCCTCAAGCGAGCCGATGAGTTTTAGGATTTTCTCGCCCGCCTCATCGTCGACGGAAATCGTATTCTGCGGCCGCCAGACGAGCGCGCTCTTTTTGGCTTCGCCAAAACGCGCTTCGAGCGCCTTTTGCACATCGCGCAGAGATTCCATCGCCGTGATGATCTCGTAGCTTTCGTCCTGCGTGACGACATCGTCGGCGCCGGCCTCGATTGCGCCTTCCATGACATCGTCTTCCGAGCCGATCGACTTCTGATAGGCGATCATGCCGACATGGTCGAACATGAAGGAGACGGCGCCGGTTTCAGCCAGCGAACCGCCGGCCTTGGTGAAATAAGAGCGCACTTCGCCAGCCGTGCGATTGCGATTGTCGGTCAGTGCCTCGACGATGACGGCGACGCCACCGGG
>CAZHOK010000129.1:0-5119 GCA_964534115.1 uncultured Beijerinckia sp.
GGAAAGGCAGGAGAAACAAGGCGGACGCATCGGCCGCTTTTGCGAGCCCATTTCGTCGCCGCTGCATCCTCCGCAGGTTCAAGAGCCATTGCCGCAAATCCGCCCATATCAAGATCGGCTTTTCGGAAAGCCAAGGTCTTGCCTTGGGCAAATCCAAAGCCGAGAGCATCGGCACAATATTGCACGCGGGCTGCATAGGAGTTGAGAAGTGAGCATTCTACTTCGGCCCAGAGATTGCCGGGGCGATCGCCAAAGGGCGGCGCCGAAACCAGTGCGGAATTCTCGCCGAATCTTGCCATGACGCGCTGCAGATAATCCTCTGGGATGAGAAGGTTGCTATCGGCAAAAATGACGATATCTCCGCGCGCTGCCAAATATCCCTTCTGCATATTATTGTATTTTGGATTGTCTGAGATCTTGTCCTCTCCGATCAGAAGGCGCGCGCAGACCTGCGGATGAGCATTCATCATCTCTGTCACGAGTGGTATAATCGGATCGCTGGATTTTTCGACACAAAAGAGAATTTCATGGCGCGGATATGAGAGACGAAAACAAGCACTCAAAGTCTCTTCAGAAAAAGGCTCCATTCCACAAAGTGGGCGAACCAGCGAAATGCTGAAGTCGGGCGGATAGGATTGCGACAGAGTCTCCTTGCCAAGCCTTTTGAGAGCAAGGAAATGGCTCAAAAAATGAACGAGAAGTGAAAGTGTCGCAAAAGCGATGCAAATATGGACTGCGATTGACATGGCGAGCGGATAGCGGGGCGATATGAAGGAATTATGATAAAAAGAAAAAGGTTCTTGTCATGAAAATGAGACATGAATCGGCAAGAGGAGGGCTCAGAAGTAGAAGTTCCCGCGAACATCAGGACGCCTGCATGAGCATGAAATCAGACCTCATTCATGTCAGGACCTTATTTATCTCGGATGTTCACCTCGGAACTCGTGGTTGTCAGGCAGAAGCACTTCTCGACTTTATGCGCGTCTATGAAGCCGAAACAATCTATCTGGTCGGCGATATTGTCGATGGCTGGCGCCTGAAAGCCTCGTGGCGCTGGCCACAAGCGCATAATGATGTTGTCCAAAAGCTGCTCAGAAAGGTCCGGAAAGGATCGCGACTGATCTATGTCCCTGGAAACCACGATGAGTTTCTGAGAGATTATTGCGGATCAGTGTTTGGTGGCATCGAGATTCATGAGGAAGTCATCCATGAAACGGTCGATGGCAAGCGCATGCTCATTTTGCATGGCGACAAATTCGATACGGTCGTACGAAACGTAAAATGGCTCGCACTGCTCGGCGACTGGGCCTATGATTTTGCTATCTGGCTCAATGGATGGATTGCCAAAACGCGTCGCACAATGGGATTGCCTTACTGGTCGTTCTCAGGCTGGAGCAAGCAGAAAGTTAAGCGAGCTGTGAATTTCATCAGTGCTTTTGAGCAGGCTGTTGTTGCAGATGCAAAGCGCAATGATGTCGATATTGTGTTGTGCGGTCACATTCATCGCCCTGCAAAACAGCAAATGGATGATATTCTCTATATCAATACAGGCGATTGGGTCGAAAGCAATTCCGCTGTGGTCGAGCACAGGGATGGAAGACTTGAATTGATTTCCTGGACCGATTCATCGCATGCCGTGCTGCAAACCAAAGATGTCGCGGACGTCTTGCCGGCAGCGGCATGAATTTTATGCTCGGTCGACATTTGTCGACATGACCGATTGGAAAAAGCAGCTTGCGCTCTTTTCAATGCCGAAATTATAAGCAAAATCTCTGCATGCCTGTCGGGGAATGAGCAAAGCCTCTCGTGCGGCCTGCGCAAGATCATCTTTCATGACGCCGCAGCCAGAATTCCCCAAAATCTGTTGCGGTCCCGTGACGGGCAGTGCGGCGACCGGCGTCCCGGCAGCTAGCGCCTCCAGCATAACCAGGCCAAATGTGTCGGTGCGGCTAGGAAAAACAAAGACATCGGCAGATGCGTAAACATCAGCCAGTGCTTTGCCGCTCAAAACTCCGGTAAAGCGGACATGGGGAAAGCGACGGGCCAGATCAGCCCTCGCCGGCCCGTCGCCAACGATCATTTTTGAGCCCGGCAGATCGGCATTGAGAAAAGCCTCGATGTTTTTCTCAATGGCGACACGTCCCACATAAAGTGAGATCGGTCCGGGGAGTCCCACATCCTGGCGCGTGCCCGAGCGGAAAAGATCGACATCGATTCCACGCTGCCAAATCTTCAGTTTTGTAAATCCATGTCCGGCAAGTTCGTCGCGAAGCGCCGGGGTGGATACGAGTGTAGCTTGAGCGGCATTGTGAAAGCGGCGCAATGCAGCATAAGACCATGATAGGGGTACGGGCGCTCTTGCGGCGATATATTCTGGGAAACGCGTATGATAGCAAGTTGTAAAGCGTTTTCTTCGACGCTTGCAATAAAGTCTTGCGAGGTAACCGAGTGGGCCTTCGGTTGCTATGTGAATAGCGTCAGGGCGAAAGGCCTCGATACGTTTCTCGACGGTATGAGGCAGGGCAATGCTCAGGCGTATTTCCGGATAGGTGGGGGCCCCGACGGACCTGAATTGATCCGGCGTCAGCATCTCAAGCTCGATACCGTGATTGACCGCTTCGCGTGCCAGCCATTCAAGGGTTCGTACAACGCCATTGACTTGCGGGTGCCAGGCATCGCTGACAACGAGAAGGCGGGAAGGCGATTTTGGTCTTGAGGCGACCCGCAGCATATGTGATGGCATCATATTCATGACGAGACCGCTATATGATGTGGACTTCAATTTGATGACGCATAGGCTTCAACGCGAGGACGCTTTCTCGAGGCTGAATTGACGCACATTCCGCAACATTTGTGGAAAATCGCTATGGATAGAGCGCGAGACGATGAATTGCGGTGCAGGAAAAGCGGTTTGTACGATTGCCTCATAGGATAATTTGGTTCCTCTGCCGAGCGGCTCAAGGATCCATGCACCATCTGAGCGGCGCATGTCGCCCCCCATCAATTTGAAATCGAGCCGCTTTGGCGGTGTGAAATCATTTCGAACGATGGTTCGAAGGCGCGGAAGAAGCGGTGGATTGATGACATGTTCTCGAACGTCCCAGCGTCCGGCAGGATCGCGGTCGCGCAGGATACAGGCTTCCAGGTGCGGAATGACCTTTGGCGCCTTTTCG
Source organism: uncultured Beijerinckia sp. (assembly GCA_964534115.1). GTDB lineage: Bacteria > Pseudomonadota > Alphaproteobacteria > Rhizobiales > Beijerinckiaceae > Terripilifer. The sequence continues at coordinate 3,174 of CAZHOK010000129.1, forward strand.
CAGGCGACGAGGATAGACCAGATGGCAGTTGCCGGCGCATCGATCTGAATATGAGCGCGAATGCGCAGGGCGCCGCCACCCGCATCGCTGGTCTCAACCCAGGGTTCGCCAGATGTCTGTGCTGCTGCTGGCCCACACAGCAGGGCGATCAGCATAAATGCCAAATATCTGAAAGCAGACAATTTCACCGATTCGCCTCTAGCATTTACACGGCATGAGCCCCTTAGATGACAAACATAAGACACTTCATATCAATGCTTCGGCTGCCTTGAGAAGAGAACCGCCCCCGAGGTATAGGTGGTTTCGTCATACCTGCCGTTCGGGTGATTTATGTTGGAAGCTGCGAGATTACCGGCGCTTTTGCGCGATGAATGCGAAGCCCGCGGCATGGTTTTCGCTTTTCGTTTTGCCAATGACGGTGCCGGTGCGCCTGCCGATATGGCCAATCCACTCAGTGCCTTGACGGCGGATGGCAGCTTTCTGTGGATTCATGTTCACCTGACCGACGGCCGCTGTCGCAAATGGCTTTCGGAACAGGATTGGCTCACAGACGAAGCCCGCGAGATCCTGCTCTCGCACGATATTCATGATCGCATTGAGACCGAGGATAATGTGCTCGCGGGCGTCTTTGTCGATGCAAAGATGGATTTTGATGACGACGAAGAAGAAATGGCCGAATTGCGATTTGCTATGACAGATAGAATTCTGCTGACTGGTCGCCGCCGTGCTTTGCGATCAATTGAAAATACAAGGATTGCCATTGAGCGTGGCAAGCCAATGGAATCTCCCCTCGAATTGCTTGAGGAAATTGTCGATCGTGAATCCGATTTCGTTGCAAAAGCAGCCAGCGATCTGGGTCATGAAGTGGATTCGATCGAAGACAAGATTATGGCAGGCTATGTCGCCGAAGCACGCAGTCTCACGCCTGGTTTGCGACGGCGTGCGATCAAGCTGCATCGCCAGATGTCACGGCTTCTTGTTCTTTTTCGCCGGGTAGAGCGCGCGCCTGCAAGCCGGCTGCCGCAGGATTTACGTGATGCCGCAGGGCGAATCGCTCAACGGCTCGAGTTTATCTACCAAGAGGTCCACACGTCGCAGGATCGAGCGCGACTCTTGCAGGATGAGGTTTCATCATTCCTTGCAAATGAGACAAATCGGCAGCTTTATATTCTGTCGCTGCTGACGGCTTTGTTTCTGCCAGCGACCCTTGTGACCGGTTTGTTTGGCATGAATGTAAAGGGTATTCCCTTTGCAGAGGAAGATGCCGGTTTCTGGACCGCGCTGCTTTTGACTGGCGCGGCCGCTTCCTTGACCTATTTGGTCTTGCGTCTGGCCATGCAATGGCAGAACAGGCGCGGAATGTGAATTCATTGCGCCGCCAATAATGGCTCTTTCTGCTGGTTGTGAAAAGCGCCGACCCACATGGCGCAAAGTCCAGAGCGCACGACATCGGCGATGCCAAATTCGACAATCGGCACCGGCAGATCTTGTCTGCGGATCAGGTCGATGGCCATGCGCAAGCCCGATTCATGGGGAAGATCGCATTGTTCGACATCGCCATTGATCACGCTGATGCAGTTTTCGCCGAGCCTGGTCAGAAACATTTTCATCTCGGCAGTGGATGTGTTTTGCGCCTCATCCAGCAGGATGAATGCATCTTTCCAGGAGCGCCCGCGCATCACTTCGAAAGGAACAACTTCGATATCGCCATTTTTGGCGGCAAGGTCGAAAACCGCATGTCCTAACCGGTCACGGATGGCATCGGTCACAGGAACCGCCCAGGGTGCGAATTTTCGTTCCATCGAGCCTGGGAAAAAGCCGAGAGAGCGGCCGCAGGGTACATTTGGCCGTGTCAGAATGATTTTACTGATCGTGCCGAGCCGGTAGAGATCTGCAGCATAGGTCGCAGCCATCCAGGTTTTCCCAGTGCCTGCAGGGCCAAGCAC
>CAZHOK010000130.1:0-4542 GCA_964534115.1 uncultured Beijerinckia sp.
ACTCGCCGTGCCCTTCGACTTCTCCATGCATAATTATCTGCTGCGCTATTATCTTGCCGAAGCGGGACTCGATCCCGATACAGACGTGCAGATCCGCGCTGTGCCGCCGCCGGAAATGGTGGCCAATCTGCGCGCCGACAATATCGACGGCTTCCTTGCGCCAGATCCGGTGAACCAGCGCGCGGTCTTCGACGGCGTCGGCTTTATCCATATTCTGTCGAAGCAGATCTGGGATCGCCATCCCTGCTGCGGCTTTGCGGCCAGCCAGGAATTCGTCAGGACCATGCCGAATTCCTATGCGGCTCTGCTGAAGGCGATCATCGATGCGACCGCCTATGCAACCAAGGCCGAAAACCGCAAGCAAATTGCAGAAGCGATTGCGCCGGCGAATTATCTCAACCAGCCGGTCACTGTGGTTGAGCAAGTGCTGACCGGCACTTTTGCCGATGGTCTGGGCAATATTGTGCGCGCACCCGACCGTATCGATTTCGACCCCTTCCCCTATGAGAGTTTCGCTGTCTGGATTCTCTCGCAGATGAAGCGCTGGGGCCAGATCAAGGGCGATGTCGATTACCAGCGTATCGCAAAACAGGTCTATCTTGCCACCGACACAACCAAATTGATGGAAGAAGTCGGACTCAAGGCGCCTGCTGCCACAACAAAAACGTTCTCGATCATGGGCAAGACATTCGATCCGACCAAGCCGGAAGAATATATCGCCTCTTTCGCGATCAAGCGGACCTGAACCCTCTCCCGGAGGGAGAGGGTCGGTCCAACGGACCGGGGTGAGGGGTTACGCATTTAATCGATGAACAGGCGCCCCCTCATCCGGCCGCTCCGCGGCCACCTTCTCCCCATGGGAGAAGGAAAAGACGAACGCGAACAAAAACACCACAGGGCTTCCAGACCATGTCATCCAATTTGACGCTGCGCGCCAGTGTCCTCTCCCTGCTCATCCTTTTTCTGTTCCTCGCCGCCTGGCACATCGGGACGCGCTCGACTGGCACTGTCGTGCAGATGGATCCCGAATATGCCAAGTTGATGGGATTGACGGCGACAACCGGCAAATCTGCCATGCCCGGCCCGCTCGATGTCGGCGCCAAAATTCTGCAGCATCTCTCCAATCCCTTTTACGACAAGGGGCCGAACGACAAGGGCATTGGCATTCAGCTCGCCTATTCGATCGGGCGCGTCCTGCTGGGCTATTTCATCGCCGTCTGCGTCGCGCTTCCGGTGGGATTTGTCATCGGCATGTCGCCGCTGATGAACCGCGCGCTCAATCCCTATATTCAGGTGATGAAGCCGATCTCGCCGCTCGCATGGATGCCGCTGGCGCTTTACACGATCAAGGATTCATCCATCTCGGCCATTTTTGTGATCTTCATCTGCTCGCTCTGGCCGATGCTGATCAACACGGCCTTCGGTGTCGCCAGTGTGCGCAAGGAATGGCTGAATGTGGCGCGTACGCTCGAAGTCTCGCCCCTGCGCAAGGCTTTCACCGTGATCCTGCCTGCTGCGGCTCCGACCATTCTCACCGGCATGCGCATTTCCATCGGCATTGCCTGGCTCGTGATCGTTGCTGCCGAAATGCTCGTGGGTGGCACAGGCATTGGCTATTTCGTCTGGAACGAGTGGAACAATCTGTCGATCACCAATGTGATCATCTCGATCCTCGTCATCGGTCTCGTCGGCATGCTGCTCGATCAATTGCTCGCCCGCGTCGCCAAGCTCGTCACTTATCCGGAATAAGAACATGGCTGATTTCATCTCCATCGAATCCATCGCGCGCCGCTACCCCAAGCCCGATGGCGGACAAACCACGATTTTCGACGACCTCTGGTTTTCGATGAACCGCGGCGGATTCTCCTGCATCATCGGTCATTCAGGCTGCGGCAAGACAACCGTGCTCAATATTCTGGCCGGTCTCGAATTGCCTGACGATGGCGTGGCTGTCGTCGATGGTCGCGCCATTGAAGGACCCTCGCTCGATCGCGCAGTGATCTTTCAGGGGCACGCGCTTCTGCCCTGGCGCACGGTGCTCGGCAATGTTTCTTTCGCCGTCTCCTCGCGCTGGCGCGACTGGAGTGCGGAGAAAGTGCGCGAACAGGCGTTCCGCTTCATTGAACTTGTTGGCCTCAAGGGCAGCGAATATAAAAAGCCGTCCGAATTGTCGGGCGGCATGAAGCAGCGCGTCGGCATTGCCCGCGCGCTCTCTATCGAGCCGAAAATCCTGCTGATGGATGAGCCCTTCTCCGCGCTCGATGCGCTGACGCGCGGCACACTGCAAGATGAAGTGCGCCGCATCTGTCTCGATACCGGACAGACAGCCTGCATGATCACGCATGATGTGGATGAAGCGATCTATCTGGCAGATCGCATCGTGCTCATGACCAATGGGCCGAATGCGATGATCGCCGAGATTGTTGAAAATCCGCTGCCGCGCGATCGCCGCCGCATCGATATTCACAAGCACCCGGATTATTACGCGATCCGCAATCATCTCATCGATTTTCTCGTGACGCGCTCGCGCTCTTTCAAGGATGCGATTCCGTCCGGTTACGAGAAACGCCACCCGCCTGTCGTGCGTCCGACGGCGCAATCCACAAAACCGTCCGGCGATGACAGCCGGCAGGTTGCCTGATCACCCCCTGCTTGCATCAAGGAGAAAAAGATGAAGCGCGAACAACTCACGGAAAAGCTGCTCGACATCAAGCGCGAGAAAGGCTGGACCTGGGCCTATATCTGCGGCGAGATCGGCGGCGTGTCCCCCGTTCTTATCGTCGGCGCCATTCTCGGCCAGCACAAATTGGTCAAGCCTCTGGCTGCCAAGGCTGCCAAATTGTTCGGCCTGTCGGCGGCCGAAGAGCGCATGCTCAATGAAGTGCCGATGCGCGGCACCGGCACGACCATGCCCCCGACCGATCCGCTGATCTATCGCTTCTACGAGCTGGTGCTGGTCAATGGCCCGGCCTGGAAGCAATTGATCGAAGAGGAATATGGCGACGGCATCATGTCGGCCATCGACTTCAACATGGACTTTGAGCGCGAGGCGAACCCGAAGGGCGACCGCGTGAAAATCACCATGTCGGGCAAATTCCTGCCGTTCAAATATTACGGCAATGAGCAGGGCATCCCGGACTACGGCTTTAAGGAAGAATAGTCTGAGCCCGTCATTGCGAGCGAAGCGAAGCAATCCAGACTGCATTTGCAGCTCTGGGTTGCTTTGTTTGTTTGAGCCCGTGCCGCCGAAGCCTGATGGTGCGCCGCACAAAGGTTAGCAATGCGTAAATTGCAGGGTTGATTCGGGGCGGGCGCCGAATTTTGGATCACTGCGACAAAAAAGCACGGGTAAACGGGCCGTTTTCGGGCCAGATTCAGGATAAGCCATTCGCAAAACGCATGGCTGCATCCCGCCAGCCCAGCTAGCTGAGGCTCCTGCACTCATCTATGTTGCGTTGCATCAGAGGGCGTTTCCTCCCCGCCCCGCACGAGACAGACATGACACAGGCCATCAAATTTATTTCCCTCCGCATGGGCGCCTGGCGCCGCTACCGCGCTTCCTTGCGCGAACTCTACAGCCTGACTGACCGCGAATTGGCCGATCTCGGCATTGCCCGTTGGGAAATCGACGACGTCGCCCGCCGCAGCGCCGGTCTCTAAACCTTCTGGGTCGGCACCGCCCCCTCCCTCCCGCCGACCTTCAGAAACGCCCGCCGGTCCCTCCCCGGCGGGCGTTTTCTATTTGCGGAAGAAGCAAGCGATCCATTGGATAAACACCTTCAAACCGACTGAGTTGGCGGCAACATTGGGCAGCCCGTAGAGCTATCCATTCAAGGAGAAGGAGGTTGTTGTCGTGGTGCTTGCGGAGATCCCAGGTCAGGATCGGCTCATGATGCGCCACCCTGTTTCTGAGCCGCCGAAGGCGATCCAATGGCTCCGACAGGTCTTTCCGTCTCAGGCCCTTACCATCCGCACGCCTGGCAATCCGATTCAAACCCTGTTGCCAGTGCGGGTCGTAATCCTTTCCAAGAAAAGCGGTCCAATAGCCAAAGGTGAGCGCTGCGAAAATACGTCCCGGCTCTAAAGGCTTGCCTTCCTCGTGCAAATCACGCTTGGCCTTCTCAAGTTGTTTTGGCTGATTGCGACCAAGTTGAAACTCAGGACGCTCGAACCATGGCAGGCTGGGATCCCCGAAGGACAATTCGGCCGCAATGCTGCTGATTTTGTTTCTCAAACAAATCTCGAGAAAGTGCAAAGGTGTGTAGAAACTTTCTGAGACTTGGCAATTCAATGAATATAATTTGAGAGCGAGCTGGCGGTCACCCAGAGACCAATCAACATAACGGGCGAAGCGCGCCTCAGACAAAATAGCTTCAAGCTCGGAAATCTCTTCTTCCTGCATGCTCGCCACTCGCTTGAAAAATGTAATTCAATGTCATATATTAAAACTCGTAAGCCCCGGATCCGCCTCTGCCCTAGGCATGCGACCGGGGTAAATTATTTCAGGGCCAGCCTAACGAGCGGCTCTCGGATCGACAACCC
>CAZHOK010000131.1:0-4469 GCA_964534115.1 uncultured Beijerinckia sp.
GCTCGTGGGCACCGGTGAACGCGCCCTTCTCGTGGCCGAAAAGCTCGCTCTCGATCAGATCGCGCGGAATGGCAGCCATATTGATCGCGACGAAGGGACCGCCGCGGCGTTTGCCGTAATCATGGAGCGCGCGGGCGACCAGCTCCTTGCCGGTGCCGGATTCGCCCGTGATCATCACGGTGAGATCGGTCTGCATCAGACGCGCCAGCGTCCGGTAAATTTCCTGCATAGCCGGCGAACGGCCAACCAGCGGCATGCCCTCCATTTCGTCGGGGCGTTCCTTGGCCACACGCACACGCGGCTCGCTCATGGCGCGCGACACGATGGTGACGAGTTCCTTCAGGTCGAAAGGCTTTGGCAGATAATCGTAAGCGCCCCGCTCAGAGGCCTTGATGGCCGTCATGAAAGTGTTTTGCGCGCTCATCACAATGATGGGCAGTTCCGGGCGAAGCTCCTTGATCCGCGGCAGCAGTTCAAAGGCGTTTTCATCGGGCATGACAACGTCGGTGATGACAAGGTCGCCCTCACCTGCCTCGACCCAGCGCCAGAGCGTGCCTGCCGTCCCCGTTGCGCGCACCTCATAGCCCGCCCGGGTCAGCGCCTGGCTCAGGACTGTACGGATTGCGGCATCGTCGTCGGCAACGAGGATATGTCCGGTCGCCATCTTACCCCATCTCCTCACACCGTATTGCACGGCGACAACCGCAACTGACGCCGCGAGACTGTCTCACTCCGCCCCTGTCCTGCCGTCGGTCGGCGTGAACATGGGCATCAGGACCCGAAACGTGGTCCTGCGCGGGTGAGACTCGCACTCGACGATGCCGCCGTGATCGCCAACGATCTTCGCAACGAGTGCAAGACCGAGGCCAGTTCCCGAAGATTTGTTCGATACGAAGGGATCGAAAAGATGTTGAGCAATATCAGGAGCAACGCCCGGCCCATTGTCGATGACGCAGAATTCGAGCGGCAGGCTGACCGGCACATTGGCGCCGGGTGTCCGCAAACGCACCCCGGGACGGAAGGCCGTTGTCAATTCGATCTGCCCGTCGATTGCATCCTCGCCAATGGCCTCGGCGGCGTTTTTGACGAGATTGAGAAAAACCTGCACCAACTGGTCGCGATTGGCAAAAACCGGCGGCAAGGAGGGGTCGTAGCGCTCCACCACCCGGACATGGCGCCCGAAACCGGCCCCCGCCACGCGCTTCACATGATCGAGCACAGCATGAATATTGACGCTCGCGCGCTCGATGGGGCGCTCATCCGAAAAGGCTTCCATCCGGTCGACCAGTTTCACGATCCGGTCGGTCTCATCGCAGATCAGGCTTGTGAGCTGGCGATCCTCGTCTGACAGCCCATGTTCCAGCAATTGGGCAGCGCCGCGAATGCCGGAGAGCGGGTTTTTGATCTCATGGGCCAGCATGGCCGCAAGGGCGGTAACGGAACGTGCTGCCCCGCGATGGGTCAATTGCCTGTCCATTTTATCGGCAATTGTACGTTCTTGCAGCATAATGACTACGCCATCGCCACCGCAATGCAGCGGCGACACGTTGATATCGACAATCCGCTCGGCCCCGATCCGTGGCGTTCCGATATCCACCCGGTATTTATTGACCACGGCGCCGCGCGTCAGCGCATGTTCCAGAGCCGACAGGATCGGCGATCCGAAGGGCACAATTTCCTCAAACTGAAGCCGCAGCAATTGGTTGCGCCCAAGCTGGAAAAAGGTCTCGGCGGCGACATTCACGTCGCAGATCCTCCCCTCCGCCGAGACGGCGAGGATTGGATGCGGCAGGGCGTTGAAGAGAACCTGGGCGGATGGAGCAAATCCCGGCGGATCGACGCGGTGGATCGATAATGTATCGGCGCTCATCAGGCGGCCTCGCATGTCTGCGGTGCATCCAGAAAGAAAGATCTCAAAATCCGCGCAGCCTCATGGGCGTCCTCGGTGGTCACCAGCCGGAGCCTGTCCTTCGCGCGGGCAGGATCGCCGCTTCCCGCATGATCGGCATAGGCTGCCAGATGTTTGCGGGCATGGCGCAAACCCGCATGCGTGCCCATCGAGCGACAGAGCGTATCGAGGTGTTCGAGCGCGGCCTCTGCTTTGGCGGACGAAGCGGGCGCATCCGCCTCCACGCCGTCGAGTGAACGGGCAATCTCGCCCACCAGCCAGGGCCGCCCAAGGGCCGCCCGGCCAATCATCACGCAATCGGCTCCGGAGGCGGCCAGCATGGCACGGGCATCTTCCACCGACGTGCAATCGCCATTGGCAACAAGCGGGATGGAAATAGCGGAGCGGACTTTCCGGATGGCAGCCCAATCCGCCTGACCCTTGTAAAATTGCATGCGGGTTCGCCCATGTACGGTGACGAGTTGCACGCCTTCCGCTTCGGCTCTTCGGGCGAGTTCAGGAGCGTTTTTGGAGCCCTCGTCCCAGCCTAGCCGCATCTTGAGCGTGACCGGGATCGATACGGCTGAGACGGTGGCGCGGATGAGCCCGAGCGCGTGATCGAGATCGCGCATCAAAGCTGAGCCGGCATAGCCACCCGTGACGCGTTTGGCCGGGCAGCCCATATTGATATCGACCAGAGCCGCGCCGGAAGCTTCCGCCAGACGGGCCGCCTCACCCATCCAATAGGGATCGCAGCCGGCAATCTGAACCACATGCGGATCGACGCCCGCCCCCTCGGCGCGCAGGCGGGTCTCCTCGTGACCCCGCACATAATCGTCGCTGGCAACCATTTCCGAGACGACAAGCGATGCCCCGAAGCGATTGGCAATGCGCCGCATGCCACTACCGCCCACGCCCGACACGGGGGCCAGAATGGCGCGCCCACGCAGCCGCAGCGGCCCGATCACGACGGGCGCCAGCTCACCGGCCACCCGCTGTTCGGCCTTGCCTAAAGATTGGGCAATGTCACGCATTGCGGGATCATATCGCCTTTTGTGCAATGCGCAATAAAACGCAGGGGCGGAACCAGCACGACCTTAGGCGTGGTCCCGCCCCCAAAAATCAGGTCAGAGCCTTGAGCGCGGCGCGCCCCGCATAGCGGGCCTGCGTGCCAAGTTCCTCCTCAATGCGGATGAGCTGGTTATACTTGGCAAGTCTGTCGGAACGGGCGAGCGAACCCGTCTTGATCTGTCCGCAATTGGTCGCCACCGCGAGATCGGCGATGGTGGAATCTTCCGTTTCGCCCGAGCGGTGCGACATGACGGCCGTATAGCCCGCGCGCTGGGCCATTTCGACGGCGGCCAAAGTCTCGGTCAGCGAGCCGATCTGGTTGACCTTCACGAGGATCGAATTGGCGGTCCGCTGCTTGATACCCTGCGACAGGCGCGTGACATTGGTGACGAAGAGATCGTCGCCGACGAGCTGGCATTTTGCGCCAATCTTGTCGGTGAGGAGCTTCCAGCCCGCCCAATCATCTTCCGCCATGCCGTCTTCGATGGTCACGATCGGATAGGCGGCAACGAGCTGGGCGAGATAATCGACCTGCTGTTCAATGGTGCGCGTTTTTCCCTCACCCTCATAGTGATAGGCATTGTTTTTGAAGAATTCGGTTGAGGCGCAATCGAGCCCCAGCATCATGTCATGGCCGGGTTTGAAGCCCGCTTTTTCGATGGCCTTCATGCAGAAATCGAGCGCAGCCTCGGCAGACGGCAGGTTCGGCGCAAAGCCACCCTCATCGCCGACATTCGTATTGTGCCCGGCCTTCTTCAGCTCGCCCTTGAGCACCTGAAACACTTCCGCGCCCCAGCGGATCGACTCGCGGCAGCTCGGCGCACCGACAGGCAGGATCATGAATTCCTGGAAATCGATCGGATTGTCGGCATGAGCGCCGCCATTGACGATATTCATCATCGGGACAGGCAGCATGCGCGCCTGCGTGCCGCCGATATAGCGATAGAGCGGCAGGCCGGAGGCATCGGCTGCGGCCTTGGCCACAGCCATGGAGACACCGAGAATGGCATTGGCGCCAAGCCGCGCCTTGTTGGGCGTGCCGTCGAGATTGATCATCGTCTCGTCGATCAGAACCTGATCTTCGGCCTCCATGCCGGCAATGGCGCCAAAAATCTCCTCATTGACGGCATGGACCGCCTTGAGCACGCCCTTGCCGCCGAAGCGGGCCTTGTCGCCATCGCGCAGTTCCACCGCCTCATGCGCGCCGGTCGACGCGCCCGATGGCACTGCGGCGCGGCCCATGGAACCGTCTTCGAGGATCACATCGACCTCGACGGTCGGATTGCCACGGCTGTCCATGATTTCGCGGGCGTGGATATCGACGATGGAGGTCATTTTGGCTCCTGGGGATCGTGGGGCGGAATTGTGGCGCCTGTTTAGGCCAAAGCCTTCCTGCGGGGAAGTGCCACGCTCGTCCAAAGATGCAAAAGGTTGATGACGCTCACAGCAGGGTTTATGGGAAGCCGCCCCGTCGATCCCGACAGGTCGAAGAAAGATCGATTTCAATGAG
>CAZHOK010000132.1:0-270 GCA_964534115.1 uncultured Beijerinckia sp.
TTCGGCGGTGCGCATCACCCATATTCCCACCGGCATTGTCGTGGCCTGCCAGGGCGAGCGCTCCCAGCATAAAAACCGCGCCACCGCCTGGAACATGCTGCGCGCGCGCCTTTATGAGCTGGAAATGGAAAAGCGCGAGGCCGAAGCCAATGCGCAGGCTGCTTCCAAGACCGATATTGGCTGGGGCCACCAGATCCGTTCTTACGTTCTGCAGCCCTATCAGATGGTGAAGGATCTGCGCACCGGCGTGGTCTCGGGCACGCCCGATGA
>CAZHOK010000132.1:280-4271 GCA_964534115.1 uncultured Beijerinckia sp.
GCTGGACGGGGATCTGGATGATTTCATGCAGGCCGCATTGGCGCAGCGCGTCGAGGGTGGCGGGCCCGTCCATGTCGAGGATGTCGACTGACGTTTCTCACATTTCGATCAAACCACGCGTAATGGCGCGTGCGACGGCTTGTGTCCGATTGGCGGCATTGAGCTTGCGCGTCGCGTTTTTGAGATGGGTCTGCGCTGTCAGCGCTGAAATATTCATCGCCTGCGCAATGTCGTCGCCGGTCATGCCGCGCGCTGCGCAGGCAAGCGTCTGACGCTCACGCTCGGTGAGCAGGCTTGACGCGGTCTCTGCCTCTTTTGCCGCAATTTCCTGAAGGCCGCGCAATATGACAATGCGCTCGAAAAAATGCAGCGCGATGAGATGCAATGAGTGGCGGCGGGCTGCGATCCTGTCTGCAAAAGCACGCTCGTCAGCCGTCCAGATCAGCGCCAGAAAATGCGAGCGCAAACGCCCTCTGGCGTCGCGCATGTGATGGGGAAAAAACAGTCCCTGACGCATGCCGAATTCGGCTGCCGCCTTGACGAGGCGCTGAACCTGTTTGGATTGCACATTTGTCAGATCGATGGCGCTCATGTCGAAGGGCAGGCCAACGCGCCGCGAAAGTGCCAGAAACGGATCGATGAAGCGAAAGCCATTGGCGATATAGACCTGCCGCCATTCATCGGCTGTGCCAAAATGAAACGGCGTGTCGGGTTGCAATTCCGTCGTCTCGACGGCTTCAAATGCAAAAAATCCGTGCTCCTCGACGATGCGCTGGAAAGCTGTGCTCAGCGCCGCAATGTCGCCAGCCCGTTCAAGCGTATTTATCGCGCTGTCAATCATCTGCATCGGAATGAATGTGCAATCTCTACCTGAAAATCGGTATTTGGTAATGACGCAACCCTGACATTCTGAAGCTTGGCAGGCAATAACTCCCGGAGGAGGGCCATGCGTAAAACACATCAAGCGAATGTTCGATTGGTGCCGGTTTCAGACGACACAAGCGGTCGCCGCACATGGGCAAGCGGCACAGGTTCGCGCCTTGAAGAACTGGAAGCGATCGCGCGCACGGCGGCGAGCCTGCGTGAAACGCTGCTTGATTTCAATCCGATGCTGGCCGTCTGCGCTGAATCTCTGGAGCGCGCAGTGGCTCTTGAGATCGAAACCCTGCGCTGCCTGAATATGGTCGACAACAACGATTGAAGGCGGCGGCCCTATTCAGCCGCCTGCCTTTTCCCCTTGGTCACTTTTTCTTTATCGGGCAGGACCAGCGGTCGGCGCGTCAAAACTTCCTTCAGGAAGCGGCCCGTATAGCTGCGCGCGACTTTGACGACATCTTCGGGCGTGCCCTGCGCGACAATCTCGCCACCGCCGTCGCCGCCTTCCGGACCCATGTCGATAATCCAGTCCGCCGTCTTGATGACCTCGAGATTATGCTCGATCACGACGACGCTATTGCCTTGGTCGACCAGCTCATGCAGCACTTCGAGCAATTTGCGCACATCGTGGAAATGCAGGCCGGTCGTCGGCTCATCGAGAATATAGAGCGTGCGTCCGGTTGAGCGGCGCGACAATTCCTTCGATAATTTGACGCGCTGCGCTTCGCCGCCCGACAAAGTGGTCGCCTGCTGTCCGACCTTGACGTAATTGAGGCCGACACGCGCGAGCGTTTCCATTTTTTCGCGGATTGTCGGCACGGCCTTGAAAGTGTCTTTGGCCTCCTCAACCGTCATATCCAGCACGTCGGCGATGGATTTGTCGCGATATTTCACTTCCAGCGTTTCGCGATCATAGCGCTTGCCCTTGCAGACATCGCACGTGACATAGACATCGGGCAGGAAGTGCATCTCGATCTTGATGACACCGTCGCCCTGGCAGGCCTCGCAACGCCCGCCTTTCACGTTGAAAGAGAAGCGGCCCGGCGCATATCCGCGCGCTTTGGATTCGGGCAGGCCGGCAAACCATTCGCGAATGGGCGTGAAAGCGCCCGTATAGGTCGCCGGATTTGAGCGCGGCGTGCGCCCGATGGGCGATTGATCGATATCGATGACCTTGTCGAGATGCTCGAGTCCCTCGAGCCTGTCATGCGGGGCAGGGTGCTCCAGCGCGCCATTCAGCTTGCGCGCAACCGCCTTGTAGAGCGTGTCGATGACAAGCGTGGATTTGCCGCCGCCCGATACGCCAGTGATACAGGTGAAAAGGCCCAGCGGAATGTCTGCCGTGACATTTTTGAGATTGTTGCCGCGTGCGCCGGTCAGTTTCAGTTTCCGCCCCGGCTGGGGTTTGCGGCGCGCGCGCGGGACGAGTACCGATTTGCGGCCGGTCAGATAATCGCCCGTCAGCGAATTCGGATCGTCCATCACCTGCTGTGGCGTGCCCTGCGAGACGATCTTGCCGCCGTGAATGCCGGCACCCGGGCCGACATCGACCACGTGATCGGCGGTGAGGATCGCATCCTCATCATGCTCGACGACAATGACCGTATTGCCGAGGTCGCGCAGGCGCCGCAAAGTTTCCAGCAGCCGCGCATTGTCGCGTTGATGCAGGCCGATGGAGGGCTCATCCAGCACATAGAGAACGCCGGTCAGGCCTGAGCCGATTTGCGAGGCGAGACGGATACGCTGGCTTTCGCCGCCCGACAAAGTGCCCGATGCGCGCGAGAGCGTCAGATAATCGAGGCCGACATCGACAAGGAAGTTCAGCCGCTCGCGAATTTCTTTCAAAATGCGCCCAGCAATTTCATTGCGCTTCTTGTCGAGCGATTTCGGCAGGGTTTCAAACCAGAGCGCTGCCTCGCGCACCGACATTTCAGACGCATGGCCGATATGTTTGGTCGCAATTTTTACGGCGAGCGCTTCTGCCTTCAAGCGATAGCCCTGACAGGCCTTGCAGGGCGTTGCCGCCATGAAGCGCGCAATTTCTTCCCGCGCCCATTCGCTTTCCGTTTCCAGATAGCGGCGCTCGAGATTGCGCACGACGCCCTCAAAAGGCTTGGCGACATCATAGGCGCGAAGACCATCATCATAAGAGAATTTGATCTTCTCTTCGCCCGATCCGAACAGGATCGCATCCTGCGCTTTCTGCGACAATTTCTCGAAAGGCATGTCGAGCCGGAACTTGTAATGACGGCCCAGCGATTCCAGCGTCTGGGAATAATAGGGCGAGGTCGATTTGGCCCAGGGCGCAATGGCGCCCTTGCGGAGTGTGATGGATGGATCGGGAACGACCAGTTCCGCATCGACCGTCTGCTCGGAGCCGAGGCCCGAACAGACGGGGCAGGCGCCGAAAGGATTGTTGAAGGAGAAGAGGCGCGGCTCGATTTCCGGAATCGTAAAGCCGGAGACCGGGCAGGCGAATTTTGAAGAGAAGATGATGCGCTTGGGCGAGCCGTCTTTTTCTTTCTCATCCGCATATTCGGCAATGGCAATGCCATCGGCCAGTTCGAGCGCCGTCTCCAGCGAATCTGCAAGGCGCGAGGCAATATCGCCACGCACGACAATGCGGTCGACCACGACATCAATGTCATGTTTGAGCTTCTTGTCGAGGCTCGGCGCATCGCCGATCTCAAAATAGGTGCCGTCGATCTTCAGGCGCTGGAAGCCGCGCTTCATATATTCGGCGATTTCCTTGCGATATTCGCCCTTGCGGCCGCGCACAGCGGGGGCCAGCAGAAACAGTCGGGTTTTTTCCGGCAAGGCCAGAATGCGATCGACCATCTGGCTGACGGTCTGGCTCTCAATGGGCAGGCCGGTGGCGGGCGAATAGGGAATGCCGACGCGCGCCCAGAGCAGGCGCATGTAATCGTGAATCTCGGTCACCGTGCCGACTGTCGAGCGCGGATTTTTCGAGGTCGTTTTCTGTTCGATGGAAATGGCAGGCGAGAGCCCGTCGATCTGGTCGACATCGGGCTTCTGCATCATTTCGAGAAACTGACGCGCATAAGCGGAAAGAGATTCCACATAGCGCCTTTGTCCTTCCGCATAGATTGTGTCG
>CAZHOK010000133.1:0-3919 GCA_964534115.1 uncultured Beijerinckia sp.
GAGACTAAAGACTGGCGGAGGGGGCGGGATTCGAACCCGCGATACGGTTTCCCGCATACACACTTTCCAGGCGTGCGCCTTCAGCCACTCGGCCACCCCTCCACATGCGTGCTTTAAGGCGCACGCAAACCTTTCCGTCAAGAACGGCCGCCAAAGGCGACCTGTGCGCCTTCAGCCACTCAGGCCCGCCCCTCCACATGCGTGCTTTAAGGCGCACGCAAACCTTTCGCTTGCTGTTTGCCGCGGGCTGAGCCGGTGCGCGAGCGAGCGCGCACTATAGTCAGGCGTGCCCGCGGCGCAAGGACGCTTCAAAAATAATCATCCCCCGACCGGCCAGCAGGGCCCTGGGCGCGGGAACCCGCCCGCCGGAGGGCGAGTTTGGTCAAGCAACCTCCGGAGGAATTGATGAAAACCACCCCGCTCGCTCTCGTATATGCGCTTTTGGGCGCGACGGCCCTCGCTTCCACGGCTCTGGGCCAGACATCTGGCCAAAATCCAGACCCAAGCCCCGCCACCTCATCGAGCGAGACGTCCAGACCGGGGACGCAGATGCAGCACGACCCGCATGCAGATCGAGGGCGCCCTTACGGGCGGGAGACAAGCCGGCAGGATTTCGACGATGAGGATGAGAATGTCAGCGGCGCGGGCCGCGGGGGCAAGAGGATGGAGGGCCGCCCTGGAGGCCTTGGCGCGGGCATGCCAATGGGCTCTGCCATGATGCAGATGATGCGCGAGCATCACGCCATGGGCGCCCGCTTTTATCTTCGGCGCGGCGATTCTGCCCTTGGCATCCGCTGCCCGGCGGGGGAGCCGCTGACCAATTGCATCGACGCGGCCGGACGCCTGCTCGACAAATTGCAGACAATACCCCCGAAACAATAAAGAAAACGGCTTTTGGCATTCCGATCCTGACCGGGCAATGGCCAAGCGGGCCGCAACGACCTAGATTGGCAAATATCGATCACTCGCCGGACGGATCCCATGTTCTCATTTCTGAAACGCACGGCCATGCCTCGCCCCGGCGAAGCTCTGCCCGGACGCCCCGATCCCATCCCCACAGCGGAAAAACATTTCATCACGGGGCGCCCGCTCAAACCGCCCTTCCCCGAGGGTTTTGAGACGGTCCTGTTTGGCATGGGCTGTTTCTGGGGCGCCGAGCGCAAATTCTGGCAAATGGGCAAGGACAGGATCTGGCTGACCGGCGTCGGCTATGCCGCGGGCACCACGCCCAATCCGACCTATGAAGAAGCCTGCTCGGGCCTGACCGGACATAATGAAGTGGTGCTTGTCGTCTATGACCCCAAAGTCACGGCCTTCTCCGAATTGCTGAAGGTTTTTTGGGAAAATCACGACCCGACGCAGGGCATGCGGCAGGGCAATGATGTCGGCACGCAATATCGTTCGGGCATTTATGTAAGTGGCGAGGCACGCCGCAATGCCGCGCAGGCGAGTGCGGCAGCATTCGGCAAAGCGCTTGCCGAAAAAGGCTATGGGCCGATCACGACGGAAATTCTCGACGCGCCGACCTTTTATTATGCCGAGGCCTATCACCAACAATATCTGGCAAAAAACCCCGGCGGCTATTGCGGCCTTGGCGGCACCGGCGTTACTTGCCCCATCGGAACCGACACGACTGCAGGTTGAGCGCTCAATGGAAAGACTTCTCGAGAAATTCCTGTTTGCAAGCCGATGGCTGCTGGCGCCCTTCTATGTGGCTCTGGTTGCCTGTCTGGCAGGGCTTCTGTTCAAGGCCATGCAGGAAGTCTGGCACTTCAGCACGAGCATTTTCACCGCGAGCGAAGCCGATGTCATTCTCGGCGTGCTGGCGATTATCGATCTGACGCTCACTGGCTCGCTGATCGTGATCGTCATTTTCTCCGGCTATGAAAATTTCGTCTCCAAGATCGATGAGACCGCACATCCCGATTGGCCGGAATGGATGGGCAAAATCGATTTCACGGCACTAAAGCTCAAACTGCTGTCGTCGATCGTCGCCATTTCAGCGATTCAATTGCTCAAAAGCTTCATGGATTTGAAGAATATGAGCGACCGCGAATTGATGTGGCTGGTTGTCATCCACATGGTCTTCGTTGTGTCGGGCATTATCCTGGCCTGGACGGATAAGGTCTCGGGCGAGGCCTATAGCAATGGCAAAAAAAGCAAAGAAAAAGCCTGAACTCACGGTGCATCGAGCACGGCGCGACACTCCTGCGGCAATTGCGCCAGCGTCACGGGCTTGGGGCGCTTCTCCGGCGGTACGGGTTTTGGATTGAGCGCCTCATCCGTAAACCACCAGGCAAGCGAAGCATCGCATCCATCGCCAGGCGGAATGGCGTCCTGAGCCCGGCATGACGTCTCGCTTGCAGGGCAGGCGAGACGGATATGGAAATGATAATTGTGCCCATAGAATGGGCGCACTTTATTGAGCCATGCCCGATCGCCTTTGGCCTCGCGACAAATGGCTTGCTTGATCGCCGGATTGACGAAAATGCGCTCGACACGACGATCCTGCGCAGCAAGCCGGATCAGAGACATATGTTGCTGCGTCCATTTTGCCGGATCCACCTCAAGCCCGTTTGCACGTACGACATTGGTGGCCGACAATTCTTCCCGTTGCGCGCGCGACAGGCGCTCATCCGGCATGGGTGTGAGCCATATATCGGCGTCGAGCCCGATCTGATGCGAGGCGTGACCTGTCAACATGGGCCCGCCGCGCGGCTGTGACAGATCGCCGACCAGAAGGCCGGGCCATATTTTTCGTGCCCGCGCCTCGCGTGCAAGGCTTTCGAGAAAAGCGATCAATTCGGGATGACCCCAATTGCGATTGCGCGACAGGCGCATCACCTGCCAGGCATCGCCATCGACAGAAAGAGCCTGCGCCCCGGCAAGACAGCCGCGCGAATAAAAGCCGATGGTGCGCGCTGCTATATCGGCAGGGGCTGTCTTGCGGCCGAACAGATCTTTCGCCGGAAGATCGGGATCGTTCGGATTGGCAATGGGCGGCAAAGGTTTGGGATTGAGCGTGCCGCGTTCCTGCGCCAAAGCCGGCAGGCTTGAAAAAAGAGCGGCGGCGAGAAGATATATTTTCACGCGCGCCGTTTGCAGCTGCATCGGTCAGTCCCCGAAAACGACCGTTTTCGATCCATTCAGGATCACGCGATCCTCGAGATGATGGCGCACGGCACGCGCCAGAACGCGCCGCTCAATATCGCGGCCCTTGCGCACAAGATCTTCGGGCAGATCGCGATGGCTGATGCGCTCAACATCCTGCTCGACAATCGGGCCTTCATCGAGATCGGCAGTGACATAATGCGCCGTCGCACCAATCAGTTTTACGCCGCGCGCATGCGCCTGCTTGTAGGGATTGGCGCCTTTGAAACCCGGCAGGAATGAATGATGAATATTGATGCAGCGCCCCGAGAGCTTTGCCGACAGGCCTTCGGACAAAATCTGCATATAGCGCGCGAGCACCACAAGATCGGTCTGCGTCTCGCGGATCAGCTTCCAGATCTGCGTTTCCTGCTCGAGCTTGGTTTCGCGCGACACCGGCAGATAGTGGAAATCGATGCCGGTGAAATCCAAATGCGCATAGGCCTCGCGCGGATGATTGGCGACAATGGCGGTCAGGTCCATCGGCAATTCGCCGATGCGCCAGCGGTAGAGAAGATCGGCGAGGCAATGATCGAACTTCGACACAAGGACCATGACGCGTTTTTTCTGCGCGACGGGACGCAGCGTCCATGTCATCGAAAATTTGGTGGCGAGTTCGGAAAAACCGCCATGGACATTTTGATAGATGCTGTCTTCAACACCGTTGAAGACAACGCGCATGAAGAATGTATTGGTCTGCGTATCGTCATATTGCTGCGCATCGAGAATGTTGCAGCCATGACCGAAGAGATAGGCCGACACGCCGGCC
>CAZHOK010000133.1:3972-4229 GCA_964534115.1 uncultured Beijerinckia sp.
ACGATTGGGGCAAGACAGGGTCAGGATATATTGGTCTGTCGCAGAAGAGGCGCTGGGCATGAAGCAACTTCGTTTCGAGCGGAGGTTTCCTGCCCCGCAAGCGAGGCTCTCTTGATTGGCTTGGGTATAGGCCCAGACATGGCCGACCTCAACTCGCCTTGACGCGGCGCCGGAGCAAAACCTAAAATGTTCGAAATTCGCCCAAATGTTCACTATACGAACAAGGATTAGCCATGACTGAAGCTTTTCTCGTCGGC
>CAZHOK010000134.1:0-3387 GCA_964534115.1 uncultured Beijerinckia sp.
ACGACCAGCCGCAAAGCATGTGCCCGGCCTTTGGCTCCCTGCGTGTGGGCCTTCGCATGCGCCGCACGGCAACGATTCTGTCGGGGAGCGCCTGCTGCGTTTATGGATTGACCTTCACCTCGCATTTTTACGGGGCGAAACGGTCTGTCGGTTATGTCCCCTTCAATTCGGAAACGCTTGTCACCGGCAAGCTGTTCGAAGACATTCGCGCTGCCGTTTTCGAAATGGCCGATCCGGCACTTTACGACACGATCATCGTCACCAATCTTTGTGTGCCCACGGCATCTGGCGTGCCGCTGCAATTGCTGCCCAAAGAGATCAATGGCGTTCGCGTTGTGGGCATTGATGTGCCGGGCTTTGGTGTGCCGACACATGCCGAAGCCAAGGATGTTCTCTCCGGCGCCATGTTGAATTATGCGCGCAACGAGGCCGAGCAGGGCCCCGTCCAGGCGCCGCGTCAGGGCCGCACCGGCAAGCCGACCATCACTTTGCTGGGTGAAATGTTCCCAGCCGATCCGATGGGCATCTCTGCCATGCTCGAGCCGCTGGGTCTGGCTGCGGGCCCCGTTGTTCCGGTGCGCGAATGGCGCGAGCTTTATTCGGCGCTCGATTGCGCCGCTGTTGCCGCCATTCATCCTTTCTACACAGCCTCGATCCGCGAGTTTGAAACAGCGGGCCGCAAGGTTGTTGGGTCTGGGCCTGTCGGCGTCGATGGCACGGCTGCCTGGCTCGATGCCATTGGCGCTGCCTGCGGCGTTGCGCAAGCAAATATTGATGCGGCCAAGAACCGTTTTCTGCCGGCCATTAAGGGCGCTTTGTCATCCGCGCCTGTCAAAGGCCGGATTACGGTCTCAGGTTACGAAGGGTCCGAACTTCTCGTGGCGCGTTTGCTCGCCGAGAGCGGCGCTGATGTGCGCTATGTCGGCACGGCTTGCGCGCGCACAATCTGGTCGGATGGCGATCGCGAATGGCTCGAGGCGCGCGGCATCCGCGTTCAATTCCGTGCCTCGCTCGAGCAGGATCTCGCGGCGATGGAAGAATTCCAGCCCGATCTTGCCATTGGCACAACGCCCGTTGTGCAAAAGGCGAAAGAAAAATCCATTCCTTCGCTTTACTTCACCAATCTCGTCTCTGCGCGTCCGCTCTTTGGGCCTGCAGGTGCAGGCTCTCTGGCGCAGGTCGTCAATGCCGCCATCGCCGGCAAATCGCGTTTCGATGCCATGAGCGCCTTTTTCGACGGTGTCGGAACCGGTCATGCAACCGGCGTCTGGCAGGAAGAGCCGCGCGATCGCCCGGAATTCAGTGCCGCATTCAAGCGCAAGCTCGAAAAGGCTGCCGCTGCCCGCAATACAGAGGAGCCAGTCTGATGCTGATCCTCGATCATGACAGGGCCGGGGGCTATTGGGGCGCAGTCTATGCGTTTTGCGCCATCAAGGGCCTGCAGGTGATTGTCGACGGGCCTGTGGGCTGCGAGAATCTGCCGGTGACGGCGGTGCTGCATTATACCGATGCTTTGCCGCCCCATGAATTGCCGGTCGTTGTCACGGGTCTGGGCGAAGAAGAGCTTGCCCAGCACGGTACTGAACAGGCGATGAAGCGCGCCCATACGACGCTTGATCCCAATCTGCCCAGCGTTGTTGTGACAGGGTCGATTGCCGAAATGATCGGCGGCGGTGCAACGCCTGAAGGCACAAGCATCCAGCGCTTCCTGCCGCGCACAATCGATGAAGACCAATGGCAAAGTGCCGATCGTGCGCTGGCCTGGCTCTGGAAAGAATATGGCGCCAAACGCGTTCCGAAAGTAAAGGCCCGCAAGGAAGGCGCAAAGCCGCGCGTCAATATTATCGGGCCGATTTACGGCACATTCAACACGCCCTCTGATCTGGCTGAGATCAAGCGCATTGTTGAGGGCATTGGCTGCGAGATCAATATGGTCTTCCCGATGGGGAGCCATCTGGCCGATGTCGCCAAATTGGCCGATGCAGAAGTCAATGTCTGCATGTACCGCGAATTCGGTTCCTTGCTGTGCGAGACGCTGGAGCGTCCCTGGCTTCAGGCGCCCATTGGCATGCATTCGACGACAAAATTCCTGCGCACTCTGGGCGAGATTTTGGGGATCGACCCCGAGCCCTTTATCGCGCGCGAGAAACATACGACGATCAAGCCGATTTGGGATTTGTGGCGCTCAGTCACGCAGGATTTCTTCGGCACGGCCTCTTTCGGCATTGTCGCGAGCGAAACCTATGCGCGTGGCGTGCGGCATTTCCTCGAAGAGGAAATGGGATTGCCCTGCAATTTCGCCGTGTCGCGCAAGGCAGGCGTCAAGCCGGACAATCAATCGGTGCGCGATCTGGTGAAAACAAAGACACCGCTCGTTCTCTTCGGTTCCTTCAACGAGCGCATGTATCTGCAAGAAGCCGGCGGACGCGGCGTCTATATTCCAGCCTCATTCCCAGGCGCGATCATTCGCCGTCACACCGGCACGCCCTTCATGGGCTATGCGGGTTCGGTCTATCTGATCCAGGAAGTGTGCAACGCCCTGTTCGATGCTTTGTTCAACATTCTGCCGCTGGCAACAGATCTTGACCGGATCGATGCGACGCCGGCGCGTCTCGAGACAGAACTGCCATGGAATGAAGATGCGCAGAACATGCTCGATCAGGTTCTCGCACAAAGCCCCGTCCTGACGCGTATTTCTGCTGCCCGTCGCATGCGCGATGCGGCCGAGCGGAATGCACGCGGTGCAGGCGAAGAGCGTGTCACAACAGATTGCGTGCGCAAGGCACGCCAGATGATTTTTGAAGGGAGCCCGTCATGAGCCTCGTCCTGAACACAGCCGGAGATCGTGGGCGTCTTGCGCGGGAGCGTTCTGCGCACCGTCAATATCGCCTCTTTTACGCACTTGCCTTTCCGCTTTGCCTTGGCGCTGCGCTTGTCGCACGCGTTGCCGGCATTCGGCATGCAGGCGCACCCAAATCCATTCTCGGTCACGCCAAGGCGCTCGCAGGAGCGACTGTTCCCATGGTCTTCATGGGCTGAACGAGAGACGAGTTCTGCCCGTTCACGCGGGTGGATAGCCGGGCGCTTGCAGCGGATCGGCATTTTGTCCCAGCCGCGCGGGAAGTGCGCGGTGCAGCCGAAAGGCAGCAGCGGAGGTTTAAATGGCAGATAATCGAAGTTCCGTAACGGGGCTGAGCAGTGAGGAGGCGAAGGAATATCATTCCTTCTTCATGACCTACACGATCGGCTACATCATCGTTGCGCTGGTCGCCCACTTCCTCGTTTGGCAGTGGCGTCCTTGGTTCCCGGGCACAAAGGGCTATGCTCTGCTTGAGGACGCAACGACTATCGTTACCACGTTGATCGGTTAAGGAGACAAAACCATGT
>CAZHOK010000134.1:3469-4172 GCA_964534115.1 uncultured Beijerinckia sp.
CTCGTCGACCCACGTCGTGCGCTCATCGGGCTTGTGGCCTGGTTGGGATTCCTTGCTCTCCTTCTGCATTTCATCATGCTGAGCACGGATCGTTTCAACTGGATCGAAGGTCCGCGCGCCTCTCGCGTGAAAGCGGCCGAAGTTGTTCCGGCGCCCGCTCCGGCGGTGCTTCCCGGCATCATCATTGGTTGAAGTTGAGAAAAGGTTCGGGCAGGTTCGCCTGCCCGATCCATCATCGCTTTAAATAGCAAGCTTCGCGGACGCTCTTTGGGCCACCGCATCACGACGGGGTGCTCGTGCTATGGCAATGCTCAGTTTTGAAAAGAAATACCGCGTCCGCGGAGGAACGCTGATCGGGGGCGATCTGTTCGACTTCTGGGTCGGGCCGTTCTACGTCGGATTTTTTGGCGTCATGACGGCGTTTTTCTCCGCGCTTGGGACAGGTTTGATCCTGTATGGCGCGTCGCAGGGGCCGACATGGAATCCCTGGCAGATCAATATTGCACCGCCCGATCTGAAATATGGTCTGGGTCTGGCGCCATTGATGGAAGGCGGATTGTGGCAGATCATCACGGTCTGTGCGATCGGCGCCTTTGTCTCATGGGCTTTGCGCGAAGTGGAAATCTGCCGAAAGCTCGGCATGGGCTATCATGTGCCCTTCGCTTTTTCCTTCGCCATTCTTGCTTATGTCACGCTCGTCGTG
>CAZHOK010000135.1:0-4036 GCA_964534115.1 uncultured Beijerinckia sp.
ATCGAGCCAGTAGCCACCGTCATCCTGCAATGTGTGCAAGGAGAGGGACATGCTTCTGCTCATCGGGGCATCATTGCTGTCGAGTGCTTCGCTGATCCGCAGCTCTTCTTTCTGGGCTTCGGCTTCAAGCGCGCGGTCAAGATAATTGCGTTCGTCTTCCTCGACCTCTTCTGGGGATTCGCGTTCAAGGAAAACGCGGATCGGCAATTGGATGTTCTGCTTATTTCCGGCTTCCAACTGCAGCATATAAAGAGGCGTTGCCGTCCAGCGCTCGAATGGAAGCTGCCGGAAGCCAATCCGCATTTTGGAGTGGAACTTAATTTCTTTTTCCGCGATCTGGCCTGGAGCGATCGGCTGGTCATTGTGGAAAATGACATTGTTGCTGAGAAGGCGGAGATCCTGCTCGAGCGGGCCGATAAAGCCGGCGGTCGACCGCATCCGTAGGCCTTTTGAATAAAGGGTAAAATTGGTCAATTGATGATCGGCAAGTGCGCAGAGCATGCAGCCGACGGCAGCCGTGGTTTTGGGGTCATCAATGCGCCCGTCGCCATTGCCGGAGAAAGGATACCATTGACCGGGCAGATATTCATTAAGTGGGATCACGCGCTCCGGGCTCACCGCCAATTGGTTGCGGAACATGTCGACAACCGCAGGCAGACAGGTCGGGCGACCGGTCAGCAAAACGATATCGCAATCGAAATAACTGATGATTTCACCGAAGTTTTTGAAGACAGGCTCCAGAACCGAAGTGCAGGCTTTCTCGACAGCGCGCATATCAATCGTGAATGAGCAATCGGAGATCTTGAAGTCTTTCGCGCCAAGGGCAGCAGCTGAGGCCTCGAGATAAGAGGTGAAACGGCTTTCCAGACTTGCCTCTTGTTGACCGCGCTTCAGGAGTTCGGCGATCGAGAATTGTCGGCTCGATTGACGCTCTGCCAGAGATGATGTCTCCGCCAGCCGTAGAATGGCCAGTCCAAGCGGTACCAGAACGCGCAAGGTAAACTGGCGTCGCAAATGGCGTTCCTGTTCCGCCATGCCGATTTGTTCGCCCTCGAAACGCGATTTCAGGAATTCGCGCGCACGGATCAGTCCGCATTCGGTAAGACGCTGCTCGATAGCAGGCAAGACATGGCGCTGGATCACCTGGCGCAAAACATCATCTCCGGCGATGCGGAAGCCTTCGCGAAAGGATTGAACGGGCTGTATAGCGCGGTCTTCTTCGGGATAATAAGTTGTGACCATCAGGTCGGTGGTGCCACCGCCGACATCGATTGAAGCGATACGCAGCGATGGCTTCTTCTGCGCCGATAGATCTGGCTCTTTGTCGATTCCCGCAACGGGGCGTGGGCGCCCGGTAATTTCGAAGAATTTTGTGATCGATCCGCCGAATTTGCGGGCAATCTCTCCATAGAGATAGATGAAGTGAACGCAGCTGGCTTCATCCAGATCCAGTTTTACCTTGGGTGGCATATGATGGGTTGGTTCTTTCTTTTCCCATCCCATCATGTCCCACAAAAGATCGACGCCGCTTTGAGCCCGCATTTTCATGATGCGCTGTTCATGAACAGGCATGGATGTGGGCAGGGTGAAGAAAATTCGCTTGATTTGTCGCGGAAGATCTTTTTGCCCACGTTGCGAGCGTACGCCGGGATTGTTGACCATTGTCATGGCCTGCCAGACAATTTCGGCGACCATGAAAGAAAAAAAAGATGAACGCGAATAGGCAAATCGGTTTGCTGGTTGATCAATAAAGGGTTTGTCTTTTCGGCTGGTGATCTTCTTCGTGAAAAGGCCACGATAATCCTCAACGCAACTGAGGACGTCACCCATCATATTTGTGCATTTGAAAATAGCATTCTCGATCGGTGCTGCGACATGTTTGCTATTGCCAAGCGCGCCGTTGAATTTCCAATCCTGATTTGAAGACACATTGTCCCAAAGATAACGTTTTGGGCTCGACATGCCGGAGATCGCTTCCGTGCCTTCCGCTCTGGCGCGATATCGCGCCGCTTCCGGGCCGACGCGAACGGGGCTTGGCCAGAAGAAAGCCTTGCTCCCGCGGCCCGACAGGCGCGACAGGTCTTCACGACCGAAATTGGCAGCAACCAGCTCGACATGGCTTTCGAATGGTTTCGAATAGGTTGTTTCGGGTTGGCCGAGATCGCGCAATTCAAGCACCATTGAATTGCTGAGTTTGACCTCGCGTTCATTTGGAAAGCGTTCGATCAAAAGTCCGCAGGTGCGTGAATTGCCGATATCGATGATCAGGTCGACATCGACAAAAGTCGGTGCATTTGCCGATATTGTATCGATAAAACGGACAGCTGGCGGGTTGACCACAAGGTCGATGAATTCCAGAAAAGTAAAATAGCGCGCCGCATGTTCGAATTGGGGGCCTTCTTTATCTATGATGATCGGACGGCCGGGGCGCTTGGCCTGCAGCATTTCGAAATGCAAATCCTTGAGCCAGGTCAGAACCCAAGCTTGGTGATCGTAAATGGCGCCTGTTGTCTCATTCACTTTCGGGTCGGAGACAAACCACGCATTGGCGTCCATGCGTGGAACGAAGCGGAATTCATGCGCATTTTGGGCATCGTCGAATGATGGCGCCGTATAGGGTCGGTTAGCGAGAGGCGGCGGCAGAAGCTCTGTATCAAAGGCAAAAGTGATCTGGTGCGTTCCCTTTTGCGCCGATCCTTCCGCGTTTTTCACCACGCGCACGCGCACCCAATTGGTCGGGCCACGGTCAAAGCGGTCTTGCCCATCAGCGCCCGATCCGATCAGGCGCAAATAGGGGACAGGCACCCATTTATCGAGGAAGGGTTCAATCGCTTTCTGTCTGCTGATGTCATAGGGCTCGCCATCGCCCTGGACGCGCTTGGGCGCATCGCCATCGGGATCGTCGAATTTCCAGTTGGGATGCAGCTCGATGTCGGATTTTGTCGCGCGTTCGACAAAGCTCCTCGAAAAGTTCGGCGACTTTTCGAGATCGAAATGATCCGTGACAAACTGGATTCCGGTGCGCGGAACAATGCTGATCGACTGACGCATGATCTTATTCCGTAAAAACCTTGATGATCTTCTTCTGTCGCAAATCGCTGATCGTGCCGGTGATGTTTTCCTCGGCGGTACCGCGACGAATGCGAAGCTTGAATGGTATTTCAGGCCGTTTGTCCGTGCGGCGGTAGTAAA
Organism: uncultured Beijerinckia sp.; assembly: GCA_964534115.1. GTDB lineage: Bacteria > Pseudomonadota > Alphaproteobacteria > Rhizobiales > Beijerinckiaceae > Terripilifer. The sequence continues at coordinate 3,193 of CAZHOK010000135.1, forward strand.
GTTCAACAGCAATCTTGTATTCACCGCGCGGAGGCGGGTTCGCCCAGATGATGTTTTCAACCGGCGAGAGTGAGTCGAACTTGTCTGGATTTCCTTGAATCATCGGGTTCATGTCGATGTCGAGTTCGCCTCCGCATCCATTGCGGCTGTTGGTGCCGACGATTCCGCCCTCGCAGATGACATAGAGATCAAGATCGGCATCTCCTTCCCACGTGAGTGAGATCTGGAGCGATCCGGAGCGCGCTCTTGCATTGTCGAGCCGCATTTGCATGTCGGGCGCCTGCAGTGGCTGCGCCTGTTGCGCTTGCTGCGGCGGCTCACATTGTTTCAGGCGGTCCTGCAATTGCTTTTCGAGATCTTGCAATTGCTGCAGCAATTGCGCGCCGCGATCTGCTTCTGGCGTGCGGGGAGGAGGCGTCGTCGGCGCATTGGCACGCGGCGCACTGGCAGCGCTCACATTTGAGCTGCATGTCATGGCGATTGGATTTCGCACGGCCCCAAGGAAGGGGATGCTGAAATAGCAGACGGTGAGCAAAAGCCAGATCAGCAGGGCGAGAAGAATGGCAAAGGCAGTCCATAATGCGATGGGCAGCCAGCGCAGGCGTGTGTGCCATGGCGCATCGCTTGTTGTCTCCGTAGTGACAATCACCGGTGTTGCGGCGGCAACAGGTGTTGAGAGAACGACAGGGGTCGGGTTTTCTGCAGGTTGTTGCGGCAGGCGCATGCCAAGAACGGCGCGTGTTTCGACAACATCTTCTTTGGCAAATCCCCAGGCAACGAGAACCGGCTGGCCATTGACAAGATAGATATAGTCTTCGCCGGGTACATTCACTGCATTGAGCAG
>CAZHOK010000136.1:0-3962 GCA_964534115.1 uncultured Beijerinckia sp.
CAAGGAAAACGTCATCGTGGGCCGCCTCATCCCGGCTGGTACGGGTGCTGCCATGGCGAAGCTGCGTCGCATCGCCACGACCCGCGACGAGTTGATCCTGGCCCAGAAGGCTCAGGCGTCGGGCGCTCCGACCCCTCAGCTGCCGCCTGCCGAATAAGCCGGTCTGGTTTGTTGCAAATTCAGGGGTCGCCTTTCGGCGGCCCCTTTTGTTTTTTGCAGTGCAGAATCACTTGGGCGAATGGTCATGCTCATGTGTTTTGCGGTGTCCGAAGGGGCGGGCAGGGGGCGTGAACGTTGTCTGAAAGGCGCAAGTGGAGACAAAATCGCGCCTGATTTCAGAGAAACGCTTTGTTTACGGAGTTTCTGGGCGTTTTGGGGTTGACGGGCTTCTGAAGCGAGTCTAGAACCCGCCCACTTCATGGCAGACGGTCGAGCGTCAAGTGCTCCCAGCGCGCCTCGCGCGGGACAAAAGACCCTCGATACCTTGCCAGACCATCATCGACTGAGAAGTCGCAGGATCGGGTCATGATCGCGGGTAACCGTGATCCTCTGATGAAGCGCACGCCAATGGCCAAAAGCCGTCGGCGTGGATTCGTTTTGTGCGGGTTTCCCGCAGAAAATGACCGAATTCACCGAGCGCAAGCTCAAGGCGAAGTCTGGACTGAGACGAGTAAACGATGCCGACGATCAGCCAGTTGATCCGCAAGCCGCGGCAACAGAAGACCTACCGCGAAAAGTCCCGTCATCTCGGGGCTTGCCCGCAAAAGCGTGGTGTGTGCACCCGCGTCTATACGACGACGCCGAAGAAGCCGAACTCAGCGCTCCGCAAGGTCGCGAAGGTTCGTCTGACGAATGGCTTCGAAGTCATCGGTTACATCCCCGGTGAAGGCCATAACCTCCAGGAACACTCTGTCGTCATGATCCGTGGCGGCCGCGTGAAGGATCTTCCCGGCGTTCGCTATCACATCCTGCGCGGTGTCCTCGACACCCAGGGCGTCAAGGACCGCAAGCAGCGTCGTTCGAAATACGGCGCGAAGCGTCCGAAGTAAGGGGAAAGTACGATGTCGCGTCGTCATAAAGCCGAAAAGCGCGAAGTCATTCCGGACGCCAAGTACGGTGACGTTATTCTCGCCAAGTTCATGAACTCGATCATGTACGACGGCAAGAAGTCTGCTGCCGAAGCCATCGTGTATGGCGCTTTCGATATCATCGAGCAGAAGGCAAAGGCCGAACCGCTGCCGCTGTTCAAGCAGGCGCTCGAAAATGTTGCGCCGGCGATCGAGGTTCGTTCGCGTCGCGTTGGTGGTGCCACCTATCAGGTGCCGGTGGAAGTGCGTGCAGAGCGCCGTCAGGCCCTCGCTATCCGCTGGATCATTGCTGCTGCGCGTGGTCGCAACGACAAGACCATGGTTGACCGTCTTTCGGCTGAGCTGATGGACGCTGCCAACAACCGCGGCAACGCGGTCAAGAAGCGCGAAGACACGCACCGTATGGCGGAAGCCAACCGCGCCTTCTCGCATTATCGCTGGTAAGAATTGGAGAGGCGCTCACGCGCCTAAGAGGATCAGACGATGGCCCGCCAATACGCTCTCGAGGACTACCGTAACTTCGGCATCATGGCCCACATCGATGCGGGCAAGACGACGACGACGGAACGTATCCTCTATTACACCGGCAAGTCGCATAAGATCGGCGAAGTGCACGATGGCGCTGCGACCATGGATTTCATGGAGCAGGAGCAGGAGCGCGGCATTACGATCACATCGGCTGCCACGACCGCGATCTGGAACGGCAAGCGCCTGAACATCATTGACACGCCCGGCCACGTCGACTTCACGATTGAAGTAGAGCGCTCGCTGCGCGTGCTCGATGGCGCGGTCTGCGTGCTCGATTCCAACCAGGGCGTTGAGCCGCAGACGGAAACGGTCTGGCGCCAGGGCGACAAGTACAAAGTTCCGCGCATCGTTTTCGCCAACAAGATGGACAAGGTCGGTGCGGATTTCTTCCGTTGCCTCGACGACATCAAGAAGCGTCTCGGTGCGAAGCCGATTGCCATTCAGCTGCCGATCGGCTCGGAAAATAATTTCAAGGGCCTCATCGATCTCGTCCGCATGAAGGCGGTCGTCTGGAAGGAAGAGTCTCTCGGCGCGAAGTTCGAGGACGAAGAAATTCCGGCCGACATGCTCGAGCAGGCGAAAGAATATCGCCTGACGATGGTGGAAGCTGCCGTCGAACTCGACGACGATGCCATGTCCGATTATCTCGATGGCAATGAGCCCTCGGAAGCCACGCTGAAGAAGTGCATCCGCAAGGCTGTCATCACCGGCGCTTTCTATCCGGTTCTGTGCGGCTCGGCCTTCAAGAACAAGGGCGTTCAGCCGCTCCTCGATGCAGTGGTCGATTATCTGCCCTCGCCGATCGAGCGCGGCGCCATCAAGGGTATCGATTACAAGACCGGCGAAGAAACCGAGCGCAAGCCCGGCGACGATCAGCCGCTGTCGCTGCTCGCCTTCAAAATCATGGACGATCCGTTCGGCGTTCTGACCTTCGCCCGCGTTTATTCCGGCAAGTTCGAGAAGGGCGTTGCTCTCCTCAATTCCAGCCGCGAAAAGCAGGAGCGCGTCGGCCGCATGGTTCTCATGCATGCCAACAATCGCGAAGAAATTTCCGAGTGCTATTCGGGCGACATTGTTGCGCTCGTCGGCATGAAGGACACGCGCACAGGCGACACGCTCTGCGATCCGCTGAAGCCCGTCATTCTGGAAAAGATGGAATTCCCTGTTCCCGTCATCGAAATGGCCGTCGAGCCGAAGTCGAAGGGCGATCAGGAAAAGATGGCAGCAGCGCTCATCAAGCTCGCGGCTGAAGATCCGTCCTTCCGCGTCTCGACCGATCAGGAATCGGGCCAGACGATCATCAAGGGCATGGGCGAACTGCATCTCGACATCAAGGTCGACATTCTCAAGCGCACCCACAAGGTCGAAGTGAATGTCGGCGCGCCGCAGGTGGCCTATCGCGAAAAGATTTCGAAGAAGGTTGTCGAAGACTACACGCACAAGAAGCAGTCGGGTGGTACCGGCCAGTTCGCGCGCGTGAAGCTCGAAGTCGAGCCGAATGAACCCGGCAAGGGCTTTGAGTTCGAGTCGAAGATCATCGGCGGCGCCGTGCCGAAGGAATATATCCCGGGCGTCGAAAAGGGCCTGAATTCGGTTCTGGGCGCGGGCGTTCTCGCCGGCTTCCCGGTTGTCGATTTGAAAGTCTCGCTGGTGGACGGCGCTTTCCACGAAGTCGACTCGTCGGCTCTCGCATTCGAAATCGCATCGCGCGCGGCTCTCCGCGAAGCTTTGCGCAAAGGTAATTCGGTTCTGCTCGAGCCTGTGATGAAGGTCGAAGTGGTGACTCCGGAAGAATATACCGGCTCGGTCATCGGCGATTTGAATTCACGTCGCGGTCAGATCCAGGGTCAAGACATGCGCGGCAATGCGAACGTCGTTTCGGCGATGGTCCCGCTGGCCAACATGTTCGGTTACGTCAACAACCTGCGGTCCTTCAGCCAGGGTCGTGCGAGCTATTCCATGGTCTTCGACCATTATTCGGAAGTGCCGCGCAACGAGGCTGAAAAGATCCAGGCCAAATACGCCTGATCATCGCAGGAACACGCAAACAGGATTTTGAAGGAGCTCGGCCATGGCCAAGGAAAAATTCTCTCGCACGAAGCCGCATTGCAACATCGGCACGATCGGTCACGTTGACCACGGCAAGACGTCTCTGACGGCTGCGATCACGAAGGTTCTCGCTGAATCGGGTGGCGCGACCTTTACGGCCTATGACCAGATCGACAAGGCGCCGGAAGAAAAGGCCCGTGGCATCACGATCTCGACGGCGCACGTCGAATACGAGACCAAGAACCGCCATTTCGCCCACGTCGATTGCCCCGGCCATGCTGACTATGTGAAGAACAT
>CAZHOK010000137.1:0-3935 GCA_964534115.1 uncultured Beijerinckia sp.
GATTTCCAGCCATTGCTTCTGTCCATGCGAGAGATCGGCGGCCATGCGGTGGCGATGATCCTTGAGGCGCGTGGTCTCCAGAATCTGGTCGATGCGCAAGCGTGTGTCAGGCGCAGGCTTGCCGAAAAGCGTGGCAAGCGCGCCGCGCGGTGCTTTCAGTGCCAGGAGCAGATTGTCATCGACACTCTGGCTTTCGAACACGGTCGGTTTCTGAAATTTTCGGCCGATGCCGAGTTCGGCGATCTGCGCTTCGTCGAGTTTGGTCAGGTCATGCGTGCCGCCGAAGAGCACGTCGCCTTCGTCGGGCCGCGTCTTGCCGGTGATGACATCCATCATGGTTGTCTTGCCGGCCCCGTTGGGCCCGATAATGGCGCGCATTTCACCGGGCGCCAGCGTCAGCGACAATCCGCGCAGCGCCTTATAGCCATCGAAAGAGACGCTGACGCCATCGAGATAGAGAAGGCTCGTGGTGACTGAATATTCCATGGCAATCACCCTTCGGCCGTCGGTTTTTTCGATGCGCGCCGCGCTTGATACTGATCGATCAGGCCGATCACGCCTTTGGGCATGAAGAGCGTGACGAGCACGAACAGTCCCCCCAGCGCAAAGAGCCAATATTCCGGCAAGGCGCCGGTAAAAAAGGTCTTGCCCCAATTGACCATGAAAGCGCCAAGCGCGGCGCCCACCAAAGTGCCGCGCCCGCCAACCGCGACCCAGATGACAGCTTCGATCGAATTGGCGGGCGAAAATTCACCCGGATTGATAATGCCCACCTGCGGAACATAAAGTGCGCCGGCAAGGCCGGCCATCATCGCCGAGAGCACGAAGACAGCCAGCTTGTAGGTCTCCACCCTGTAGCCCAGAAATCGCGTGCGCGATTCTGCATCGCGGATAGCAATCACCACTTTGCCGAATTTCGACGTGACGACAGCGCGCGCGACAAGATAGCCGCCGCCCAGCGCGATGCAGCTGGCGACGAAAAGTGCGACGCGTGTCTCTGTCGCCTGCACATTGAAGCCGAGCAGATCCTTGAAATCGGTCAGCCCATTATTGCCGCCAAATCCCATATCGTTGCGAAAGAAGGCGAGCATCAGCGCATAGGTCATGGCCTGTGTGATGATGGAGAGATACACGCCGGTGACGCGGGAGCGAAAGGCCAGCCAGCCGAAGATGAAAGCAAGCAGGCCGGGGATCAGCAGCACCATGGCCATGGCATAGGGAAAGCTCTGAAAACCCCACCATGCGACAGGCAATTCTTTCCAGTTCAGGAAGACCATAAAGTCGGGCAGGACGGGATGGGCATAGACGCCGCGCGTGCCGATCTGGCGCATGAGATACATGCCCATCGCATAGCCGCCGAGCGCAAAGAAAGCCCCATGGCCGAGCGAGAGAATGCCGCAATAGCCCCAGACCAGATCGAGCGCGACAGCAAGCAGCGCAAAGCAGAGATATTTGCCAAACAAAGCCACCAGATAGGGTGGCATGGCAAAGGCGGATTCGTCGGGAATGACGAGGGTCAGGATTGGCACGAGCACGGCGGCCGCGCTCAAGACGGCGAGAAAAATATAGCCGCGCGTATCGATGAGCCGGTCGGTGGCGGGTGTCATCTCGTTACGCCTCCACCGCGCGACCCTTGAGCGCGAACAGGCCGCGCGGTCGCTTCTGAATGAAGAGGATGATGAAGACGAGCAGCAGGATTTTGCCCAAAACCGCGCCCGCAACAGGCTCGAGGAATTTATTGGCAACGCCCAGCGTCAGCGCACCCAGCAAAGTGCCCCAAAGATTGCCGACCCCGCCAAAGACCACGACCATAAAACTGTCGATAATGTAGCTCTGGCCGAGATTGGGCGAGACATTGTCGATCTGCGAGAGAGCCACGCCCGCCATGCCGGCAATGCCCGAGCCCAGCCCGAAGGCCAAAGCATCGATCCGATTCGTGTCGATGCCCATCGAAGACGCCATGCGCCGGTTTTGCGTGACAGCGCGCATGCGCAGGCCGAAACTTGTCGCGCGCAGCACGAAGAGCAGCGCTGCAAAAACCGCCATGGCAAAGACGATGATCCACATGCGGCCATAGCCGATCGACAGCGGGCCAAAATCAAAAGAGCCGGACATAAAGGCCGGTGCGGAGACTTCGCGATTGTTGGCGCCGAAAATCGTGCGCACCGCCTGCTGCAGGATCAGTGAAATTCCGAAAGTGGCGAGCAATGTTTCGAGCGGACGACCGTACAGAAAGCGGATCACCACGCGTTCGATGAAAATGCCGACGGCGCCTGTTACGAGAAAGGCCAGCGGAATGGCAATGAACAGCGAATAATTCATCAGCTCCGGATGGTTTGTGCGCGCCCATTCCTGCACCACAAAGGTCGTATAGGCGCCCAGCATGACCATTTCGCCATGCGCCATATTGATCACGCCCATGACGCCGAAAGTGATGGCGAGACCGATGGCGGCCAGCAGCAGGACCGAACCCAGCGACAGCCCGTACCAGACATTCTGCACATTGCGCCACATGGCAAGGCGCGACTGAATGGTGGAAACGCCGGCCTCCGCCGAGGTTTTGACGCGGCCCTCGCTCGCGGCTGCAATTGTGGCAAGCGTGCCCAGCGCATCCTGATCGGCGCGTTCTTTCAAAACCTCGATGGCCTCCAGCCGGCGCGCCTCAGGAGCGCTGGCATCGGCCGCGATAATGGCGGCGCGCGCTTCTTCGAGTTTTTTGCGGATCGCGGGCGTGCTTTCCTTTTCGAGAGCGGCTTCGACCAGCGGCAAGGCACTGGCGTCGCGCGATTTGAAAACGGCTTCAGCGGCTGCGCGCCGGCGCGCCGGATCTGGCGACATGAGGGTCAGCGCGCCGCGCGCTGCATTGAGAGAGCGGCGCACTGCATTGTTCAGGCGCACACGCTTGAGGTCTTCCGGTGAAACGCCGGTGACAGGCGCACCCGTTGCAGCATCGAAGAGGGCGCCGTTTTCGTCTGCAAAATAGAGTTTTCTTGCCGCAGCATCGAAGAGGAGACGATTGGCGGCCAGCGCTTCGACAATTTGTGGCGCAGTGGCAAGGCCGGATGTGCCGATTTCATTCAGCGCACGTTCTGTGTCGGGAAAGCGGTCAGTGGTGAGATAGGTCAGAACGTCCGCCGGGCTTTGCGCGCGGGCTTTGGGCGCAATCAGCAAGGCAGCCATCAGGACAAAAGCAGCAGCCAGCAGAAGCGAAAAGGTTTCGATGAAGCGGTTTCGCGCCTGGCTCTGGAGAGATATGGCCTGCACCCTTGCAGGGGTGCGGCCTTGGGCGTAGCGCGTCATGGAAGCCTCGTTGTGTGTCGCTGCATTTGCTGCGCGATTTTTGAATGGACCCGGACGGAGTGCACCATCCGGGCCCTGATTGCGCGTCATCTCAAGAGGAGATGACGGTGACCTGCTCAGGCCAGGCTTATTTGGCAGCGCCGCCGCACTTGCCCGTCACGACATTGAAATTGCCGCAGGAGAGGGGCTTGCGCCAATCTGCGATCAAATCCTTCGAGCCTTCGAGATAATCCGACCATTCGTCACCGACCACGAGGCCCGATGTCTGCCAGACCGTGTTGAACTGGCCATCGGCCTGCACTTCGCCGATCAGCACCGGCTTGGTGATGTGGTGGTTCGGCATCATGGTGGAATAGCCACCCGTGAGATTGGGCACGGACACGCCGATCATGGCATCGATCACCGCATCGGACTCAATCGTTCCGGCCTTTTCAACTGCCTTCACCCACATGTTGAAGCCGATGACATGGGCTTCCATCGGATCATTCGTCACGCGCTTGGCGTTTTTGGTGAATGCCCGCCATTTGGCGATGAATTCCTTGTTGATCGGATTATCGACGGACTGGAAATAATTCCAGGCAGCGAGATGGCCGACGAGCGGCTTGGTGTCGATGCCGGCGAGTTCTTCTTCGCCA
>CAZHOK010000138.1:0-3913 GCA_964534115.1 uncultured Beijerinckia sp.
CAGGGCATGGCTCGCGCCGAAAATTGATCATGCTCAAATTTGAGCGGCAGGCCCGGACTCTGTCAATATGAGCATGCTCATTTTTTCGCGACTGTCCGTCCCGACCTCTGGACACAATCAGATGCGCTTGGATCGACTGACCTGCAGGGCGGATTTTTCAGCATCGAGCCCCCGAAGCACGAGTTCTATTTTGCGCCGCAGCGCATCCATTCCGGGGGCTAGCCGCGGCTTGTCGCTCGAGAGCCACAGGCGAAGATCGACCTGATAAATTGCGAAAATGGCCTGGGCAATCACCTCCGGCGATTCCGCTGACGCGATCTGCCGGTCTTTCAACGCCTGAGCGACCAGGCGCGTCAACAAAGTGCGCAACCGGTCGCGATTGGCCAGAAAACGCTGCGACTGCTTCCCCGATTCGTAAAAAAACATTTCCCGCAAAGCCGCGCGCGAAATGATCGGGTTGCGTGCGAAATAGGCATAATGAATCCGCAAGACAGCCATCAGATTGGCCAGCAATGAAGCTTTCGGATCGACGCTGGCGGTCGCCGACCGAATGCAATCTTCAAGATCCTCATTGACGATGAGGAACAGAAGATCCCGCTTGGTCTCGGCATAGATGAAGACCGTGCCCATTGCCACATCGGCGCGCGCAGCAATTTCACGGGTCGTGGTCTCATCAAAACCATTGCTGACGAAAAGGTCGAGGGCTGCCTTTTTGATGCGCTGCAGCTTTTGCTGCTTGTTCATCTCGCGCAAGCCCACGGATGTGGCCCCTTTACTCATCGACCAAACTCCGTCCGCACATCTTTCACGATGACGATTCCCCAGGGGCCAAACTGGCGGCTGCACCGAAATGACGGAGCCATGTCCGAAAAATCTCTCGTGCCGACACATGTGGAAACCGTCATGCTTTCATTCACTTCATTGACCATCTGGCGCAGGCACATATAATGGCGAGGTGAAATCCATTGTCAAAACCACCCCTGCGCGCTCAATCGTCAATATTGCGGCCTACCGCTTCGCCCCGTTGCAAGAACTGCAGACGCTGCGCAGCGAGCTGCTGGCATTTTGCAGCGCCGAAAAATTGCGCGGCACGATCCTGCTGAGCACAGAGGGGATCAATCTGTTTGTTGCCGGCGAGGCGCAAGCGATTGAATCGCTCTTGGCCCGCCTGCGCGCGATCCCCGGGCTGGAGCCGCTGGCAGCCAAATATAGTTACACGCCAGATCAACCGTTCCGGCGCATGCTGGTGCGCATCAAGCGCGAGATCATCGCCTTCGGCGTGCCCGGCATCGATCCAGCCAAGCGCACTTCGCCCAAGATTGCGCCTCTGCAATTGAAGGCCTGGCTGGATGAAGGGCGCAAACTCGTCCTCTATGACACGCGCAATGATTATGAAGTGAAGCTCGGCACGTTTGAAAATGCGCTGCCAGCGGGTGTGGACCATTTCCGTGATTTTCCCGCGGCTGTTGCGAAACTGCCAGAGGAGATGAAAGACGAAACCATTGTCATGTTCTGCACGGGCGGCATTCGCTGCGAAAAGGCTGGCCCCTATATGGAGAGCCAAGGCTTCAAAAATGTGCTGCAACTCGACGGCGGCATTCTGAAATATTTCGAGGAATGCGGTGGCGCGCATTATAAAGGTGATTGTTTCGTCTTCGACCAGCGCGTGGGGGTGGATCCGACGCTTCATGTGTCGGATGCGGCGCAATGTTTTGCCTGTCTCTCGCCACTGACCGCCGATGAGCAGAAAGACCCGCGCTATGTGCCCGGCAAATCCTGCCCATGGTGCTATCGCACCGATGATGAACAGATTGCAGAGCGGGTGAAGAGCCGCAACAAAGCCATGCGTGCAGCGATGACCCCCCTGCCCGGCAGCATTGCGCGTGATGTGTTTCGCCCGCTGCGCGTGCCGCAGGAATGCGAAGGCCTCACCGAGCTTGAGACCTTCGCGCGTTTGCTCGACCATTTGCCCGCAGATTATTGGTCTGAACAATGTCGCGCGGGATATCTGGTTGATTCAGATCACAAGGCGCTGAGCGGCAAAAAGATTGTGCATGCGGGGGATCGCCTGCTGCATCGCCAGCCGCAAATCATCGAACCCGATGTCGCGAGCAATATCGAAGTCCTGCACGAGGATGAGGCGCTTGTGGTGCTGAACAAGCCCGCGCCTCTGCCCATGCATGCGGGCGGACGCTATACGCGCAACACATTGCAGCATGCGCTCGATCTGGTTTACCGACCGCAAAAGCTGCGGCCTGCCCATCGGCTCGATGCCAATACCACCGGCCTTGTGATCGCTGCACGCAGCCGTCATTTCGCGGGGCGGTTGCAGACGGCCTTTGCTGAAGGGCAAATTGAAAAAATCTATCTCGTGCGCGTGCAAGGTTATCCAACGACAGATGAGTTTGCCTGCGATGCGCCCATTGCCAGAGAGGCTGGAGAAGCAGGCACGCGCGACGTCGATGTGCAAGATGGCGATCAGGCAATGACGCTCTTTAAAGTGCTAGATCGCTCAAGCAATGGCACGAGCCTGCTCGAAGCGCGCCCGCTGACGGGACGCACCAACCAGATCCGCATTCATTGCGCGCATCTGGGCTTTGCTGTGGTGGGTGATGAGGCCTATGGCGAGCGCGCAGATGCGCCGCGTCAGACGAAAAAGATCGGCGACGCCCCACTCTGCTTGCATGCGTGGAAAATCAGCTTCACGCATCCCGCCAGTGGTGAGCCTGTGAGCTTCACCGCGCCAAAGCCAGATTGGGCAATAGCTTCCTGAGTTCGTCGTTGCCCTCGCCCACCGAGGATTTGCTCCCCTGCGTGGTGGTGACTGACAATGGGAAGGATTCTTTAGGGGGGCGGCCGCGCACATTCCTCCTAAGAATGGCAAATTAAAGACTAGAGTCGGCTCAGAGAAGAAGCTCTAATCGTGCATCCACTCTCCAAAATCCATTTTAACCTTGGGCAATGCAAAATCTTTGATTAGACATCTGAACTTCTCCAGTTCACCCCACCACTCGTCGATTATGATTTTTCGATCACCGTTCCAAGTCAGGAAATATGTTTGGGGGATAGTTTGATCTTTGTTTTCAGGCGCGAATACTGCGACAGAGATTAGTGCGAAGATCATTCGATCACTAAAGCGAACAGATCCTTTTGTCACGGCTACGCGCGTGGACTGCAGTGGGCCACCCGCGTCCGAGATTAAGTTAAAACTAGCAGGCACCTCATCCCCATGCGCGTGACCAATCCGATGTTTAAAATATATAATATCTGCAAAATCTGGCAGTCCGTCTACGCTAGTCGGCTTTGGTATTGGTACTGGAAAACGCGTCTGCGTCAAATCAATACCGGGGCACCCCATCGCCTCAACAACGTCCACACTGTCCCGAAGTAATGACGTGAACCGTGTGCGATTAGCCAGATTGGGATAACGTTTTCTCGCCGTTCCATCGATCGCATTACAAGCGTGCAGGAGAGAAGATTCGAGTTCGCCATTCTCCCAATCATTAATTGCGATGCGAACAGAGTTTCCGACGTTCATAGGGCCCCCTCTCACCTAAATTGAGTAAGCTATGATCGAAATAACTTTGGGCAACCGCATCACGTGGCTTCTGGATTGCTTCGCTTCGCTCGCAATGACGGCTATGCCGTCACTCCCACTCAATCGTGCCGGGCGGCTTGCTCGTCACATCATAAACCACGCGATTGATCCCGCGCACTTCGTTGATGATGCGTGTGGCGGCGCGCCCCAGAAAATTCATGTCGTACGGGAAGAAATCCGCCGTCATGCCGTCGACCGAGGTCACGGCGCGGAGCGCGCAGACGTGGTCGTAGGTGCGCCCATCCCCCATGACGCCCACCGTGCGCACGGGGAGCAGGACCGCGAAGGCCTGCCAGATCTGGTCGTAGAGGCCCG
>CAZHOK010000139.1:0-3908 GCA_964534115.1 uncultured Beijerinckia sp.
AATTGCACTGGCAATTGCGATGATAGCCAATCGTCTATTTGCTGCGTGCATCATGTTACCATTCGCCAATAATAATACCTTTTTCGCGAACACGATCCGTACGGGCTTTTACAACTTCATCGGAGACCGTCACGCGATTGCGCCGATACATCAGGCGATGAAGCAACAGCTTTTCCATGCGCTGTCGTATCTGTTCAAACGCCGGGTCTTCGCCAAGGTCGTGGAATTCCTGCGGATCAGATTCCAGATCAAACAACTGCGGTCGGAACCCGCGGAAGTGGATATACTTCCACCTTCGGTCGCGGATCATATAAATTCGGCATTCATCAGGCTCGAGATTCAGCGTCAGGCGTGCACGGTAGAATGAATAATCAAGTTCGCTGAATACAAATTCGCGCCAGTCATCGGGCGCGCGGGCGCGCAAGAAAGGCAAGAGTGAGCGCCCCTCAAGACGCTGATAAGACACGGGCAAACCATAGGCCTCGATAAAGGTCGGCACCAGATCAATGGCCTCAACCAGATGATTGACCACAGACCCGCGTGTGTGATCAGCGGCAATGCTGGGATCATAAATGATCAGCGGCACACGAACACTTTGTTCGTGGAATAATTCTTTTTCACCCAGCCAATGATCACCGAGATAGTCGCCGTGATCGCTGGTGAAAACGATCATTGTATCCTTCATGCGCCCGCTTTGCTCGAGCATGGCGAGGACGCGCCCGACGTGATCGTCGATCTGCTTGATAAGACCCATATAGGTCGGCACCACAGTTTTGCGTGTTTCCTCCTGCGCAAAAGCCTTCGCCGCATCCATCTGCATGAAAGCATGATAGACAGGATGCGGATTTTGTTTCTCGTCTGACAGTGCGACGCGTGGGTTAATGTCTTGCGTGCTATACATGTCATGATAGGGAGCCGGGGCCAGATAGGGCCAGTGCGGCTTGATATAGGACAGATGCATAAGCCAAGGCTGGTCTTCGGCATCACGCATGAATTCAAGCGCGCGATTGGTAATATAGGCTGTTTCTGAATGGCACTCTTCAACACGGGCCGGCAGGCGTGCATTACGCATGTTCCAGCCAGATACAATTTTGCCATCATCATTCTGCGCCGCATTGGCATATTCATTCCAAGGGTTTTTACCCTCATAGCCATGCGCGCGCAGATAGGCATTATAGGGCAAATCATCGCTCACAATCTGGTCAGGATGTTCGCCATCATCATGTTCCCAGGGCTCAAACCCGCCCTCTGAGATCAACATGCCGACTTCAGTTTCGCGCGTCAGACCCAGACGCGTCATGCCATCCGTGTCGCTGCGGAAATGCGTCTTGCCTGCGACAGCTACACGAACACCATGCGGGCGCAGATAATCGCCCAGCGTCAATTCGCCAATAGGCAAAGGCACGAAGTTCCACGTCGCACCATGCGAGAACACAGTACGACCCGTATAAAACGAAGCTCGCGAGGGGCCACATACAGGTGATTGAACAAAAGCCCTATCGAAACGCACGCCTATTTTAGCGAGGCGGTCAATATGCGGCGTCTTGAGATACTTGTGGCCTGTGCATGACAGATAGTCCCAGCGCAGCTGATCGCACATGATGAAAAGGATATTCTTGACGTCACCCATTGTGGGACTTTCTGGCTTCATCTCGCATCAGTTTGGCAGCTTGATATTTCCATCTTTGACTGCGGCATCCCATTTCTTGATTTCAGCGCTCAGGAAAGTGCCAAAAGAAGCCGGCGATCCGCCACTGATATCGGCGCCAATGCGTGCAAGCTGCTCGCGGATGTCAGGATTTTGTAGGGCCTTATTCATTGCCTCGTTCATGCGGGCAACAATATCTGCGGGCGTCTTCTTAGGCATGACAAAGCCAACCCAATCTTCAATCGCAAGATTGGGCATGCCAAGTTCTGTAACGGTCGGCACATTTTTGAAAGCGGGAAGCTGCTTGGGGGATGTCACAGCCAAAGCCCGAAGCTTGCCGCTGGCAACAAGCTCGGTCACAGGCAAAGTTGTGACAAACATATAATCATTGACGCCACTTAGCAGATCGCCGATGGCCTGCGGGAATTGCTGATAAGGTACGTGTGCGGCCTCAATCTTCTGATCGAGCTTGAAAAGCTCGCCGATCAGATGAGCCGGCGTCCCAAAGCCGCCGGAGGAATAATTCAGCTTGCCCGGATTTTTCTTAGCCAATGCAACGAGGTCTGCCATTGTGTTGGCCTCAACCTTGGGGGCAACAACCAGAACGTTGTATGATCTTGTGGCCTTGATCACGGGCTCAAAGTCACGCTCCATGTCGAGCCGGGAGGCAGGTAGAAGCGCGCGGGATGCCGCGCTGACCATGCTGGGCGCAAAGATCGAATAGCCGTCAGGCGCAGATTGTGCGACATCGCGGCCCGCAATTGTTTGCGCGCCACCGGCCTTGTTTTCGATCATCACCGTCCAGCCTTCAGCGCGCTGCAATTCGGCGGCGAGAATACGACTGACCATGTCCGGCGGGGTGCTGGGGGCGCTCGGTACGACAATGCGAATGGGCTTGTTCGGGTAGGTCTGGGCCTGGACTGCCCCCGCCAAAAGAGCCGCAGCCAAGCCCAATGAAAAGCCCAAACCGCGCAAAGATCCCGCGTTCTTTCTCATGGCATTTCTCCCGACGCATGCTTAGTACATGCTTAAGCACACATACTAGATGCGACCCTTGATCCGTCAAGAGGCTCGTGTAGATAGGGCATCCATGACCGCCGCCGATCGCCCCTTATCCGTAAACTGGCCCATTCGGCGCATGTCGCATGTCGTCGAGCGCCATCTGACGAATATATCGGCCGCGCTCCGCCCCCATGGACTGACGGCCCCAATGTGGCGCGTTCTGAACGGCTTGGCTGAATGTGGCCCATCTAGCATTGGCGATATTGCCAAACACACGGCTTTCGAGCGCTCTTACGTCAGTCGCCTGGTTACCCGCATGGCAGAAGGGGGGCTGGTGGAATCAATCGGTGACACCACCGACCGCCGGTTTAGAAACGTCCGCCTGTCAGACCAGGGACGCGAACGCCACAAAACTGCCCGGGATATCGTTATGGCGCTCAATAGCAGCAGCATGAACGGCCTCGATCCCAACGAGCTCGATACGCTCATGCGCCTTATCGAAAAGGTTGCACGCAATATCGGCGCAGAAACTCCCTAAGCCGCCGGCATCAAGACGCCCATCTAGCGCATTTCAGCTCTTCCAAAGATGGCTAAACTGCTCGGCTACGATCTCTTCGAGAGCCAGCGGCTTGTCGACCAACCCGTTTGCCAGTGCGAACTTGTTCAATCCATCCACGACATCGGGCGAGATGGTGGCATCATAGAACGGAGCATCGCGGCTGATCAGGATTGGCATGACCTCCGCCTCATCTTCACCAGGAAACAGCTCATCGCAGACTTGTCTTGCCAGCGACGGATCTGCCTGAAGCGCTTTCTGCGTCGCAACGATGGCGCACACGGCCGCGGCCGCGACTTCGGGCTCCTTTTCAATCAAGGCATCGGTGACCGTCAGCGCCGCAAAATTGTAGCGATGCGCGCCGGGCGGTCCGTCGCCCCGGCGAAGGTCGAGATGTAACTTCGCTACACCCGCTTTTTCGGCGAGCGCCAGCCGCATGCCGTTGCCCCAGAACCCATCGGCATGTTTCTGCTGGATGGCCGACACACCATCACGGCTGTGCCACTCTGAAGTGGTCGGCAAGCTCTCGACGATGCGCACTTCGTCATGGTCCATGTCAAGACCGGCCTCCACAAGCATGTGGCGCAGTGCCGTGCGCGGAAAGGCGAAGGAAGAGGAGATGCGCAGACCCTTTAGCGCTTTTATGTCGCCGCGCGGAATGTCGAGGTCCTTGCGCACGCCCATGAACCAATAAGAGTTCTG
>CAZHOK010000140.1:0-2413 GCA_964534115.1 uncultured Beijerinckia sp.
TGACGACGCCAGGACGCGCCGACTGGATCGTCACGCGGCACTTCTTGTGCGGACGCTCGATCACGATCTTGGAAACCGCTGCCTGCTTGAGCGCCTTCATCAGCGCCGCACGAATGGCCAGATCCTCATGGAGGAGCTTGCCATATTCGTTCTTGCCGGCGTACCAGCGGGAATCCCAGGTACGGTTGATGCCGAGGCGAAGCCCGATCGGATTGACCTTCTGACCCATCGTTCTCTCCTCAGACCTTGGCTGCTTGCACTTCGCGCACGACGATCGTCAGATTCGAGAAAGGCTTCTCGATCCGACCGGCGCGGCCGCGCGCGCGCGGGCTGAAGCGCTTCATCACAAGCGCCTTGCCGACATGCGCCTCGGCAACGACGAGATCGTCGACGTCCAGGCTGTGGTTGTTTTCGGCGTTGGCAATGGCGCTCTGCAGCGCCTTCCTTACCTCGACCGCAATGCGCTTGCGCGAGAATTCAAGATCGGCAAGAGCCGTATCCACCTTCTTGCCGCGGATGAGCTGGGCAAGCAGGTTGAGCTTCTGCGGGCTGACACGCAGCATGCGCGCAACCGCCTTGGCCTCATTGTCCTTCAGCGCGCGGGGAGTCTTTTCCTTCGACATATCAGCCCCTCTTCGCCTTCTTGTCCGCCGCATGACCATGGAAGGTCCGGGTCGGAGAGAATTCGCCGAACTTATGGCCGATCATGTCCTCGGTCACATTGACCGGCACATGCTTCTGGCCGTTGTAGACGCCGAACGTGAGACCCACGAACTGCGGCAGGATCGTGGAGCGACGGCTCCAGATCTTGATGACTTCAGAGCGGCCCGAAGCGCGCGAGGTTTCCGCCTTCTTGAGCAGATAACCGTCGATGAACGGGCCCTTCCAGATCGAACGTGCCATGGATCAGCCCTTCTTCTTGCTCTTGTGACGCGAGGTCACGATGAACTTGGTCGTCTGCTTGTTGGAGCGGGTCTTCTTGCCCTTCGTGGGCTTGCCCCACGGCGTGACCGGATGACGGCCACCCGAAGTGCGGCCTTCGCCGCCGCCGTGCGGATGGTCGACCGGGTTCATGGTGACGCCGCGGTTATGCGGCATGCGACCGAGCCAACGGTTGCGACCGGCCTTGCCGAGCGAGGTGTTCATGTGGTCGGGGTTCGACACAGCGCCGATCGAGGCGAAGCACTGACCATGGATGAGGCGCTGCTCACCCGAGTTCAGGCGCATGATGACATAGCCCTGGTCGCGACCGACGATCTGGGCATAAGTGCCAGCCGAACGGGCAATCGCGCCACCCTTGCCGATCTTCATCTCGACATTGTGCACGATCGTGCCAACCGGAATGTTCGACAGCGGCATGGAATTGCCGGGCTTCACGTCGACCTGATTGCCCGACACGACTTCGTCGCCGACAGCCAGACGCTGCGGAGCGAGAATGTAGGACAAAGTGCCGTCCTGATAGCGGATCAGCGCAATGAATGCCGAACGGTTCGGATCATATTCCAAACGCTCGACCTTGGCCGGCATGTCGGTCTTGCGACGCTTGAAGTCGACCAGACGATAGGTGCGCTTGTGACCGCCGCCACGGAAGCGGACAGTGATGCGGCCGAGATTGTTGCGGCCGCCGCTCGAATGTTTGCCTTCCGTCAGCGTCTTGACCGGCTTGCCCTTGTAGAGCTCGCTGCGGTCGACGATCACCAGCTGGCGGAGGCCCGGAGTGACCGGCTTGAATGTCTTCAGTGCCATGTTTCCAGTTCCTCTTACAGACCGGTCGTCACGTCGATCTTGTGGCCCTCGGCGAGGGTCACGACCGCTTTCTTGACGTCAGACTGAGTGCCACGCACGCCCTTGAACACTTTGTTCTTGCCCTTGCGGAGCAGCGTGTTGACGCTTTCGACCTTGACGTCGAACAGACGTTCGACAGCGGCCTTGATCTGCGGCTTGGTTGCGTTGCGAGCGACCTTGAAAACGACCTTGTTCTGCTCGGAAGCAAAGGTCGCCTTTTCGGTGATCACCGGCGAAACGATCACGTCGTAATGACGTGCATCCTGGTTGCGCGCCTGGCTCATTTGAATCGCGCCTCCAGCGCATCGACCGCCGCCTTCGTCAGCACGAGCTTCTCGCGGCGCAGAATGTCATAGACGTTGATGCCCTCGATCGGCAGCACGTCGATTTGCGGAATGTTGCGGGCGGCAAGAGCGAAATTGTCCTGCACATCCGAACCGTCGATGATCAGCGCCGAGGCGAGACCCGCCTTGGCAAATTGATCGCGCAAAGCCTTGGTCTTGGGCGCGGTGAGCTGGGCATTGTCCCAGATCACGATGCCGCCATCCTTCAGCTTGGCAGACAGAGCATGGCGCAGCGCCAGCGCGCGCACCTTTTTGGGCAGGTCATGCGCATGCGAGCGCACAAC
>CAZHOK010000140.1:2423-3848 GCA_964534115.1 uncultured Beijerinckia sp.
ATGGCTGCGAACCTGCGGGCCAAAGGCGCGTCCGCCACCACGGAACTGCGGCACGCGTGCCGAACCGTGACGGGCGCCACCGGTGCCCTTCTGCTTGTACATTTTCTTGCCGGTGCGGGCGATATCGGCGCGGTTTTTGACCGCGTGCGTGCCGGCGCGACGCTTGGCGAGCTGATAGCGCACCATGCGGGCAATGAGGTCCTGGCGGGGCTCGAGACCGAAAATCTCATCATTGAGCTCGATCGAACCTGCGGACTTGCCGTCGAGAGACGTGACGTCGAACTTCACGGCTCAGCCCTCCTTCTGTTCTTCAGATGCGGCGGGCGCTGCTTCAGCGGCCTGCGCATTGCCATTGGCAAGACGGAACTTGCCGGGCTGCGGCGCGTCCTTGGGAAGCGCGCGCTTGATGGCGTCACGAACGAAAATCCAGCCGCCGGCAACGCCGGGAACGGCGCCCTCAACGAGGATCAGGCCGCGCTCGACATCGGTCTGGACGACGCGAAGATTGAGCGTGGTGACGCGGTCGACACCCATGTGACCGGCCATTTTCTTGTTCTTGAAGGTCTTGCCCGGGTCCTGACGGCCACCGGTCGAACCATGCGAACGATGCGAGACCGACACGCCGTGGGTGGCGCGCAGACCGCCGAAGTTCCAGCGCTTCATCGGGCCGGCAAAGCCCTTACCGGTCGTCGTGCCCGTGACATCGACGAATTGACCGGCGACGAAATGATCGGCGGTGATTTCAGCGCCAACCGGGATGAGCTTGTCTTCCGGCACGCGGAATTCGGCCAGCTTCATCTTCGGCTCGACCTGCGCAACCGCAAAGCGGCCGCGCTCAGCCTTGGAGACGTTCTTGACCTTGGCGCGGCCAATGCCGAGCTGCATGGCCGTATAGCCATTCTTCTCCTGGGTCCGGTGGGCAACCACCTGGCAACCGTCGAGCTTCAGGACTGTGACCGGAACATGTTCACCCGCATCCGTAAAGACGCGGGTCATGCCGACCTTCTGTGCGATGACACCTGACCGCATGTTTTTATCCTACTGGGGCACGTTCAAGATGAAGAGGTGCCCGGTTACAATTAGAGCTTGATTTCGACGTCGACGCCGGCAGCAAGATCGAGCTTCATCAAAGCATCGACTGTCTGCGGCGTGGGATCGACAATGTCGAGAACACGCTTGTGGGTACGGATTTCGAACTGTTCGCGCGACTTCTTGTCGACGTGCGGCGAACGGTTCACCGTGAACTTTTCAATCTGCGTCGGCAGCGGGATCGGACCGCGCACCTGCGCGCCCGTCCGCTTCGCCGTCGAGACGATTTCCTTCGTCGACGCATCGAGGATGCGATGATCGAACGCCTTGAGGCGGATGCGGATGTTCTGGCCGTTCATGAATTCATCCCCTGTTCGAGTAGCGCGCGCGCAATTT
>CAZHOK010000141.1:0-3822 GCA_964534115.1 uncultured Beijerinckia sp.
TGAGGATTTTGCCGCGCAGCGGCAGAATGGCCTGTGTCGCGCGGTCGCGCGCCTGCTTGGCGGAGCCACCGGCGGAGTCGCCTTCGACGATGAAGAGTTCGGAATTTTCCGCACTCGTATTCGAACAATCGGCAAGCTTTCCGGGCAGGCGCAATTTGCGCACGGCGGTCTTGCGCGCGACATCTTTCTCGGCGCGGCGGCGCAGCCTGTCCTCGGCGCGCTCAATCGTCCAGTCCAGCAGACGCGTGGCGACCGAGGGGCGCTCTGCCAGCCAATGATCGAAGGAATCGCGGATCGTGCCTTCCACAATACGCGTTGCCTCGACTGTCATCAGACGGCCCTTGTTCTGGCCCTGAAATTCCGGCTCGCGAATGAAGACCGAAATCAGCGCAGCGCAGGACACCATGACATCGTCGGAGGTGATGATTGAGGCGCGTTTGCTTTGGTTGATACGCTCGGCATGATCTTTCAATCCGCGCAAAAGTGCCGTGCGCAGGCCCGTTTCATGCGTGCCGCCATCGGGCGTGGGGATTGTGTTGCAATAGGAATGAACGAAACCGTCGTCCTGTGCGAGCCAGGAGACGGCCCATTCCAGCGAGCCATGGCCGCCCGGTTTTTCAACCTTGCCGAAAAAGGTCTGGTCGAGAACCTGTTCGCGGCCCTCAATGTCCTGCGCGAGATAATCTTTCAATCCGCCGGGGAAGCGAAACACGGCTTGGGCAGGAATATCGGAGCCGGTAATCAGACTTGCGTCGCAGGACCAGCGGATTTCAACGCCGCCGAAAAGATAGGCCTTTGAGCGCGACATGCGGAAAAGACGCGCCGGTTTGAAATGCGCGCTCTTGCCAAAAATTTCTGCATCGGGCTTGAAGCGCACGCGCGTGCCGCGCCTGTTTGGCGCTTTGCCGACGGTCTCGATTTTTCCTTTGGCGTGGCCACGCTCGAACACTTGCCGATAAAGCATCTGTCCACGCGCAACTTCCACTTCGAGCCGCTCGGACAAGGCATTGACGACGGAAATGCCGACGCCGTGCAGACCGCCCGATGTCTGATAAGCGCCCGAGTCAAATTTACCGCCCGCATGCAGGGTCGTCATAATGACTTCGAGCGCCGATTTTTTCGGAAATTTCGGATGCGGGTCGATGGGAATGCCACGGCCATTGTCGGTGACCGTCAGCCAGCCGTCTTTCTCCAGCGTGACTTCGATAAAGGTCGCATGACCGGCCACGGCCTCATCCATCGAATTGTCGATGACTTCGGCAAAGAGATGATGCAGCGCGGCCTCATCGGTGCCGCCAATATACATGCCAGGGCGCCGACGGACGGGCTCCAGCCCCTCCAGAACTTCGATGGAGGCCGCCGTATAACCGGCCTCCGAGGGCGTGCCCGTAGCCCGGCGCGGCTCGCTGGCCGCTTTGCCGGGGCTGGCCTTTTGCGGGGGCTGCTTGCGCGCCGCACCACCGCCGAAAAGATCGCCGTCCGAAGCCATTGGGCCGCCCTTGTTTGTGGATCATCCGTATCGAGGGGCCGGGGGCCCACGACTCGCCTTGGTGATGCACTATCGCATGAATGCGGCGCAACAGGGAACGGAACGGAAACGTCCGGTTCTTCACAGGTCAGGGCCGGAGCTTGGCGGCTCTCTAGCGATAAACCAGCACGGGGCGCGCCGTGAGGGCCAGAACGCGCTGGGTGACGCTGCCGAGCATGACCCTGTCGAGGCCGCGCCGGCCATGCGAGGCCATGACGATCAGATCGGCATTGGACCGGTCGGCCTCTGCCACAATGGCCTCTGCCGGGCCGCTGTCGGCTTTATGGACCGTCTTGCAATCGATCTTGGCCTGTTGGGCCTTTTCCTTTGCGCGGTCCAGCACGATGGTCGCGTGGCGCTGGGCCAGTTCGTTATATTCCTGCAGGGGGTTGTGGGCGCCTTCGCGCGCTTTGCGCGCCATGTCCAGAGCCGACCAGCGTTCGGTCACGGTGAGGATCGTGACTTTGGCGGCGAGCTGGCGTGCCAGTTCCAATCCGTGATCGACTGCTTTTTCGGCCGTTTCGGATCCGTCGGTCGAGATCAGAATATGGGTGATCATTTTCATCTCCGCCTGTGCGAAAGCCTGGCTGCGAATGGGCGCTATTTGCCCCCCAGATCGAGAATGAAGGCGATGAGCGAATCCATCTGCACATCGTCGAGAATGATGTCGGGCATATTGGCATGCGAGGAGCGCAGGAAAACGCGCAGCGACAGCGCTGTCGTCTGCGCCATGACGCCGACAGCGGCGAAATCGGGCGGCGAGGCATCGCGTCGCCGATTGCCGCCGAATGTATGGCAATCGGCGCACAGCGCTTCTGCCAATATGCGGCCCTGTTTGACCAGAATCTCATCCTGAGCGGCTTGGGCAACAGTCGGGCTGGCCATCCATGTCAGCAGCAATGCGAAAAATGTCAGCAAAGCGGTGCGCGATTTCATGAGCATATCCCCGGCTTGATCATTTGCTCGGCCATCACATCGCCTTTTGTGCGGTGGTCCGGTCGAGAGCGCCAAAATATCGCCGTGCATGGGCGAGGATCTGCCCGTCGCTCGGGTGATCTGCCGGCTCAACGCCGCAGATGCGCGAAAGGAGATGCTCATCATGATGGCCGATATGTTTGATCAGCTCTGTCTTTGCCTCACCCGGCCCGGTGATGAGAATCTCGCCGGCATCGGAGACCGCTTTGGCAACGACATGCAGGAAGCGCGCATCCTGGCTGCCGTTCTGTTTCTTTCTTGAATGATGCGATTTCAGCGTCAGCTTGTCCGTCGCCTCCGCATTGAAATGAAAAATGCGCGCCTCGCTGCGATCGATCCAGACAACGGCATGGAAATGCGACATGCGTCTCTCCCTGATGGTTGAGCGCACTTTCCTCCCGTTTAGCCTTCGCGGCATTGACGGGGATCAACAGGAAGCGGAAGCTTGCGGCATATTTTAGGGCTTTTCAGAATATATCTTTGAGGTTATATTTTATGGGTTGGGTTGTTTTGGCGCATCCTGATTTTGATGCGGAGATTTTGGCGCTTCCCGCATCCCAGCAGGCTGAAATTTACGCCGCAGCTACGATGTTGGAGGCTTTCGGCCCCGCTCTGGGGCGCCCTTATGCGGACACGTTGAAAGGCACGCGGATTGCGAATTTGAAGGAATTGCGTTGCAGAGTCGCTGGCCATCCATGGCGGATTGCTTATGCCTTTGATCCCGTTCGCCGTGCTGTTTTGTTGGTCGGTGGCTCCAAGGCCGGAGTGAATTCGGAATTATTTTACAAGCGGCTCATTCGAACAGCTGAAAAGCGATGGCAGGATCATTTGCGATGGAACAGAAGCGATTTGTGACATTGGAAGAGATGATCGCGCGGCTCCCCACCGCAGAACAGGCCGCGATTAAGAAACGCTCCGCAGAACTCATCAATGAAGCGGTGACGTTGCAGCAGATGCGCAAGGCACGCGCGCTGACGCAAAAAAAGCTCGCCAAGAAATTGGGCGTAGGGCAGGTGGCCATCAGCAAGCTGGAAGGCCGCAGCGACCTTCTGCTCTCGACCTTGCGGACCTATATCGAAGCCATGGGCGGCACGCTGGATCTCATCGTTCGTTTTCCCAATGGCCAGCCGGTGAAACTCGTGACCCTTGGCGTTGAGGATGAAGCCCCCATACCGAAGCCCGCGCCGAAGAAGGCGAAGAGCGTGAAGCGCAAATCTGTGCGGAAGGTCGCCGCAAAAAAGCCCCCGCGCAGGGTGCCGGTGCGACAGGCAGCGGAATAGTTTCCGCCATAAAAAAGGCCCGGATCGCTCCGGGCCTTT
>CAZHOK010000142.1:0-3526 GCA_964534115.1 uncultured Beijerinckia sp.
CGACAAATCGTAGCTTGAATCAGAGAGTCAGAAGTCCGGGACGCCATGGCCAAGGGCGCCCTGCGTCCGGGCGGCACGATTGTCGAGGGAACGGCCGGCAATACCGGGATCGGTCTGGCGCTGGTCGCCAATGCGCTCGGCTTCAAGACCGTGATCGTCATCCCCGATACGCAATCGCAGGAAAAGAA
Source organism: uncultured Beijerinckia sp. (assembly GCA_964534115.1). Classification (GTDB taxonomy): domain Bacteria; phylum Pseudomonadota; class Alphaproteobacteria; order Rhizobiales; family Beijerinckiaceae; genus Terripilifer. The sequence goes on from CAZHOK010000142.1 coordinate 189, forward strand.
GGACATGCTGCGCCTGCAGGGCGCCGAACTGATCGAAGTCCCGGCTGTGCCCTATTCCAATCCGAACAATTACGTCAAATTATCGGGACGGCTGGCGGAGCGCCTTTCGAAAGAACATCCCCAAGGCGCGATCTGGGCCAATCAATTCGACAATATTGCCAATCGCCGCGGCCATTACGACACCACCGGCCCGGAAATATTTGAGCAGACCGACGGCAAGGTCGATGGCTTTACCTGCGCGGTCGGCACAGGCGGCACTCTGGCCGGCGTCGGCATGGCGCTGAAGGAGCGCAAGCCATCGGTGAAAATCGCCATTACCGATCCGATGGGTGCGGCTCTCTACAATTTTTACAAGCATGGCGAGCTGAAAGCCGAAGGCACATCGATCACCGAGGGGATCGGACAGGGCCGCATCACGGCCAATCTGGAAGGCGCGCCCATCGATATGGCCTTTCAGGTCTCCGATGAGGAAGCGCTGCCGATCCTGTTCGATCTCGCCGAACATGAAGGCATGCTGCTGGGCGGCTCGGCGGGCATCAACATTGCCGGCGCCATGCGGCTCGCCAAAGAAATGGGCCCGGGCCATACGATTGTGACCATTCTGTGCGATGGCGGGGCGCGCTATGCGTCCAAACTTTTCAACCCGCAATTCCTGCGGGAGAAGAAACTGCCTGTGCCGCACTGGATGGAGCGCGTCTCGCAGATCGCTCCCGCTTTCGTGTGAAAAATCCATGTGCAGCAATTTTGAGGGGATGACATGAACGACACCGGCGCCGGCTCACCCCATCTCGTATCGACAGAATGGCTCGCCTCGCGGCTTGGCCAACCGGGCATCGTGATTGTCGATGGATCCTGGTATCTGCCGACCCTCAATCGCGATCCGCGCAAAGAATATCTCGCAGAACATATTCCCGGCGCGGTTTTCTTCGATCTCGACGCCACATCCGATCAGCAATCGCCTTTGCCGCATATGCTGCCGACGCCGACTGCTTTTGCCAGTTCGATGCGAAAACTCGGCATTGGCGATGGCGCGCAAATCGTTGTCTATGACGGCATCGGACTTTTTTCTGCGCCGCGCATCTGGTGGATGCTGCGCGCCTTCGGAGCGCGCGACGTTGTCATTCTCGATGGCGGCCTGCCGAAATGGAAAGCCGAAAATCGCCCGCTCGAAGATGGCGAAGTGCGTCGCGCCGCCACCCATTTCAATGCGCGCCTCGACAATACGATTGTGGCGACGATGAGCGATGTGCAACGCGCGCTTGAAACAGGCGGCGCCCAGATTCTCGATGCGCGACCAGCCGAGCGCTTTCGCGGCGAGGCGCCGGAGCCCCGGCCTGGTCTGCGCAAGGGCCATATTCCGGGCTCGAAAAATGTGCCCTTTGCCAAACTGATCGAAAATGGCCGACTGAAACCGGCTGCCGAACTCGCGGCCGTGCTCGATGAATTGGGCATTGAAACCAATCGACCCGTCATCACATCCTGCGGCTCAGGTGTGTCAGCGGCCATCCTCACTCTGGCGCTGACAATTGCCGGTCGTCAGGCCGGCACGCTTTACGATGGCTCCTTCGCCGAATGGGGCCTGCCCGACGGACCGCCGGTCGCACCGGAAGGCTGAGCAGCAGATTCAAGTCCGGCAGGCGCAACTTGCGCCCGCCTTTCCTCGTTCCTGTGAACAATGCGTCACGGCCGCAAGCGCTGACGACGCCGCACAGGAGCATTGCCATGTGTGATTATTCGCTCGAAATGTATGGATCGCGGCCTGCACGCGCATCGGAACGTTACGTCACGACACGTTTCCCCTCGGGCTCGATCGGGCTGACGGCGCCGGGCGATTGCAACACGGCCATCTGCGTGCAGTACGACACGCCGCTCGTGCTGGAAAACATCCCTCTCGAAATCCAGACAGCGCTGGGCGTGGGCCATATTGAAGAGGCTGTTTTCATCCGCCTCGACCAGGGCGCCTATCGCGACGGGATCCGTTTCCAGAACGGTCGCCAGATTTGCCTGCAGCAATTGTCCACGGGGGTCGGGGCCGCCGTCATGCGTCTGCCCGAAATGGTCCGCCCGGTCCGGGTCCCTGCGAAAGCGGGCTGAACAGTGCAAAGAATTGTGAAAACGGACCGGTCCGGCCCGTCAGAACCGGGCCGGCCGAAAAAAGCTGTTTATTCCGCAAGTTGAGACGGATTGACCAGTTCGCAGGCCGTTGCTGCTTATTTGTGCAAAAAACTGCCAATATTTTCAGCATGTCGCCCGATAAAATATCGCCCGACGACCCTTTTTGGCGGCTGCCTCTCGGGGCGCTGGGTGAAACATGGCCGTAGCGCTGTGGCACGGCAGGTGCTATGAGCCCGCCAATGCCAGCCGTTCGACCGCCTCCGGAGCCGGAGGCTTAGCCGGCCGCAAATGCGAGGAGTCGCGAGCGCGCATGAAAAAGATCGAGGCGATCATCAAGCCGTTCAAGCTGGATGAAGTGAAGGAAGCCCTGCAGGAAGCGGGGCTTCAGGGAATCACCGTCACCGAAGCCAAGGGGTTCGGCCGGCAGAAAGGCCATACGGAACTCTACCGTGGGGCTGAATATGTCGTGGACTTCCTGCCCAAGGTGAAGATCGAAATCGTGCTCGGCGACGACATGGTCGAGCGCGCCATTGAAGCCATCCGCAAGGCCGCCCAAACGGGCCGGATCGGCGATGGCAAGATTTTTGTATCCAATATCGAGGGGGCCATTCGCATCCGCACCGGCGAGACCGGAACGGACGCGATCTGACCTCGGGCCATCCGGCCCTATCCCGACAGACTGTTTCCAGGGTCTGCGGGGCGTCAAGGCGCCCCAATCATCCTGACAAACCGGTCGGACTGCGCGAGCGGTTCGGCCATCAACCGAGAGCCGCCACGAGCCTCACCCCGGCTGAACGTTTCTGAAGAGAGGGACTAAACGATGAAGACCGCCAAGGACGTCCTGAAGGCGATCAAGGACAATGACATCAAGTATGTCGATCTGCGTTTCACCGATCCGCGTGGCAAGTGGCAGCACGTGACCTTCGACCAGTCGCTGGTCGATGAGGAAATGTTCTCCGAAGGCACGATGTTCGACGGCTCCTCGATCGCTGGCTGGAAGGCGATCAATGAGTCGGACATGACCCTCCTGCCCGATCCGACCTCGGCCTGCATGGATCCGTTCTTCGCGGCCTCCACCATGGTCATCACCTGCGACGTGCTCGAGCCCTCCACCGGCGAGCCCTACAATCGCGATCCGCGCGGCATTGCCAAGAAGGCGGAAGCCTTCCTGAAGTCGACGGGCATTGGCGACACGGCCTTCTTCGGCCCGGAAGCCGAATTCT
>CAZHOK010000142.1:3546-3803 GCA_964534115.1 uncultured Beijerinckia sp.
CGTGCGCTTCAAGGCCGACCCGTACAATACGGGCTTCGTTCTCGACAATATCGAACTGCCGACCAACATGGACACGGCTTACGAGGGCGGCAATCTCGGCCACCGCGTGCGCACCAAGGGCGGCTATTTCCCGGTTCCGCCGATCGACTCGGCTCAGGACATGCGCGGCGAAATGCTTGCGGCCATGCAGTCCATGGGCGCCGTCGTCGAAAAGCACCATCACGAAGTCGCCTCCGCGCAGCATGAACTTGGTCTCA
>CAZHOK010000143.1:0-3665 GCA_964534115.1 uncultured Beijerinckia sp.
GCTCAGCGAGCTTGTCGAGCGCATTGAGCGGCTGGAGAAGTCTAAATGACGAAGATCATCGTCGACGGCAAAGAGGTGGATGTCCCGGCGGAGTACACGCTCCTCCAGGCCTGCGAGGAAGCGGGCGCGGAAATTCCGCGCATCTGTTTCCATGAGCGCCTGTCGATTGCCGGCAATTGCCGCATGTGTCTTGTCGAGCTGAAAGGCGCGCCCAAGCCTGTGGCGTCCTGCGCCTGGTCGGTGAAGGACTGCCGTCCCGGCCCCAATGGCGAGCCGCCGGTTGTCGTCACCAAATCGCCGACGGTGAAAAAGGCGCGCAATGGCGTCATGGAATTTCTGCTGATCAACCATCCGCTCGATTGCCCGATCTGCGATCAGGGCGGCGAATGCGATCTGCAGGATCAGGCCATGGCCTTTGGCGTCGACAGCTCGCGCTATGCGGAAAACAAGCGCGCGGTCGAAGACAAATATATCGGGCCGCTGGTGCGCACCTCGATGAACCGCTGCATCCATTGCACGCGGTGCGTCCGCTTCACGGCGGAAGTTGCCGGCACGGGCGATATGGGTGCCATCGGTCGCGGCGAGGAAATGGAAATCACCACCTATCTTGAAACCGCCATGTCCTCCGAGCTGCAGGGCAATGTTGCCGATCTCTGCCCGGTCGGCGCGCTTCTGCCAAAACCCTATGCGTTCAAGGCGCGCCCGTGGGAACTCGGCAAGACGGAATCCATCGATGTGATGGATGCGCTGGGTTCGGCCATTCGCGTCGATATTCGCGGCCGCGAGGTCATGCGTATTCTGCCGCGCGTCAATGAGAGCGTGAATGAGGAATGGATTTCCGACAAGACGCGCCAGATCGTCGATGGTCTGAAGAGCCAGCGTCTCGATCGTCCCTACATTCGCAAGGATGGCCGCCTCCAGCCCGCCTCCTGGGGCGAGGCATTTGCAGCCATTGCAGCGCGTGTGAAAGCGACGACGCCGGCGCGCATCGGTGCTTTGGCTGGCGATCTGGCAAGCGTCGAAGATATGTTCGCGCTGAAAGTGCTGATGGACAATCTCGGTGTGAAAAGCATCGATTGCCGTCAGGATGGCACAAAACTTCATCCGTCTCTCGGCCGTGCTTCTTATCTGTTCAATCCGACGATTGCCGGTATTGACGAAGCTGATGCCATCCTGATCGTCGGTTCCAATCCGCGCAAGGAATCGCCTGTTCTCAATGCGCGCATTCGCAAGCGCTGGCGCATGGGTGGCGTGCAGATTGCGCTTGTCGGCGAACGCGCCGATCTGACCTATGATTACCAATATCTGGGCGCAGGAGCCGAGACTTTGGCCGATCTTGCCTCTGGCAAGGGCTTTGCGGACGTGCTCGCCAAAGCGCAGCGCCCGATGGTGATTGTCGGGCAGGGCGCACTCATGCGCGCCGATGGACGTTCCATTCTTGCCGCTGCAGCCAAGCTTGCGCGCCCTTCCGCAGATTGGAACGGCCTTGCCGTTCTGCATACGGCGGCAGCGCGTGTGGGCGGTCTCGATCTCGGCCTTGTGCCGGGCGAGGGCGGGTTGGATGCCTGGGCCATGACGCGTCCGGGCGCAGTCGATGTTCTGTTCAATCTCGGTGCCGACGAGATCGAGATCGCGCCGGGCTCTTTTGTTGTCTACCAGGGCACGCATGGCGATCGCGGCGCGCATCGCGCCGATGTCATTTTGCCGGGCGCGACCTATACCGAGAAATCGGGTCTCTACGTCAACACCGAAGGGCGTGTGCAATATGCAGATCGCGCCAATTTCGCGCCGGGCGAAGCGCGCGAAGATTGGGCCATTCTGCGGGCTCTGTCTGACGTGCTGGGCGCCAAACTTCCCTTCGACTCGCTGTCTGCCCTGCGCAAGGCGCTCTATGCGGCCCATCCGCATTTCAGCCGCATCGATGCCATCGAGCCGGGCGCTCTTTCCTTTGCGTCGCAGACCTTTGAGTTGCAGCCCGGCGCCTTCACCAATGCGGTGCAGGATTTTTATCTGACCAACCCGATTGCCCGCGCCTCTGCCGTCATGGCGGAATGTTCGGCTCTTGCGAAAGGACGCCTGCAACAGGCGGCGGAGTGACGACGTGATGGATTGGCTTCTTCCGCTCCTCATCATTCTGGCGAAATCGCTCGCGCTGATCGCCGGTTTGCTGATTGTCGTGGCTTATCTTCTGTGGGCCGATCGCAAGATCTGGGCGGCGGTGCAATTGCGCCGCGGACCGAATGTTGTCGGGCCTTGGGGCCTGCTGCAATCTTTCGCGGATCTTCTGAAATTCGTGCTCAAGGAGCCGGTCATTCCGGCGGGCGCGAACAAGGGTATTTTCCTGCTCGCGCCATTCATCACCGGCATGCTCGGCCTTGCCGCCTGGGCGGTGATCCCGGTCGCCGACGGCTGGCAGATTGCCGATCTCAATGTCGGCATACTCTATATTTTCGCCATCTCCTCGCTCATGGTCTATGGCGTGATCATGGGCGGCTGGGCGTCCAATTCGAAATATCCCTTCCTGTCGGCTTTGCGCTCGGCGGCGCAAATGGTCTCTTACGAAGTCTCCATCGGCTTCGTCATCGTTACGGTTTTGCTCTGCGCGGGTTCGCTGAATCTGGGCGAGATCGTCAAGGCGCAGGATACGCAATACGGCATGCTCGGCTGGTATTGGCTGCCGCTCTTCCCGATGTTCATCATCTTCTTCATTTCGGCTTTGGCTGAAACAAATCGCCCGCCGTTCGATCTTGTCGAAGCGGAATCGGAACTGGTTGCGGGCTTTATGGTGGAATATTCCTCCACGCCCTATCTTCTCTTCATGCTCGGCGAATATGTCGCCATTGTCGGCATGTGCGCGATGATGACGATCCTGTTCTTCGGCGGCTGGCTTTCGCCCATTCCTGTTTGGCCCTTTACAGAAGTGCCGGGCGTCATCTGGTTCCTGCTGAAAGTCTGTTTCTTCTTCTTCTGGTTCGCGCTCGTGAAGGCATTCGTGCCGCGCTATCGCTACGACCAGTTGATGCGTCTGGGCTGGAAAGTCTTCCTGCCGATCTCGCTCGCCATGGTCGTGATCGTGGCTGGCGTGTTGCAATTCACGCGGGCTTGAGGGCGTGCTGCGGGAGAATCCAGCTCTCGCCGGTGCGCTGATCGGGCTGGCGATCGGTGTGGTGAAATATGTGACTGTGCTGGCGATGATCGGCGCAGCAGTGGGACGCGAAGTCAAAAGCGCGCCCACAGATGAAGTGGATTTCGCGGGCTTTGGCGCGCGGATGCGTCCGGTGAAATGGATGCTCCTCGCCGTTGCCTTCGGGGTGCTCCCGGCGGTGGGTTACATCGCCGGATCGGCGCTCGGCAAATGAGGTGGAAAGCATGAGACTCGACACCGCCGCAAAGGCGCTTTTGCTGAAGGAATTCGTCGGGGCCATTGGCCTCTCGATGCGCTATTTCTTCAAGCCCAAGGCGACGATCAATTATCCGCACGAAAAGAACCCGACTTCGCCGCGGTTCCGTGGCGAACATGCTTTGCGTCGCTATCCCAATGGCGAAGAGCGTTGCATCGCCTGCAAGCTCTGCGAGGCCATCTGCCCGGCGCAGGCCATTACGATTGAGGCCGGCCCGCGCCGCAATGACGGCACGCGCCGCACGACGCGCTATGACATCGACAT
>CAZHOK010000144.1:0-3574 GCA_964534115.1 uncultured Beijerinckia sp.
CAAGGCCTATGGCGATTGGTGGCTGCTGGGCAAGGACATTCCGCGTATGGATGTTCCGGTGAAAGTGGATGGCAGCGCCATCTACCCGATCGACGTGCGCGTTCCCGACATGGTCTATGCAGCGGTAAAGGCCTGTCCGGTGCGTGGCGGCCGCGTCAAAAGTTTCGATGCTTCGGCGATCAAGTCGCGTCCCGGCATTATTGCTGTGATTGAACTGAAGCAGACGAAGGACAAGCTCTCCAATACTGATCTGCGCAGTGCCGTTGCTGTCGTTGCCGATACATTCTATCGCGCTAAAGTGGCATTGGATGCACTGCCGATCGAATGGGATTTCGGTCCCGATGCCGGCAACAGCTATGACAAGATGAACACGCAGGCGCGCGCCTTGATGCAGCGCGAGGCCAAGCATGTCGAGGAAGTCCGCGGCGATCCAAGGCCTATTCTGGCAGCCGGCGGCAAAATGGTCAGTGGCGAATATGCGCGTCCCTATGAAGCGCATGCGACCATGAGCCCCCCTGCTGCCGTGGCTCACGTCACGGCTACGCGTGTCGATATCTGGAGTTTCACGCAGGATGTGTCTGCTTTGCTGCGCCTTGCTGCAAATCAGGCCGGGCGCGATACGAAAGATGTTTTCGTTCACGCCACCTATCAGGGCGGCGCTTTCGGTCTGGGCAATCATGTCGATCTGCCGCGACAGGCAGTCGAATTGTCCAAACAGGTCGGCAAGCCCGTCAAGGTCATCTGGACACGCGAGGAAGATACAGCGCAATCGCGCACGCGTCCGCCGATCTGGGCCCGCTTTGAGGCCGTGCTCGATGAGCAGGGCCTACCAAAGGCAATGATCAGCAGGGCTGTTGGCGAGAATGTCGTCCCCGATTATGCCGATCGCGGCATTGCCAATGTGCCATATAAATTTCCCGCCTATCGCTATGAGCGCCATATTGTTGCCTCCAATATACCGGTGGCACCGACGCGTGCGCCCGGCAATAACAACAACGCCTTCACCATCGAACAATTTGTCGATGAACTAGCGATTGCCGGAGGCTGGGATCCGCTCGAATGGCGGCTCAAAATGACCGAGGGCAATGAGCGCTGGCAGCGTGTGCTCAAAAAGCTCAAGGAAGTGGCGGGATTCACCACCAAATTGCCGAAAGGCCAGGGCATGGGCATTGCCGTGGTTGAATCGCATGGTGCCACGGTTGGCGTATGCGCCACTGTCGATGTCTCACGACGCGGCAATCTGGCCATCGACAAAATCTTGGTTGTGTCGAATACGGGTTACGTCATCAATCCGCGCGCTGCCCATGAGCAGGTGAAAAGTTGCGTTGCATGGGAATTGAGCCATGTGCTGCATGGCGGTCTTGATGTTCGCGACGGGCGCATCAACAACACCAATTTTCACAGCTACAAATTGCTGAGCCTGCCGGAAATGCCAAAGGTCGAGAGCCATTTTGCCATGTCTCAGGATCAATGGTGGGGTGGCTTCGGCGAGACGGCAGGGCCGCCAACGCCCCCCGCCATTGCCAATGCGATCTATTTCGCGACCGGAAAGAGAATTCGCTCGACGCCCATTCTCAAACACGATCTGCGCTGGACCTGAGAATGAAAACAGGAAAAGCCCCGGCAAGAGCCGGGGCTTTTTTCGTTTCTGCGTTCCATCTCAGGCAGGCATATTGCTGCGGGCACGCAAGATTTCGGCGACCATGTCTGAATCCATCACATCGCCGAAGGTCAGATAAATCGCGCGCAATGTTCCATTATGGTCGTCATCATTATCGGCGGCATTGCAATCGCTCACCATGACAACTTTGTAATTGAGCATCATCGCATCGCGCGCTGTCGATTCGCAGCAGACATTTGTCACGGTTCCAGCGACGAGAATCGTATCGATGCCGGATTCGCGCAAAATGGCATCGAGATCCGAAGAGCCCTGGATGAAAGCCGAATAGCGGTGCTTCTCGACGAAGAGGTCATCCTCTCGTGTATCGAGATCGCGATGCAGGGCATAGCCTTCCGAGCCGCGCGTCAAAGCCTGGAAACGTTTCTCGGCCCGTTCGGGCCGCGTGATCTTATGCGCATTCGACCAGGTGAGCCTGTCGCTCTGCGTACTGACCGTCTGGATCCAGACAATCAGGCCTCCCGTGTCGCGCAGAGTCTGCGCCAGCCGATTGATCTGCGGAATGATTTTGGGCGCCATGTCGCAAGGTGCGTGAGCAGCGGGGCCGGGCATGAAAGCATTTTGCATGTCGATGACCAGCAGAGCGGTGCGGCTGGGCGTGAGATCGTCATGGATATGAGCTTTTCCACGACGTTTTAGCACCCTCTCAACCACGTCTGAAGGAATATGGCTGTTGTGCATTTGGGATCTGCTGTTCCAGTTGGTTTAATATCCTTAAAGCTAATCACTAAAAAGCCTGTGTCAAATTTGGTCGATTATTTTCTCATGAGAGAAAAGCTAGAAGATCCAAATTTCAAGATTTGATTGGTATCAAAAGCCTCGTCTTCTTGGCCGGGCAATCAGAATAATAATATTTAATGGTCGTTTAGCTAAACCATTTTAATTTCGATCTGGCTATAAATTCAGAACACGCTCTTGCAAGACGGAGAGATCGCTTTTTTGAAGTCAAAAAGATTTCATGATTTAAAGAAAATGTATAGTTGCACTGTTCGTATTGCAGGTTAGCCCATTCCTGCTTTTGTAGGTTTAAACGAGGTCTGTTTTTGCAAAATAGCTATTCAAGATATTTGTATTATGGGTTCTATTTTTGAGTTTATAGAGATAGCCTAAATCAAAGGAAAAATATTTATGGCGTTTAAAAATTAGATAATGATAAGCTTAATGTGAGTAATGCAACCCATAAGCAGGGATTGACGTTGTTTGAATTCAACGCCACAAACTAATTCTTAACGAGGACCTTAATATGGCTCAGAATGAAGAATTTTTAATACAAAAAGCTCTTGAGGTTTTTGGCCTCAAACTTGAAGAGCTAGACCAAAGTGAGCTTTCGGTCATGAGAAAGCGTGTCTCCTTAATCGCTGCTGCCAATGCGGGGGGGATGGACGGGCACTATGAATCGGATCTTCCTGAAATACCGATCAGTCTGCTTGAAAAAATTAGGCAACGTTACGCCGATAGGATTGCAGCAAAATTAGGTGACAAGAAAGAAAATGAAATTAAGCTGTTGCTTGCTGATCCGTCTGGCCGCCTTAATTGATGAACCTTATGTGGTTCGGCTAAAATAGTCTAAAAAAGAGCAATTTTTATAATATTTGAATTCTTTAAATTATTTTGATTCAACAAAGCTTCGACTTAAGATTTGTATACTTATATTTTTTTGCTCAGTATTTTTATCTAATTTTGTCTGCCTATCTTCCAAAGAGTATTGGCGACCGTAAGCGGCTCTATATTTTTATCTTCCCACCAAGCCCGTTCATTCCCCCGCATATGCAGCTCATGGTGATGAGTGGCGCAGAGCGGGACGGTGAATTCATCTGAAACTTTTCGGCTCATAGCCCGTGGTTGGGCAAAACGCAGGTGGTGGGCCTGCGAGGGCGTGCGCGCGCAAATGAGACA
>CAZHOK010000145.1:0-3547 GCA_964534115.1 uncultured Beijerinckia sp.
TTCAATCAGTTAACATCCATCTATGTCAAGAGTTTTTGCTTGCCGGGGTGCGTCCACGGGTGGGTGGGCCGCCGTCTTGAGGAACCGTGAAGGGGGCCTATTTCGGCGCCCGACGGATGGCATCTTCGTGAAAGGTAAGGCCTTTATCTGCCTTTAGAAACAAACTAGTAATGTTGATGAAAAGGGGAGGGACAATGTCCAACATGTTTCGGTCGGCGGTTATGGCCGCTATGTTCGTGTCATGCGCCACGGCGGCCTCTGCCCAGACGCCGGAGGCTTTTTACAAGGGGCGCAATGTTTCGCTGGTTATGGGCACGGGGCCCGGCGGCAGCTATGATATTTATGGTCGCCTGATTGCCACCCATCTGGCCAAGCAGATTCCCGGCAATCCGAATATTGTCGTGGAGCATATGCCGGGTGCGGGCGGTGCGATTGCGGCGAATTTTATCTTCAACACCGCCCCGCAGGATGGCAGCCGGATTCTGCTCAGCCATTCCCTGCCGTTGATCGAGAAATTGCAATCGGACGGCGTGCGCTTTCAGTCCAAGCGCATGCAATGGCTCGGCGCCTACGATCAAATCAGCCAGATGCTGGCGATCTGGCACACTTCGCAGGGCAAGACGATCGACGATCTGAAGACGGCCCCCGTTGTGCTCGGCTCGATGGGCCGTTACCACCTCTCCTATCAATGGGCGACGCTTCTCAAATCGGCTTTGGGTGCGAATTACCGCGTGATTTCCGGTTTTCCCAGCGGTGGCGAATTGAATCTCGCCATGGAGCGGGGAGAGATTGCCGGCTGGACGATTGCCTGGGAAAATCTGTCGGGCGGCAATGCCGATTGGCTGCGCGATCGCAAGGTCATTATTCCGGTGCAATTCACTTTGACGCGCATGCCCGAATTGCCTGATGTTCCCACGCTCATCGAATTGTCGCAGGGTGAGAACAAGGAAATTGCCGAATTTCTTGCCGCCGGCACACCGCATGCACGCGGTCTCGCCGTTGGCCCGGGTGTTCCCGCCGATCGCTTTGGCGCTTTGCGCAATGCTTTCGAGCTGATGGTGAAAGATCCGTCTTTCCTCGAAGAAGCCAAGCGGCGCAATCTGTCGATCACGCCGCGCAGCAGTCAGGAAGTGGCAGCGCTTGCGGCAAAAATCGTCGATGTCTCGCCTGAATTTATCGTCAAGGTGAAGAAGGCTGTCGGCGCTGAATAAAGCCTTTTGAGCGGGCGTGAGCTGCACATTCTTGCAGCCTCGCCCGCGCTGGCTTGCACGATTCTGCCGGTTGGCAGACGGTTCCCTCAAAATCCCATTCGGTCAGGAACCGACCCTGTCGGCGCAGCTGCGTTTTTCTTCTGGACGATCTGCATTCAGGAGCGCAAATTCACCCCACATCATCAAGTTTTACCGAAGGGGGGAGCGCAATGAGCGGTCATGACCATGCGTCTGTGCGGCACGTCTTCGATCCTTCAGATATTGATGCAATGCGGTGTGCGCTCGACCAGGCACTTGAAGCCTTGTCCTTTGCCTATCATGACAGCGATGAGCCCGACATGATGACGCGCGAAGAATTGGCGCGTGCAATTTTGCGCTACGCCAGCCGCGGCGAGGTCGATCCGCGGCAATTGACGGCGCGTGCTCTCTATGACCTTGCGCCGCGCCCCGCCTATTGGGTGGTGCATGAAAAGACGCGCGACGTCGCCTGATGTCTCACCACAGCGGTTTGACGCTGCGCTTGCGCCATTGTTCGCCAGGGCGCGCGGCATCGTGGCGCGCATAGCGCGCATAAATGAGCCCGCGCACATAGCCTGGCAGCGATTTTGCCGCTTGCGCCGGCAGCACTTCTGCCTGCAACGGTAAATTGGCAGGTTTCACGGGTCTTGCCTGAGGCTTGTCTCTTCCTGCCGTTGGCAGGCGCCGCTTGCGGCGTTTTTTCTTTTCGCTTGCCTCGGCGGCGAGCAAAAGCGCAATCGGGTCTTCTTCTGTCAGGCTCTGCAGAATGCGCCGTGGCGGCTCGGATGCGGCGGGCATGCCCGTCGGCTGGATTTTTGCCGCCACCGTCTCGGGCTTGCCAAACAAAGCTTCTGCTGCGCGCAAGGCTTGGCTTGGCGGAGCCTTCGTCTGAAACGGCGGCGGTGGCGGTTCGATCTGCATCTTTTCGGGGGCGGGTGGGGCCGCGATGACTTTTCTTCCTGAGCGACGTGTCTCAACAGCGAAAGGCTTGATGATGCGACGCATGAGATCCCTTGAAAAAAGTTGAAAGAAATTGAATGACCGAAATGTCCTGGCCGGCCCGTCCGGAGCCAACAAAATCAAGCATCAATTGTTGCAACGCGGTCTGACGAATCGCAATGCCATGAATGATCCCCATTTTTGGCGCCGGGGCAATCTGGGCGCGGCTGATATGGAAAGGGCGGCCCGCAGCCGCCCTTTTCGCTGTTTCAGGAGGCCAGAACGGCACTCTCGTCTGTCGTTTCCTCGAGCGGCTCGCCCGTTCCGGCCTGATCTGCCGAGAAAAGATAGCCTGAGCCGCGCACGCTGCGCAGGTTCACCTCATAGCCCGCATCGCGCAATTTCTTGCGCAGGCGGCTGACGGAAATATCCAGTGCGCGGCTGACTTCAACCGAGCGAACGCCAATCACTTTGGCCAATTCTGCGCGATCGACCACACGCCCGGCGCGCGAGGTGAAAATGCGCAGGAGCTTGAATTCCATCGCCGTGATGGGGACATTCTTGCTGCCATTGGCCGTGATGATGGCCCGCAAAGCCTGATCGACCCTGATTTCGCCAAAGGCCCAGATCGTATCATTGGGCGAAGCCGCAACCGTTTGCGTCGCCATGGTGCGGCGCATGCGCAGCAGCAATTCGCGCAATTCGATCGGCTTGGTCATATAATCATGCGCGCCCTTTTCGAGCGAAATCACCCGGTCCAAGGCCTGGCTGCGCGCCGAGATCACCAGGCAGGGAATCTTCTGATTGACGATTTCTGGCAGCAAATCGATGCCGTCGCCATCTTCCAGACCAAGATCGAGCAACACGATCTGGGGCTTGAGCAGGTTCACGGCGCGTCGGCCAGCACTCACCGTATCCGCTTCAAAGACCTTCATCCCGTTATTCGTCAGATAAATGGAAATCATCTGGCGGATCGGCTCTGAATCCTCGATCAGGACAACTCGCGCCGGTGCGGCGCCCGCAGCTTGCAACGTCATAGGATCTGTCCACGTCTCCTGGAGCACGAGACCGAAGGCCATACCCCTCAGTCAGGCTCAAGTTACATGTTTGCTTATAAAAGGAAAAGAGAAACAAAATTTGAAACAAATGCTTTTCTGTCTTGAATCCCAAGAAAAAAGTCATGTGTTCAGCTGACGTTAGGTCATTTTGCCTTTGAAATAGTCAGCCTCAAGCGCGGCACAGGTCGGCTCCAGCAGATCGAGAGCGCCATCCAGCAAAACCAGGGCTTGATCGGCGTCTTTGGCATGGGCGCAGGAGCGGAAAGCATGGGCTGCGGCCGGACAGCCAAATTGCGCCAGCATTCCGCCGAGCTTATGGGC
>CAZHOK010000146.1:0-3530 GCA_964534115.1 uncultured Beijerinckia sp.
GGGTGCATACGCCGCGCTTCTGCGGGCAGGCCTGCATGTGGCGGGCCTTCTCGCGGTAGGTCTTCGGTTCCCGCGGCTTGCGGATCAACTGGCTGATCGTCGGCATCCTTCGCCCTTCTAAAAGCGAGCTTGTGGACAAAATGGCGGAGAAGAATGGCGATTCTCATCGCCGCTTCTTCTTTTCGCGACTTTCCGCCTCCTGGGAGACGAAGAGCCGCGCAAAACGAAATCGCGCCTTCGACCGTTTCCGGTCTCCGGCGCTGCGGTTTGCAGAGGACCGCGGCGAGCCGCGATCATGCCTCAGATTCAGGGGCTTAGCCCCATATGACGTCTAAGGTCGCAGGTAAGACCAACAGCGTTTATGCTTCCTGCGTCACGAGCGAGGCGCTCTTAGACATGAAGGCATACGGCCTGTTGAAGTGCGCGGAACCTACTTGCGAAGCCCTGCCCCGTCAACCCCTGAAAAGATGAAAAAACACTCTGATTTGACTCGTGTTTCCGGCGTCACGCCAAAGCCACATAAAGGCGGCCCTTCAAGTCAGTTGCGGATGCCGGAATAAGCAGCTTGCTCGATTAAAATCAATAGCTTGAGCATTTGATAAACATTGCCTGCCGCGCCCGGCACCCGCCGCACCGTCAATATGAGGGGCGGCCCCTCGCCGCGCGCCAGGCGCAAAGGCTCCGGCGCCTCCCCCTGACCGAGACCGGCCATGACCATGCTCTGGATGGCGCAGGTCGCCTCCCCGCTTGCCGCGATCAGATGATCATATTCGATCCGCAAATCGGCTCCCATCAGGGCACGCGCCGCTGGCCCGGCATGCAAGACCATGCCCTGCGCATCGACCATCAGAAAGGCAATGCCTGCCATTTCAAGAGCATCGGCCATGCCGCGGGCATGGGCGCCAGCGAGCAACGGCCGCAGCGGGTCGAGCGTATCGGCCTTCGACTCGGCCTTGAGCGAGCCCGCATCGGGAGTCTCGCGTGAAGCGGTGGCCTGGAAAGACATGCAATGCCCCTTCGATAAACCGACAACGCGAAAGGCCCCGTCCCGGTTTGCCTCAAACCTTAAGAATTCGTGTTTTTTTGATTCGCCTCCGGATCTGACCCGGCAGGATCGGCGGAAGAAGGGCGGCTTTCCGGCAGGCAGATGGCAGGCGAAAGAGGCCAGTCACCCCAAGGCCTGTCTTGAACCTGTCATATATTTCGATAATTCTAGAATTATGGAATCAGATCAGGCCATAGAATCCTTGGCGGCGCTGGCGCAAGCCACGCGGCTGGAAACGTTCAGATTGCTTGTCGCCTCAGAGCCCGCCGGGCTGGCGGCTGGCGATCTCGCCCGCCAATTGGCGATCCCGGCCAATACATTGTCGGCTCATCTCAACATTCTGGCGCGCGCGCGATTGGTGCGCGGCGAAAGACGCGGCCGCACCATCCTCTACAGGGCCGATCTTTCCGCTCTGCGCGGCGTGCTCAGCTTTGTCCTGAAAGATTGCTGCGGCGGACGCCCGGAAATCTGCGCGCCGCTCGCCGAGGATCTCGCCTGCTGTACGAATGGAGACACATGCTCATGAGCGAAAAACCCATCAACGTCCTTTTTCTCTGCACCGGCAATACGGCGCGCTCCATTCTGGCAGAGGGCATTTTGCGCAAGGATGGCGCAGGTCGCTTTCGCGCCTTCTCTGCCGGCAGCCAGCCGAAAGGCACGGTCAATCCATTCTCGCTGAAAACGCTCGCCGCTTTCGATTATCCCACCGATGGATTGCGCTCAAAATCCTGGGATGAATTTGCCGGCCCCGACACGCCGCATATGGATTTCATTTTCACCGTCTGCGATTCCGCGGCCGGTGAGGCCTGCCCCTACTGGCCCGGACATCCTGCAACGGCGCATTGGGGGATTGAGGATCCCGCTGCTGTCGAGGGCAGCGATGTTGAAAAGCAACGCGCCTTCAACGACGCATTCCGTTTCATGCGAAACCGCATTCATGCCTTTATCGCGCTGCCGCATGGCGCTCTCGAAGCGAAGACAATGCAAGCCAAGCTTCATGAGATCGGCCAGCTGGAGGGCGCAACGAAAGAGACAAGCGCATGAAAGAAACGATTGCGCGCCGGCTTCTTTCTGAAACTCTGGCAACAGCCATTCTGCTCGCCACAATTGTCGGCTCAGGTATTATGGCGGCCCGGCTTGCGGGTGGAAATGATGCCATCGCCTTGCTGGGCAATACAATTGCAACGGGTGCCATTCTCTTCGTGCTGATCACGATTTTTGGCCCCCTGTCAGGCGCGCATATGAATCCTGCCGTCAGTCTTTCGGCGGCCATCTTGCGCGATCTTTCATGGCGCGATTTCATTTTCTATTCGGGTGCGCAAATTCTGGGGGCAATGCTCGGCGTTTTCTGCGCGCATCTGATGTTTGACCTGCCGGTGCTGCAGGTTTCCACCAAATTGCGGCTGGGGCCTGCGCAATTTTTCTCCGAATGTGTCGCCACATTCGGATTGATGCTGACGATTCTCGGCTGCGTCGCACGCGCACCTGCCAGTGTCCCAATCGCCGTGGGCCTTTACATTACCGGCGCCTATTGGTTCACCGCCTCGACGAGTTTCGCAAACCCGGCTGTGACCATGGCACGCGCGCTGACCGACACTTTTGCCGGCATTGCGCCAATCGGCGTCCTGCCCTTCATTGCAGCGCAATTGATCGGCATGCTGACAGGCCTTTTCGTCGGGCGATATTTGTGGGTCAACAAAAGGCAATAGCCATTTCAGCCGTCATTGCGAGCGCAGCGAAGCAATCCAGACACGAATGATCGTCATCGCGCTCCATGTTTTCGACACGCACATAAAGGCCTCACGCGTAACCCCTCACCCCGCTCGCATCGCAAGCGACCCTCTCCCTCTGGGAGCGGGTTAAACAAAAAAGGCCGCCCCGAAGGGCGGCCTTTGTTCTTTTCGCTAAAACGCTGCTTATTCGGCAGCGGCGGGCGGCAGCTGCGGCGCGGGAGCCTGCGAGGACTGCGCCTTCTGCGCCAGGATCATCTCGTCGCGAGCGGTTGCAACGCGACGCAGTTTCGACATGGCAGCGCCCGTACCGGCCGGGATGAGACGGCCGACGATGACATTTTCCTTCAGGCCTTCGAGCGTATCCACCTTGCCGTTGACAGCGGCTTCGGTGAGGACGCGCGTTGTTTCCTGGAAGGAGGCTGCCGAGATGAAAGAACGCGTCTGCAGGCTTGCCTTGGTGATGCCGAGCAGAACCGGCGTGCCGGTTGCAGGCTTGCCACCATTGGCGAGAACCTTCTCATTCGCTTCGTCCATTTCGACGCGATCGACCTGCTCATTGGCAAGGAAGTCCGTATCGCCGGCATCGACAATATCGACCTTCTGGAGCATCTGACGAACAATCACTTCAATGTGCTTGTCGTTAATGTTCACGCCCTGCAGACGATAGACTTCCTGGATTTCATTGACGAGGTAAGCAGCAAGCTCCTCCACGCCCTTGATCGCCAGAATGTCATGCGGCGCCGGATTGCCGT
>CAZHOK010000147.1:0-3493 GCA_964534115.1 uncultured Beijerinckia sp.
CCGCCTTCTCCTCAAAACGCCGGATCAGCAGCATTTCGCGGTAGGCCAGAAGTTCTTGGTCACGGGTAAACAAGGTCGGGGCGGAATTTTTCGCCGCAGATTTCGACCGCGAGGAGGCAGACGCTGCCATGAGAGCTCCCTAAAACCACAAGCGGCCCATGAAAGGCCGACTAAGCTAGATTAGATGAGCCAGATGATTATGACGAGGGGGGATCAGCACGAATTCAACAGCCAGAAGATGCTAATAAATCAATGTACTAAACAAATTAACCGGAATTTGGTTACGCGAAATAATAAACCAGAATTCAGTTAACTGGCCCGACTTTGGTCTAGGCCGACCAATCGCCCTCATTTTCGGAAGAAAAGAACCAATTCATCCTTCTGGATGCGCCCGAGAATCGTGCGCGACTGCTCTTCCAGCAGATCCCTTTCGATCGAATCCGACGCCAGCATACGGACCCGGCGCTCCCAGGCCGCGCGCTCATCCTTCAGCGCATCCAATTGCACCGTGAGCGCCTCGATCCTCTGGCGGTGCTCTTCCTTGGTTTTGAGCCCACGAGAGCCATTATTTGCATGCCAGACAAAATAGGAGGCCGCAGCCCCGGACACGGCATAGAGCACGAGCGGGATCAGGATGGCGCGGAGGCGGCGACGAATGACCATGGCGCACCTTTGCCTCCCCAAGGTGAATCCCGCGTTAACGCCGCGCGGGGACAGGTCAATTGACGGATGCCACGTTCCAAGGCAATGAGGCTTGAGGCTCTCTGCAAGGTCCGCCCGTGAACGAAAATCCGATCCCATCCAAGGCGGACGTCGCCATCGTTCTTGTCGCGGCGGGACGCGGATTGCGCGCCGGGCGCGAGATGCCCAAGCAATATGTTCTTATTGGGGGCCGGCCGCTGCTGTCGCACACTCTGGATGCGCTTGCCGCCCTTGGCGCCCCGATCCAGCCGGTTATTGCCGCCGGAGACGAGGATCTCTACGGCCATGCCCTTGCTTCTGCGAGCCCGCAGGCTCGCCAATATTGTCGCCCGCCTGTCCATGGCGGCCAGACGCGCCAGGCATCCGTGCTGGCGGGACTGGAAGCTCTTTCCGCTGCCGGAAACACGGCTTTTGTTCTGATCCATGATGGCGCCCGCCCCCAACCCAGCGCTGGCCTTCTGGCGAGCGCGGTCGAAGCTGCCCGCCTGCACAAGGCCGCCGTGCCGGGCCTGCAGGTCACCGATACGATCAAGCAGATCGACGCGAATGGGATCATTGCAGCAACGCCTGAACGAGGCCGTCTGCGCGCCGTACAGACCCCGCAATCCTTCGCCTTTGACCTTATCCTCGCCGCGCATCGCAATGCCGCAAAAGAGAAAATTCAGGATTTAACGGATGATGCCGCCATTGCCGAATGGGCTGGACACAAGGTCCATGTCTTCGATGGCGAACCGTCCAATGTGAAGGTTACAAACCCCGAGGATTTTGCCCGGATGGACGCCTCCCTACTCGCCGCTCTCCCCGATATTCGCACGGGCCAGGGCTATGATGTTCATGCTTTCGGCCCCGGCGATCATGTCTGGCTCGGAGGGCTCAAAATCCCCCACGAGCGCGCTTTGGTCGGCCATTCCGATGCCGATGTCCTGTTGCACGCCCTGACGGATGCGATCCTGGGTGCGCTGGGCGATGGCGATATCGGTTCGCATTTCCCGCCCTCCGATCCGCAATGGAAAGGCGCTGCATCAGACCGTTTCCTGCGTCACGCCGTCGATCTCGTCCAGCGCCGCGGGGGCATGATTGCCCATCTCGACGGGACTTTGATTTGCGAAGCGCCGAAAATTGGTCCCCATCGCGAAGCCATGCGGGCACGGATTGCCGAAATCTGCGCCCTCCCCATCGATCGCATTGGTGTCAAGGCAACCACTTCGGAAGGGCTGGGTTTCACCGGCCGGCGTGAGGGCATAGCGGCGCTGGCCCTTGCGACCATCCGCCTGCCTGTCGGGATTTGAGATGGATTCCAACCTGTCCGATCACGCTCTCCTTGCGCGCGCAGCGCGTCTGATCGGCATCTGCATCGAAAAGCGCATCCAGATCGCAACCGCCGAATCCTGCACGGGCGGTTTGCTGGCGGGATTGCTGACGGAAATTCCCGGCTCGTCTGCCGTTCTCGACCGTGGCTTTGTCACCTATTCGAACGACGCCAAGACACAGATGATCGGCGTTCCGCCTGAGCTCATCGAGACAAAGGGCGCCGTCAGCGCCGAGGTCGCTGGCGCCATGGCGGAGGGCGCCCTGCGCCATTCGCGCGCCAATCTCTCGATTGCCATCACCGGCATTGCCGGCCCCGGCGGCGGCACTCCGGCCAAGCCGGTCGGTCTTGTACATTTTGCCCGCGCCAGCCGCAGCGGCACGACACAGGCATACGAAAAACGCTTTGACGAAAAAGGCCGCGCCGACATTCGCCGTGCGGCCCTCGATTTCGCTCTCACTTTACTTGAAGAAGAAGCCGCAAAATCTTGATATCATTCAAATCTATTGACGATTTCGCCAAGACCTTCGATGCTGACTTTTACGACATCGCCGCTTTTCAGATATTCGCCGCGACCATTGCCGACACCAGCCGGTGTTCCCGTCAAAATCATGTCGCCGGGCAACAGGGTCATGCGCCCAGACAGATCGGCAATCTGCTCGCGAATGTCGAAAATCATATAGCTGGTGTTGGAATCCTGCTTCACGACATCATTGACGCTGAGGCGCATTTTCAGGTCGTGGGGATCCTTCACATCGCGTGCCAGCGTGATCCAGGGCCCGAGCGGACAGGCTCCATCGAAGCTTTTGTGGGCTGTCCAATCGTTTCGGAAGATGGAATTTTCCGGCACGCCATTGCGCCTCGACAGGTCGCGGGCTGAAAGATCGTTGGCGACGAGATAGC
Organism: uncultured Beijerinckia sp.; assembly: GCA_964534115.1. Taxonomy (GTDB): domain Bacteria; phylum Pseudomonadota; class Alphaproteobacteria; order Rhizobiales; family Beijerinckiaceae; genus Terripilifer. The sequence continues at coordinate 2,915 of CAZHOK010000147.1, forward strand.
CGGCGACATAATCCAGCGCAGCCTCCTCCGACACATTCCGACATGGCCTGCCGATCACCACGCCGAGTTCGGCCTCCCAATCGAGCTTTTTGGTCTGCTCGGGAATGGCAATCGTTGCGCCTGTACCAATGGCGCTGCGCGACGATTTGATGAAATGCCAGGAGCGTTGGCCCAGATCATGAGGGTCCTTCGGCGGCTCGCGACCGGCGGCCTTGGCCATTTCAGCGGCGTGGTCGGCATAATTCGAGCCAGCGCAATAAACCGCCGGCGGAACCGGTATGGGCGAAAGAAGCTGAACCTTCGAGAGCGGCAAACCGGCGGGTTTACTTGCGGCCAGACGATCGAGGCGAACCAGATTTGCATCGAGATTCTCGAGAATACCGAGCACCGTCTCATCCGACCTCTGGCCTGTCGCCTTGGCGATCTCAACAGCCTGATCCCCCAGGATCATGGCGGCACGCGGGCCCTCGCCCGTCATTATCGTTGCTAGCTGATAGGCCAATTCATCCTCCCCAAACCGGCGCTTGTCCGCCTTCTTGTCCGTCAAGTTTAGCCGAAGCCGGCCCATCCTTGCCAGTT
>CAZHOK010000148.1:0-3472 GCA_964534115.1 uncultured Beijerinckia sp.
GGATTGGGACGATGTGCGTCCGGTCGAAGTGGGCATTGGCCAATATGTCGGCATTTTCAACCGGTCTGAAATCGATGCAGCCATCGGCACCGAACCGGTGTCGGGTTTCATCACTCAGCGGGGGCAGGCGCGCCGTATTGCCGAGGCGGACCGGATCTATCCCGATCAGCAGGTCGGGGTGCTGCTCTATTCCTCATCCTTGATTTCAGGCAACCGGACCAGCGGCGAGCGGTTCATGCGGGCCTATTTGCGCGGCGTGCGGATGATGAATGAAGCGCTGATTGCCGGGCGGCTCGTCGGCCCCAATTCGGATGAAGTGGTGCAAATCCTGACGGAATATACTGCGGTGCGCAATCAGGAGCTGCTCCGCAGCCTGACCCTCCTGTCCAGCCACAGCGACGGCCTGGTTGGGGTGGCCAGCATGAATCGCGATCTCGCCTTCTTCAAGTCCCGGAAATGGATTGAGAAATCGCGCATGTCGGTAGAAGATGTGCTAGACCGCAGCTTCGCCGACAAGGCGGCCCGCGACCTCGGTCGAGGCGGCTCGCTGATCAGTAAGTATAAGGGATGGAACGATGGATAAGAGGGCAGTCGAGGCGCGTACCAATGGGCCCTATACCGATCTGAGGGACCTTCTGGAACGCGTCGAGGCCGTCGGCGAATTGCGCCGGGTGCAGGGGGCGGACTGGAACCTCGAAATGGGGTGCCTCGCAGAACTGATCTACCACAATAGCCCCGATACGCCTCCTGCCATCCTCTTCGAAGATATTCCGGGCTATCCGGGCATGCGCTGCCTGTCCGGCATGACCAATTCCTCCCAGCGTCTCGCCCTGACGCTGGGTTTTCCGCTTTCAAAGAAGCCGCTCGACATTGTCGCTTCCTACCGCGACCGGATGCAGACGCATGAGCCCATCCCGCCGCGCGTGGTGAACACCGGCCCGGTGATGGAAAACATTCTGCGCGACGACGATGTGAACGTCCTCAAATTCCCCGTGCCCATGCTCCATGAGCTCGATGGCGGGCGCTATATCGGCACGGACGATCTCGTCATCATGCGCGACCCCGATGGCGGCTGGGTCAATATCGGCACCTATCGTTCCATGGTTCAGGACGAGAAGACGGTCGGTCTCTGGATGTCGCCAGGCAAGCAGGGCCGCCAGATCCGCGAAAAATATTTCAAGAAGGGCGAGCCATGCCCGGTGCTGATCTGCTGCGGCCATGATCCGCTGCTCTTCCTGGCATCCGGCAACGAGCTGCGCTATGGCCTGTCCGAATATGATTATGCGGGCGGCCATCGCGGCCAGCCGATCGATGTCGTCAATTCCGAGCTCTATGGCCTGCCCATGCCGGCCCATGCGGAAATCGTGCTCGAAGGCGTCATGTATCCGGGCGAGACCAAGCTCGAAGGCCCGTTTGGCGAATTCACCGGCTATTACAATCGCGAGCAGAGCGAGCAGCCGATCGTTCATGTGCAGCGCATCTATCACCGCGACAATCCGATCCTGTCGATTGCCTCGCCCATCCGTCCGCCCTCCGATTTCTCCTTCTCCAAATGCGTGATGAAGGCGGGCATGATCTGGGATGAGGTGGAGAAGGCAGGTCTGTCGGGCGTCACCGGCGTGTGGTGCCACGAGGCGGGCGCTGCGCGCATGCTCAATATTATCGCCATCAAACAGGCCTATGCCGGCCATGCACGGCAGGCATTGCATATGGCGGCGAGCTGCCAGTCGGCGTCCTATATGGGCCGCTTTGTTGTTGTGGTGGATCACGATGTCGATCCGACCGATACATTCGATGTTCTCTGGGCCATTTCGACGCGTTGCGATCCGGCAGAGGATATTGAGATCATGAAACGTGCCTGGAGCGGGCCGCTCGATCCGCTGATGGTGAAAAACATGAATTCGCGCGGTCTGATCGATGCCTGCCGGCCTTTCGAGCGGCTCGATTCATTCCCACCCGTGGCGCGCGCCAGCGAAGAGCTGAAAGCCCGCGTCGCCGCCAAATTCGCGCAATATCTGTAAGAGGAACCCGACCATGACAATTGCCATCGTCGGCGGCGGCATTGCCGGATTGTGCCTTGCTCTCAACCTGCATCGCCGCGGCATTGACTGCACGGTCTATGAGCGCGTCGCGCAGGTGAAGGAATTGGGCGTGGGCATTACCATTCTGCCCCATGCCATGCGTGAATTTGCAGCGCTCGGCATTCAGCCGGAACTCGAGCGCCAGGGCATCGAAAATCTGGAAAGCTGTTTCTACAATCGCTTCGGCCAGCTCATCTACAAAGAGCCGCGCGGCCGCTATGCGGGCTATGATTTGCCGGAAGTCGGCATTCACCGCGGCCGCCTGCACCTGACCTTGTACAAGGCGGCGCTGGAGCGGCTGGGGGCGGACAAGGTCATCTGCGATCACCGCTGCACCGGTTTTGCGCAGGATGATGCCGGCGTCGACATTCAGTTCGAGACGTCGAATGGCAAGCGCACCATTCGTGCGGATGCTTTGATCGCCTGCGACGGCGTCAATTCAGCCGTGCGCAAGCAGCTCTACCCGGAAGATAAAGTGGCCTTTGCCGGCATCAACACCTGGCGCGGCGTGACGCGGCGCAAGCCGATCCTGACGGGGCGCTCCTATATCCGCATCGGCTCGATCTATACGGGCAAGATCGTCATCTATCCGATCATCAATGACATTGATGAAAACGGAAACCAGCTCATCAACTGGATGACGGAAATCCAGGGCGACAGCCAGGACAAAAATGACTGGAACGAGAACGGCAAGATCGAGGATTTTTATCACATCTACAAGGACTGGACCTTCGACTGGCTCGATGTCGCAGCCCTCATCCGCGATGCCGATATGGTTCTCGAATATCCGATGGTCGACAAGGATCCCGTCGATCAATGGACTTTTGGGCGCGTGACGCTCGCGGGCGATGCGGCCCATCCCATGTATCCGCGCGGCTCGAACGGTTCGGCACAGAGTGCGATCGATGCGCGCACGCTCGCCGATTGTCTGGAGCGCGAGGCCAATGTGGTGGATGCGCTCAAGGCCTATGAAGCCGCGCGCCTGCCGCTCGCCAACAAGGTCGTGTTGACGAACCGCTCGAACCCGCCGGACTTCATCAATATCAAGGTGGAGGAACTCGTCGGCGACAAGCCGTTCGACAATCTCGACGATTACATCACGCAGGATGAGCTGCGGGCCTTGTCGGATTCTTACAAGAATGTGGCCGGTTTCGCGCTGACGAAATAGATCTCGTCATTGCGAGCGAAGCGAAGCAATCCATCTAAGTGGCGCAGCAAGATGGATTGCTTCGTCGCTTTGCTCCTCGCAATGACGCGTGACGGGCGAGATCGCGCGACCCCCACCCCTAGCCCCTCCCCGCAAGGGGGGGGGGGGATCAGATTGCGCTGTTCTTCTCCCTCACCCGTCATGCTTCGCATGACACGCTCTCCCGCATGCGGGAGAGGGGGGA
>CAZHOK010000149.1:0-1804 GCA_964534115.1 uncultured Beijerinckia sp.
AGCTTGCCGGCAATCAGCAACTCGCCGACCTTGTTCTGGCGCTGGGTTGCGGCACGGGTACGCAATACAAGCCGGCAGAACTGCGCTATGAGAAGGTCATCATCATGACCGACGCCGATGTCGATGGCGCACATATTGCCTCGCTGCTGATCACCTTCTTCTATCGGCAAACGCCGAAACTGATCGAAGACGGCCATCTCTATCTCGCCGTGCCGCCGCTCTATAAATTGACGCAAGGATCGAAGACGGCCTATGCGCGCAACGATGCGCATCGCGAAGAGCTGCTCAAGACGCTCTTTTCTGGTCGTGGCAAGGTCGAGACGAGCCGGTTCAAAGGGCTGGGTGAAATGCTCCCCGCCCAGCTCAAAGAAACGACCATGGACCCGCGCCGGCGCACCCTTCTCAAGGTGGTGATCCAGAATGAGGACAGGGAGGAAACCTCCTCCTCCGTGGAAAGGTTGATGGGCAACAAGCCCGAGGCCCGCTTTGCCTTTATCCAGGAACGCGCCACTTTTGCCGCCGAAAAGGATCTGGTCGATATTTGAGCCTATCGGTCAGGAGACAGGCCCCTTTTTCATTGACTTGCCCGCGTTTCCCGCTATTGCTTGCCCCGGTGCACCGGCCTCCGCGCGAGCCCGTCCACCCGTTCCGCTGCAACTCTGGCAGCGTGCTCCCGAAATTTGTATCGCGCAATCAGCGGTGGCCTAGAGGCCCTAAGCCCGCTGCGTTAGGCAAACTTACATATGACATTCGATGAACTCGGCCTGAGCGAGAAAGTCCTCCAAGCCGTCGTAGCCTCGGGCTACACAAATCCCACGCCGATCCAGGAACAGGCCATTCCCCACGCTTTGGCCGGCCGCGACGTTCTCGGCATTGCCCAGACGGGCACAGGAAAAACCGCTGCCTTTACTCTGCCCATGCTGTCGCGTCTGGAAACGGGCCGCGCACGGGCGCGCATGCCACGCACATTGATCCTTGAGCCGACACGCGAACTTGCTGCGCAGGTCGAGGAAAGCTTCGCCAAATATGGCGTGAACCACAAACTCAATGTCGCTTTGCTGATCGGGGGCGTGTCCTTCGCCGATCAGGAAGCCAAAATCATGCGCGGCGCCGATGTGCTGATTGCAACGCCGGGCCGTCTGCTCGATTTTGCCGAACGCGGCAAACTTCTGCTCACCGGCATTGAAATCCTCGTCATCGACGAAGCCGATCGCATGCTGGATATGGGTTTCATCCCGGATATCGAGCGCATCTGCAAACTCGTCCCCTTTACGCGTCAGACCCTGTTTTTCTCGGCGACCATGCCGCCCGAGATTACGCGCCTGACCGAGCAATTCCTGCATAATCCGGCGCGCGTCGAAGTCGCGCGCGCATCCTCCACGGCCACCACCATCACGCAGGGACTTGTTGCCTCGCATGGCGGCGGCGCCAAGCGCGAGACCTTGCGCCAGCTGATCCGTGGCGCAGAAAATCTCAAGAACGCGATCATCTTCTGCAATCGCAAACGCGATGTCGCCATCGTGCACAAATCGCTGCAGAAGCACGGCTTCCCGGTGGGCGCTCTGCATGGCGATATGGACCAGCGCGCGCGCATGGCCTCGCTCGATGCTTTCAAAAACGGCGCCGTCGATCTGCTCGTGTGCTCCGATGTTGCAGCGCGCGGCCTCGATATTCCCGATGTCAGCCACGTCTTCAATTTCGACGTGCCCACACATTCGGAAGATTACGTCCACCGCATCGGCCGCACCGGCCGCGCTGGCCGCTCAGGCGTTGCCTATACAATCGTGACGCGCGCCGATGCGCG
>CAZHOK010000149.1:1814-3433 GCA_964534115.1 uncultured Beijerinckia sp.
CGTTATGCCGAAGACATTGAGAAATTGATCGGCAAGAAAATCGACTGGTTCGGCCCCGCCCTCGATCAATTGCCGGAAGGCGAAGTCGAGGAATCCGATGATCGTCGTCGTGGACGCGGCCGTCGCGAAGGCGGCGGACGTGGCGAGCGCGGCGAACGCCGTGGCCGCGAGCCGCGCGAGCCGCGCGAAAGCCGCGAGCGCAGCCCACGCAGCGAGAGCCGCGAAACGGCGGACGTCGACGATCAGCCGATCATGCCGGCCCCGGCGCCGCGCGCGCCCCGGCCCGAGCGCGAGCCGCGCCGAGAGCCCCAGCCCCAGCCTCGTCAGGACAGGAACATGGAGCCCCGCTCCCATGATCGTTTCCGCAGCGATCGGCGTCGGCGCGACGACGATCTCGGCCCGCCTGTCGTAGGCCTTGGCGACCATGTTCCCTCCTTCCTTCTGCGTCCGGTGATCCTCAAGCCGCTGAAAGCGGTGGAAGCCGAAGAAACCGCGGAAGCAAACGAAGAATAGTGATCGCGCCCCTGCTTGCCGTTGGCTTTGCAGGGGCTAGACTTTCGCCAGACCCGAAGGTGCCGCGCCAGACGCGGCTGAACGGGCTGGAGGAAAAACATGACGCTTCTTTCGCGCGCTCTGCCATGGGCAGCCGCTTTCGCCCTTCCCCTGCTGATCACGCCTGCCCTGTCGCAGGATCGCGTCAATGTCGGCGCCGTCGGCAACAGCAGCGACGTCGGCATTTATGTCGCCGAGGCCAAGGGTTATTTCACAGCTGAAAAGCTCGATGTGAAATTCAATGTCTTCGATTCGGCCGCGCGCATGATCGCGCCTCTGGGGACCGGCGATCTCGATGTCGGATCGGGCGCAGCCTCTGCCGGGCTTTATAATGCCGGCGCACGCAAGATCGATATTCGCGCCGTTGCCGATCGGGGCCGCACCGCGCAAGGCTACATGTATCAGACGCTGATGATCCGGAAGGATCTTCTCGATAGCGGCCGCGTGAAAGATTATGCCGATCTCAAAGGCCTGAAATTTGCCGTCGCTGCACCGGGCGTGACAGCGCTCTCCGTCACCAATGAAGCCCTGAAACGCGGTGGCCATAAATTTGCCGATGCCGAAATCGTGGCTCTCGGATTCCCGGCCCAGGTCGGCGCCTTTGCTGCCAAGGCCATCGATGCCTCGATCATGGTCGAGCCCTTCGCCACGCGGCTGGTGAATGACGGCATTGCCGTGCGCTGGAAATCGACGGAAGATTTTTACACCAACAACCAGATCTCGATGATCTTTTTTGGCGATAAATTCGCCCGCGAGAAACCCGATGTCGCAAAGCGCTTCATGAAAGCCTATGTGCGCGCGATCCGCGATTACAATGATGCGCTCGAAGACGGCAAATGGAGGAAAACGCCTCACGCCGAAGAGATTATCGCCATCCTGTCGAAAAATCTGAACATGAAGCCTGAGCTGTTGCGTGAGGTTCTGCCCCATGCTGCAGATCCCGATGGACGCCTCGACCTCGCCTCCATGCGCAAGGACCTCGCCTTTTTCCAGGAGCAAGGTCTTGTCACCGACAAAGCCCAAAGGGTGGAATCCATCGTCGACATGAGTTTTGTCGAAGCGGCGGT
>CAZHOK010000150.1:0-3354 GCA_964534115.1 uncultured Beijerinckia sp.
TAACCACCGCATCAACCACCTGACGGGCAGCGGCCGCCGTGATCTCGACCCGCCCGCCGTTGGCGGAGACTTTGCCCTCGTTGCGGATGAGGTTCGACATGCGCTCACCGGTCGCCACATCGATGACCTGATCGGCGAGCGTCTCGCCGACCGCGAGCTTGAGGAGATTATCGCCGTAGAGATCCAGGCTGAATCCCTGCCCCGAGGCCAGCGCCACTTTGCCGAAGCGGGCGGTAATCGTTCCGGCATTGCGGACACCAGGCGCCACCAGCGCGGCAAAGCCGGCATGGGTCGCGGTGATTGTTCCCAGATTGACGACAGAAGCCGAGGGCTTGCCCGCAATGGAAAAGTCGTATCGGCCGGACATAAAGTCACCATTGGCGACATCATGCGTCGTGGCGATGAAGCCAGCGGTATTCACCACCGCCCCATTGCCGATCAAAATACCATTCGGATTGACAACGAAGACCTGCCCGTTGGCGGACAAAGTTCCGAAGATCTGCGTCGGGCTGACATCGCCGGTGACGCGGTTCAAAACAACGGAAGAACGGTTCGGCTGTATGAACTTCGTTATTTCACCCGCTTTTATATCAAAATTTTGCCAATTGATAACGGCACGCTGACTGGTCTGCGTGACGGTGACGGCCGAAGTTCCAAGGCCTTGAACGCTCGCAGTGCCGCCGACCACTTGCGGGTTCAGCGGATTGGCAAAAACGATGCTTTTTGCGGAGAGAAGAAGGGCGGCGGCGAGAGCCCAGAGTTTTCCCAACCGGAGGGTGTCTGCCGCCGCCATGGTCAGTACCGGGCGGCTAGGCTGAAGAAGACCCGCGTATCGTCTCGCGGGCCGCTGAGCGCCTTTGCAGCGGTGATTTCAGCCGATATGTTTTCACGAAAACTGACACGCGCTCCAATGCCTGCCGAGGAGGCGCTGGAACGCAAGGCCGATGTGCCGAGCGGCAGGGTCGAGCGGCGGAAGATCTCACCGCGATCGGCAAATGCATAGAGCTGGAAACTGGTGAGGCCGAGCGGTAGGCCCCGTAGATCATGCCGGAGCTCCGCCGTCCCCATGACGCAATGATCGCCCAGAAGCTGCGAGGGATCGAAAGCGCGACCGAAATTCTTGCCTCCGTATCCGCATTGCTCGGAGACAAGCAGCGCGTTGAAGGCGACCTGACTGTAGGCAGCTGCATAGAGCGATGTGTTGCCAACCAGTGGCTGGCTGCGTCCGAAGAAGATCTCCAACTTGCCGAAGTCGGGACGACCGTACTGGCGTGAGGCCAAGGCGTTTCCTGGCGTGCTAGCGCCGAGGCCTTGCGTGCCTTGGCTCAGGATCGCATAGGCCTGATTGACGCCGTTCCATGCGTCGGCGACATCCGCCTCCGCCTTGAAGCGCACGCCGCGCAGACGATCATCGGACTGCTTATTGTCGGCGCTCAGGTTCCAGAAATTATAGTTCTCACCGACGAAGCCGGTCAGAATCAATTTCAGATTCTGATCGCGCTGGCGGATCAGCGGTTGCTCGGCGCCGAATTCAATGTAGCGGCTGCGGGAGGCGAAATCGAGGTCACGCAAGTTCTGTGTGCCGGGCTCGCCACGGCTGCGACTAAAACTGCCGAAGATGGCAAGGCCATCCGCGTCGAGAACTTGACGATAGCTCACCGCGCCGAACTGCATCTCACGCGTCGGAAAGGCGTTCGAATAAGAGACCGTCAGCTGTTCGTTCAGGCCCGCGAGATTGTTGAGGGCCAGCGTATTGACCGCCTGAATAGGCCCGCGCGCATGTGTACCGCGATTGTCGAGACGGGCCGACCAGTCAAAAGGTTTTTGGCTGGTCTCCACCACCAGCGCAGACGCGCCGGGATTTCTGGACGAGGGTTTAAGCGTCGTCGAAACCTTCAAGCCGGGTAAATCGCCCAGTAGCAGCATCTCACGCTCGACCGAAAGGATATTGGCCGGACGCTGGGCGAGGATGCGCTTTTCAACCTCGGCAACCCCGCGGCGGCCCCGCAAACCCTCGGGCCATTCGATGGCATCAATATAGCCCTCGACCACTTCAAGCCGCAGATGCGCACCGTCGGGGCTCAGTTCCTGTTCGGGAACAATAGCTCTCGAGAGCACATAACCGGCATTGCCGTAACGGGTGGTGATTGCCTGGGCGAGATCATAGACCGCCTGTAAGCTCACCGACTTTCCCAGATAGGGCTTGTACAGATCGGCAAAATCGTCGGATTTGTATACGCGGGTTCCGGTAATGCGCACCGACCGGATCTTCAAATGGATGGCTGCAGCTCCCTGAGGGGCTGCCGTTCCCTGCAAGATCGTCAACTGGCCGCGCGGTTTGGCGCGCACGACCGGCGGCTCCGCAAAGCGTTCGCGCTCGCGGCCACCAAGGTCCTGAGGCGCAACGGTTTGAGCGAGCGCATGGACGCTGGTTCCGGCCAGCAGCAGCGCAAGCGCAAGCGTCGGGGCTGAATATCTCGCCTGAACCGCCATTGAAAACGCAACTTCCCCCAACAAACAAAGATTCGGTCGACGTGAGGACCCGCTCAAAGCCTACGGAACGCGAAGCGGCTGAGCGCACGTTAGACAATGAGGATCGCCGGAGTAACCTTTTATTAAAAAATACAAAATCCTGCGATCGAAGGATATGCGCCAGGCGGAAACTCAGCGATCACTGAAAAATTGCAAAAAAAGCGAAGCTAAGGAGAAAAAAATGCGTCCAATTCGTTGTGGAAATGCAGATTTGAAATGCGATCATAAACCTGTGCTCTGCCCGATGATTGCAATCCGATCAGAATTAGCAACGCGGACGTGCATTTCTTTCTGCATATCTCTCTCACCAGCAAATCGCAGGCGCTCGTCATGATGGCCTTTGAACACGACTATTATCCAATCAAAAATGTGATTACCTTATTTTTTTATCAAAGTTGCTATGCCGCACAATAAGCCACCAGTCCCAAACCTAGGTAGCTTGATCGAAGCCATTCATCGTGCGGAGGTCGATGATCGCAAGAAGCGTGACATGATCTCGGCGGTTCGCACCGTTGTCCGATTGGCCGACCTTGATCTCACGACCGCGACAAATAACATAGCTTCGATCCGCGAGGCTTTGGACAAGATGGCGAAACGCCATCCAGACCTCTCGCGCGGGAGGATCAACAACCTTCGTTCCCTATTCGGAAAAGCTCTGGCGCTTGTCGCGCCCATCATGCCAAGTCGCAATGAAGCCGGACTATTGATTGGATGGAAGCGCCTAGCCGATCAAACAAGCTTCGGGGACCGTACCCGCCTGCTTCCAGCTCTGCGTTTCTTTTCGGAGCGAGGTATTGGCCCGGATCAAGTGGGTGGTGAAGA
>CAZHOK010000151.1:0-2830 GCA_964534115.1 uncultured Beijerinckia sp.
TTGCCGTGATGGGTGCCAAGGGTGCGGTGGAAATTATTTTCCGCCAGGATATTGGCGACGCGGAAAAGATTGCTGCGCGCACGAAGGAATATGAAGAGCGTTTCCTGTCGCCCTTTGTCGCGGCCGAGCGCGGCTATATCGATGAAGTCATCATGCCCCATGGCACACGCCGGCGCATTTCCCGCGCCCTTGCCGCATTGCGCCACAAGGAGCTGGAAAACCCCTGGAAGAAGCACGACAATATTCCGCTGTGAGGCAATGCAAAGGCCTCACGCGTCGCTTCTGGATTGCTTCGCTTCGCTCGCAATGACGACGGAAAGTTTTCGGCCTCTGGGCCCGTCATTGCGAGGAGCGCCAGCGACGAAGCAATCCAGAATCGCACCATCTTTGTCTTGACGCGACAGGCTGCACGTGCGGCTCTGGATTGCTTCGCTTCGCTCGCAATGACGGTTGCGAGCGGGAGAGGGGGAGGGGTTACAGCTCCGGCAGTTTGGCCAGAATTTCCTTGCGGCGCGTTTCGAATTGGTTGGGGAGAATGATTTTCTGCCCCAGCGTTTCGATATTCTCATCCACCGTAAAACCCGGCGCATCGGTGGCGATTTCAAACAATACGCCGGATGGCTCGCGGAAATAGACCGAGCGAAAATAGGTGCGGTCGAGCACGGGCGTTGTCTCAAAACCCATCTTGCGCAAAGCGACGACCATTTCGGCCTGCGCTTCATCGCTCTCGGCGCGGAAGGCAATGTGATGGATCGAGCCAATGCCGCGGCGTGCAGGCGGAATATTCTCGCCGCGCAATAATTCGATACGGCTCAGATCCGATTCCAGACGCAGGCGCTCAAAGCCCGGCAATTCGGCGCGGCCCGTTTCGCGCCAGCCAAACACATCGATCAAGAGGCGCGCTGTGGCTTCGATATTGTCGACGAGCAGCGTCGCACCCATCAGCGACATGATCGCATGTTCGGGTGCAATGTCGCTGAGCATGGGCGGATGGCTCGCACCCATGTCTGGATCTTCGACAAGTTCAAGTCCGATGCCGTCTGGATCGTGCAGCGCGATCACCGGCGTTGGTGTGGCGTGGTCGATGGCGAAAGTCACGCCTTCATCGTTCAATCGCTCCGCCCAGAAAGCGGCAGCACCGGGCGGAATGGAAAAGGACAAAGCCACGGCCTCGCCCGCACCCGGCTGGCCCTGGCGCGTATCTTCCCAGGAGAAGAAAGTCACCAGCGTGCCGGGTGAGCCCAGAGCATCGCCGAAATAGAGATGCCAGCTCGAAGGATCGTCATAATTCACCGTGCGCTTGACGAGCCGCAGCCCGAGCAGGCGCGTGTAAAAATCGAGCGTCCGGCGCATGTCGCCGGAGAGCGCGGTAATGTGGTGGAGGCCAGCAGAAGTCATCATGGCAGACACATGGCGCAGCCGCAGGCGGCTGGCAAGTTCGATCGGTGGGGGAGGATTCACCTTCTCTCAACCAAGACGATTCCGATCCGTTTAACCCTGAATCAGTGGAAGGTTTTGCTAAGCATCCAGATTCACACAAGGGTAAGAGGCCAAGCTCCACTTTGTCCGCATGTGACGTGAAATGTTGTGCGCCATGTCAGGTGCCAGTTTGAGTGAGGCCATCATGAGCCAGTCTGAGTCCCCCCGCGCGTCGATTGCCGCGCTTGCTGCCCGCCCCGTCCTGACCGATGAGGACGTGACCAAGATCCGCCGTCGCGTCCTGCGCTTCGGCTTTGTCACCCGCCCCGAGGCGGAGGCCTTGTTCGAGATCGACGCTGCCCCCTCCCAAAAGCCCGAGAGCTGGACGACGCTCTTTGTCGAGGCCATTACCGACCATGTGGTCTGGCAGTCGCGCCCCACGGGCGTGGTGAGCCCGGAACAGGCCGAATGGGTGCTGGCACGCGTCGATGAGGCCAGCACGCCCACCCGGCTGGCGGTTCTGGTCAATATTCTGGCCGAAGCCCATTCGGTGCCGGCGACTTTCCTCTCGGCCGTCAAGGCACGGGCGGCCCAATGGCCGGGCCTCGAAAAATTGACTGCCGCCGCCTGAATGATTGGGGGAATATCCCGCAACTTCAGCGGGGCTTTCCCCCTAAGGCCAATGGACGGCCTTGCTGCGCCGCCATAAACATGGCCCCCTATCCTTGAGCCCAGCGTCTTGTTGCGCCGGGCTTTTTACGGGGCCCCGATGTTCAAGAAAATCCTGATCGCCAATCGCGGCGAAATCGCCTGCCGCGTTATCAAGACCGCCCGCCGCATGGGCATCAAGACGGTGGCCGTCTATTCGGATGCCGACAAGGATGCGCTGCACGTCGAAATGGCGGATGAGGCGGTTCATATCGGGCCGGCCCCGGCCTCCGAATCCTATCTGGTCATCGACAAGATCATTGCCGCCTGCCAGCAGACAGGCGCGGAAGCGATTCATCCGGGCTATGGCTTTTTGTCCGAGCGCGCAGCGTTTGCCCATGCGCTGAAGCAGAATGGCATTGTCTTTATCGGTCCCAATCCGGGCGCCATTGCCGCCATGGGCGACAAGATCGAATCCAAAAAATTCGCCAATGCCGCAAAAGTCTCCACCGTGCCGGGCTATCTCGGCGTGATCGAAAGCCCCGACCATGCCGTGAAAATCGCCGATGACATTGGCTATCCTGTGATGATCAAGGCGTCCGCCGGGGGCGGGGGCAAGGGCATGCGCATCGCCTATACGCGCGAGGAAGTGGCGGAAGGTTTTGCGCGTGCCAAATCGGAAGCCGCCTCATCCTTCGGCGACGACCGCGTGTTCGTTGAAAAATTCATCGTCAATCCGCGTCACATTGAAATTCAGGTGCTC
>CAZHOK010000151.1:2840-3202 GCA_964534115.1 uncultured Beijerinckia sp.
GCATGGCAATGTGATTTATCTGGGCGAGCGCGAATGTTCCATTCAGCGGCGCAATCAAAAGGTGATTGAGGAAGCGCCATCGCCTTTGCTCGATGAAGCCACGCGCCGGAAAATGGGCGAGCAGGCTGTCGCTCTGGCCAAAGCCGTGAATTACGATTCCGCCGGCACGGTGGAATTTGTCGCGGGGCAGGACAAGAGTTTCTTCTTTCTGGAAATGAACACGCGTCTGCAAGTCGAACATCCCGTAACCGAGGAAGTATTCGGTCTGGATCTGGTCGAATGGCAATTGCGCATTGCTTGTGGCGACGCGATGCCCGGAGAATTCGCGCATTTGCAACCGCGCGGACATTCCGTCGAAGCCC
>CAZHOK010000152.1:0-271 GCA_964534115.1 uncultured Beijerinckia sp.
CTGGATGAAGTCGAAGGCACGCAGAATGTCCTTGGCTCCCTGCGAGATCAGGAGCTCGGCTCCCTGCGTATCGATGATCAGCACATTATAGAGCGACAAATCGATGGCGCTCTCATCCAGCAGAACCGGCAATGTCGTGGAGACCAGTTCGACGTCATGGGTGAAATTAACGTTGGGCCAAATATCCTTGTGCAATTTGAAATCGAAAATCGAAGATGATGCCCCGCCATTATTGGCCACGTGAAGAACAACAGATTCTCCAGACCGATCG
>CAZHOK010000152.1:281-3139 GCA_964534115.1 uncultured Beijerinckia sp.
GTCCCGGCCGGTCCAGAAGCAAGGCCTCAAGCACTTTCTGCTTGGGCAAGAACCGGACATTCTTGCGCAACTTTTTGCAGATGGCCGGAATAGGCTCAATCCAGATCACATCGAGCCCCAGCGCATCGTAAAGATGGCGCTCCTGCCCTTTGTTTGCTCCCACATGAATGATGCCACGTGCCTCCTTGAGAAACTCCGACATTTCATCAAGGACGGGAGGCTGCTGCGATCCGAAAAACCGCGCAATCGCACTTCGCGCCAAATACCAAAAAGCGTTTGCCATGTCGCCTCTCTCAGGTCTGCCAGCAGGCGGGAAGAACAATGTCGGCACGGCCGGGTACATTTGCACCATCAAGCCTGTGCGGAAATTGCTGCGCCGGCTGGCGCATCGTCACGCGATCCTTGCGCAGGAATGTGAATTCCAGGAGCCGCGGCGTTTCAAATGCGCCACGTCTGATCGACTTGCCGCAATTATTGGGATGAATATGCACGACATCGAAGAAGCGCATGAGCTTCTCGAAAACAAGCCGCATCAGCTCAAGACCGTGCTGCGAATGGATCTTGTCGAAATCGTGGAATTCGATGACGATGATTCGGAAGCGCCGGAGCAAAGTCTCATTGATGCTATTAAGGACAGCATATTCCGCGCCCTCAATATCCATTTGCAAAATCAGATCGGAGTGACCGGGCGCATGGCGCGCAACCCAGGAATCAAGTGTCGTGAACATGTCGTCTTCGCGCGTTCCGAGAAATTTTTTCTCGAAATGAAAGAGATCATGGGCAACAGGTGGGGCTTCTACCGAATGATCGGCGAGAAAACAGGGAATGCCGCGCTTGGCAAGATCAAGCTCAAAGCCGGCGATTTCTGAAACGCCGGGCGAGAAACAGGCTTGGATGCCCTCAAGATCGTCGGCCACGAGATAACCGCCATCCCCGGCAGGGCCGAGGCGAATGAGCCCGTGCTGCGTGACGACGGGCGCAACCATGCGCGCAAAATCGCGCAAGTCATTCTCGCTCGCGCCGCGCACAAGCTCCCAACTCGAGCCCGCAAGAGCGCCGGCCAATGTTCTCACGATCCCCACGATGGATCCTCATTTTGTCGAATGGAGGGGCTGGCTGGCCTCGAACGATCTTCAGATGGATAGGGGAATAATGAGAAATATTATTTTTTCAATGTTTTTGGTATATCGGTAGGAAAGATAGCTCCAGTTCCTTATCATCGATTCAGGCATTATCGTTCCAGAGCCTCGACAAGCGCCCGTGACCAAGCCGCAACTCTCCATCAGCTTCCATAATTTCTGGGGCGGGTTCGTTCCTGAAACTTCCTATTTTCTGCGCGCTTTGAACCAGCGGTTCGATGTCAGGGTGGAGCCTTTTGGCCGCGACATCCAGTTTTTCAGCGTTTTCGGTCGCCATTTCCCCGATGACGTGCTGCGCTCAACGGCGCTGAAAGTCTGGTTCACAGGCGAGGCGCAAGACGCCAAAGATCTCATTTACGATCTGACTTTCGGCTTTCATGCCAATCCTTTGCTGGGATCGCGCTCCATTCGCCTGCCGCTTTGGGCCACCAATATCGACTGGTGGAGCGAGGACGGGCCCTTATCGCATCGGCGGCTCGTCCTGCCGCGCACCTTTCAGCCACGCCCGAAATTCTGCAACTTTATCTATTCCAATCCCGTTTCACTGCGGAATGAGTTTTCTGCCAGGCTCAATGCGCGCCAGCGCGTCGATTCCTACGGCAAGGTTCTGAACAATATGGGAGGGCGCGCCAAAGACAAATTGCAAACACTTGCCGATTATCGCTTCACCATTGCCTTTGAGAATTTTCTCTCGCCCGGCTATGTGACGGAAAAACTGCTGGAACCCTTGGCTTGTGGCTCAATCCCGATCTATTGGGGCGCGCCCGAATGTCGGCTTGATTTCAATCCCAGCGCTTTCATCGATGCTTCGCAATTTTCGGACATGGACGCACTCATTGATCACGTCATGAGGGTTGAAAGCGACGAAGAGCTCCAACGTGCCTTGATCGAGGCGCCGGTCTTTGCCAATGGCATTCCCTACGAAATGACGCCGGCTTTCTTCGTTGAGCGGATTGAAACGGCACTTGAAACGCCCGCGATGCGCGGACATGGTCGCGACATCAATCCGCAATTGAGCGCAAAGCGGAATACCAAAGGGCGTATCCGTGCAAGCTTCAAAAAGATCGCACGGAAAATCGGCTTCTGATCAGCGCCAGTCAATGATTGCTTTTTCACTTCCCAATGCAGCCATTTGCTCGCGCAAGCGATAAATCTCGCGTTTGATCATGGCGCTGGGCCGCGGACGCGGGCGCATGCGTTTTCCGCGTTCTGTAATTCCGGAGGCAAGCGCATTGCCATGCCCTTCACGGCGATCTGCCTGAATGACCGGTGCAGGCGCCAGCATGAAAACATCAAGTCCGCCGATCGCGCCGTGCCTTCTTGAAAAGAGATACAGATCGAGCGGCACAGCATAAACAGCCCGGCGCGCCAGCAATATTTCGCAAGCGCTGCGCGTGATTGCATAAGCAGCTGAACCGATGGAGGCGCCGCGCAAGGGACGAAGGCTGCGCCCGGCAAAGGCAATGCTCTTCATACCAAGCCGAAGAGCTTCACCATTGGAACATTCGAGCTTGATGATCGAGGGCCGCTCCAGATCCTCCGGCAATTGTGCAAGTATGTCTCCGGTTTGCGGGCTGAGACAGGCATCGTCTTCGAAAATCACACCCCAGGACTTGCCGCTGTCACAAATGCGCTGCCAGGCGCGGCGGTGACTGAGCGTGCAACCGATCTCGCCTGCGGCCAAGGGATAAATCGCACCTGGATCGCGATGGGCCTGCA
>CAZHOK010000153.1:0-3116 GCA_964534115.1 uncultured Beijerinckia sp.
GACGGAAATCAGCCCGTCTTTCGGTGTCGCGATCAGCAGGACCGGCTTCTCGCCGATCTTGCGGACAGCCCAGAGCTGGTTCAATTGCCAGCGATCGCCTTCGCCATTGCAGACAAGGCGAACGGAGCTGGCAGAATTTTGCATTTTGAAGGCCTGAAGCCGACAGCTCGATTCCCATTGCGTGGTCGAGCGCGGCTCGATTTTCATGATTGTGTCGGATTCCATGCGATCCATGGCGCCGGGCGTACAGACGGCCTGTTCTTCGTCATTATGGGCGATCCATTCGCCCAAAAATTCTTTCGGGAATGTCTGCGCTTGCGCAAGGCCTGCTCCGGCAGTGACAGAGAGAATTGCGGCGAGGATCATTGTTTTCATCAGACACCTGTGGTGGGCACGTTTCAATCTTGTGCCATTACGCATTTCCTCGGCCCGCGGCGAGAGTGGAAAATTGGCAACGGGGTATTTGCATCATTCTGGGTCGCGTCATTACGGATGCACCGTCTGGGTGAACCAGTCGGTTGGCAGATCGTGGCCGACACCCTGTTCCTTGGCGCGCCGATAGATGACGGAGCCAGCGGCAGCAAATTGATAGCCCAGCCCCAGATTATTCAGGAAGCAGGTGACATCATCATCCTGCGTGCGTCCCTTCACGCGTCCGGCAACGAGTTCGGCCAAGGTCGGATAGGATTTGAAATCCAGCTTTTGCGCTGCATTCCAGCCTGCCGATTTGCTGTTCTCGCGAAAATTCGCTTCGCTTGAAACAACGAGAATGGGAGCCGTGTCATGCGTATGCACGACGACCTGATGGGCGGCGCGGATGGCGGCCGGTTCGACCTCCGGCTTTTTGATCGACGATATATGCATGCCCGGTTCGATCCAGCGTTCAAAGAAAATCGGATCGATGGAATTGGACGCGCACATGACAATATCGGCGCCCACCACGGCTTCTTCGGGCTGTTCGACGGGCCGCACTTCGAGCCCCAGAACCTCGCCCATACGCGCTGAGAAAGATTCACGATTGTCGCGATTGGGTGAGAAGCAGCGGATCGATGTGATGTTGCGGACGCTGCAGGCCGCTGTGAGCTGTGTTTCTGCCTGCCAGCCCGAGCCCAGAATACCGACCGATTGCGCATTTTCGCGCGCCATATGTTTGATGCCAAGGCCATTGGCCGCGCCGACGCGAATATGTTGCAGCACGCCATCGGGAAAAATCGCCAGCGGTTCGCCATTATGCGTCGAAAAGAGCAGAACGAGGCCGACATAGCGATTGTTCGGTGCGGCCGGGACTTTCACGCGCCGGCGCGTATTGCCGACCAGCGGATTGGTCACAATATCCGAATTGATCCGGACGGCACCCACGCCCAGAACCGGCACGACGCCATCCATGGATTTCAGTCCGTAAATGGCATCTTCGCTCCAGGTCGTCGGCGTGATGCAGTCGGAGCGCTGTCGCGAGACGCCGCGACCATCTGCGAGATCGCGATAGGCGGTCTCCAGCGCCTCGATGCAATCGGGCATGGAAAGCAGTTTTTCGACATCATCGTTGGATAAAATGAGCGTCATGCTTTCCCCCTTTTTGGTTCTTTACATTGCATCATCCAGCGATCATCAGGCCGCCGGCAACACAGGCGAAGATGACAAGAGTTGCTCCGGTCACAATGGCCATGTGACGCCAGCCAAGCTGCAGGACGGATTTGAGCGACGTGCCCAGCCCCAGTGCGGCAATGGCAATCAGCAGTCCCCATGTGGACGCCAAAGTCGCAGCCCATTTGATCGAGGCATAAGAGGCGCCAAATTCGGGCATCAGTGGCATGGCGGAATTGACCAGGCAAAGGCCGAGAAAGACGAAAGCAAAGACCGGCGCGGGTGCTTTGGCTGTTGTGCTGCGGGTGAAGGCAAAGCCGATGATCAGAATGAAGGGCAAGAGCAGCAGAACGCGAAAGAGTTTGACGATCACTGCCGTTGCGCCGGCCGAATCCGACACGGCGAAACCCGCACCCACCACTTGGGCCACATCATGGATCGATCCACCCAGAAGAATACCGATGGCCCGCTCATCCATGCCAAGCATATGTCCCGCCGGCGCATAGATGAGCATGGCGATGGTGGAGAGCAGATTGACGGCGATGACGACGAAAATTGTATCGGCTTCTTTGCCCTTATAGGCGGGCAGGACGCTGGATGTGGCGAGCGCCGCCGATGCGCCGCATACAGCGGTTGCTGTGCCTGCCAATGCGCCGAAATGGCTCGACAGGCCAAGCAGGCGCGACAGTACAATGCCGGTGGAAACTGTCGCAACCATGGCGAGGATGACGATGAGGGCGGTTCCCCAGCCCAGTGCCGCAATATCGCCAATGGCAACGCGCAGGCCCAGCAAGGCGACGGCAATGCGCAAAATTCGCGACACGCAATAGCGCAAGCCCGCCGCAAAGATCGGACGGCTGGCAAAAGGATGCAGCCAAATCCCGATGATCAGGGCAATCACAAGGGCTGGAACCGGCAGGAGATGGGCAACGAGCGGCTGGATCCCATAAGCTGCAATGGCCAGTGCGAGGGCCAGTCCTATCCCCGGCAGAAGATTTTGCTGTCCCGATCCTGCCGGAGAATCACCCACGCCTGCCATTTATTTTCAGTCCTTTTTTCTTATTGCGCAGCCGGGCCCGAGACATTGCCGAGAACCCGCGATACGCGTTGCACCACATCTTTCGGCGTGGCGTAAATCTCGGTGATGATACGGGCCAGATCGGCTCCGGTGATCGGCTCTATGGTCAGTTTCAGTCTTTCGGCTTCCGCCATAAAGGCTGGATCTTTCATGGTCGCTTCGAAGGCGCGACGCAAGGCATTTGCGCGAGCCGCCGGCACGTCGGGGGGCGCAACAAAGGGTCGCCCGAGCGCGGTTCTTGCCAGGAAGAGGCGCAGCGCATCCGTATCGGCCTTGCTGCCCGCTGTCAGCTCGGTGACCAGCGGCACGTCGGCAGGAATGCCCGGATCTTTTTCGATGCCGGCCTGCAGGAGAATGTTGAGCTGACCATCCAGGAACAGGCGCGTGCGGTTGACCGATTGGAAGGCGACGCAAATGCCGTCCACTTCCTTGCGCTCCATGGCCATGACAATTT
>CAZHOK010000154.1:0-3104 GCA_964534115.1 uncultured Beijerinckia sp.
CGCTGGTATATCGTTCACGCTTATTCGAACTTTGAGAAAAAGGTCGCGGAATCGATCCGCGAATATGCCGCCCAGCGCGGGCTCTCGGACAAGTTTGAGGAAATCCTCGTGCCGACCGAACAGGTCGTCGAGGTCCGCCGTGGCCGCAAGGTCAATTCCGAGCGCAAGTTTTTTCCCGGCTACGTGCTGGTGAAATGCGACCTGACGGATGATGTCTATCATCTGATCAAGAACACGCCGAAGGTCACGGGCTTTCTGGGCGCCGACAAGAAGCCCATGCCGATCTCGGATGCCGAGGCCGATCGCATCAAGGGTCAGGTCCAGGAGGGTGTCGAACACCCAAAACCGTCGATCCATTTCGAAATCGGCGAGACAGTGCGCGTCTCCGATGGTCCCTTCGCCTCGTTCAACGGCATTGTCGAAGAAGTCGACGAAGCCCGCTCGCGCGTCAAAGTCGCCGTCTCGATCTTCGGCCGCGCCACGCCGGTCGAACTGGAATATGGACAGGTCGAGAAGGTCTGAGGGCTTTCGCCGGACAGATATGCAAAAGGCGGCCTTCGAGGCCGCCTTTTTTGTTGCCGTCATGGCGCGCGCGCAATGACGAGACCCACCCGTCATTGCGAGGAGCCGAAGGCGACGCGGCAATCCATCTAGCGGCTGCCAAAGATGGATTGCTTCGTCGCTTGCGCTCCTCGCAATGACGAGGCTGGGGTTGGCGCTTCTTGCCCTGAGAGCGGCCGTCATTGCGGGCGGGCGCAAGCAATCCATCTGGCGGCTGCCAAAGATGGATTGCCGCGTCGCTTGCGCTCCTCGCAATGACGAGGCAGGGCGCTTTTCTTCCAAAGCCCCTTCCCATTCACCCCATCCCCCTGTATAGGACGCGCTTCGCCGTGGGAGGTTTGCCCGGTTTTGCCGCCGGGAGCCCAAGCCGCACCACGAACTGCAACCACCCGGCAACGGGCCTTTGGGCCCGGTGAAGGGCGTTTTCTGGAGCAGCCACTATGGCAAAGAAGATTGCCGGCTATGTGAAGCTTCAGGTTCCGGCTGGTGCCGCGAACCCGTCGCCTCCGATCGGCCCCGCGCTGGGTCAGCGCGGCCTGAACATCATGGAATTCTGCAAGGCGTTTAACGCCAAGACGGCCAATATGGAAAAGGGGACTCCGATCCCCGTCATCATTACGGCCTTCCAGGATCGCTCTTTCACCTTCGAGATGAAGCAGCCGCCTGTGACCTTCTTCCTGAAGAAGGCCGCGAATCTCAAGCTTGGCAAGAAGCCGGCTTCGGGTTCGAAGACGCCGGGCCGCGGTTTTGTCGGCAAGATCACCCGCGCCCAGCTCGCCGAGATCGCCGAAAAGAAAATGGTCGATCTCAACTGCCATACGATCGAGGCGGCTGTCGCCATGATCGAAGGCTCCGCCCGTTCGATGGGCCTCGAGGTGGTGGGGTAAGCCATGGCACATGTTGGAAAACGCGTCATCAAGGGCCGTGAAGGCGTCGAGCGCACGAAGCTCTACGGTGTCGACACGGCAGTGAAGCTCGTCAAAGAGCGCGCCAGCGCCAAATTCGACGAGACGGTCGAAATCGCCATGAATCTTGGCGTCGATCCCAAACATGCCGACCAGATGGTCCGCGGCGTGGTCAACCTGCCGCATGGCACGGGCCGCGTTCTGCGCGTGGCGGTCTTCGCCCGCGGCGCCAAGGCCGATGAGGCCAAGGCAGCCGGTGCTGACGTGGTCGGCGCTGAAGATCTGGTCAATATTGTCCAGGGCGGCACGATCGATTTCGATCGCTGCATTGCCACCCCGGACATGATGCCGCTCGTCGGCCGTCTCGGTAAGGTTTTGGGCCCGCGCGGCCTGATGCCGAACCCGAAGGTCGGCACGGTGACGATGGATGTGAAATCCGCTGTGGCCGCCTCCAAGGGCGGTGCGGTGGAATTCCGCGTCGAAAAGGCCGGTATCATCCAGGGTTCGGTCGGCAAGGCCTCCTTCGGCGAAGCCCAGCTCGTCGAAAACATCAAGGCTTTCGTCGATGCCGTGGCCAAGGCCCGCCCGCAGGGCGCCAAGGGCACTTATATCCAGCGCGTGGCCCTGTCGTCGACAATGGGCCCGGGCGTCAAGGTCGATCCGGCCACGGTTGCCTCGACCGGCATCTGAGCCGACCTTTCCGGCTCCGCCCAGGCGGGGCCGGTATTTCAGGGCCATGCCCGACAGGCGACGAAACTTGCCGAAATTGCCTCTTGGCAGATCGGTTTGAAGCGTCTAGAAAGACTTTTGGGGTCGGCGAGCTAGCGACCCCAAGCCAAAATTGAGATTCCCTTTCGGCTTGTCCGAAGCCAGCGACGCCAGTCGCGCGATGGAAAAGACGAGAGGGTGGAAAGGCCGGCGGACCCGGGGAGAAATCCTTGTGTTCTTCCGGCTTTGTCCTGTCCGAGACTGCAGGTGTCCCTTCGGGGACTTAATGTCTGAAAATCTGCCGGGTTCCGGCGGTTCTTGTGGACGCCAGCATAGACGGGGAAGACCAGGTTTTCTGGGCCGCGCGCGCGACACCCTGTTCGAGCGCACGGACCACCGAGTTTGGTTCGAACCTTCTGTCCGGTAGCGATCAGCCTCGCTCCGGGGACAGGCACTCGCCGCCGGTCATGCTCCTTGAGCAAAACTGGCTTGTGCAACCGGCGGAACATTTCGTTTCGCCAACCGGAGAGAGCAAAGTGGACAGAGCCGAAAAGAAAGAGCTCGTCGCGGAGTTGAGCGGCGTCTTCAAACAGACGTCGGTCGTCGTCGTGGCCCACTATTCCGGCCTGACCGTCGCCCAGCTGCAGAATCTGCGCAAGCAGATGCGCGAAGCTGGCGCTTCCGTTCAGGTCGCCAAGAACCGCCTCGCTAAAATCGCTCTCGAAGGCACGGATGTTGCCTCTATCGGTCCTCTCCTGAAGGGACCGACCCTGATCGCCTATTCGGACGATCCGGTGGCGGCGCCGAAGGTTGCTGTGGCCTTCGCCAAGGACAACGACAAGTTCGTGATCCTCGGCGGCGCCATGGGCGCCACTCTGCTGAACACCGACGGCGTCAAGTCGCTTGCGACCATGCCGTCTCTCGACGAAC
>CAZHOK010000155.1:0-3102 GCA_964534115.1 uncultured Beijerinckia sp.
TGGAAAAGCCCGCATATTGGCGCACTGTCCAGGGCTGGTTCGCATACATGGTTGGGTAGGGGCCGCGCAGATAGGGCGCGGCACCTGGATACGTGTCGAGAAAATCGAGACCGGCGAGATCGGCTGCGCCATAGACATTTTTCACCGCAATGCCTTCAGGCGTCATCCAGCGCGCATCGCTGATCTGCGGCGCAGGCATTGCGGCCGCTTGATAAGCGAGATTGGCGAAATTCGGAATCCGGCTCATGTCAATTCGTCCTCAATGTCGCGGTCTCCTTCTCCCCATGGGAGAAGCGGGCCGCGCTAATGGCCCATGTTCAGCGCTTCGTTCAAAGTCTCGACAAGATCGCATCCGGCAAAGATGAAAAACCCGCAACCGGCAGCCTTCAATTCTGTTTCGAGATCGCCGGGGCGGCCCGCGAGAAAGAGTTTTGCGCCTTTTGCTTTCAGCGCGCCCGCCGCTTCGCGGGCTTGCTCCGCATAGATGGCATCGCTCGAACACAGGCAAGCAAGTTTTGCGCCCGATTTTGCAAAACCTGCAGCGAGATCGCCGCCCTCATGCACCATGGCCTCAATGCCGCCGGCCTCGAAGAGATTTTTTGCAAACATGGCACGCGCAGTAAAGTCGCTGGTTGTGCCCAGAGTGGCAAGATAGATGCGCGGGCGCGGCGCCATGGCATCTGCGCGATCGCGCAGAGCTTCGAATTGCTGCGCGAGTCGCATGGGTGCGAAGAGATTGTCCGGCGCCAAAGCGCGCGCCGGGGCCAGCACATCCACCGCGCCCTCATGCACATGGGGGAATTCATTCACGCCGGTGAGCTGGTCCTTGCGGCGCGCAATATTTTTCAGCCGTGCTGCGCATGTTTTCGCAACATCGGCTGAAAGATTTTTCAAAAATGCCCCAAGTCCGTCGCGCTCGGCCTTTTGAAACAAGGCCCAGGCATTTACCGCAATTTCATCGGTCAGCGTTTCAAATCCGCCTGCGCCTGCCGCTGGATCGATCACGGCGCCGAGGTTCGATTCTTCTGCGAGGATGAGCTGCACATTGCGTGCAAGACGCCTTGCAAAAGCATCCGGCAAGCCCAAGGCCTGTGTGAAGGGCAGCACGCTCACATGATCGGCGCCGCCAATCCCTGCCGAAAAAGCAGCAATCGTCGTGCGCAGCAGATTCACATAAGGATCGCGCCGCGTCATCATGCGAAAGGCGCTTTCGGCATGAATGCGGATCGGTTTTGGGGCGAGGCCGCAGGCCTCTTCCACACGCGCCCAGAGTTTCCGCAAGGCGCGCAATTTGGCAATGGTGAGAATCTGGTCGGCATCGGCGGCAAGCCGGAAAGCGATCAGCGCGCGCGCCTCATCGAGCGACAGGCCTTGCGCTTCAAGTGCGCGCAGCGCGGTGAGCGCGCTGGTCAGCGCAAGCGAAACTTCCTGTGCTTCCGCACCGCCGGCATGATGCACGCGCCGTGCATCGGCAACAATCGCGGGCGCACCAAAGCCTGCCTGGGCGAGGCGCGCAGCTGTAGCTGCAACATGTTTTGCATCTTCAAAAAGCGGATCGAGCCCGAAGGCAATGCGCACTTGCGCGGGGGTGAGCTTGCGCGCGGCGAGAATTTTTTCGATCGCGGCAGCAACAGAAGTGCCATGCGGTCCGGCATCGATTTCGATGGGCAGGCCCGTCTCCAGCACGACGCTTTCGAGCGCCTGTTCGAGCGTGTCGACATCGGGCGCCAGACCGAAGCCATAGGATCCGCTCGATCCTGCAAAGACGACATGCAGGCCATTCGCGCCATTTTCCAGATCGCTCAGCGCCTGTTCATGGGCAGCGCGCGCATCGGGATTGTCGACGCGGGCCAAATGCTCCCATGCGCCGGCATGGGCGGGGGCAATCGGTGTGGCCGATTTGGCCCGCGGATAAAGGGGCGCAATGGCAATGCCGTCGTAGCTTTTGCCGACGAGCTTTTCGAATGGCGCTCCCTTCAGCACATGATCGACGAGTTTGCGCCATTGCGCCTCGTCGATGGCTGGAAAGGCGCTGGCAAAGGCAGGCTCAAACATACGGTCTCGCTTGGTCACGCTGGGCGTCTGGTCTGGTCGTCGGGCCTTTTCGCATGATGCGCTGCAGGCGACCACAGACCTAAAGTCGAATGTGCGCGCCCGCGCTTCAGGTGAACTGGCCGAGGCCTGGAATGGAGCCGGCGATCTGGCCGACCACATCTTCGCCGGCCTGTTCGCGCGCCACCTCAAAAAGTTCGCGCCCGACGCCCTGCATTTCGCCCATGCCGAGCCCAATGCCGGAGAGCTGGCCGGCCAGCGCCATCAGGCCGCCGCCGAACATGCCGGCAAGGCCTCCGCTGGCCCCGCCATGTTCCTGCGCCAGTTCGGCTGAACCGGGAAGGGCAGCGAGGAGTTGCTCGACATCTTCCGTCGGGCCTTCCTTTTGCAGGAAGGCGAGGATGATGCCGATGGCCTGGGCGGCAAGCCCCGGCTCGATTCCGGCGGCGGCGGCAACACGATCGACGATTTCTTGCATGGCGACCCTCATTGGTTTGGGCAAAGTTTAGACGCGAACCGTCCCGCCCTGCAATCAACAGCCTGTCAGTGCGGTTCCCGCCGGTGGAAGAGGAGCCCGGCCTTGCCTATAAAGATTCGGATCCAAGGGAGCAGCACAGCATGGCGGACGATCCGAAAAACCAGCCTGGCAAGATCCTTGTCGGCAAAAGTGAGACCTTTGATTATCTCAGCCTGCCGCTCGGCAATCGCCATGGGCTGGTGACCGGGGCGACGGGCACCGGCAAGACGGTGACTTTGCAGGTTCTGGCGGAGGGTTTTTCGGCGGCCGGCGTCAGTGTCTTTGCCTCCGACATCAAGGGCGATCTGTCCGGCATCGCCATGCCGGGCGATGGCAAGGCGCCTTTCGTCAAACGGGCGCAGGAGATTGGCGTCGCCTATCAGGCGGATGAATTTCCGGTCGTCTTCTGGGATCTGTTTGGCGAACAGGGCCATCCCGTGCGCGCCACCATTTCGGAAATGGGGCCCTTGCTGCTCTCGCGCCTGCTCGATCTCAATGACACGCAGGAAGGCGTTCTCAACATTGTCTTCCGC
>CAZHOK010000156.1:0-3038 GCA_964534115.1 uncultured Beijerinckia sp.
GGCCTTGTCGGCTTCCATATAGGGCATGAGCCAGGCGACCGCCTGTTTCATCACACTCGCCGATTTGACCACTTGCGGCAGGAACATTTTTCCTGCGCCAAACAGATCGCCGACGACATTCATGCCCGCCATCAAAGGGCCTTCGATGACATCGAGCGGGCGCGCCGATTTCTGGCGCGCTTCCTCGACATCCTGTTCGATAAATTCTGTCAGGCCATTGACGAGCGCATGTTCGAGGCGCTTTTCGACACTTTCCTCGCGCCAGGCAAGGTCTTTCGCCTTCACTTCGCCGGTCTGCCCTTTAAACTTGTCGGCGATGGCGAGCAGGCGCTCGGTCGAATCCGCGCGACGATTGAGGACAATATCCTCGCAGGCCTCGCGCAATTCCGGATCGATCTCTTCATAGACCGAGAGCTGGCCTGCATTGACAATGCCCATATCCATGCCCGCCTGAATGGCATGGTAGAGAAACACTGAATGCATGGCCTCGCGCACGGGCTCATTGCCTCGGAAGGAGAAAGACAGATTCGACACGCCGCCCGAGACATGGGCATGGGGCAGATGGGTGCGGATCTGGCGCGTGGCTTCGATGAAATCGACGCCGTAATTGTCATGTTCTTCAATGCCGGTGGCGACAGCAAAAATATTCGGATCGAAGATAATATCTTCCGGCGGGAAGCCGACCCGATCGACAAGAATGCGATAGGCGCGCGTGCAGATCTCGACCTTGCGGGCCAGCGTATCAGCCTGGCCTGTCTCATCGAAAGCCATGACGACGACGGCTGCACCATAAAGGCGCACGATTTTCGCCTGTTCGATGAAAATATCCTCGCCCTCTTTGAGCGAGATCGAATTCACCTCAGCCTTGCCCTGAATGCATTTCAGCCCGGCTTCGATGACGTGGAATTTTGAGGAATCGACCATGATCGGCACGCGGGCAATATCGGGCTCCGCGGCAACGAGATTCAGATAATCGACCATGACCTTCTGCGAATCCAGCAGGCCTTCATCCATATTGATGTCGATAATCTGCGCGCCATTGGCAACCTGGTCGCGCGCAACATCGAGTGCGGCAGCAAATTCGCCATTTTTGATCAATTTGCGAAAGCGCGCCGAGCCCGTGACATTGGTGCGCTCGCCGACATTCACAAAGCGGATATCGGGCGTCACTTTGAAAGGCTCGAGACCGGCCAGCCGCAGCATGGGCGTCACATCGACATGTTTGCGCGGTGCAATGCCGGCAACGCGCTTGGCCAGAGCCTCGATATGCGCCGGCGTCGTGCCGCAGCAGCCGCCGATCATATTGACGAGACCGGCATCGGCAAATTCGCCGACAAGCGAGGCCATATATTCAGGGCTCTCGTCATACAGGCCGAATTCGTTCGGCAATCCGGCATTGGGATAGGCAACGATATTCGTATCGGCCAGGCGAGACAGATCGGCAATATGGGCGCGCATTTCGCGCGCGCCCAAGGCGCAATTCAGGCCGATGGCAAAAGGTTTTGCGTGGCGCAAGGAGATCCAGAAGGCTTCCGCCGTCTGGCCCGAGAGCGTGCGCCCCGACAGATCGGTGATCGTGCCGGAAATGATGATCGGCAGGCGTGTGGCAGTGGCTGCAAAAGCATCTTCAATACCCGCCAGCGCCGCTTTGGCGTTGAGCGTGTCGAAAATGGTCTCAATCAACATAATATCGACGCCGCCCTCGATCAAAGCCTGGGCTGCTTGCGCATAAGCAAGGCGCAAGTCATCGAATGTGACGGCGCGGAAGCCCGGATCGTTCACATCGGGCGAAATGGAGGCGGTGCGATTGGTCGGACCCATGGCGCCGGCAACAAAGCGGCGCCGACCATCTGACTTCTGGGCGGCATCGGCCGCCTCGCGGGCCAGTCTTGCGCCTTCGCGATTGAGCTCGACAGCATAATCCTCAAGCCCGTAATCGGCCTGCGCGATTGTGGTGGAAGAGAATGTGTTCGTTTCGCAGACATCCGCGCCGGCGAGAAAATAGCTGAGATGAATCTCGCGAATGGCGTCAGGCTGGGTGAGGATCAGCAGGTCATTATTGCCGCGCAGATCGCGTGGCCAGTCTTTGAATCGCTGGCCGCGAAAATCCTCTTCGGAAAATTTGCGGTCCTGGATCATCGTGCCCATGGCGCCGTCGAGCACGAGAATGCGTTCGCGTGCAATGGCCTCGAGGGCGGATCGGATTTCGTCGCCGTTGCGTGGCGTAAACGTGCTCATCAAGAAAACCTCAGGCAGCAATGGTTTTGGGCTCGGGCGCCGTTTTGGCGCGCAGTCCGAGCAGGTGGCAGATCGCATAGACAAGATCGGCCTTGTTCATCGTGTAGAAATGGAAATTCTCGATCCCCTCATCGACAAGATCGAGCACCTGTTCGGCCGCAACCGCTGCAGCAATCAGGCGGCGTGTGGCGGGATCGTTTTCCAGTCCCTCAAAACGGTCGGCCAGCCATTGCGGCACGCTGGCGCCGGTTTTTCTGGCGAAACTTGCCGTCTGTTTGAAATTCTGCACCGGCACAATGCCGGGCAGGATCGGAATATTGATCCCGCGCTGGCGCACGCGGTTGAGATATTTCAGATAGGTCTCGTTTTCGAAGAAAAATTGCGTGATGGCGCGTGTCGCGCCCGCATCGACTTTCGCCGCCAAAACGTCAATGTCCTGATCGAGCGTGCCGCTCTCGGGATGTTTTTCCGGATAGGCGGAGACGGTGACTTCGAAATCGCCAAGCCTGCGAATGCCGGCCACCAGTGCGGTCGATGTTTCATAGCCGCCCGGATGGGCGCGAAACACGGAGCCGGGGCCTTCGGGCGGATCTCCGCGCAAAGCCACAATGTGACGCACACCGACTTGCGCATAGGCGCGCACAACATCGTCGATCTCGTCGCGGGTTGCGCCCACACAGGTGAGATGGGCAGCCGGTTTCAGCTGCGTTTCTGTGACGATCCGCGACAGCGTTGCATGGGTGCGCTCGCGCGTCGTGCCGCCCGCGCCATAGGTGACGGAGACAACGCTCGGGGCGAGG
>CAZHOK010000157.1:0-3009 GCA_964534115.1 uncultured Beijerinckia sp.
GAGTCCGCCCTCTCCCTTTGGGAGAGGGTTTTTAGCCGCCGATCTTCGAAAAATCCGCCACTGTATGAACAGCGCCGCGCAATGCGCTCAACAGCCGCAGGCGGTTGAGGCGTTTTCCCGCATCGGCATCATTCACCGTGACATCTTCGAAAAATTTATCGACCGGCGCGCGCAATGCGGCAAGCGCTTTCATCGCGCCGCCAAAATCTTCCCTGGCGACATGATCGGCGGCAGCTGAAGCAGCTGAAGAAACCGCTGCAGCAAGGGCCTTTTCGGCATCGGGCGCATCGGGCGCACCCGCATAGGCCGCCGTATAATCGGCGTCCTTGTCCTTTTTCTCTTCGGCCTTGAGAATATTTGCCGCGCGCTTGTAACCGGCGAGAAGATTCTTGCCGTCTTCCGTATCGAGAAAAGCGCCAAGCGCTTCGACGCGCTTGACGATCATGAGCAGATCGTCCTGACCATCCAGCGCAAAGACAGCGTCAATCAGATCATGCCGCGCGCCCTTGTCGCGCAGATAGACTTTCAGGCGGTCTGCGAAGAAGGCGAGGAGATCGTCCACCATGATTGTTACAGCTAGATGTTCGACCTCTTCTCTAGAGAAATCAACCTTCGCCTGTTTCCGAGCAAGTGCCATCCAGATCGAGAGCTCATCAGCATCATCGCGACAGATGATGTTCTTGAGTGGTGCGCTCGCCTTTACCAGCACCTCTTTCAAGGGAATCGAAATGCCGTTTTCCAGAAAAAGGCGCACAACCCCGTATGCTGCACGTCGAAGAGCAAACGGATCTTTCGATCCCGTAGGCTTTTCATGAATAGCCCAAAAACCAAGAAGAGTATCTTCCTTGTCAGCCAGCGCCACCGCCAGCGACACTGGATTGCTCGGCACGCGATCAGACGGCCCCTGCGGCTTGTAATGGTCTTCGAGGGCGGCGGCGACATCGGCATCTTCGCCCTGCAGCAGCGCATAGCGGCGGCCCATCAGGCCTTGCGTTTCCGGAAACTCGCCGACGACTTCGGTCATCAGATCGGCCTTGCAAAGCTGCGCGGCGCGCGTGGCCTTTGCGACATCTGCACCAATCAGAGGCGCGAGTTCGCGGGCAAGCGCGGTGATACGCTCCACGCGCGCACCCTGCGTGCCGAGCTTTTCGTGGAAGACGATGTTCATCGCCTTGAGCTTTTCAAGCCTCTGGTCGAGCGGCTTCTCCGCCTTGTCGGCATAATCGGCCAAAGGCTTGCGATCCGTTTCCCAGAAATAGAGCGCATCCGAGAGACGTGCGCGCACGACGCGGCCATTGCCGGCGGCAATCGCCTTGCCGCCATCGCTCGCCTCAATATTGGAGACGAGAATGAATTTATTGGCGAGCGCGCCGTCCGCCGCATCGCGCTTTTTCAGCACGAAGCATTTTTGATTGGCGCGGATCGTCGCGCGAATGACTTCGGCGGGAATATCCAGAAAGGCCTCGTCGAATTCGCCCATCAGCACGACAGGCCATTCGACAAGCCCTGCGACTTCGCTCAACAGGCCTTCATCTTCGACCAGTTCAAGCCCCTGCGCGAAAGCCAGATCCTTTGCATCGGCCAGAATGATCTGCTTGCGGCGCTCGGCATCGAGCACGACTTTCGCCTTTTCCAGCGCCGGCACATAATCGTCAAAACGGCGAACCTGAATCGCGCCGGGGCTGAGAAAGCGGTGGCCATAGGTGACATCGCCCGATTCAATACCATCCAGCGAGAAACGAACGATCTCCGGATCTTCCGTCTCGGGGCCAAAGGTCGCGACAATGGAATGGAGCGGGCGCACCCAGCGCAAGGCCTCGGGCCTCGATGAGCCAGCACCCCAGCGCATCGATTTCGGCCAGGGGAAAGTTTTCAAAACGGCAGGCAGAATCTCTGCCAGCACGTCGAGCGTTGCCCCACCCTTTTTCTCGACAATGGCGACATAGAATTCGCCCTTTTTCGGATCTTTCTCGATGGTCGCCTGATCGAGCGAGGTGAGGCCGGCGCTTTTCAGAAAGCCCTGCACCGCAGCCTCGGGCGCGCCGACACGCGGGCCTTTCTTTTCTTCACGCACATCGGGCTGCTGCACGGGCAGGCCCGCAATATGCAAAGCCAGCCTGCGCGGCGTGACAAAGGAGGCCGCCCCTTCATAGGTCAGACCGCGATCGACGAGCGCCTGCGTGACGAGTTTCTTGAGATCCTCGGCCGCCTGCGCCTGCATGCGTGCGGGGATTTCCTCGGAGAAAACTTCGAACAGAAGATCAGGCATTGCGCTCGTCTTTTCCAAAAATCAAATCTTGCCGTGCGTACCGTCGCACAGCGCGCCATTCAGGGAATGTTTGCAGCCGCAGAAATGCGCGGTGCGGTCTTTGGGGGCTTTCCATTCGACGGGGCGGAAGTCGGTGCCCTTGTGGGAGCCGTCGCAGAAAGGCTGGTTGGCCGACTTGCCGCACGAACACCACCAATAGGATTCGCCGGCCTTCACTTCGACGGCATAAGGGGCTTTTTGGGCAATCACCGGTTCGGACATGTTCACCTCCGTTAAAAAAATCAGGCTGCGCTGCCGGCGTCTGTCTTGAGCCAGGCGGCGCCACAGGCTTTCGCCAATTCACGCACGCGCAGAATGTAGCTCTGGCGTTCCGTCACCGAGATCACGCCGCGCGCATCGAGCAGGTTGAAACGATGCGAGGCCTTGATGCATTGGTCATAAGCCGGCAGCACCATGAGATGGCGCTCGCCTGCGTCGCCTTTGGCGAGCAAGGATTTGCATTCGGCTTCGGCATCCTTGAATTGCTGGAACAGCAAAGCCGTATCGGCATGTTCGAAATTATGGCGCGAATATTCCTGCTCGGCCTGCAGAAAAACATCGCCATAAGTGATTTTTTCGGCACCTTCGAGACCGTTGAAATTCAGGTCATAGACATTTTCGACGCCCTGCACATACATGGCAAGCCGCTCGAGTCCGTAAGTCAATTCGCCTGACACGGGCGAACATTCAATGCCCGCGAC
>CAZHOK010000158.1:0-350 GCA_964534115.1 uncultured Beijerinckia sp.
GACATCGGCGACCGCATCGCGCTTGAGCTCGATGACGATGCGCATGCCGTCGCGATCGGATTCATCGCGCAGATCCGAAATTCCCTCGATCTTCTTGTCGCGAACGAGTTCCGCAATGCGTTCGATCAACACCGACTTGTTGATCTGATAGGGAATCTCCGTGACGATGATCGCCTCGCGATCCTTGCGGATCTGTTCGATCTCCGTCTTAGCACGCACCGAGACCGAACCGCGCCCGGTCATATAGGCCGAGCGAATGCCGCTGCGGCCCAGAATGATTCCGCCAGTCGGAAAATCCGGCCCCGGAATGATTTGCGTCAGATCTTCGATGGAAATCTCGGGCCGTTCCA
>CAZHOK010000158.1:360-2997 GCA_964534115.1 uncultured Beijerinckia sp.
CTGTCGGCCGGCACGGCCACGCCGTGTTCCAGACCCACCGCAATACCGCCGGCGCCATTGACGAGAAGGTTGGGATAGCGCGCCGGCAAAACGACGGGCTCTTCTTCCTTGCCATCGTAATTTGGATGGAAGTCGACCGTGTCCTGCTCAATATCTTCGAGCAGCGGCATGGCCGCTTTCGACAGACGTGATTCCGTATAGCGCATCGCCGCAGCCGGATCGCCATCGACCGAACCGAAATTGCCCTGGCCATCGACCAAAGGCACGCGCAGCGAAAATGGCTGCGCCATGCGCACGAGCGCATCGTAAATCGCGCTGTCGCCATGGGGATGGTATTTACCCATCACATCGCCGACGATACGCGCCGATTTCACATAGGACTTGTCCGGCGTGTGGCCATTCTCATGCATCGAAAAGAGAATGCGGCGATGCACGGGCTTCAGCCCGTCGCGCACATCGGGAAGCGCACGGCTCACGATCACGCTCATCGCGTAATCGAGATAAGAGCGCTTCATCTCATCGGTGATGGAGACGGGGCGGATATCAGAGCCGCTCGCCCCGGCGTGGTCGTCTTTTTCGTCGGCCAAAAGCCCGTTTCCTGACTGGTTCCAGAATCGGACTTCTGTCTATCCGATTCCAGCCTCCGAAGCCAGCGCCACGCGCCCTGGACAACCCGGCCAAAGCTATTTGAAATCAATTGTTTATAACCATGGGCCGAGAGTGCGGCGGGAAATCTCCGGCCCGGCTTCGAAAGTCTGCGCAAACCCACCTTTCGTCGCTCTTGCCCGTCTGCGCCAAAGCCTTAGCTTTGAGGCCATTGATTGAGGTTTTTCATCATGCAGAGCAAATGGATTTCCGCCTGCTTCACCCTTCCCCTGATCGTTCTGATAGCCGCCTCAACGACCGCTGTCGCCGACATCAAGGAAAGCGTGGTGAAGATCCCCGTGCGCGTTCAGGGCCCCGATGGCGCTCCCTATCAGCAGGACATTACCTTGACGATCTTGCGTGACGATACGCGCAAGAAAGCGCCTTTCCTCATTCTCAATCATGGCCGCTCGGGTGATCCGAAGGAGCGCAAAAATTTCGGTCGCGCGGTGTTTCGCGAGCAGAGCCCCTATTTTGTCCAGCGCGGTTTTGTCGTCATCATGCC
This sequence comes from uncultured Beijerinckia sp., assembly GCA_964534115.1. Classification (GTDB taxonomy): domain Bacteria; phylum Pseudomonadota; class Alphaproteobacteria; order Rhizobiales; family Beijerinckiaceae; genus Terripilifer. The sequence continues at coordinate 1,511 of CAZHOK010000158.1, forward strand.
GACACGGATCGGCTATGGCGTCAGCGATGGACCCGATCTCGAAAATTCAGGCCCGTGCAGCAATAAGGATTATGCAGCAAGCCTGGCGCCGGCCGTCGCGCAGGTCAGCGCGGCCATACGCTATGCGAAGGCGCAGGATTATGTCGATCCCGCACGCGGTATCGTCGTCGGACAATCGGTCGGCGGCTTCACGACGATCGGCACGGCAGCGCAAAATATTCCAGGCGTGAAACTTGCCATCAATTTCGCCGGCGGTGCAGGCGGCGACCCTCAGCATCGGCCTTGGAACCCCTGCCAAGCAGATCGCATTGCCGAGACCTACGGGCAATTTGGCGCCAAAGCGCGCATTCCGACGCTTTGGCTTTACTCGGTCAATGATGCCTATTGGGGGCCGGACCATCCAAAAAACTGGGCCGCAGCCTATACGGCGCGTGGCGGCAGGGCGGAATTTGTGTCCCTGCCCGCCTACGGTTCAGATGGACACCAAACCTTCCGCCGTAATGCAGAAGCCTGGCAGCCGAAGGTCGATGCCTTTTTGAAGAAAAACGGCTTCTGAAACGCCGGATCAGAACGGAATATCGTCGTCGATCGCGGCCGATGTCCGCCCGCCGCCCGCCGAGGCCGGGCGTGTATCGGAGGGCGCCGAGCGGCTGAAGCTCTGGCGCTCGCCGCCACCGGCCATCTCACCACCACCTTCACGGCCCCCGCCACGGCTGTCGAGAAGCGTCAGCTCGCCGCGATAACGCTGCAGGACGACATCGGTCGCCTTGCGCTGATTGCCGTCTTTATCCGTATATTCGCGGGTCTGAAGCTGGCCCTCGAGATAGACTTTAGAGCCCTTCTTCACATATTGCTCGGCCACCTTGCCAAGCGCATCGTTGAAAATGGTCACATTGTGCCACTCAGAAAGAGACAATGGCATCGCCATTGGCGGTGCGGCGCACTTCCGGGTCGCGCCCGACATTGCCGATGAGAATGACCTTGTTGACGCTGCCCGACATCTGCCTCTCCTGAAATCCGTCGCGGGCCAGGCCCGCATATTCGCCACACCCTAAACGCGCCGACCCGCCAATGCGCCTCAAAGCACGCGACCTCCGGACACTGTCCACAGGAGGCTCTTTTCCATGTTCACTTTATGTTCTTATCAGCCCGCTCGTCCTTATGCAAGCCGGTCCGTGGCGATATGCCCGGCCCACCCCCAGTCCGCCAACGTCGCATTTGCGGCCAAAAAGGCCTATCTGAGCGTCGAGGCGCGCCCTTCCGGAGCGAACCGCCAAGCCTGCGCCAGCGTATCCCGAAAGGGCCGTCAGGCGCCGCAACACAAAGCAAGCAGTGAGATCATGGCCCGCAGTCCCAAAACCAAAACCGACGCCATCCGCACAGCTGACAAGCTGTTCGACACATTCGGCGACAAGGTGATTTCGGTGCGTGGCGCGCGCCGGCATTCCCTATTAACCCGCGACCGGCCTGCCCATTGAGAGCCAGAC
>CAZHOK010000159.1:0-2919 GCA_964534115.1 uncultured Beijerinckia sp.
GCACATGTTCTCGAAAGAGAAGCATTTTTACGGCGGTCACGGCATTGTCGGCGCGCAGGTGTCGCTCGGCACCGGGCTGGCCTTTGCCAATCATTATCGCGGCAATGATAGCGTCTCGATGGTTTATTTCGGCGATGGCGCGGCAAATCAGGGCCAGGTCTACGAGAGCTTCAATATGGCCGAGCTCTGGAAACTGCCGGCGATCTACATCATCGAAAATAATCGCTATGCGATGGGCACAGCAGTTTCACGCGCCTCTGCACAGGCGGATTTTTCCAAGCGCGGCATCTCGTTCAACATTCCCGGCGAACAGGTCGATGGAATGGATGTGCGCGCGGTCAAGGCTGCCGGCGAAAAGGCGCTTGCCTGGTGCCGCAGTGGCAAAGGTCCCTATATTCTCGAAATGCAGACCTATCGCTATCGCGGGCATTCCATGTCCGATCCGGCGAAATATCGCTCGAAGGAAGAAGTGCAGCGCATGCGCGAAGAGCACGATCCGATCGAACAGGTGCGCGCGCGTCTGCTGCGTGACAAACGTGCAACGGAAGATGAGTTGAAAGCGATCGACGCCAAAGTGCGTGCGATTGTTGCCGAGGCAGCCGAATTCGCGACCAACGATCCTGAACCGGATCCGTCCGAATTGTGGACGGATATCGTGCTCTGAGGGAGGGATCGAAAATGGCTGTAAATGTATTGATGCCCGCCCTGTCACCCACGATGGAACAGGGCAAACTTGCCAAATGGGTCAAGAAAGTCGGTGACAAGGTCAAGTCCGGCGATGTGCTCGCCGAGATCGAGACCGACAAAGCGACGATGGAAGTCGAAGCGGTGGATGAGGGTGTGCTCGCGCAAATCCTGATCGCAGACGGCACAGAAAATGTCGCAGTCAACACGCCGATTGCGATTATCGCGGCGGAAGGCGAAAGCGCCGATGCCGCGCCTGTTGCCGCGCCCGCTCCAAAAGCCGCCAGCGCTGAGAAGCCGGCGGTTGCTGAAATGGCGAGCCCGCCAACCGTTCCTGCAGCTCCGGCCGCAGTCGAGGTTCCGGCTGGAACAGCTATGGTCTCGATGACCGTGCGCGAGGCTTTGCGCGATGCAATGGCCGAAGAAATGCGCGCCGATGAATCCGTCTTCGTCATGGGCGAAGAAGTCGCCGAATATCAGGGCGCCTATAAGGTCACACAAGGCCTGCTGCAGGAATTCGGTCCGCGGCGCGTCATCGATACGCCGATCACTGAACATGGTTTCGCCGGCATCGGTGTCGGTGCCGCAATGGCGGGACTGAAGCCCATTGTTGAATTCATGACTTTCAATTTCGCCATGCAGGCGATTGACCAGATCATCAATTCGGCTGCCAAGACGCTCTACATGTCGGGCGGTCAGATGGGATGCCCGATTGTGTTCCGCGGTCCCAATGGCGCTGCTGCGCGTGTGGCGGCGCAGCACAGCCAGGATTTTACCGCCTGGTATTCGCAGATTCCAGGCCTCAAGGTGGTCGCGCCCTATACGGCGGCTGACTTCAAGGGCCTGATGAAATCCGCCATTCGCGATCCCAATCCGATTGTCTTCCTCGAGAACGAGATTCTTTACGGGCAGACATCGGATGTGCCGCGTCTCGACGATTATACTGTGCCCATCGGCAAGGCGCGCATTGCGCGTCCGGGAAGCGATCTCACCATCGTCTCTTTCTCGATCGGCATGACTTACGCGCTGAAAGCGGCGGAAGAACTTTCCAAGGAAGGTATCGAGGCCGAGGTGGTCGATCTGCGCACCATTCGCCCAATGGATACCGACACGATCATTGCATCCGTTCAGAAGACGGGTCGCTGCGTGACGGTGGAAGAAGGTTGGCCGCAATCGGGTGTTGGCGCTGAAATCGCCATGCGCGTCATGGAGCGTGCTTTCGACTGGCTCGATGCGCCGGTCATTCGGGTCACGGGTAAGGATGTGCCAATGCCTTACGCCGCCAATCTCGAAAAGCTTGCGCTGCCGAATGTCGGTGAAGTCATCCAGGCGGCGAAAGCCGTGCTCTATCGCTAAGGGGAGCGCCGCTCATGCCGATCAATATTCTCATGCCCGCGCTTTCTCCGACCATGGAGAAGGGCAATCTCGCGCGCTGGCTGAAGAAAGAAGGCGATGCGATCAAGGCGGGCGATGTGCTCGCCGAGATCGAAACCGACAAGGCGACGATGGAAGTCGAAGCCGTTGATGAGGGAACGCTGGCGAAAATCATCGTTCCGGATGGCACAGCAGATGTTGCGGTGAACACGCTCATCGGTGTCATTGCTGCCGAAGGTGAGGATGTGAAGGCTGCAGGATCTGCTTCTGCTGCGCCCGCCAAAGCTCCGGCTGCTCCTGCGCTTCAGGCTGTTGCATCAACTCCTGTCGCTGCCGCGGTTGCGCCCGTTGCTGCGTCTGCGCCCAGCGTCGGCGCTGCGCGCATTTTCGCATCGCCGCTGGCCCGACGCATCGCCAAAGAGGCGCGTATCGATCTTTCGCGCGTGAAGGGTTCAGGCCCGCATGGTCGCATCATCGAGAAAGATGTGCGCGCAGCCATGGCTGGTGGAGCAGCGCTGGCGCCCGTTGCGTCCGCGGTAACTACAGCGCCCGCGCTTGCAAGCGGCATGTCGGACGATCTGGTCCGCAAGTTTTTCGAGCCCGGTTCGTTCGAGGAAATTCCCCACGATACGATGCGCAAGGTCATTGCGCGCCGTCTCACCGAATCCAAACAGACGGTCCCGCATTTTTACCTCACCGTGGATTGCGAGCTCGACACATTGCTCGCCGCCCGCGAGGCGATCAATGCGGCAGCTCCCAAGGACAAGGACGGCAAGCCCGCCTACAAGGTTTCGGTCAATGATTTCGTTATCAAGGCGCTGGCTGTCGCCTTGCAGCGCGTGCCCGATGCCAATGTGACCT
>CAZHOK010000160.1:0-2916 GCA_964534115.1 uncultured Beijerinckia sp.
GGTGAAACCGATGCGCCATTTCTTGCCCCAATGCCTTATCGCGGCAAGCGCAATGAGCCTGCTTATGTCGCAGCAACTGCCGCAGTCCTTGCGGAGGTGAAAGGCATCGGCGTCTCTGAACTGGCAGAAGCGACGACCGCAAATGTTTTGCGCCTGTTCGATAAAATGCCCGCTCTCGCGCAAGTGTCTGCGACATGAGCCTGACTGTCACCATACTGGGTTGCGGCTCGTCGGGTGGCGTTCCCCGCGTCGGCAATGATTGGGGCGCCTGCGATCCGGCCAATCCCAAAAACCGTCGCCGTCGCTGTTCGATCCTGCTGGAGCGCTTGGCTGCGGACAAAAGCACCATTGTTCTCGTCGACACATCGCCAGATCTGCGCGAGCAATTGCTCGATGCGAATGTGCGGCAGCTCGATGCAATTTTGATGACGCATTCCCATGCCGATCATGTGCATGGGATCGATGATGTCCGCCCGCTGGTCATCAAAATGAAGCGGCGCATCGAGGTCTTCATGGATGAGGAGACCTCGGAGGCCCTGCGTGAGCGGTTTCGCTATATTTTCGAAACCCCTCCTGGCAGCCAATATCCCCCCTTGCTCGATGAGCGGCGTCTTGTCCACGGCCAGGCCTGCAGCATTGCGGGACCCGGCGGGATGGTTGAGGTCCTGCCGTTTCGCCTCGATCACGGCGATATAGAGGCTCTGGGTTTCCGCTTTGGCGACACGGCCTATACACCGGATTTGCGCGCCGTTCCGCCCGAAAGCCTCGATTATCTGGCCGGGCTCGATCTCTGGATTATCGACGCGCTGCGTTACACAGCCCATCCAAGCCATCTCACGGTGGAAGAGGCGCTGGGGCTCATCCGCAAGATGAAGCCCCGCCGCGCGGTCCTGACCAATCTCCACACCGATCTCGATTTCGAGCGTTTACGGCGCGAATTGCCGGCCAATGTCGAGCCGGCCTATGACGGCATGCGGCTGACAATGTCCTGACCAGCTGACCGCCATTCCGGCGGGCAGGGGACAGAGACTGGATTCGCAATTCCCGAGCGTTGCGTTATGATGCCGCGCTTCACAGAGGGGGGCCCGAAGGGGTTTTTGTTTTTTCCTTGTTAGAATTGGCTGTGGCCGCGCTGCTCATTGCGCTCAACGGGGTTTTTGCTCTTTCCGAACTCGCCATCGTCTCGGCCCGGCCGGCCCGGCTGAGGACCCTCATGGAAAGCGGACGACGCGGTGCGTCGATTGCCCTCGAACTAACTGAAAATCCTGGAAAATTTCTATCGACCGTCCAGATCGGCATTACCCTGATCGGCATTCTGGCCGGTGTGTTTTCCGGCGCGGCTTTGGGCCTGGAAATGTCGGCCTATCTGCGTGAGAGCAATCTGCCGCCGGGTCTGGCCGAGCCGCTGGGCTATGGCATTGTCATCAGCCTGATCACCTATCTGTCCGTCGTCGTCGGCGAGCTCGTCCCCAAACAGCTGGCCCTGCGCAATCCAGAAGGCATTGCATGCGCGGTTGCGCCTTTCATGCTTCTGCTCTCCAAAATCGGCGCGCCTATTGTCTATGTGCTCGATTTGTCGTCGCGCCTGATCTTTCGTGTTTTCGGCCTGAGCCGGACCAGCGCCACATCCGTGACGGAAGAAGAGATCAAAAACATCGTTGAGGAAGCCACGACGGCCGGTGTGATCGAGGTCGATGAGCGGCGGATGATTTCCGGCGTGCTTCGTCTGGGCGACCGGGCCGTTCGTGCCGTCATGACGCCCCGGACGGATGTCGACTGGATCGATCTGGATGACGATCCTGACGATATCCGTGAGCGCCTGACCCAAACCACCCATTCGCGCCTTCCGGTTGGCGAAGGCTCGCCGGACAATATTTTGGGCATCGTCCAGCTGCGCGAATTGCTGCCGGCCTATATGCGCGGCGGCCCGGTCGATCTGCGCAGCCTGATCCGTCCGGCGCCCGTTATTCCTGACCGGATCGATGCGCTCGAGGCGCTCGGCGTCTTGCGCGAGGCCGATGTTCCTATGGCGCTCGTCCATGACGAATACGGACATTTTGAGGGGCTGGTGACGCCCGCCGATATTCTCGATGCGATTGCCGGTGCGTTTAAATCGGATGAAGGCACAACCGAGCCGGAAGCCATCCAGCGCGATGACGGCAGCTGGCTGCTGGCGGGCTGGATGCCGGTCGATGAAATGTCCGACCAGCTGGGCATCAATCTGCCGCGCACACGCGATTACGAAACGGTCGCCGGTCTGATCATCGACAAGCTGCATCATTTGCCATCGACCGGGGAATATATCGAGACGCTCGGTTGGCGTTTTGAAGTGGTCGATCTGGACGGACGGCGCATCGATAAAGTGCTGGCGCGTCGCTTGGCCGAAGAGGATGTTGACGGCTAATTCTCGGCACCACAATGGGTTACAAGCGAAAGCAAATAATCTGGTTTAGTTCCATAATATATCTTATGCGAATCAGATGGGCAGGCTGCACGGTCCGGTCGCGGTTCGCTCTTGGCCATCGTCGTCTGCGATCATGGCCCCTCTGAGCGGCCGTGACCTTCTGAAGGCGCTCCCATGAAACTCGCAGTCAGTTGTTTTGCTTCGCGCGCATGGATGCCTTGATGTTGCGACACTGGCCGCGCCATGGCACTTCTCAATCATCATGCTGACAACAAACCCCGACGAGGCTCTGCGCGCCCTGCTTGATTGTGCGGGTTGGCCGTTGGCGGATTCGTCGCGTGTGTCCTGGATCGGCGACGACACGCTCTATGCCTGCCGCGTGCAGGCCGGCGTGGCGACCGGCGTAGCTTTGGCGGCTGCAGGCCTCGCGCTCCCCGGCCCTGCGCGGCACCTCAAAGTCGATCTCGATCATGCCGCTTTGGGGAGCGAAGGCTATCGCCATGTGCGGCTCG
>CAZHOK010000161.1:0-2908 GCA_964534115.1 uncultured Beijerinckia sp.
CTTCCTGTTCACGGTCGGCGGCGTCACGGGCGTGGTGCTCGCCAATGCCGGCGTGGACCGCGTGCTGCATGACACCTATTACGTGGTGGCGCATTTCCACTACGTGCTCTCGCTGGGCGCGGTCTTCGCCCTGTTTGCGGGTTTCTATTACTGGTTCCCGAAAATGTCGGGCTACATGTACAGCGAGTTCCTCGGAAAGCTGCACTTCTGGGTCATGTTCGTCGGTGTGAACCTGACGTTCTTCCCGCAGCACTTCCTCGGCCTCGCCGGCATGCCGCGCCGCTACATCGACTATCCGGATGCCTATGTGTTGTGGAACCAGATCTCGTCCTACGGTTCCTACATCTCGGGCGTCGGCGTTCTGATCTTCCTCTATCTCGTCTGGGAAGCTTTCAGCGCCAAGCGTCTGGCCGGCAACAACCCATGGGGTGAAGGCGCAACCACGCTCGAGTGGACCCTGCCCTCGCCGCCGCCGTTCCATCAGTTCGAGACGCTGCCGCGTATCACCGGCTCGAACCACTGATCAAAATCTCCGGCGGCTCATCGCGAGCCGCCGGAGCCTTCCTTCAAGCAGCGCAAGGGCTGCTTCAACGAGGGCTTCAACTCTCTTCTCCCAGACGGAGAAGGTTTGTGCGCAGCAGCCGGATGAGGGGTTACAAACTCTCCGTCTGAAATCGTAACCCCCTCATCCGTCATGCTTCGCATGCCACCTTCTCCCCCCGGGAGAAGGAGAAACCCAAAGGTTGGTTCATGAGTCTGGTCACGGGACACGAAATCAGCGACCTGCGGATCTCCGATGCGGGGCCGAAGGATTATTTCGCGCTGCTCAAGCCGCGCGTCATGTCGCTTGTCGTGCTGACGGCATTGGCGGGCATGATGATCGAGCCCGTCAAAGTGCATCCGCTGATCGGCTTTGTGTCGCTGCTCGCCATTGCGGTTGGCGCTGGCGCATCGGGCGCGCTGAACATGTGGTATGATGCCGATATTGACGCCAAAATGGGGCGCACGGCGCAGCGGCCCATTCCCGCGGGGCGCGTTCTTCCCAATGAGGCTCTGGGCTTCGGACTCTTCCTGTCGGCTTTCTCGGTATTGACGCTGGGTCTTGTCGCCAATTGGCTGGCCGCCGGCCTGCTCGCCTTCACGATTTTCTTCTATGCCGTCATTTACACAATGTGGCTGAAGCGCTGGACGCCGCAGAACATTGTCATCGGCGGCGCTGCCGGCGCATTGCCTCCTGTTGTCGCCTGCGCGGCTGTCACGGGTTCGGTGAGTCTGGCCAGCCTTGTCCTTTTCGCCATTATCTTCATCTGGACACCGCCGCATTTCTGGGCGCTCGCCATTGCCAAAGCCGGCGATTACGGCCGCGCCGGCGTGCCGATGATGCCCAATGTCAAAGGCGAGAAACACACACGCTTTGAGATGCTGGTCTACACAGCCATTATGGCGCCGGCCGGTGTTCTTCCCGCCCTGCTCGGCCATGCCAGCATGGCCTATGGCGTCATTGCAGCCATTGCGGGTGCTTTCATGCTGCACCTCGCCATTCAGGTCTGGCGCGCCAAGGATGCCAATGATGCCGACAAGCCCTGCAAAAAATTGTTCGGCTTTTCGATTCTCTATCTCTTCCTTTTGTTTGGCGTGATCGTCGTTGAAAATACGATTGTCATGGCTTTGCGGACATTCGGCTGAAGGTGATGAGCGTGACCGAACAAAATCATGAGCAGAATGGCGTGCGGCTCACGCCCGAACAGGCAAAGAGCCGTCGCGCGCGCAACATTGCCATTGCCCTTATTGTCGCAGCGCTTGTTGTGATCTTTTATGCCATAACCATCGTGAAACTTGGCCCGAACGTTCTTTTGAAACCGAACTGAGGCAAGCCATGATTGAAGCAAGCCCTGCACCCGATCTTCAGCGCCGTCATCGCCGTGTGGCGACTTATGTCGTCTGCGTGGTCTTCAGCATGGTCGGCCTCGCCTATGCTTCAGTGCCGCTCTATGAATTGTTCTGCCGGGTCACCGGCTATGGCGGCACGCCGAAAATTGCCCAATCCGAATCCGGATTGCGCGGCAATAAAATCCTCACCGTCCGCCTCGATGCCAATATTGCCTCGGACCTGCCGTGGGTCTTCGAGCCGGATGTGCCCTCGATCAAATTGCGCACCGGCGAGACGGCGACGGTCTTCTACAAGGTCCGCAATCGCTCGGACAAAGCGACGGTCGGCATTGCCGGCTATAATGTCGCGCCCGACCGTGCCGGCATGTTTTTCAACAAGATCGCCTGCTTCTGCTTCAACGAGCAGGTTCTGGGTCCGGGCGAGAGCATGGACATGCCGGTCGTCTTCTATCTCGACCCCAAGCTCGAGACCGACGAAATCATGAAATATTCGGACATGGTGACCATGTCCTATACATTCTACGCCTCCAAAACGCCGGTTGCTGCCGTGAAAGGCAAGCCTGCGCTCTAAAGCTGGAGAAGCCGTCTTGACCCCTGTAGCCGAACAGGGCAAAGGGCGGGGATGAAATTGCCCCGGGCACAGTCCCGGAGCGGATATGAGGTGGCCGCGAGGCCGGAGATAAAAGACGTCAAAGGAAGCTGTCATGGCCGACGCGCATAGCAAACCGAACCACGACTACCACCTCGTAGACCCGAGCCCCTGGCCGCTCGTCGGCTCGATCGCGGCCTTTGTTTCTGCCGTCGGCGCGGTCATGTGGATGAAGGGCATGACCATGTTCGGCCTCAAGGCCGGCCCTTATCTCTTCGGCGCGGGCATGATCGGCATTCTCTATGTCATGGCCGCTTGGTGGGCCGATGTGGTGAAGGAAGCCGAGAGCGGCTTCCACACCCGCGTCGTCCAGATGCATCACCGCTACGGCATGATCCTGTTCATCGCCTCCGAAGTCATGTTCTTCGT
>CAZHOK010000162.1:0-2895 GCA_964534115.1 uncultured Beijerinckia sp.
CATGCCGCCCGGTGAGAATAAAACCCGTCGCGCGCGCGCTGGTCATTTTCTGTCTCCTTCTGGCATCATGAAATGGTTTTTTGTGCGGATCGATTCCGTGCGCTTCATATCCGTAAGCGTGAATACAAGATCTCTTTTGCCGTCATGGTCTCGATCGTCAAAGACACGGGGCAAAGTGACGAAAACACGATCTTCAAGCGTCTGATCGGGACCCACCGTCAGGATCGGCCAGCCAGACAGGCCACGACGCCCACCCGCTGCATCGACAGCCGCAGGTGCCAGGCCCTCGACCCGGATTTCGAAATCGCGCGCCTCCGGCATTTTGTTGGAGAGACGCACCGTATAGGCATTGCGGATCGCGCCATCCTGCAAAGTGACATAAAGCGGATTGCGATCGTGAATGACGGCAAGACCGGACATGCTGCGGGTGAGCAGTGCATAGACCATCGCAATCCCGATGAGCGCAATGATGGCGACGTAAAGAATGGTACGCGCCCGGAAGTAACGCGGCTTGAGGGTTGCAAGTCCCTCGATGCGCCGCTTGACGTTGATGTCTGTGTCGTAACCGATCAGTCCGGTCGGACGACCGAGTTTCGTCATGACATTGTCGCACGCATCGATGCAAAGGCCGCATTGGATGCAATCGATCTGCAATCCATCGCGAATATCGACGCCCGTCGGGCAGACATGGAAACACTGGTCGCAATCGACACAATCGCCAGCCGGACGTCCCGCTTCGCGCAGGGCCAGGTTTTTCTTCGCCGAGCCGCGCGGCTCGCCGCGATCGTAGCGATAGGTGACATTCAGCGCCCATTCATCCGTCAGTGCGGCCTGAATCCGTGGCCATGGGCACATATAGGTGCACACTTGCTCGCGCATGAAACCGGCAAAGAAATAGGTCGTGAATGTCAGAATGGCGATCCATGTATAAGCAACAATGGGCGCCTGAAATGTCGCCAGATCATGCACGAGCGAGGGCGCATCGGCGAAATAGAGAACCCAGGCGCCGCCCGTCCACCAGGCGATCATCAGCCAGGCCCAATGTTTCAAAATAAATTGCGCGAAAGTCTCGAGATTCCATTTCTCATGGGCCTTGCGCATGCGCTCGCGCCGATCCCCCTCAATCAATCTTTCGACCGCCAGAAAGAGATCGGTCCAGACGGTCTGCGGGCACAGATAACCGCACCAGAGACGGCCTGCGACTGCATTCATCAGAAACAATGTGACGGCTGCAACAATCAGCAGGCCGGTGATGTAATAGACCTCCTGCGGCCATATTTCGATGAAGAAGAAATAGAAACGCCGATTTTCAAGATCGACGAGAATGGCCTGCGAGGGCGCATTTGGCCCGCGATCCCAACGCAGAAAGGGAAGAAAATAATAAAGGCCGAGCGTGACACTCAAAATGATCCATTTGAGGCGACGGAACGGGCCTTGCACACTTTGGGGAAAAATTTTCTGCCTCGGCGCATAAAGCGCCGTCTCGTGGCCTGCGGCTGCGAGAGCTATGTCACGCGCCTGTTGCTGTTTGACGCTCATGCCTTGCGCTCCGCCGCGTGGTCGAAATTTGCGGCAGGTGTTCTCATCAGCGACCGCCGCCCAGCGTGCGCACATAGACAGCCAGCGCCTTGATCGTTCCGGCATCGAGGCGATCGTTCCAATTCGGCATCATGCCGCCGCGACCCTTGGCTATGCCCTCAAGAATGGTTTTTTGATCCGAACCATAGAGCCAGATCTGATCGGTAAGATTGAGCGCTCCAATCTCCTGATTGCCGCGTCCCTCGGCGCCGTGACAGGCCGAACAATGATCCGCAAAGATTTGCGCGCCGGCTTTCAGATCGACACTTTTCGCCACCGCAAGACCCGACAGCGAACGTGTATATTCGGCAACCAGGATCATGTCGGTTGGTTTTAAAACGCCCTCGAAAGCCGGCATATTGCCGGCGCGCGATTGCGGATCGGCCGAGCGAATGCCGTGCGTAATGGTTGCCTGAATATCCTCGTTTCTGCCGCCCCAGATCCAATCGTCATCGACGAGATTGGGGAAGGCTTTGGCCCCGCCGCCACCCGCGCCATGGCAGGGCGCGCAATTGTCGCCAAAAGCCGCCTTGCCCTGCGCGCGGGCAAAAGCAAGCAATTTGGGGTCTTTCTCGATCTGCTCGAAACTGGCGGAGGCCAGAGCCTGCACCATGGGCGCACGCATGGCCTGCAGATCGGCGATTTCCTGCGTCACAGCAGCGCGCGACGACCAGCCCAGCAGGCCTTTGGTGAAATCTGAAATGAGCGGATAGGCGGGATAGGCCAGCATGTAGAAAAAGGCCCAGACAATCGTGGCATATAAAATATTCAGCCACCATTTCGGCAGCGGCGTGTTCAGCTCGCGGATCCCATCCCATTCATGGCCGGTGGTCGATGTGCCCGTATGGGCATCGACATCCTTATTGTCATGCGAGGCGAGGCTCATGGATCAATCCTCCTGAAGCGGAAGACGGGAGGCGCGATCGAAATTCGACTGCAGCGAAGGCCACAGCGCATAAGCGACAATGCCCGCGAATGTGAGACAGATCGCAATCAGCGAGAATATCTGCGCATCGATCAGGAAACGGGGGAGTATCATTGCATCACCTCAGATTGGCTTTGCCGTCATAGAGTTTGAAATCGACCAGAGTGCCGAGCATTTGCAGATAAGCGATCAGCGCATCGGCTTCGCTCACCATGCCTTTCTGGTCGCCAGCAGCGCGCGCCACAGCCTTGGGATAGCGTTTGGCCAGATCGGCGGCATTGGGATCCTCCTCGCTTGCCTGCGCCTTGAGATCCAGGCTCGCCTTTTCAATCATTTCCTTCGAATAGGGCACGCCCTCCAAGGCGAGCACTCTCATCTCCTGTTCGATGCGC
>CAZHOK010000163.1:0-2736 GCA_964534115.1 uncultured Beijerinckia sp.
CTCTGATGAACTGGTCGATCTTGGCAAAAACCTGATGGACCAAGCCAAATCAGCGATGGATGATTTGGAGGCCGCCCTCCTGTTTCGGGACGGTCTCATGATTGCCATGACAGCCTATGTCCCGTTCCGCCGCCGCAACATTGCCGGCAGCAATATCGGCGAAAACCTCATACCCATGGGCGGCATTTATCTGCTCGTCCTCAATGAGGACGAAACCAAGACATCTAACGAGCAGGAGCTCTATGTCCCCGAAGACCTCATCGAACCCCTAGACGAATATCTCCAGAAACACCGTCCTTATCTAATGTCGCGCACAGGGCGTTGGACAAAACCTGTCACCCATGAGCTCTGGGTGTCTAAAGACGGCTCGCCCATGACCGAGATCGCCATTTACGATCGGATTCGTCTGCGCACAGGAGATGCCTTTGGGACACCCATGAACCCGCATCTCTTCCGCGATGCTGCTGCAACCCTCATGCCCCTTGCAGACCCTGCACATGCGCGCATCGCAGCGCCCCTTCTGGGGCATCGAACCTTCACAACGACCGAGCGCTATTACCAGCAAGCAAATGGCATGGAAGCGCACCGCAGTTTTGTTGATGTCATCCGTAGCCTCGGAGGCAAAAATGAGAACAAATAATAAAAAGCTTTCACCCAAGAAAAACGACATGCAAGCAGATTACGATATTAAACGACCAACTAGCGCAGCAATCAGTGCGATTGCTCAGGACATGCGGCTGACCGCAGAACAGGCTGCAGCGCTACACCATGCAGTTGGCTATGCTTTTTCACAGATTGAGCTTTACAAGCAAAAAAATCATTCGCCTCAAAAGAGGAAAGATTTAATTGCCCGGATGCGCAATCTCGAAAAAGTCTTGGCCAAGCTCGATTATGAAATCACCCGAAGTCAAAAATATATGCACGAGTATCTGCCCTTTAGTGCCCTAGAGATGATCGGGACACGTTCATCGTCAGCTTTTGCAAAAGAGGTTTTGGGAGAAAAGGCAATTTCGCCATCAATAGATCAACACATTAGCTTCGAATTTGAAAAGAAAGGCGAGGTCCCGCTTGCAAAGATTGATTCCCTCTTGCGTCCTATTATGCAAGCGGTCGGATTAAAACATGGACCGGAATTATTTGCGCGCTACATCAAAGACCAGCTGACCGCTCTTGTAACTTGGCGGCTCTTGAATGCTGACGGGTCAAAAAAACGCCCTACCCTCGTTTATCGCCAACACCTCGTCAGAATATTGATTCTGTCTTCAGAAAATATTTTGGGCAAGCGTGCCGCCAAAAGCCCCAATGGGAAATTCGTTATTCTATGTGAAGAGGTTCTCAGCGCATGCGGGCTTGAAGGCAGCAGCATCGGTGCCTCGATCCCCAGCCTGGTAGAAGGGCTCTACCCCATTCCTGACACCAGCAGGACAAAAAAGAAATGAGCCAAAAAAGTATAAAATACCCCACTCGTTTTCTTGGGCTTCTTAAATCGAGGCGCCTCCCAGATTGTGCCATGTCGGCAAGATGGCACGGTCAAAAAGGACATCACGGGTTCACGCCCAACTGGAAGGGTCTCCTCAAGCGGGAGCCCCAAATGTCGTGCCGCGCCCCCTCAATCTGCGCGCCCGTAATCGGACCATCGAAAGTCGCTGGAAGCCCGATGTTGAATGCGAATTGGGGGAGAGGATACCAGTCAGCTCCGCTGAACTGGAGGCTATCTGTCAGCTTCTGGGGGAAGACCTCGACCGCCTCTTGGCAGACTGAGGGAAACAGGGGATTGGCTGCCAAGATCGCTACTGACGGGCTTTTGCCGGCCCTCCCGAATGATACGCTCATCAAAACGGTGATCATATGAGCTTCAAGTCATCCCCCCCACCTTTTCCAGCAAGCCCCAAACGGGCTGCCCTCTATTTGCGCGTCAGCACAGGCCGTCAGGCAGCGGGCGATGTCTCCATCCCCTCACAGCGTGAACTGACGAAGCGCTATTGCGATGCTCAGGGCTGGGTTGTGACGAGCGAATTCGTGGAGCCTGGTGCTTCCGCAACCGATGATCGACGCCCTGTCTTCCAGCGCATGCTTGAAGAAGCCACCTCCCCAGATCGCCGCTTTGATGTGATCTGTGTGC
The DNA here is from genome assembly GCA_964534115.1 of uncultured Beijerinckia sp. GTDB lineage: Bacteria > Pseudomonadota > Alphaproteobacteria > Rhizobiales > Beijerinckiaceae > Terripilifer. The sequence goes on from CAZHOK010000163.1 coordinate 2,123, forward strand.
ACGCCTTTTCGCGCTTCTACCGCAATGGTGCGGAGATGGAGCTCACCATCCGGCGTCTGCGCAAGCAGGGTGTTGAAGTTATCTCGGTGACCCAACCAACTGGTGACGATCCCTCTCAAGAACTGATGCGCCAAATCATCGGTGTCTTTGACGAGTACACGTCACGCGAAAACGGAAAGAACGTCATCCGCTCCATGCGCGAATCCGCCAAGCAAGGATTTTGGAACGGAGCCCGCGCGCCGCTTGGCTATCGCATAGTCGAATCCGAAAAGCGCGGTTCCAAGATCAAGAAGCGTCTTGATATCGACCCAGTCGAAGCCGAAACCGTCCGTCTGATTTATAAGCTCTATACTGAGGGCGACGGACGGTCTCGACCGCTCGGGATCAAAGACACATGCAAATGGCTCAACAGCCATGGCTACCGAACCCGCCTTGGATCGACATTTGGTGTTGGTCCGCTCCACAAGATCCTGACCAATGCCGGCTACGCAACAGGCAAATGGCCATTCGGCAAACTGAACTCTCGCACGGGCCAGCTGCACGACCCCTCGCTTGTGGTCGATGTGCCCGTCCCGCCTATCGTGCCGATGGAGCTATTCGAGCGCGTTCAAGCG
>CAZHOK010000164.1:0-2509 GCA_964534115.1 uncultured Beijerinckia sp.
AACAGGCCGCGCCGCCCGCTTCATAGGCGCGTGCGAGAAGCGGGGGATCGAAATCGGCGCGGATAAGGCCTTTCGACGGGCTGGCCTTTTTGATCTCGGCGATCAGGGCAAATTGATTTTGCCCGAGCTTGTTTTCGATGGCTTTGACAAATCCGCGCGGCGGCGTCTGCTCTTCGATTTTGCGCTCCAGCGCATGCAGCGGCATGCGGACTTTCGCCTCCGCAATTTCCTTGCGCTTGTACGTTTCAATCTGGCGCAGAATGTCAGCCATAATTCAGCCCCGGTTTGAAATGGAGACGAGTGTATCGAGTGTCTTTTGTGCGCGGCCGCTCTCAAGTGCGGATGCGCCCTGTGCCACGCCGTCGCGCAGATCTTTTGCGCGACCTGCCACGACGAGAGCGGCAGCGGCATTGAACAGCGCAATATCGCGATAGGCTGATTTTTCACCCGCAAGCACATTGCGCAAGGCTTGCGCATTGAAAGCGGGATCGCCGCCCTTCAGCGCTTCGGGCTTGACCACAGGCAGACCCGCATCTTCGGGCGAGACGGTGAAAGACGTGATCTCGCCGCGATCGAGCGCGACGACTTGCGTCGGGCCGGTCGTGGTCAATTCATCAAGTCCGTCGGAGCCATGCACGAGCCAGATTTTTTCCGAGCCCAGATTGCGCAAAACTTCGGCGAGCGGTTGCAGCAGCGATTGCGAGAATGTGCCGATCACCTGACGTTTGACGCCCGCCGGATTGGAAAGCGGTCCCAAAATATTGAAGATCGTGCGTGTGCCGAGTTCGACACGGACGGGGCCGACATGGCGCATGGCCAGATGATGCGTCTGCGCCATCATGAAGCCGATCTTGGCCTCATGGAGGCAGGCTTCAACAAGGCTCGGCGCAATGCCGATACCAACGCCCAAAGCTCCCAGCACGTCGCTCGCGCCAGATTTGGAAGAGGCCGCGCGATTGCCATGTTTGGCAACAGGCACGCCGCAAGCGGCCGTGATAATCGAGGCCAGTGTGGAAACATTGTAGGTGCCCGCGCCATCGCCACCGGTGCCGACAATATCGACAGCGCCCTCAGGCGCCTGCACACGCGTCATTTTTGCGCGCATGGCTGTCACTGCGCCGGTGATCTCGTCAACCGTCTCGCCGCGGATGCGCAATGCCATGAGAAAGCCGCCCATTTGCGCGGGCGTGACTTCGCCAGACAGAATGTTTTCAAAGGCGAGCTCTGCTTCGGCGCGCGTGAGGCTGGCGCCTGTCGCAATTTTGCCGATGAGAGGTTTGAACGAATCCATGTGGCAGCTCCGATCAGGCCTTGCGTCCCGATTGCCGGTTGAAGGCGTCGGCGAGATCGAGGAAATTTTTCAAGATGAGATGGCCATGTTCCGAGGCAATGCTCTCGGGATGGAATTGCACGCCATGCACCGGATGGGTGCGGTGCGACAAAGCCATGATGAGACCATCGGCTTCGGCCGTGATGGCAAGATCAGGGGGGAGCGTTTTGCGCTCGACGATCAGCGAATGATAGCGGGTCGCCTGAAAGGGGGCATTGATGCCGGCAAACAAGGTTTCGCTGCGATGTGTGATCTCGGACATTTTGCCGTGCAAGGGTTCGGGTGCGCGCACGACATCGCCGCCATAAGCATCGCCAATCGCCTGATGGCCCAGACACACGCCCATGATCGGCACGCCGCCCTGAGCCTTGCGGATCACATCGAGGCAGATGCCGGCCTCTTTGGGCGTGCAAGGACCCGGTGAAAGAAGGATTGCATCGGGCTTGGCGGCCAAAACCTCTTCGACGCTGCGCTCATCATTGCGCACGACCTCGACCTCGGCCCCCAACGCCCCAAGATAATGGACGAGGTTCCAGGTAAAACTGTCGTAATTGTCGATCAGCGTGACTTTGGACATGAGCTAACCTTGTATCCGTCCTTCTTGGGGCGCGGCGCGCGCAAGGTCAAGGCGAGGGGCGGTCACTGCCCCCTTTTGCCGCCCGTGGCGAAGCGCACGGCCTCTTCTGCAGCGCGAAACAGGGCCTTGGCCTTATTGACGCATTCGCGATGCTCGGAGGCGGGGTCGGAATCATAGACAATGCCGGCGCCGGCCTGGGCGTGCATTTTGCCGTCCTTGATCACGGCGGTGCGCAGCACGATGCAGGTGTCCATCTCGCCCTGTGCGCCAAAATAGCCGATGCAGCCGCCATAAATGCCGCGCTTGTCGGTCTCAAGCTCATCGATGATTTCCATCGCGCGCACCTTTGGCGCGCCGGAGACGGTGCCGGCCGGGAAGCCAGCCGACAAAGCATCGATATTGTCCTGTTTGGAGGAGAGCCGACCCTCGACATTCGAGACAATATGCATGACGTGGCTGTAGCGTTCGATGAAAAATTTGTCGGTCACTTCCACCGTGCCGATCTCGGCCACGCGGCCGACATCGTTGCGGCCAAGGTCGAGCAGCATGAGATGTTCGGCGCGCTCTTTTGGATCGGCGAGAAGTTCAGCCGCCAAAGCCTC
>CAZHOK010000165.1:0-2408 GCA_964534115.1 uncultured Beijerinckia sp.
GCGAAAAGTGCAGAGCGATCCCGAGCAACACATTGCCGCAGGCGCCATGGGCGATTGAAAACACGGTATCGATGAGAAACCAGATGGCCAGTGGCATGGCGATGGTCTGCCAGCCGTGGACCAGACGGTCCACGAATTCGCTGTCGCGCTCTTCACGATTATCGCGATCGCGACCGCGACCGCCTTCTTCACGAGCCATTTTTCTCTTCCGTCACTTGCGCGGCCTGCACAGATCGCAAGCCGCTCGCTTCGAGAAATTGCCGGGACGCAGACGCGCGCCCCGAACAATCAGAATTCGAGACCGCCTTCGCGGGCGCCCTCGGCGAGCGCCTTGACGCGCCCGTGGTACATATAGGCGCCGCGATCGAACACGACCTGCTTGATGCCGGCCTTGGTCGCGCGCTCGGCAATCAACTTGCCGATTGCCTTTGCCGCCGCCGTATCGGCGCCGGTCTTCAGCGCATCGCGCTGCTGCTTCTCAATCGAAGAAGCTGCAACAATCGTGGCACCCTTTTCGTCGTCGATGATCTGAGCATAGATCTGCTTCGACGAACGGAACACGGTGAGCCGCGGCTTGCCATAGGCGCGCGCGCGGATCGAACGGCGAACGCGCGCCTTGCGGCGGTCGGTTGCCTGAATATCCTTAGCCATCGCGGCCTCTCCTTACTTCTTCTTGCCTTCCTTGCGGAAGATGAACTCGTCCGAATAACGCACGCCTTTGCCCTTGTAAGGCTCAGGACCGCGATAGGAACGGATTTCGGCGGCAACCTGCCCGACCTGACGCTTGTCAGCGCCCGAGATGGTGATCTCGGTCGGCTTCGGCGTGAGGATCGTCACGCCAGCAGGGATCGGATAGAGAACTTCATGGCTGAAGCCGAGCGACAGCTGAAGATTCTTGCCTGCGACAGCGGCCTTGTAGCCGACGCCGGTGATTTCAAGCGTTTTGGTGAAGCCATTCGTCACACCGGTGACGAGATTGGCAATCATCGAACGCGACATGCCCCACATGGCGCGGGCGCGCTTCGATTCCGAGCGCGGGTCGACCATGATGGCATTGTTTTCGAACTTGACCGCGACATCGTCGGGAACGACGAAACGCAGCTCGCCCTTGGCGCCCTTCACGGAGACAGCCTGGCCATCCACTCTGGCAGTGACGCCGGCCGGTACGCCGACGGGCTTCTTTCCGACACGAGACATTGTTTTTCCCTCGTTCTGGTTAGAAGACCCGGCAGAGCACTTCGCCGCCCACATTCTGCTCACGAGCAGAGTGGTCGGCCATAACGCCCTTCGGAGTCGAAACAATGGTGATGCCGAGACCGTTGGCGACGCGCGGCATGGCATCGACAGCGGAATAGACGCGACGGCCAGGCTTCGAGACGCGCTCGATCTGGCGGATGACAGGCTGGCCTTCATGATACTTGAGTTCGATTTCGAACTCGGTACGGCCATTGCCGAAGTCAGTCTGCGAGAAGCCACGGATGTAGCCTTCCTGCTGCAGGACTTCGAGAACATGCGCGCGCAGCTTGGAGCCCGGTGTAGACACCTTGCCCTTGCGGCGCATCTGCGCATTGCGGATACGGGTGAGCATATCGCCCAACGGATCGTTCATAGCTTACGCCCTCCCTTACCAGCTCGACTTGACGAGGCCGGGCACGAGACCCTTGGAGCCAAGTTCGCGCACGGCAATGCGCGACATCTTCATCTTGCGATAGACAGCGCGCGGACGCCCCGTCACTTCACAGCGGTTGCGAATTCGTGTCGGCGACGAATTGCGCGGGAGTTCGGCGAGCTTCAGACGCGCGGCAAAGCGCTCGTCCATGCTCAACGATTCATCATTGGCGATCGCCTTCAGGCGTGCGCGACGTCCGGCAAATTGCTTTGCCATCTTGGCGCGACGATTGTTTTTTTCGATCGAGCTCTTCTTAGCCATGTTTACCTCTGGTCTCCGCGTATGAGGCGGTCAAGCCTCACTGCCGGAACGGGAAGTTAAACGCACGCAGGAGTGCGCGCGCCTCGTCGTCGGTCTTGGCCGTGGTGCATACGATGATGTCCATGCCCAGAACAGATTCAACCTTGTCGTAGTCGATTTCCGGGAACACCAGGTGCTCCTTGATGCCCATGGCAAAATTGCCACGGCCGTCAAACGACTTCGGGTTCAGGCCGCGGAAGTCGCGAATGCGCGGCAGCGCGATCGTGACGAGGCGGTCCATGAATTCATACATGCGGATCTTGCGCAGAGTGACCTTTGCGCCAATCGGCATATTCTCGCGAACCTTGAAGGTCGAAATCGCGTTGCGGGCGCGCGTGATGATCGGCTTCTGGCCGGCAATCAGCGAGAGATCGCCAGCGGCAATCGTCACCTTCTTGGTGTCGTTGACCGCGTCGCCCACGCCCATGTTGAGGACGAT
>CAZHOK010000166.1:0-2350 GCA_964534115.1 uncultured Beijerinckia sp.
AGAGGAAGAACAGCACCAGCACGGAGGTGAGCCGCGCATCCCACACCCACCAGGTTCCCCACATGGGCTTACCCCAGAGCGAGTCGGTGACCAGGCAGACGAAAGTGAAAACCGCGCCAATGGGAGCCGCTGCTTTTTGCGCGGCATCCGCCAGCGGATGGCGCCAGACCAATGTGCCCAGTGCGGATGCCGCCATGGTCGCGTAGCAGAACATGGCGAGCCAGGCCGAAGGCACATGGATATACATGATGCGCACGGTCTCGCCCTGCTGATAATCGGGCGGCGCATAGAAGAAGGCGCCCCACAGGCCGATGGCAAGTGTCAGCACAGTCGCGCCCGCAAGCCAGGGCAGGAGCCGCCCGGCAAGACCGAGAAAGAAAGTCGGATTGGCGTATTTCAGCATTGCTTGCCAGATTTATGGCCCCGAGAGGCGGATTGCAATTCGTCGTCTTGTCTCACTCTGACATGTGCCTGAGCGCCGCCGCCACAGCAAAAGGTGCGGCGGCCAGTGTCGCCAGACTGAGCGCACAGAGAATGAGGAAAGGCGTCATGAAGGGTGTGGTGGCAGAACTGGCCGCGCCCGCCGCCGAGACGCCGAAAATCAGCACCGGTATGGCGAGCGGCAGGACAAGAATGGCCATCAGCAGGCCGCCCCGGCGCAATGTCACGGTCAGCGCCGCGCCAATGGCGCCCAGCAGGGCGAGCGCCGGCGTGCCGGCCAGGAGCGAGAGCGTGACGCCGAAAAGAGCCTCGGGTTCGAGCGCCAGCATCAGCCCGAACAGGGGTGCAGCCACGACCAGAGGCAGGCCGGTCACGGTCCAATGCGCAAGGCATTTGACCAGAACGATCAATTCCAGCGGCGTATCGCCGGTCAGCATCAGATCGAGCGATCCATCCTCGTGATCGGCCTGAAACAGCCGGTCGAGGCCGAGCAATGTCGCCAAAAGGGCCGCGATCCACAGAATGGCCGGGCCGATCCGCGACAGAAGATTGAGGTCGGGTCCGATGGCGAAGGGCACGATGGTCACGAGAATCAGAAAAAAGACCACGCCCATCGTCCCGCCGCCGCCGATGCGGCGCGCGGCCCGGATTTCACGCAGGAACAGGGCAGAGAGCGGTGCGGGCGTCACGCGGCCACCTCTCTTGAGCCCAGGCTCAATTGGCGGGCGGAAATGGCCAGCGGCGCATGGGTTGCCGCCACAATCAATCCGCCCGCAGCCAGATGATCGCGCAGCATGGCGTTGAGCAGATCCTGCCCGGCGGCATCGAGCGCGGTCAGCGGCTCATCGAGAATCCAGATCGGCCGGGGCGCGATCAGCAGGCGGGCGAGCCCCACCCGTCGCTTCTGGCCGGCCGACAGATAGGCAACCGGCAGGCCCGCCACTTGCGGGACGCCCAGCTGCGCCAGCGCCGCATCGGGCGACAGGCCGCCTCCCAGCCCCGGCAGGGCCAGCATGGATTGCCAGAAATGCAGGTTTTCGCGCGCGGTGAGCGCCGGTTTCGAGCCTTCGACATGGCCCAGATAATGGGCGAGCGCGCCAGCCCCGTGCTCCTCCTCGCCGGCAAAAATGCCCCGCACACGGCCGCGCGCCGGCGGCAGGAAGCCCGCGAGCCCCCGCAAAAGGGTGGATTTGCCGGTTCCATTGGGCCCGGTGACGATCAGCGCCTGACCATTGGCAAGGTCGAAATCCAGGCCCTCGACGAGCAGACGATCCCCGCGACGCAAGGTCAGCCCCGAGGCGATCAGCCGGGTCTCGGGAAACGGGGCTTTCTCCATTCTGTCCGTCACGTCGTGCGGGGTCCTTGAACTTGTGTCCGCAGGGCGGCGCGGATCAAAGAGAGTGTTTCTTTTTATTGAACGTATGTCTAATTTTCATCAGACGCACATTCGTTCGTGTAGCGCGTGACGGATAAATTATCTATAAGCCTCGCGCACACTCAACTCTTGTCACTTTCCGGGATGGAATTCGATGGCCTCGCTCGACAGTTTCAAATGCCGCAAGAAGCTCACTGTAGGCGCCAAGACCTACCATTACTTTTCGCTGAAGACCGCTGAAAAGAATGGTCTCAAGGGCATTTCCAACCTGCCGGCGTCGATGAAGGTTCTGCTTGAGAATCTTCTCCGCTTCGAGGATGGCCGCTCCGTCACCAAGGACGACATCAAGGGCGTTGCCGAATGGCTCGTCAACAAGGGCAAGAAAGAGCGTGAAATCGCCTTCCGTCCCTCGCGCGTCCTGATGCAGGATTTCACCGGCGTTCCCGCCGTCGTCGATCTCGCCGCCATGCGCGATGCCATGACCAAGCTCGGCGGCAATCCGCAGAAGATCAACCCGCTGGTTCCCGTCGATCT
>CAZHOK010000167.1:0-2320 GCA_964534115.1 uncultured Beijerinckia sp.
CAATAACGAGCACATAAGATCACGCGACCCCCACCCCTAGCCCCTCCCCGCAAGGGGGAGGGGAAGCATTCACAAAATAATCGAAACCGAGCCGAGCTGGCCCAGTTCGTTCGCCTGGATGACGATCTTCTTTTCCCGGATCAGGAAGCTCTCGCCCTTGCGCACCAGCTTGTAGCGGATATTGCCGACATATTGTCCGACGCGCTCATAACGGCGGTAGCGGTAGCAGATGTAATTGGCTGCCACTTCCACTGCATCGCCCTCCTGCGAGAGGATGCGCACATTGGCGATGAGGCGCTGCGTGCGCGACTTCGGATATTCCGCATGGCAATTGGGATCGAGCACGCGAATGATGCGCTGGCGGATGCGCTCGCGATCGTCGGCAATGATGAACAGCGAGCTTTTATAATCGCCATCCAGATCGTCGTTGGGCGGCACGAGATAATGCGCATCATCGGTGAGCAGCTCCTGCCACTCATTGAGACGCCATTCATCCAGCAATGCTGCTTCGTGAAAGAGGAAGTCCTCGACTTCGGCGCGGGTTACTTTCGCCATCACTGCGCCTCCGTCATCATCTTGTTCCAATGGCGCCAGAAGATGCGCAAATGGTGTTCATCCGAATTGAGCTGTTCGCCCTCGCGTCCCATGCCGCGCGACATTTCCGACCAGCGATCGTCTTGCCAATTGGCAAGACCCTGCTGGACGAGTTCGAGCGCCTCGACATCGTCGGGTGTGGCAAAGCCGCCGGGACCGTAGAAAGTGAGGAAGGCATCGAGACGGCGCGCACGCGCGCTTTCGCTTTCCTCCACCGGGCCCAAGGCCCAGGCCGTGACCTGCATCTTGCCCACGCCATCGGGGAAGAAGGTGCGGATCGTCACCGATGAGCCGTCATTGATGACGAGGTTGGGGAAGATGACGAGATTGCGGTTGGTATTGGCCACGCGCTCGGCGCGCTCAGGACCGAGGCGCGCGATCAGCTCGTCCTTGATCTCTTTCATTTCCTGCTTGGACTCCTCGCCATAAAGCGGGATCCAGGCAGCAACGGGACGGCCGCGGAAGTTCACATTGTCCGTTGTGAAATGGCCATTATCGAGTTCGATCGCCCAGCCTTTGGTCGGCAGCACGAGGCTTTTTTCTTTCGGCGGCTCAACCTTGACGCCCGAATTGGCCATGAAATTAAGCCAGGTCGCATGGGTGGAGGGCAGATGATAATCATCGACCGAATTTTCCACCATCAGCTTCCAGTTTGCGCGCACATCATATTCCTGCGTGCCGGGCAGAACTTCCATTTGAGCCGATGGCGATTGATCGATGACGAGATCGATATAATCGGTCGCGCGGCCGAGATAATCTTTGAGCGGCACGATATTCGGATCGAGCGACATGAACCAGAAGTCGCGATATTGCTCGATCTTGGCCGGCTTTTTCAGCGCCAAAGTTTCCTTGTCGAAAGCTGACGTATAGGCCTCGTCGCCCGGCACGCGCTGCAACGCGCCGTCATTGCCATAGATCCAGCCGTGATAGACGCAGAAGAAGCGCTTGGCATTGCCCTTGCGATCCGCGCAGACCAGCGCGCCGCGATGCCGGCAGGTGTTGAAATGGACATCCACCTCACCCTTCTGGTTGCGCACGAAAATCACCGGGCGGCCAGCCACTTTGCGGGTGATGAAATCGCCGGGCTTTTTCAGCTCCGAACCATGGCCGACATAAATCCAGCATTTGGCGAAGATCTTGCGATATTCATCCCGCAAAATATCCTCGGACATGTGCACTTCGCGATCGAGAAGGAAGACGCCCTTCTCTTGATCCTCGACGACGTATGAACGGGGCATGGCAACCTCTCATGGCGTTTCCGGGCGCATTTTTGGGCTTGGGCTACCGGGGTGTCAATCTCATAGTATGGGAATCGGGGGAAAAACTTGCCCTGTCCGTGCCCCTTGCGTAAAAGGGCGGGGAAAGCGCCTTCGGGGGAGACATCACATGGCCGAGAAGCTGATCTGCAAGACCTCCGACCTGGCGCCAGGCTCCGTCATGCGTGTCGACCATGGCGAGACCGGTCTCGCCGTCTACAATATTGACGGCCAGTTTTACGTCACCGACGACCGCTGCACCCATGGCCTCTCCAGCCTGTCGGAGGGTGTGCTCACGGGCGATGAGATCGAATGTTCCATGCATTTCGGCACATTCGACGTGAAAACCGGCCAACCCACCGGCGCCCCCTGCTCCATCGCACTGCGGACCTACAAGGTCGAGGTGCGGGGCGATGAGGTTTTTGCCGAAGTTTGAGGGGCCTCTTCCCCTCTCACGCATGCGGGAGAGG
>CAZHOK010000168.1:0-2159 GCA_964534115.1 uncultured Beijerinckia sp.
CGCGCCATCCTTTGAAGAATTCCGCAATTTCGAAGAGCGCGGCACACGCTTCAAGGAATTATGCGCGTCATCAATCAGGTGACTTCCCCTTCTCCCGCGCCCGCGGGAGAAGGTGGCACGCGAAGCGTGACGGATGAGGGCGATGCCGTTTCCCCATCCCTCATCATTCAGCTCTACGCCAAAATCCCTCACCCGTCTGGCTGCGCCAGCCACCCTCTCCCGCCAGCGCGGGAGAGGGAGATCCCCTCACACTTTGACGCGCGCGGCCTGCACGGCTGCTTCTTCACCGGCGAGATAGGCGCCGCCTGCTGTCATGGCGCCGCCGAAATTTTCGCCGCCGGTTGCTTCGCCGGCCATGAAAATGCGTGCGCCGATCGGTTGCGCCAGAAGCGCGCGCGCATCGGCGCGGCCTGGCAAAGCGTAAGAATAAGACCCCAAGGCAAAAGGATCTTCGCTCCATCCAGCCAATCGGCCGCCCTGAAAATGCCGGCGCGCATCTGAGCCCACCATGCGCGAGAAACGCGACAAAGCCAGATCGACGGCACCGCGCTCGCCCAATCTTGTGACATCGCGCGCATGATCGCCGCCAAAATTGGCGACAACCACATTGCGACCGAAGGGCCAGCATTCGAAATTGAATGTCGCGCGCGGCCCGACAATATCGTAAAAATCCGTGCCGGGCGTAATGCCGAAACGCTCGCCGTCAAAACGCAATGCAATTTTGGTCAGCGCGCCCATGCGCAATCCCTCAAGCCCGCGCCGATTGTCATCGGGAAGACCGGGATTGAAACGGATTTTTTCTGCCAGCAAAACACCGACCGGCACAGTCAGAATGACAGAGCGCGCGCGCAAGATGCCGCGGTTCGTCTCGACACTCACGCTCCTGCCGCTCCAATCGATGGCGCGCACGATAGTACCCAATTGCACAGGCAGGCCGCGCGCTGCGCGTGTCACGAGCGTGCCATAACCATCGGGCACAAGATCGTCATCGCCGGCCCACAGACGCGCATAATCCAGCGCAGACACGCGCTCGGCTTCCTCGCCAAGCGACATGCGCGCCAATGTATTGACGGCGCGCAAAGCATCCTCGCCCTCGCTGGCCACCTGTTCGCTCATGGCAATGTCGGGCACGCTGGCAATCTCGGGATCGAAACGCTCATGAATGACAGAAAAAGCGCGCCGCCCGCCGCGCGGCACGCTGTCATCATCGCTGAACACGCGAAAGCCGCCGGGCAATGTCGCAGAATCCACCGTGCGCATGCCCAAGTCGCGCGCCAGCTGACGCCAGGGATTGTGCTCGGCCCAATGAATATAGAGCGCGCCGGCATCGAACATTTCGCCCAGGCTCGTGTCGGAATAAACGCGCCCGCCCACCCGATCGCGCGCTTCCAGAATCGTAAATCTGCGGCCGAGCTGGCGCAGCTTGCGCCCGGCAGCAATGCCGGCCGCCCCCGCACCGATCACGATGACGTCAAAATCTGCAGATTGCGCCTGTGCAATGAAAGGCGCCGCAAAAGGCGCAAACGCGCCTGCCTGCAGAACATGGCGTCTGGTCAAGGCAACCATGTCTCTCCCCGGTTGATCCGCTCTCATCAAAGCTGGGGCGCGCAACCCGGTCCGGCAAGTTAAACTTTGTTCATTCCGGCAAATTGTCTTTTTCTGGCGCGGGCTGCTTTTTCGGCGTCTGTTTCGGACCCGTGCGCTTGCGCGTCTGGATCTGTGTGCGCGGCCCCTCGACGAGGCGCACAATGGCGCCCCAGAGCGTGCGCACATCCTGTTGCGTCATCTGCATGCGGTGGAAAATATTGCGCAGGTTGCGCTGCATCACCGGCTTTTTGCCCAAGGGGCGGAAAAAGCCTGACTTCTCAAGATGGTCTTCGAAAAACTCGAAAAAAGACAGCATCATCTTGCGATCGGCGGGCGGCGATTTATCGGCCGTGGCAAATGGCAAAACATCGCCATGGGCGGAGCGGAAATGTTCATAGCCCGTCAACAGCACCGCTTGCGCAAGATTGAGCGAGGCATAAGCGGGATTGACCGGAAAGGTGAGGATCGCATCGGCAAGGGCGATGTCGTCATTGTCGAGCCCGGTGCGCTCGGGCCCGAAAATGATTCCGTGCTTTTCGCCGCGTTTGATCGCAGCGGCCGTCTCGGCCATG
>CAZHOK010000169.1:0-257 GCA_964534115.1 uncultured Beijerinckia sp.
AAATAGGCCATTTCCGGCGCATCACCGGCCTCGACCAGCGTTTCGAAACCAGCGCGGATGAGTTCCACGAGACCGCCGCAGAGAACAACCTGCTCGCCGAACAGATCGGTTTCGCATTCTTCCTTGAAGGTTGTCTCGATAATGCCGGCGCGGCCGCCGCCCACGGCAGAGGCGTAGGACAGGCCCAGATCATGGGCATTGCCCGAAGCATCCTGATGGATGGCGATCAGGCACGGCACGCCGCCGCCCTTGAGATA
>CAZHOK010000169.1:300-2115 GCA_964534115.1 uncultured Beijerinckia sp.
CGCACCGTATGGCCGGGGCCCTTCGGGGCAACCATGAGCACGTCGAGATCCTTGCGGGGCGTGATTAGGTTAAAGTGGACGTTGAGGCCGTGCGCGAACAGCAGAGCGGCGCCCTGTTTCATGTTCGGGGCGAGCTCGGCGGCATAAATATCGGCCTGGAGTTCGTCAGGCGTCAGCATCATGACGACATCGGCCCATTTGGCGGCATCGGCCACTTCCATGACCTTGAGGCCTTCGCCTTCAGCCTTCTTCACCGTCGGCGAGCCCTTGCGGAGTGCCACGACGACATCCTTGACGCCGGAATCGCGCATGTTCAGCACATGGGCATGGCCCTGCGAGCCGTAGCCGACAACGGCCACTTTCTTGCCCTTGATGAGATTGATATCGGCATCACGATCGTAATAGACGCGCATTTGTCGTTTTCCCGCAGTTGGACGGGACGAAGGCGGACCGTCCCTTGGAAAGTGATCGAGCCTTCTAAGCGCGTTGACCGCCCGCGTCAAAGAAAAGCTGGGTGAGAGAGCTCAACCTTCTCCCAGAGGGAGAAGGTGGCTGCGGAGCAGCCGGATGAGGGGTTACGCCCTCGCGGGTTGAGGGTAACCCCTCACCCCGCTCCTTCGGAGCGACCCTCTCCCTCAGGGAGAGGGTGATTTGGTTCAGATCGGCTCCGGCCCACGGGTGATGGCGGCCACCCCCGTGCGCGAGACTTCGACAAGACCGATGGGGCGCATCAATTCAACGAAAGAATTGATCTTGTCCGCCGCGCCGGTCAGCTCGAAGACGAAACTTTCGATCGAAGCATCGATGACGCGCGCGCGGAAGGCTTCGGCAACGCGAAGCGCCTCGGAGCGATCGTCGCCCCGGCCGCGCACTTTGATCATGGCGAGTTCCCGCTCGACCGATTTTCCGGTGACAGTGAGATCCTTCACCTGATGTACGGGCACGAGCCGGTCGAGCTGTGCGGCCACCTGTTCAATCGCTTCGGGCGGACCGGAAGTGACAATGGTGATGCGCGAGAGATGTTCGGCATGCGCCACTTCGGCAACCGTCAGGCTCTCAATATTATAGCCGCGACCTGAAAACAGGCCGACGACGCGCGCGAGCACGCCGGGCTCATTATCGACGAGCACGGAAAGCGTGTGTTTCTCGACATTCGATTTGCCGAGCGAGGATGAATAGGGTGACGGCGGTGTCATGGGTGCGTTCATTGGTTTCGACCTTTTCTTGTCCGCCGATCAGACCAGCAGCTTGCCGCGCTCATCGATGATCGAGCCGATCTCGATGCCGGCATCGTCGCCGAGTTCGGCCAGGATCATTTCATTATGCGCCTTGCCCGACGGGATCATCGGGAAGCAATTTTCTTCCTTCGACACGAGGCAATCGAAGATCACGGCCTTGGGCGTTTCAATCATTTCCATGATCGCTGCATCGAGTTTGTCGGGATCCGAACAGCGAATGCCATGGCCGCCATAGGCTTCGGCAAGCTTGACGAAATCGGGCAGCGCTTCGGAATAGCTCGAAGAATAGCGCCCGCCATGCAGCAATTGCTGCCACTGGCGCACCATGCCCATATATTCATTGTTCAGAATGAAAATCTTCACCGGCAGTTTGTACTGCAGCGCCGTCGACATTTCCTGCATGTTCATCAGGATGGAGGCTTCGCCCGCAATGTCGATGACAAGCGCCTTGGGATGGGCCATCTGCACGCCCACCGCAGCCGGCAGACCATAGCCCATTGTGCCCAGACCGCCCGATGTCATCCAGCGGTTAGGCTGCTCGAAATGATAGAATTGCGCCGCCCACATTTGATGCTGG
>CAZHOK010000170.1:0-1981 GCA_964534115.1 uncultured Beijerinckia sp.
CGTTGCAAAAAACGCGCCATTGCTTGTGAAGGGCGAGGACGCCAATTTCCAGCACCGCATTCCTCTTGCGATGGATGGCGCAGGATTCAAGGATGTGAAGATCCCCGGCGAAAAGCCCTGAAAAAGAGGCCTTGCGCGGCGCTCCCCAAGACCCTTAGACTCGCTGCATATTTTGATGCAGGATTTTTTTGATGTCTTTCAAATCGGTCTCGTTCGCGGGCACATCTTTTTTTACCTTGCCGAACGACTTCTACATCAGCAAATCGCTGGAGCTTTATGGCGAATGGTCTTGGGGCGAACTCGTCCTGCTCGCGCGTCTGTTGCGACCGGATTCGCGCGTCATAGAAGCGGGCGCCCATATCGGATCGCATTCGGTTTTTATCGCGCGCGATATCTGCCCCAAGGGAAAGCTTTTTGTTTTTGAGCCGCGGCGTATTTCCTTTCAGCTTCTCTGCGCCAATCTGACCGCCAATGGCATCACCCATGCGCATGCCTACCGGCTTGGCGTTGGCGCAGAAAAAGCCCGCATTCACGAAGGCCCGCTGCCGCTCGACAAAGCCTATAATTCCGGCGGGCCGGCCATCGGTGCCTTGCAAGGCGAGGGCGAGGCCTATGATGTTGTCGCTCTCGACACGATGATCGAAGAGCTTGGGGCGATCGATCTGATCAAGGCCGATGTCCAGGGGCATGAAGGCGCCTTGTTGCGCGGGGCGAGCCAGCTCATATCGACCTGCCGCCCGCTGCTCTATCTGGAGAATGACGAGCGCGAGCGCTCACGCGCCCTGATCGAACAGGTCATGGCGCTCGATTACCGGCTCTGGTGGCATGCCGTTCCCGTGTTCCGGCAAAACAATCGCGGGCGAACGCTGCAGAATATTTTTGGCAATGTGACATCGTTCAACATGCTCTGCATTCCAGCCGAGCGCGTCGATGCCCTCACGCCGGCTCTGGCTGGACTTGGCGGGCTTCAGCCCATGACCGATCCCGGCTGGTTTCCAGTGGCGGCGCAGAACTAAATCAGGCCGCCGTCCCGCAGCATTTCTTGTATTTTTTGCCGGAGCCGCAGGTGCAGGGATCGTTGCGGCCGGGCTGTGCGCCCTTGACCACCGTCTTGCCGCGCGGCTTGCCGCCATCGACGAAATACCAGCATTTTGCCGTTTCATCGTAACGGAAGGTGGAGCGCTCGTGATGGGCCTCGCGCTCGCCGGCGCGTGAGAAATGCGCGATAAATTCGACAATGCCGGTCTTGTCGCCGGGCTGGCCATCGACCGTCTCGACAATATCGAGCCCGTGCCATTCGCTCTCGCGCGACCAGGCCTCGAGCGCGCCCGGCTCCATGCCCTCGCGCGCTTCGGGGGCAACCGTCTCGATGAGATAATCGATCTTGCCCACGGCAAAGGCCGAATAGCGGGCCCGCATCAGCGCTTCCGCGCTTTGCGCCTGTGTCTTGCCCTCCACCGCCAGCTGGCAGCATTCGGCATAGGAGATCGGGGCGGAAGCCGTCTTGCGGCAGGGGCAGGTTTGCAGGGTCATGCGGCGAGATAGCCCGGAGGAGAGGTCCGAGGCAAGGGTTCGCCTTGCCTTTTCTGCCCCCAAACCCCATAGCACTGACCGAATGGGCGCATCCGCCCTCCCCTTTTTTGAACCGGGACGATCATGGGCTTCAAATGCGGCATCGTTGGCCTGCCGAATGTCGGCAAGTCGACCCTTTTCAACGCCCTCACCCAGACAGCTGCGGCGCAGGCGGCCAATTACCCTTTCTACACCATCGAGCCGAATGTCGGCGATGTTGCCGTGCCCGACGAGCGGCTGGAAAAACTTGCCGCCATTGCAGGCTCGAAAGAAATCATCCCGACGCGGCTGACGTTCGTCGATATTGCAGGGCTGGTGCGCGGCGCCTCCAAGGGCGAGGGCCTGGGCAATCAATTCCTGGCAAATATCCGCGAATGCGATGCCATTGCCCATGTCGTGCGCTGCTTTG
>CAZHOK010000171.1:0-299 GCA_964534115.1 uncultured Beijerinckia sp.
GACCAACGTGATCTCGATCACCGACGGCCAGATCTTCCTCGAGACCGACCTCTTCTACCAGGGCATCCGCCCGGCGGTGAACGTCGGTCTGTCCGTGTCGCGCGTCGGCTCCGCCGCGCAGACCAAGGCCACCAAGAAGGTTGCCGGCAAGATCAAGGGCGAGCTCGCGCAATACCGCGAAATGGCGGCCTTCGCGCAATTCGGTTCCGATCTCGATGCGGTGACGCAGCGCCTTCTCAACCGCGGTGCGCGCCTGACCGAACTCCTGAAGCAGCCGCAATTCTCGCCGCTGAAGATGG
>CAZHOK010000171.1:309-1946 GCA_964534115.1 uncultured Beijerinckia sp.
CGGCGTCAACGGCTATCTCGATGCGATCCCGGTCAACCGGGTACGCGCTTTCGAAGATGGCCTGCTCGCGGCATTGCGCACCAAGCATACCGACATTCTCGACTCGATCCGGACCACCAAGGACCTGAACGACGAGACGGCCGGCAAGCTGAAAGCAGCTGTCGACGCTTTCTCCAAGAGCTTCGCATAAACACCTTCATCACCCTCGCGCAGTCATGTGCGAGGGGGTTCCCGATCCCGAATGAAGCGGACACATCATGCCTTCATTGAAGGACCTGCGTAACCGCATCGCCTCCGTCAAGGCGACGCAGAAGATCACCAAGGCCATGCAAATGGTCGCGGCGGCGAAGCTGCGTCGTGCGCAGCTGGCGGCCGAGGCGGCGCGTCCCTATGCCGAGCGCATGGAAGCGGTGCTGGCCAATATTGCCGGCAATATGACGCCGGGCACTGGCCCTGCGCTCCTGTCCGGCAATGGTCGCGACAATGTGCATCTGCTCGTTGTCTGCACGGCTGAACGCGGCCTTTGCGGCGCGTTCAACTCGTCGATCGTGCGACTTGCGCGCGAGCGCGCCAATGCGCTGATGGCGGCCGGCAAGACGGTGAAAATCATCTGCGTCGGCAAGAAGGGCTACGATCAGCTCCGCCGCCAGTTCGAAAAGCAGATCATCGAATTGATCGAACTTCGTTCGGTCAAGCAGATGGCCTTCAGCGATGCCGATCCGATCGGCCGCAAGATCATCTCGCTCTTCGAGGCTGGCGAATATGATGTCTGCACGATCTTCTTCGCGCGTTTCCGCTCGGTGATCGCACAGATTCCGACAGCGCTTCAGCTTGTTCCGGCGCAGTTTACGGCGGTGGAAACGGCGGGCGGCGCGCAGGCGGCTTATGAATATGAGCCGAATGAAGCCGGCATTCTCGATGCGCTTCTGCCGCGCAATATTTCGGTGCAGGTGTTCAGGGCGCTGCTTGAAAATGCCGCATCCGAACAGGGCGCGCGCATGAGCTCGATGGACAATGCCACACGCAATGCCGGCGACATGATCAAAAAGCAGACGATCACGTACAACCGTTCGCGTCAGGCAATGATCACCAAAGAACTCATCGAAATCATCTCGGGCGCCGAAGCGCTCTGACCCATCATCAGTGAGGACGAACCATGGCAACTGCCGCTAACAAGCCCACAGGGCGCATCACGCAGGTCATCGGCGCCGTCGTTGACGTGAAGTTCGACGGACATCTGCCGCAGATTCTGAATGCGCTCGAGACCAAGAACAATGGCGTTCGCCTTGTTCTCGAAGTCGCCCAGCATCTGGGTGAAAATTCGGTCCGTTGCATTTCGATGGACACGTCCGAGGGTCTCGTGCGCGGTCAGGAAGTC
The DNA here is from genome assembly GCA_964534115.1 of uncultured Beijerinckia sp. GTDB lineage: Bacteria > Pseudomonadota > Alphaproteobacteria > Rhizobiales > Beijerinckiaceae > Terripilifer. The sequence continues at coordinate 1,688 of CAZHOK010000171.1, forward strand.
ACCGACACCGGCGCACCGATCTCGGTTCCGGTGGGCGAAGGCACGCTCGGCCGCATCATGAACGTCATCGGCGAGCCGGTCGATGAAGCAGGCCCGATCCCGAATGAAGGCATGCGCGCCATCCATCAGGATGCGCCCTCCTATGCCGAGCAATCGACCGAAGGCCAGATCCTGGAAACGGGCATCAAGGTCGTCGATCTTCTCGCGCCTTACGCCAAGGGCGGCAAGATCGGCCTGTTCGGCGGCGCGGGCGTCGGCA
>CAZHOK010000172.1:0-1925 GCA_964534115.1 uncultured Beijerinckia sp.
CGAGATGAAACGGACAATGTCTTCGTTGAGGCCCTTGGGCGCCTTCTCCGATTCGATCTCGGTGAAGAAGCCATATTTATAGGCATCGACGTCGACAGATTTGACCTTTTCGACAGTCTCCTGGACGGCCGCCATAACCTTCACTCCTCACCTTGGCGGCTTCAAGGACCGCTGGTTTGGTTTCACTTTCATATACGTCGCGCAAGCGCGACAAGATCAATCACGCAGCGGTTCGCACCGACCGCGATCTCATGTTCCTTATGGCCTTGTCGAGCGCCCTGCAAAAGGCTTCGACATGCGTCATATCGCTGCTAGTGCCAAGGCTCACGCGCAAAGCGCCCTTGGCGAGTGCGGCCTCTATCCCCATGGCGCGCAGCACATGCGAGGGCTGCACCTTGCCCGAAGAACAGGCCGAGCCCGACGAGAGGGCGCATCCCTCAAGATCGAGCGCGATCAACAGAGTTTCAGCAGCAATCCCCGGCACGGCAAAGGCGCTTGTCTGCGCCACGCGCGGCGCCTCTCGCCCGAAGAAAACAGCATCGGGAAAAAGTGCGCGAACCTTGTCCTCAAGCGCATCGCGCAGAGGTTCAAGACGCGCCATTTCATCGCGCCGCATCTCCGCCGCAAGCTCCGCTGCGACGCCAAAGCCGGCAATGGCGGCGATATTTTCCGTCCCCGCACGAAGCCCGCGCTCCTGCCCGCCACCGCGCAGCAGCGGATCGGCGACATGAAGCCGGGGATCGGCGAAAGCAAAGGCGCCGACGCCCTTCGGTCCGCCGATCTTGTGCGACGAGATAAAGACAGCATCGGCGCCGAGAATCGACAGCTCAACCCGCCCTGCCCCCTGTACGCCGTCGCAGACAACAAGCCCGCCGGCCGCATGAACGAGATCGGCTGCCTCGGCGACGGGCTGGATCACGCCGGTCTCATTATTGACGGCCTGCAGCGCCAGCAAAACACGCTCGCCCGCCGCATCTTTCAGCATGGCGGCCAGAGCCGCCAGATCGAGCGAGCCGGCAGCATTCAGCGGTACGATCGACACACGGTCGGCGGCAAAGCGGTGACCCTGCAGCACGCAGGCATGTTCACCGGCCGCAACAAAGAGCCGCGACAGCGGAGCCCCGCCATCGCTCAGCGTCGGCGTCAGCAGGAGATTGGCGGCTTCCGTGCCGCCGGACACGAAGACAAGCTGTCGGGACGGCAGGCCCAGCAGGCCGGCGACCAGCACACGCGCATCCTCGATCACGCGGCGCGCGGCCCGCCCCTCGGCATGGACGGAGGAGGCATTGCCCGGCAAGTCCAGCGCCGACAGCATAGCCGCCCGCGCCGCAGGGTTCAGCGGCGCCGTCGCATTATAGTCGAGATAGACACGCTCAAGGCTCATTCACCGACCCGGAACCAGAACCGCCAATTGCGAGGCAGGATTTTGCGCCTAGCGCGCCAAAAAGCTTGCCATCGGACCGGCCCCGCGTGGTAGAAGGCCCGACCTGATTGCGGGCCACCTGCTTGCGAGGCGAGCTGTTAGAATAATTCTAACTGCTTTTAGGGGTTGCCTCAGTTCCAAGTCAAGCGAACGAGGCGATCTGACAGGTTTTTGAAGGCCCCGGCGCAAGGCTGGGGGCCTCAGCGTGGGGACATTAATGCCTGAAGTCATTTTCACGGGCCCGGCCGGTCGTCTTGAAGGCCGCTTTCACCCTTCGAAACAACGCGGCGCCCCGATCGCGGTGATCCTTCATCCGCACCCGCAATTTGGCGGGACGATGAACAATCAGATCGTCTACAACCTCTATTACACATTCGCCGAGCGCGGCTTCTCCGTGCTGCGGTTCAATTTCCGCGGCGTGGGCCGCAGCCAGGGCTCCTTCGATCACGGCACGGGCGAATTGTCGGATGCGGCCGCCGCGCTCGACTGGGTGCAGGGAATC
>CAZHOK010000173.1:0-1881 GCA_964534115.1 uncultured Beijerinckia sp.
CATTCTCAAAGAATTCATGGTGCGCAACACCTATATTTACCCGCCCGCGCCCTCCATGCGCATCATTTCGGATATTTTCGCCTATACGTCGCAGCATATGCCGAAGTTCAATTCGATTTCGATTTCCGGCTATCACATGCAGGAAGCCGGTGCGACGCAGGATCTCGAACTCGCCTATACTTTGGCCGATGGCGTCGAATATATCCGCGCCGGGCTTGCAGCGGGCATGGATGTCGACCGCTTTGCGCCGCGCCTGTCCTTCTTCTGGGCGATTGGCATGAATTTCTTCATGGAAGTCGCAAAGCTGCGCGCTGCGCGTCTGCTCTGGGCCAATCTCGTCAAGCAATTCGATCCCAAGAGCGAGAAGTCGCTGCCCCTGCGCACCCATTCGCAAACGTCCGGCTGGTCGCTCACGGCGCAGGATGTGTTCAACAATGTCATCCGCACGCAGATCGAGGCCATGGCAGCCACGCAAGGCCATACGCAATCTCTGCACACCAATGCGCTGGATGAGGCACTCGCCTTGCCGACAGATTTTTCGGCGCGCATTGCCCGCAACACGCAGCTCTTTTTGCAGCAGGAAAGCGGCACGACACGCGTGATCGATCCATGGGGCGGATCTTTCTATGTCGAGCGGCTCACTGCGGACCTCGCCAAACGTGCGCAGGCGCATATTGATGAAGTGGAAAAGCTCGGCGGCATGGCGAAAGCCATTGAGGCGGGTATTCCGAAATTGCGCATCGAGGAAGCAGCTGCGCGCACGCAGGCGCGTATCGATTCAGGCCTCCAATCCGTGATCGGCGTCAATAAATACAAACCCGAAAACGAGCGCCCTATCGATGTGCTCAAGGTCGATAATTCCGCCGTGCGCGCCAGCCAGATCGACAAGCTGAAGCGCCTGCGCGCCGAGCGCAACGAGGCCGATGTGCAGCAAAAGCTCGAAGCGCTGACCAATGGTGCAGCAGGCCATGGCAATCTGCTGGCGCTGGCCGTGGATGCTGCGCGCGCCAAGGCCACTGTTGGCGAAATTTCGCTGGCGCTTGAAAAAATCTTCGGTCGCCACCGCGCTGAAATCAAAACGATCAGCGGCGTCTACAAGGATCAGGCCAATCCCTCCGCCGTTGAGCGCGTGCAGCGCGTCACTCAGGCGTTTTACGAAAATGAGGGCCGACGCCCGCGCATTCTCGTTGCCAAAGTCGGCCAGGACGGACATGACCGCGGCCAGAAAGTCGTCGCATCGGCTTTTTCCGATCTCGGCTTCGATGTCGAAATCGGGCCTTTATTTGCCACGCCCGAAGAGGCTGCGGCACAGGCGGTTGACGCCGACGTGCATATTGTCGGCATTTCATCGCTCGCCGCCGGCCATCTCACCCTCGTGCCGGAATTGCGCGAGGCGCTGAAGAAACAAGGCCGCGACGACATCATGATCGTGGTTGGCGGCGTGATCCCGCCGCAGGATTTTCAGGCCGTGCGCGATGCCGGTGCGAGCGCCATCTTCCCGCCGGGAACGGTGATTGCAGAAGCGGCCGAACAGCTGATCGATGAGCTGAATGCGCGGCTGGGTTACGCACAGCGCCCGCCGGCTTGACCGTCATCTTTCATCGTCATTGCGAGGCAATGACGATGAATCATTGCACAACCCCCACCCCGCTCGGCTTCGCCGAGTCGGCCCTCCCCGCAAGGGGGAGGGGGAAGAGACGCGCAACCTGTTCCCCTCCCCCTTGAGGGGAGGGGCTAGGTGTGGGGGTCGCGCGCACTTGCCCGTTGCGCGTCATTGCGAGCGAAGCAATCCATCTTCGTCAACACGAGCAAAAAATGGATTGCCGCGTCGCCTGCGGCTCCTCGCAATGACGAACTCGAAGGCCACAGCCTTTGCCCTGT
>CAZHOK010000174.1:0-1850 GCA_964534115.1 uncultured Beijerinckia sp.
GATGATGCTCTTTGAGGAGCTTCACGGTCTGACCGACGACATAGCCGCCGCAGCCGGTGCCCGCGGGCGGACCGCCGGCCTCGACGCACATGACACCTGCATAGCCTTCGAAGACGAAATCCTCGATCCGCAATTCTTCCGAATGGAAGTTTACCGATTCCAGCACGTCGATGACGGTCGGCATCAGTTTTTTCGTCAGCGTGAATGTCGAATCATGCTTGGGATCGCAGCCGATCTGCAGGACGCGTTTGCCGAGTTTGGCAAAAGCGACGGACAGATTGGATGAGGTCGTGCTCTTGCCAATGCCGCCCTTCCCATAGACGGCAAAGACCCTTGCATTGCCGATCTTTTGCTGCGGATCGAGATGCACCTGAACGCTGCCCTCGCCGTCGCAGCGCGTCACATTGGGCGGATGCTTTACGGTAATGTTCATGCGGCCATCTCCATCCCGATTCCTTCGAGCCGGTCCTCGATTTCTTCCGCTGCGCGGCGTAATGCCTCGAGCGTTTCATCATCCGGAGTCCAATAATTGCGATCATTCGCCTCAATGAGGCGGCCGGCCAGTTTCGCGGCGGAGGTCGGATTGAGTTCCGCAAGCCGCGCGCGCATTTCAGGATCGAGCATGTAGGTCTGCGCAATGCGTTCATAGACCCATTGATCGACTTCGCCCGTTGTTGCCGACCAACCCATTGTATTGGTCACATGGGCTTCGATTTGACGCACGCCTTCATAGCCATGTTTCAGCATGCCCTCGTACCATTTCGGATTGAGCATGCGGCTGCGTGTCTCGAGAGCCACTTGTTCATTGAGCGTGCGCACAACGCCCGTGCCGCGGGTCTGGTCGCCGATATAAATGGCAGGCTCCCGTCCACCACGACGCGCCATGCGGCTGATGCCACCCAAAGTGTCGAAATATTGATCGATAGACGTAATCCCGAGTTCGACACTTTCCAGATTCTGATAGGCGAGATCGACCTGCCCCATCACAGCCGACAGAAGTTCCGGCTGTTTGGCTGTGCGTCCATGACGCCCATAGGCGAAACATTTGCGGCGCGAATAAATTTCCGCCAGTTCGTCTTCGTCTTCCCAGACGCTGTTCTCGACCGCCATATTCAGATTGGCGCCATAGGCGCCCTCGGCATTCGAGAAGACGCGCAAAGCCGCCGTCTCCAGATCGCATCCATTCTGCGAAGCATAAGCGAGCGCATGGGCGCGGATCGCATTCATTTCTACCGGCTCATCGGCACTCGCCGCCAACCAGGCGGCCTCGGCCAGCAATTTTGTCTGCAAGGGCATGAGATCGCGGAAAATGCCCGACAAAGTCACCACGACATCGATACGCGGGCGACCGAGCTCGGACAAAGGCACGAGTTCTGCGCCGCACAGACGACCATAAGCATCGAAACGCGGACGCGCGCCCATCATGGCCAAAGCCTGCGCAATCGGCACGCCCTGCGTCTTGAGATTGTCGGTGCCCCACATCACAAAGGCGATTGTCTCGGGGAAACGGCCGGTATCCGACACATGACGGTCGATGAGCAATTGCGCATGGATGGCGCCGTCTTTCATCGCAAAGGCGCCGGGAATGCGGAACGGATCGAAACCATGCAGATTGCGGCCTGTCGGCAAAACATCCGGCGTGCGCAGAAGATCGCCGCCAGGCGCGGGGCGCATGTAGCGCCCGTCCAGCGCGCGCAGGATGGCCGGAATCTCGTGATCTTGCGACAATGTCACACCCGTTGTCGCCAGATGACGGAAAGCCTCGACTTCCTTCGCATCGGCGCTCAGCGTCTCGGCTTTCACGCCATCGACAATCTGGCCGATGGTCTCGCGCGCCGGGCTCAGGCCGT
>CAZHOK010000175.1:0-1844 GCA_964534115.1 uncultured Beijerinckia sp.
TTCGCCGCGCCCGCAAGCTTGCCCGCAAGAAGATGCAGCGCGAAGGCCTGCTGCCGATGAAGCCCAAGCCTGTGATGGGCGCGCCGCGCTAATCTCGGCTCTTCGCTTTTTTCGGCCTGACATATCGACGGCGCCTCCGGACCTCCGGGGGCGCCGTGATTTTTTAACAACTCTTGTTGTTCAATGCGGCGAAAGTTGCCGGCAATGCGCCGCTCTCCGCATTTGCGCCATATTGCGCAAGCTTGTCGGGACGCGTCTAATGCCAGACGGCAGGACACAGGGCTTGAAGATGATTGCTGACGCCATTCTGCATTTTCCTTCGCATGCGCATTTGCGCAAAATCGCAACGGCTGCGGGCCTCGCCCTTCTGGTCGCGGGCTGCAATACGACGGGCAGCACATTCCGCTCGGCAGGCATTGCCGAGACCGAACAACGCACCGAAGCCTCGCAGGTCAATATTGCCTCGCTGAGCGAAGTCGTCGCCCGCAATCCGAATGCGCCCGAGCCCTATAATACGCGCGGCGCCGCCTATGCCCGCATCGGCCGCTTTCAGGAAGCCATTGCCGATTTCAGCGCTGCCATCAAAGTCGATCCCGGCAATGCAGCGGCTTATACGAACCGCGCGCTGGCGCATCGCCAAATGGGCCGCAACGATGCCGCGCTGGCCGATTTCACATCAGCCATCAGCGTCAATCCGCGCCATGCGCCCGCCTATCTCGGCCGCGCCAATCTGCTGCGCGCACAAGGCAGTCTGAGCGAAGCCATGGCCGATCTCGATCAGGCGATCCGCATCAATCCCGAAAGCGCGCCAGCCTTTCATGCGCGCGGCCTGATCTGGCAGCGCCAGGGCGACCATGCCCGCGCCATCACCGATTTCGACAATGCCATCGATCGCGATCCATTTGCCGCCGCACCCTATCAGGCGCGCGGCGCAAGCCTGATCGTTGTGGCGAAATACGATGCGGCGATTGAGGATTTCAATGCGGCGCTGAATGTCGACAATCGCAATGGCGATGCCTGGGCAAGCCTCGGGCTTGCCTATGAGCGACAGGGCAATCGGCAAAAAGCCACTGAATCCTATCAGCGCGCGCTGGTTGTCGACCCCAACAACAGGCTTGCGCGCGAAGGTCAGGCGCGCGTCGGTCGCGGCTGATTATTTTTCCGATCCCGTAAAGGCGATCCGCACCATATTGGTCGCGCCCGGCGTTCCGAAAGGCACGCCGGCGACAATGATCACGCGATCTCCCTCGCGCGAAAAACCTTCGCGATTGGAGAATTTGCAGGCGCGCCGCGCCATATCGTCAATATCGCTGGCATCTTTCGTCAGTACGGCGTGAACGCCCCAGACAAGCGTCAGGCGCCGCGCGGTGGCGCGGTTCGGCGTGAGTGCCAGAACCGGTGGCTGCGGGCGCTCGCGCGCAATCCGCAAGGCCGTCGAGCCGGACGATGTCCAGGCAATGACCGCTTTGAGATCGAGCGTCTCAGCAACATCGCGGGCAGCAACCGCAATGGCATCGGCCCCTGTTGCTTCAGGCGCAGCGCGCTGGGCATTGATGACAGAGCGGAAGATCGGATCGGTTTCCACTTCCTCCGCAATGCGATTCATCATCGCCACAGCTTCAATGGGAAATTGGCCGGCGGCACTTTCGGCTGAGAGCATGACGGCATCGGCGCCCTCAAAAACAGCGGTTGCAACATCGGAGACTTCAGCGCGCGTGGGCACGGGCGAGGTGATCATGCTTTCCAGCATTTGCGTGGCGACAACAACCGGCTTGCCGAGACGGCGCGCCACGCGCGTGATGCGCTTTTGCAGGCCGGGCACTTTTTCAACCGGCATTTCAACG
>CAZHOK010000176.1:0-1832 GCA_964534115.1 uncultured Beijerinckia sp.
CGCAACAAGCCGCGCCGAAAGATCGTAACCGCCGCCTTCGCCGAGCCCGATGATCATGTTCATCGTCCGGCTTTTGTAGAAATCTTCGATCGGGTCGGCGGATGCGGGACTCACGCTTGTCAATGTCAGGAGCGCAGCGAGAGGCGCGAAGCGCCTTACCCTCTCCCATGGGGAGAGAGTGTCCGCGGATGCGGCCGGGTGAGGGTGTAGGATGTCTGGCGATGAAGCGTGTAACCCCTCATCCGGCTGCTTTGCAGCCACCTTCTCCCTCTGGGAGAAGGAGTGCTCACGCACGACCCGACACATCTTCATTTCATCCTCCCGGCGGGGACTGCGCGCCCCTTTGCCGGCAAGGATAGCGCCGCTATTCGGCGGCGTCGAGAACCAGCGAGGCCGGGTCGTAATTGAGGATCGGCGCCAGCCAGCGTTCGACCTCGCGCACATCCATGCCCTTGCGGAGGGCATAATCCTCGACCTGGTCGCGCTCCACTTTCGCCACGCCGAAATAATAGGCCTCGGGATGGGCAATATAGAGACCTGAAACGGAAGAGCCCGGCCACATGGCAAAGGATTCCGTCAGCTTCACGCCGATGCTTTGCTCGGCGCCCAGCAATCTGAACAAGGTCTGCTTTTCCGTATGGTCGGGCTGGGCCGGATAGCCGGGCGCGGGGCGAATGCCGGCATAATCCTCCTGAATGCGCTGCTCATTGGTCAGCGTTTCATCGGGTGCATAGGCCCAGAATTCACGCCGCACACGTTCATGCATCTGTTCGGCAAAAGCCTCGGCAATGCGGTCGGCCAGCGCTTTCACCATGATCGAGCGATAATCATCATTGGAACGTGCAAAACGCTCGGCAATGCGCTCTTCCTCAAGACCCGCCGTGACGACGAAGCCGCCGATATAATCTTTCACGCCACTCGAGGAGGGCGCAACGAAATCGGACAAAGCCACATTGGGCTTGCCGTCGCGACGCTGCAATTGCTGGCGCAATGTGTGCAGCATTGCCAGTTTCTCACTGCGTGAATCGCCGGTGTAAAGGGCAATATCGTCGCCAAGACTATTGGCCGGCCAGAAACCGATCACGGCCTTGGGCTGGAACCAGCGCTCGTCCACAATGCGCTTGAGCATGGCCTGCGCATCTTCATAGAGCTGGCGCGCGGCTGCACCCTGTTTGTCGTCTTCCAGAATGGCCGGGAAACGGCCCTTCAACTCCCATGTCTGGAAGAAAGGCGTCCAGTCGATATAGGGAATGAGATCGGCGACATCGTAAGTGCGGAAGGTGCGCGTGCCGATAAAGGTCGGCTTTGTCGGAGTGTAATTTGCCCAATCGATCTTTGTCGCATTGGCGCGTGCACGCGACAGCGGCAGGCGCTGCTTGTCATGCTCGGCGCGCGCATGCGCATCGGCAACCTTTTTATATTCGGCACGAACCGTCTCGACATATTGATTCTTGGTGTCCCGCGAGAGCAGGGCAGAGACGACGCCGACCGCGCGGCTTGCATCGGTGACATAGACCGCTTGCCCACGCTTGTAATTGGGGTGAATTTTCACCGCCGTATGGACACGGCTCGTGGTCGCACCGCCAATCAGCAGCGGCACATCGAAGCCTTCGCGCTCCATTTCGGCAGCCAGAAACGCCATTTCATCGAGCGAGGGCGTAATCAGCCCCGACAGGCCGATGGCATCGACCTGTTCTTTTTTCGCCGCATCGAGAATTTTCGCTGCCGGCACCATGACGCCCAGATCGATGACCTCAAAATTATTGCAGGCAAGCACGACGCCGACAATGTTTTTGCCAATGTCATGCACATCGCCCTTGACGGTGGCGAGC
>CAZHOK010000177.1:0-1830 GCA_964534115.1 uncultured Beijerinckia sp.
GCGGATGATGTCACGATCCTTGCAGGTGCCGGGCTCCGATTCATCCGCATTGACGACGAGATAAGACGGGCGCGCCGGATCTGGCTTGGGCATGAAGGACCATTTGAGACCGGTCGGGAAACCAGCGCCGCCGCGACCGCGCAGGCCCGATGCCTTCATCTCTTCGATGATCCAGTCCTTGCCCTTCTCGATCAGGCCCTTTGTATTGTCCCACGCACCGCGCGCCATGGCGCCTTTCAGGCCCCAGTCGCCGTAGCCGTAGAGATTTGTGAAGATCCGATCCTTGTCATCAAGCATGTCGATTGGACCTCAGGCTGTCGTTTTTGCAGAAGCCGGACCGGAGAGTCCGTCTTCGCCGTAAAGAGAAACAAGCGTCGTGAGCTTTCCAGCCGGCTCCGATGAGCGGCGGCCCGTCTGCGAGCCGACGGAAACGGGGCGACCGGCCGCCAGATCATCGAGAAGTTTTTCGAAATTCTCAGGCGTCAGATCTTCAAAATAATCGTCGTTGATCTGAACCATCGGCGCATTGCAGCAAGCGCCCAGGCACTCGACTTCAAGCCAAGCGAAATTGCCATCGGCAGAGACCTTGCGCTGTTCACCCACACGGCGCTGCAGCACGGCCTTGATCCCGTCGGAGCCACGCAACATGCACGGAGTCGTACCGCACATCTGGATGAAATAGCGGCCCACAGGTTCAAGATTGAACATTGTGTAGAAAGTCGCGATCTCGAGAACGCGGATATAGGGCATGTCCAGCAGTTCCGCGACTTTCTCAATCGCGGGCTTGGGCAGCCAATATTGATTTTGTTTCTGCGCCTGCCAGAGCAGCGGGATCACGGCCGAGGCCTGGCGGCCTTCCGGATATTTGGCGATCTGCGCCTTCACCCACACCATATTTTCTGGCGTGAATTCGAAGCTCGCCGGTTGTTCCTCTGCCAGTCTGCGCACGGACATGATTATTTCTCGGATTTGTTCTTCTGCGCTGCAGCCATCAGCGCAAAAAGAATGAAGGGGCCGGCGATGAGCCCGCGCCACAGAAGCGAATTGAAACCTTCATCCGATGTCCAGAACATCGGACGATTGGCGAGCAGGTCGAACAGAACGCAGCTCGCCACGAGGATGAAAACCGTCAACGGCAGGAAGCGAGTGGCTTCGTTCAGGCGTTCGCGCGCATCGGGACGCAACCAGCTCATGCTACCCTCCCCTTGCACATATCATGTGCGCCATGTCCGAACGTGATCATCATCACCGGTCCACCTCGCCAAAGACGATATCGAGAGAACCCAGAATGGCCGAAACATCGGCCAGCATGTGCTTGCGGCACATGAAATCCATCGCCTGCAAATGCGCAAAGCCCGGCGCGCGGATCTTGCAGCGATAGGGCTTGTCCGTCCCATCGGAGACGAGATAGACGCCGAATTCGCCCTTGGGCGCTTCCACCGCCGCATAGACTTCGCCGGCCGGCACGTGGAAGCCTTCCGTATAGAGCTTGAAATGATGGATGAGCGCTTCCATCGAACGTTTCATCTGCGCGCGCGAGGGCGGGGAGATCTTGTTGTTGACGACGCTGACCGGCCCCTGCCCTGCGGGCTCGCGCAATTTGGCAAGGCACTGGCGCATGATGCGCACCGATTGGCGCATCTCTTCCATGCGAATGACCTGGCGGTCGTAATTGTCGCAATTTTTGCCGACCGGAATGTCGAAGTCCATTTCTTCGTAACATTCATAGGGCTGCGACTTGCGCAGATCCCACGCCGCGCCCGAGCCGCGCACCATCACGCCCGAAAAGCCCCAGGCCCAGCATTCTTCCAGCGAGACAATGCCAATATC
>CAZHOK010000178.1:0-1828 GCA_964534115.1 uncultured Beijerinckia sp.
CGTGATCGAGCGTCCGCACAAGAAGTGCCGCGTGACGATCCAGTCGGCGCGTCCGGGCGTCTTCATTGGCAAGAAGGGTGCGGACATTGAAAAGGTCCGCAAGCTCGTCGCCAAGCTGACGGAGTCGGAAGTCGTCATCAACATTGTCGAAGTGCGCAAGCCCGAAATCGACGCGACGCTGGTGGCCGATTCCATCGCCCAGCAGCTCGAGCGTCGCGTGGCTTTCCGCCGCGCCATGAAGCGCGCCGTTCAGTCGGCGATCCGTCTTGGCGCCGAAGGCATCCGAATCAATTGCTCGGGCCGTCTCGGCGGCGCCGAAATCGCCCGTCTCGAATGGTACCGCGAAGGTCGCGTTCCGCTGCACACGCTGCGTGCGGACGTCGATTATGGTGTCGGCACGGCCCATACGGCCTATGGCACCTGCGGCATCAAGGTCTGGATCTTCAAGGGCGAGATCCTTGAGCATGATCCGATGGCCCAGGACAAGAAACTGGCCGAAGCCGAACAGGGCGGTGGTGGTGGCGGTGAACGCCGCCCGCGCCGCGACCGCGACGCTGCGTGATCTGACCGGCACAACAGACAAGAGCCAATACCATGTTGCAACCTAAGCGCACGAAGTTCCGCAAAGCCTTCAAGGGCCGTATCCACGGCGCCGCGAAGGGCGGATTTGAGTTGAACTTCGGTCAGTTCGGCCTTAAGGCCATGGAGCCGGAGCGAATCACCGCCCGGCAGATCGAGGCGGCCCGCCGCGCCATGACGCGTCATATGAAGCGCGCTGGCCGTGTGTGGATCCGGATTTTCCCGGATGTGCCTGTCTCGAAGAAGCCGACCGAAGTCCGTATGGGCAAGGGGAAGGGCGCACCCGAATTCTGGGCCGCCCGTGTTGCCCCTGGTCGTATCATGTTCGAAATCGACGGCGTGCCGCTCGGGCGATGACCCTTGCGGCTGCCAAGCTGCCGATCAAGACGCGCTTTATCCAGCGCATCGCCGAGTAAGAGGGGACTGAACAGATGACGTCGAAGCAGCGCCTCTCTGACCTCAAGGCCATGTCGGACGACCAGCTCGGGGACGAAGTCCTCAAGCTGAAGAAAGAGCAGTTCAACCTGCGCTTTCAGCGTGCGACCGGTCAGCTCGAGAACACGTCCCGCGTGAAGATTGTCCGTCGTGACATCGCCCGCGCCAAGACGATCGCCGCGCAGAAGCGCGACGCCGCCACTAAGTAAGGGGCAAGACCATGCCGAAGCGTATCCTCCAGGGCGTCGTCGTCAGCGACAAGCAGGACAAGACCGTCGTCGTGAAGGTCGAGCGTCGTTTCACCCATCCTCTTCTGAAGAAGACGGTGCGTCGCTCGAAGAATTATCACGCTCATGACGAGAGCAAGCAGTTCAAGGTTGGCGATGTGGTTTCGATTGAAGAAACCAAGCCTATTTCGAAACTGAAGCGCTGGATTGTACTGGGAGCTGAGGCCAAGGCCTGAGTTTTCAAAAAATCCAGGGTAGAACAAGCGAGGGGGCTGTCAGGCCCCTTCAGACGTAGTCCGGACCGAAACCAAAATGGCGTAGGCCGGAAACCGATCTGAGAAGAAAGGCGCGTTGCCATGATTCAGATGCAGACGAACCTCGACGTGGCGGATAATTCCGGCGCGCGCCGCGTGATGTGCATCAAGGTGCTCGGCGGTTCCAAGAGGAAATATGCCGGTGTGGGCGACATTATCGTCGTCTCCATCAAGGAAGCCATTCCACGCGGTCGCGTGAAGAAGGGCGATGTCATGAAGGCCGTCGTTGTGCGCACGGCCAAGGACATCCGCCGCAATGACGGCTCCGTCATT
>CAZHOK010000179.1:0-1817 GCA_964534115.1 uncultured Beijerinckia sp.
CTCCGGCTTGCCCCAGCATGGCCAGGGCAGACCGTAATAATCGCCACCGACTTCCGGCGTATCGGCCGGCGCGCGCAGCGTCACGAGATCGAACTTCTCGCGATGCTTGAGATGCGCCTTGAGACGCTCCGGGCTCTGGCCCGAATAGCCCGCCGACCAGCCGCCGCGGTTGATTTCCCGCAGCACGCTCTCCGGCACCGGCTTGCCGTTGCGGATTTCGATGTTCTTGAACATCTGGTCGCGGAAACCGAGCTTGCCGGCCAGACGATAGAGAACTTCGTAATCGTCCTTCGATTCGAAGATCGGCTCGACAACCTTTTCGCCCCACTGGATCGAGCGGTTCGAGGCTGTGCGCGAACCATCGGTCTCGAACTGGGTGCAGATCGGCAGCAGGTAAGTGCCGTTCTTGCGGCCCGAAATATGGGCGAAAGTTGTCGGATGCGGATCGGCAACGACCAGCAGTTCGAGAGCCTCAAGCGCCTTCACCATGTCGGGCATGCGCGGCACTGTATTGCCGCCATGGCCGAAGATGATCATCGCCTTCAGCGCATCGCGCTGATCGACATCATCGGACTTGAAGTTCGTCGCATCGAACCAGCGGGTCGAGGGAATGCCCGACAATTCCATGTTTTCCTTGCGCGTGCGCGCCGGACGACCGGATTTGGCCGGCACTTCATCGAAGCGCGACTGCAGATAGGCATAATCCACTTCCCAGACGCGTGCCCAATGACGCCAGGCGCCTTCGGTGAGCGTGTAGTAGAGCGGCAGGGTCGTGATATCGAGACCCATGTCGGTGGCGCCCTGCACGTTGCAATGGCCGCGGAAAATATTCGCGCCGCCGCCGAACGTGCCGACGTTGCCGGTCACCAGAAGCAGGTTGCAGTAAGCGCGCACATTGGCCGTGCCGACCGTGTGCTGCGTGCCGCCCATGCACCAGATGAAGGTCGAGGGACGCTCCTTGGCGAATGTCTCGGCAACCTTCCTGACCTGGGCGCCCGGAATGCCGGTGACGCGCTCGACTTCTTCAGGATTCCACTTTTCGACTTCGGCGCGGACGAGATCCATGCCGACGACGCGCTGCTTGATGAATTCCTTGTCTTCCCAGCCGTTCTGGAAGATGTGCCACATCATGCCCCAGATCACGGCAATGTCCGTGCCCGAGCGGAAGCGCACATATTCCGTCGCGTGAGCGGCGGTGCGGGTGAAGCGCGGATCGAGAACGATCATATTCGCGCGGTTCATTTCCTTGCCGGACAGAACGTGCTGCAGCGACACCGGATGAGCTTCCGCCGCATTCGATCCCATGAAGACGATCGTCTTGGCGTTGCGAATGTCGTTGTAGCTGTTGGTCTGCGCGCCGTAGCCCCAGGTGTTGGCGACGCCGGCGACCGTGGTCGAGTGGCAGATGCGCGCCTGATGATCGACGCTGTTCGTGCCCCAGAAGGCCGCGAACTTGCGGAAGAGATAGGCGGCTTCATTTGTGAATTTCGCCGAACCGAGGAAATAGACCGAATCCGCGCCGCTCTTGCCGCGGATTTCGTTCATCTTGTCGCCGATTTCGTTGATGGCCTGATCCCAGCCGATGCGGGTCCATTCGCCATTCACGAGTTTCATCGGATATTTCAGACGGCGATCGCCATGCACGAGCTCGCGCACAGCTGCGCCCTTGGCGCAATGCGAGCCGCGGTTGATCGGGCTGTCATAGGCCGATTCCTGGCCGACCCACACGCCGTTCTGCACTTCGGCGACAACGCCGCAGCCGACCGAGCAATGGGTGCAGATGTTCTTTTTGGTTTCAATCTTCACGCCCGCCGCCA
>CAZHOK010000180.1:0-1787 GCA_964534115.1 uncultured Beijerinckia sp.
AAGAGCGCGCGCCCGCTGCCGAATCGCCGCGCCGCATCATTCGGCTCGGTGGTCCCTGCATCTCCCACAAAAACGAGTTCCGAAGCCAGGTCGAGCCAATAGCCGACCAACGAAGCCGTCAGGCGTGACCGCTCAATACGCGCACCCAGTTCAGCTCCACGAGAACGCGCGAAGACTGGCACACTGTCTGCGGGCGCACCGGTGGCCGGATCAACCCGGATGGTAGCTCCGCGAACGTCATTGGAATGATAACCCTCACCGTAATTGGCGTAGAGTTCAACTCCCGCACCGGCCTGCCATGCCAATGCCGCCTTGGGCGTCACGATTGCAGCAGAACCCTTCCCGGAATTGAGCTGCATATCGGACTGGACATCATAGGTGATTGCATCACCGCGCAGGCCAAGCACAACACGCAGCTTGGGCGTCAGTACCAGCTCCGCCTCACCGTAAAGGCCGCCCCCGAATTCATCGACACGATCTTCGCGAATGGTGTCCGCAATCTGGCCCTTGACCGTATCGTAAAGTCCGACCTGGCCGATCCTGTCCCAGCGCGTATCGGCACCGATGCGCCAAGTAACACCCTCACCTTTAAACTCATGTCGAAGCGACCCGCCAAACACGCCGCGCCGATCGACCTGGCGGAACTGATCGCCATGCAACGAGTCATCGAGAAAATAGGTAAAATTTGAGGTGAGCTGGAGGCGCGATCCAATCGCATAGGCCGAGACTTGCGTATCGCCGAATTGGCCATTGAATGTGAGCGCAAGCCGTCCCGCACGGCCTCCGAGGTTGGGATCAATATAACCGTTACGCGGGATCAAACCAGAAGTGATGGCGCGTTCTGGAACTTGATCCGTTGATGTCCAGCGGTTGGAATAGCCTGAAAGGCCCAAGGACCAATTGGACGCCGTGTATTTGAGAAGCCCATTGAACTTCCGTGTTCGCTCATCACGCACCCAGGGCCCGTTGGACGCGGTGGCGTCGAACGCTCCCAGCAGCGAGCCGTTGCCCAATTCAGAACTGCCTGCAACCAAGCCGCGCCAATAGCCAAACGAGCCTGCAGTCACTTCGGCGATTGGGCGGCTAAGGCGGGATTTCGTCACAAACCGCATTGACCCAGCAGAAGCAAAATCGCCATCTGCTGCGCGGTAGGGCCCTTTTTGCATAATCGATCCGCTCGACCATTTCGGGGATCAGAAAATTGAGATCGAGATATCCCTGACCGTGCCCGAATGCTGCGTGGCGATAAGTCCGGGTACATTTTCAGCGAGCTCGCCAACCCGGCTAATCGGAAGGTTTTCAAAATCAGCATAGCCCACCACGCCTTCCGAACCGCTCGTCGCAATCCCGACTTGATCAAGTGACCGGCCGTAGATGATGATTTCACTGTCCGCAGATTTTGCGAAATCTTGAGCAAAAGTCGGCGTCGCATGGAACGCCATCGCAAGTGATAACCATCGGACATTGATCATGTCTTTACCGCCGCCCTTCAATCTAAACTTCTTTGGAGCGCGGACCACCAACACTCAAGCCCAGCCACTTCGCCACGCCGGCAAACCGTCGAATGATTAACAGCTCGATTA
The DNA here is from genome assembly GCA_964534115.1 of uncultured Beijerinckia sp. Classification (GTDB taxonomy): domain Bacteria; phylum Pseudomonadota; class Alphaproteobacteria; order Rhizobiales; family Beijerinckiaceae; genus Terripilifer. The sequence goes on from CAZHOK010000180.1 coordinate 1,584, forward strand.
GCCACATTGCCAGCAGCGAAGCTGCAAGCAAGGGCAAAAAGGCGGCCAGCACAACAATGAAAGCCGCGACACCCTCTAGCTTTGCTGGTGTTGCTGGCCCCATTGGCGCACCAAGCTGTCCATCGGGTTTGCGCCGTCGCCACATGACAAAGCCCGTTATCGACAGTGTTACGAGCATTAAGGCGGTGACCAAGCCGATCAGCT
>CAZHOK010000181.1:0-1686 GCA_964534115.1 uncultured Beijerinckia sp.
GCTAGCGTTTCATTATGTGAAACACATATTTCACATAGAGAGACAGCAAAGCTCTCATGGGTCTCAACCTTCTGGAGGATATCTATATGAAGCTCGTCAAGAGCCTTCTCCTTGGCTCCGCATCGGCGCTGGTCGCCAGCGCGGCCGCCCTGGCCGCCGATCTGCCCGCCCGCAGGGCGGCGCCGGTCGAATATGTCCGCATCTGCGACCCCTATGGCGCGGGCTTCTTCGCAATTCCGGGTTCCGATACATGCCTGAAAATCGGCGGCCGGGTCCGCGCGGATTTTGCCGTTTCGCAGCGGGCGACCACCTATAATGCCGCCTTCTATAATCCGGTCACCAATATCGCGACCAATTCTGTCGCCATTGCGGGCGATTCGGCCAATCTCTACGGCTGGGAAGCGCGCGGACGCGTCGATTTCGATGCGCGCACGCCGACGAATTGGGGAACGGTGCAGGCGGTTGCATCTTTGCGGCTCTCCCGCACGAGCGGCATTCTGCAATCGCAATCGCTGGGTATCGTTACGGGTAGCGCCAGCCAGGGCTCGACGCTGGAGGCGGCCTATATCCGCTTTGCCGGTTTCACCTTCGGCGCATCGCGTGACAATTTCTCCTTCATGCCTTCGACCTTTTATGGCGCCGGCCATTGGGCCTCTTTCGCCAATGGTGCAAAGCAGATTGCCTATACGGCCGTGCTGGGCGGCGGTTTCTCCGCCACGCTTGCCGTTCAGGATCTCGGCGACACGACAGGCGGCGCGCGCAATGTGAGCACCTGGTTCCCGGCTGTGGGCGCTGCGGTGACAACAACGCCGCCGGGCCTGTTTGCCTATAATACGCTGCCGCAGATCAATGCCCGCGTCGATTGGGATCAGGCCTGGGGTTCGGCTGCGCTGATGGGTGCGATCTCGACCGTGAACCAGACCAATAATACCGGCATTCTGGGCACATCCGGCGATGCATCGGCCGACAAAACAGTCTGGGCCATTGGCGCGGGGGTGAAGATCAACCTGCCGATGATTGCAGCCGGCGACGTTCTTTATCTGAACGGTGCTTATGCTGACGGCATGACCGAATATACGGTCAATTGGCTCTCGACGAAAACATCCGACACGCGTCGCAATACCGGTGGCTTTGCCATCGACAATGCGCCGTCCTGGATCAATTACGTCGATACAAATGGCAATGCGGGAATCCAGACGCTCAAATCATGGAATCTCGCAGCGCTCTATACGCATTTCTGGACACCGCAATGGCGTCACTCCTTCCTCGTCACGGGCGGGCGCATTGAAGGATCGAATGTCAGCAATGCGGCGGGCTTCCAGTTTGGCGGCTTTGGCGATGCCACGGTCTGGAATGTCGGCACGCAGCTCGCCTGGCTGCCGACGCGCAATTTCGAGATCGGTGTCGACATTCTCTACAATCGCGTCTCGCAGGATGTGGGCCGCGTGGTCACGACATCTGCCACACCAACGGCAACGACAGTGGGAACCGGCATTGTCACCACGCGCGAGAAAGAAGGCAATTGGACGGGACGCCTGCGCGTCGAGCGCACCTTCTGATCTCGCATAACAGACAAACGCACCCCCGGAGCCGCAAGCTCCGGGGTTTTTTTATTGCGCTGCTTGGGGTCGACGCTCGGGTGGTGGTGGCCACATGCCGCCGCTTTCGAGAATGCGATAGGGGCTG
>CAZHOK010000182.1:0-1674 GCA_964534115.1 uncultured Beijerinckia sp.
TCATCGCCTGGGCGCGCACCGGCTCGCTGATGTGGATGACCTTCGGTCTGGCATGCTGCGCGGTCGAGATGATGCAAATGTCGATGCCGCGCTACGATGCCGAGCGTTTCGGCTTTGCCCCGCGCGCCTCGCCACGCCAGTCGGACGTCATGATCGTCGCCGGTACGCTGACCAATAAAATGGCGCCCGCTTTGCGCAAGGTCTACGACCAGATGCCGGAGCCGCGTTATGTCATCTCCATGGGCTCCTGCGCCAATGGCGGCGGCTATTATCATTATTCCTATTCGGTGGTGCGCGGCTGCGATCGCATCGTGCCGGTCGACATTTATGTCCCCGGCTGCCCGCCTTCTGCCGAAGCTCTGCTCTATGGCGTGCTTCTTTTGCAGAAGAAGATCCGCCGCACGGCCACGATTGAACGCTGAGGATGAAAATGGCTGTTGAGACCGAGGTTCCAGCAGGTGAGGCGAATGTGCAATCCGCCGTGGCGGTAGCTGCGCGCGCCGCGCTTGGCGCGCTCGCGCTCGACATGCGCGAGGCCTTCGGCGAGGTCACCGTCCTTGTTGCGCGCGCCACGATAGTCGATGTTTTGGTGAAACTCCGCGACGATCCGGCCTGCCTGTTCAAATGTTTTATCGACGTGACGGCGGTCGATTATCCCTCGCGCGAAGAGCGGTTCGAGATCGTCTATCATCTGCTCTCGCCGCGCCATAACACCCGCATCCGGGTGAAATGCACGACGGATGAGATGAACCCGGTTCCCTCAGCCATTCCGGCCTTCCCGGCGGCCAATTGGTATGAGCGCGAGACCTACGACATGTTTGGCGTGTTTTTCTCCGGCCATCCGGATCTGCGCCGCATGCTCACCGATTACGGCTTTGAGGGTCATCCTTTGCGCAAGGATTTCCCGATGTCGGGCTTTGTCGAAGTGCGCTACGACGACGACCAGAAGCGCGTGGTCTATGAGCCCGTGCGTCTCAACCAGGAATTCCGCCAATTCGATTTCCTCTCGCCATGGGAGGGCGACACGCCCTACCACTTGCCCGGTGACGAGAAGGCCGAACGCTCATGAACGATCACAACACGCGCAATTTCTCGATCAATTTCGGCCCGCAGCATCCGGCAGCCCATGGCGTTCTGCGCCTTGTGCTTGAGCTCGATGGCGAAGTGGTGGAACGCGTCGATCCGCATATCGGCCTGCTGCATCGCGGCACTGAAAAGCTGATGGAAGCGCGCACCTATCTGCAGAATGTGCCTTATTTCGACCGGCTCGATTATGTCGCGCCGATGAATCAGGAACATGCTTTCTGTCTCGCAATCGAGAAACTGCTCAATGTGCAGGTGCCGCGCCGTGCGCAGCTGATCCGCGTGCTTTATTCCGAAATCGGCCGCCTTCTGTCGCATCTTCTCAATGTGACGACGCAGGCCATGGATGTCGGCGCACTCACGCCCCCGCTCTGGGGTTTTGAGGAGCGCGAAAAGCTCATGGTCTTCTATGAGCGGGCCTCGGGCTCGCGCATGCATGCCAATTACATTCGCCCGGGCGGTGTGGCGCGCGATCTCACCCCGGCATTGATCGACGATATCGAGGCTTTCTGCGATCCCTTCCTGAAAGTGGTGGACGATCTCGAGGCGCTCTTCATCGACAATCGCATTTTCAAACAGCGCAATGTCGAT
>CAZHOK010000183.1:0-1603 GCA_964534115.1 uncultured Beijerinckia sp.
GAATGGCCGCCAGCAGGTCGATTCCGGCACGAAGATGATTCATCTCGGCAAGAATACGACGAGCCGCATCATCTCGAAGGGCATTTCGGCCGGTCGCTCGAACAATACCTATCGCGGTCAGGTGTCGGCGCATCGCAAGGCATCCAATGCGCGCAATTTCACCAATTGCGACTCGTTGCTGATTGGCGAGACCTGCGGCGCGCATACGATACCCTATATCGAGGCGAAGAATGCGACGGCTGTCTTCGAACATGAAGCCACGACGTCGAAAATCTCCGAAGACCAGCTCTTCTATTGCATGCAGCGCGGTCTTTCGGCGGAAGAAGCGACCGCGCTCATCGTGAACGGTTTCGTGCGCGACGTGCTGCAGCAGCTGCCGATGGAATTCGCTGTCGAAGCGCAGAAGCTCATCTCAATCTCGCTTGAGGGGAGCGTGGGATGAGTCCTGCGCTCGAAACGTTGCCGCCGCCGAACAAAGGCAAATTCGCCAGCGAAGCTGCGGCGCTCGAGGCTGTCGTCGAGCGTTTGGTGCGCGCTCTCGATCCGGCGGCCATTTGGTTGTTCGGAAGCCGTGCGCGTGGCGAGGCAAGGCCGGAGAGCGACTTTGATCTTCTGGTCGTCGCAAAGCCAGACGGCAAATTCGATGGCGGTAGCTATTTCGAAGTCTATGAGCCGGTTCGCGGCATGGGGCTCGGCCTTGATGTCGTGCCATGCGGCTTCCTTGATTTTGAGGAAGGCAAGGCGCTGAGAACCACGCTGGTCGCAAAGGTCGTCGAGGAAGGCAGGGTGCTGTATGAAGCGCGCCCGCATTGACGCTTTCCTCAAGATCGCAGGCGAGGAGTTCGAAGCCGCCGAGCGGCTTGAGAAAGTTTTGCCGAGGCAGTCGGCGTATTTTCTCTCGCAGGCGGTCGAAAAGCTGCTTCGTGCCTTGATTGAAGATGCCGACCGCGTTGCCGGGACGAGTCACAATCTCGGCTTTCTCGCAGGTCTGCTCGATGATGGGCACCCGCTGCTCAAGGACTTCCTCGCCCTTGAACATCTGGCGAGCGCCTCGACATCGACGCGCTATCCGACGTCAACAGGGCGCCTGTATGAAATCGATGCACTTCGTCTGTCTGATGATCCGAAATCCGTGAAGTCTCTGATCGGCCGTACATCGGCTTATTTCTCGGCTTCCAAGAAGGTTTGAACCCATGATCGAAATTCGCAATCTCCATGCCGAGATCGACGGCAAGAAAATTATCAACGGATTGAATCTCACCGTGAAGGACGGCGAAGTCGCTGCCATCATGGGTCCGAACGGGTCGGGCAAGTCGACGCTGTCCTATGTCATCTCAGGCCGCGAAGGCTATGAGGTGACGGATGGCGAGATTCTGCTCAACGGTGAGAATATTCTTGAGATGGATGCGTCGGAACGTGCCGCTCAGGGCGTCTTCCTCGCTTTCCAATATCCGCTCGAAATTCCGGGCGTGACGACTATGACCTTCCTGAAGGCCTGCATGAATGCGCAGCGCAAGTCGCGCGGGCAGAGCGAGCTGTCGACCCCTGATTTCATGAAGCGCGTCAAGGCAGCAGCTGATAAGCTGGGCGTCCCGCAGGACAT
>CAZHOK010000184.1:0-1576 GCA_964534115.1 uncultured Beijerinckia sp.
AGAACCGCCGCAGGCAAAGATGGATTGCCGCGTCGCTGCGCTCCTCGCAATGACGAGGCTCCCTTCTCCCGCATTGGCGGGAGCGGGGCGCGCACAAATCCCCTAAACGAAAAAAGCCGGGCTCTCGCCCGGCCTTTACATCTCTTCCCGGCTCGCCCCCTCAGGCCCCGAGAACGCCATTGATCGCTTTGGTCACTGCGTCAATCGAGGCCATGCCGTCGACCGTCTTGAGCGTGCCCTTGGAGGCATAATAGGCCGAGACCGGCGCGGTCTGGGCGCGATAGGCTTCGAGCCGCACCTTGAATGAATCGGGATTGTCATCGGCGCGCACTGTGCCGCCGGCGGCGATTGTCTCGGCGGCGCGCTTTTCGATGCGCGAGAGCAGAGCGTTTTCGTCCACTTTCAGTTCCACAATGGCGTCGAGTTCCATGTGCTTCTTTGCCAGAAGCTCGTCGAGCGCCTGCGCCTGGGCCACCGTGCGCGGGAAACCGTCGAGAATGAAGCCCGCTTTGGCATCCGCCTCATGGATGCGGTCGGAAATAATGCCGACGACGATCTCATCCGAGACGAGCCCGCCGGCATCCATCACCGCCTTGGCCTGAAGACCGACAGGCGTGCCGGCCTTGACGGCGGCGCGCAGCATGTCGCCGGTCGAGAGCTGGGGAATGCCAAATTTTTCAACGAGACGCGCTGCCTGGGTACCCTTGCCGGCGCCCGGAGGCCCCAAAAGTATCAGCCTCATCGCTTCCTCCCACGCAGCTTGGCCTTCTTCACGAGCCCCTCATATTGCTGCGCCTGCAAATGGCCGTGGACCTGAGCCACCGTATCCATTGTGACGCTCACGACGATGAGCAGCGACGTTCCGCCGAAATAGAACGGAAGGGCAGCGTAGGAAATTAATATTTCGGGTAACAGACAAATCAGCGCGAGGTAGGCAGCGCCGATCACCGTGATCTTCATCAGAACGGAATCGATGAATTGTGCGGTGCGCTCGCCAGGCCTGATACCCGGCAGGAAGCCGCCGTGTTTCTTCAGATTGTCAGCCGTCTCATTCGGGTTGAATACAATGGCCGTATAGAAGAAAGCGAAGAAGACGATCAAAGCCACATAGACGACCATGTAAAGCGGCCGCCCATGGCCGAGATAGGTCGTCAGCGTCGCCAGAAAGCCCGTGCCGCCCTGCGCCGCCGAGAAACTGGCGATGGTCGTGGGCAAGAGCAGCAAGGACGAGGCGAAGATCGGCGGAATGACGCCGGCCGTGTTGATTTTCAGCGGCAGGAAGGATGTCTGGCCTTCATAGACGCGATTGCCGACCTGGCGCTTGGGATAGGTGATCAGCAGGCGGCGCTGGGCGCGCTCCATCAGAACGATGAAAGCAACGACGAAGAGCGACATGACAATCACGGCTAGGATCAGAGCCGTCGAGATCGCGCCCTGGCGGCCGAGTTCGAGCGTTGAGATCACGGCCGAGGGGAAGGCTGCGACAATGCCGGCGAAAATGATCAGCGACGAGCCATTGCCAATGCCGCGCGCAGTGATCTGCTCGCCCAGCCACATCAGGAACAGGGTGCCGGTG
>CAZHOK010000185.1:0-1545 GCA_964534115.1 uncultured Beijerinckia sp.
GACGCGGCAATCCATCGGGCGACCGGGTGGGGGGCGTTTTCGCGTGCGGGGAGATGGATTGCTTCGTCGCTCACGCTCCTCGCAATGACGATAGCCCCCCTCCCTCCGTAGCATTCCCGCTTTGCATCGCAGCATGGTAGAGCTTGGGGGAACTCCGACTCCCCTGAAGGCAAGGGTGCCGCCCCCATGAAGCATGTACTTGAAATTCTTGAAGAACGTCGTGCCGAGGCTCGGCTTGGGGGCGGGCAGGGGCGGATCGATGCCCAGCACAAGAAGGGCAAGCTGACTGCGCGGGAGCGGATTGAGCTTCTGCTCGATCATGGCTCTTTCGAGGAATATGACATGTTCGTGCAGCAGCGCTGCACCGATTTCGGCATGGATCAGGCCGCCAAAATCCCCGGCGATGGTGTCGTCACTGGCTGGGGCACGGTGAATGGGCGCACGGTCTATGTCTTTGCCAAGGATTTTACCGTTTTGGGCGGCTCGCTCTCCGAGACCCATGCGGGCAAGATCACCAAGCTGCAGGATATGGCGCTGAAAAACCGTGCGCCGATCATCGGCCTGTTCGATGCGGGCGGGGCGCGCATTCAGGAAGGTGTGGCGGCGCTGGGCGGTTATGGCGAAGTGTTTCAGCGCAATGTCATTGCCTCGGGCGTCATTCCGCAGATCTCGCTCATCATGGGGCCTTGCGCAGGCGGCGATGTTTATTCCCCCGCCATGACCGATTTCATCTTCATGGTAAAGGACACGAGCTACATGTTCGTGACCGGCCCGGATGTGGTCAAAACCGTCACCAATGAAAATGTCACGGCGGAAGAATTGGGCGGCGCGTCCGTGCATGCCACGAAAAGTTCGATTGCCGATCGCGCTTATGAAAACGATGTCGAGGCTTTGCTGCAAATGCGCCGCCTTATCGATTTTCTGCCGGCCTCCAATCGCGACGATGTGCCCGAATGGCCCTCCTTCGATGATAGCGACCGTTCCGATCTGTCGCTCGACACGCTTGTGCCGGACAATCCGAACAAGCCCTATGACATGAAGGAACTGATTTTGAAGATCGTCGATGAGGGCGATTTCTTCGAGATCCAGGAGGCCCATGCGAAAAATATCGTCACGGGTTTTGCGCGCATCGACGGGCGTTCTGTCGGCATTGTCGCCAATCAGCCGATGGTTCTGGCCGGCGTGCTGGATTCGGATGCCTCGCGCAAGGCCGCGCGTTTCGTGCGCTTCTGCGATGCCTTCGAAATTCCGATCATCACCTTCGTCGATGTGCCGGGCTTCCTGCCGGGTACGGCGCAGGAATATGGCGGGCTGATCAAGCATGGCGCGAAATTGCTTTACGCCTATGCAGAGGCAACCGTGCCGAAAATCACCATTATCACGCGCAAGGCTTTTGGCGGCGCTTATGTCGTCATGGCGTCGAAACATTTGCGCGGCGATGTGAATTATGCCTGGCCCTCAGCCCAGATTGCCGTCATGGGCGCCAAGGGCGCGGTGGAAATTATTTTCCGCCAGGATATTGGCGATGCGGAAAAGATTGCCGCG